>JALYQM010000014.1 GCA_030855825.1 bacterium
AGATTGTTTTCCTGAGATTCACGTATTCTATCTTCGAATGTTTTGCCAATTCCGGCTAAGTTAAATTGTCTGCAATACTGCTGTAATGTCTTCATATCTTCTTTTTACCTCTGTTTTTTAAAATATATTCCATTAAATTCCATTTTTTCTTTCCCATATTTTCCACCCATGCACAGTTTTAATTTCCATTTTCTTTTTCGTAGTATGAAAGATCACGGTCAAGGCCGTGATCTTTTTTTGTATCTGTTTTTGGTAACGTTGGATCAATTTCAACATTCTCCAGTCCTTTTTCACAGATATTCTTGATGACTCGGTATTTGAAAGCGTTGTATTGCAATGCGCGCTTGCAGGCTTTGTCTACTTTTTCTTTTCCATACAGTGGGACTAAGCCTAAAACACTTCGAATAGTTTGTTGCCAGGACATTTTGTCGTGGAGTAGTACTTTGGTGAAGAATGCGTGAACATTCTCACCAATATTCTTCATTTTGTCTTCATATTTTTGTTGAAAAGCAGTTTGGGAATATATTTTATGCTCGGGGAAGTGATGGGGATTGGTTATGTAGGTACCCACTTTTGCGGAGATGATGTGGGTAGCAATTTCAACTTCTGATGTTTCAGGTATATTTCCATACTCTTTGGGATTTGGGAGGTCGTTTAAGGAGACTACGCGGTCTCTGGGGATAGATATTTTGAGGAGATTGTCGGCTTTTCTGACGTCTACCATTTCACCAACATAAGGTGAGGGTACGGAGTAGTAGTTGCCATCGTATTGGATGTGGCAGTTGAGTTTAACTTTACGTCTGAGAGTAACATTGGTTGGAAAGGGATTTTGTGGGAGTGGTTGGAGCGCTTGGCGCTCAACACTCAGGAGGATTTCGTGAGGTATTTGTTTGGTGGTGCCGTGGATGCGGACATTGGCGACATTGTGCATCCAGTCACGCAGTTGATGTTTGAAATCTTGCAGGTCGGCAAAGGTTCGGCCACCAAGAAAGTTTTTCTTGACATAGCCGACGCCGTTTTCGACTTTGCCTTTTTGGTTGGGGTGGTATGGGGTGCAGGGTTTGATGATAAATCCGGCGTAGTAGGCACAGTCTAGGAAGTGTTGGTTGTATTCCAGTGAGTATTGTTCATTACGCAAAATGCCAGATTTTAAGTTATCTATCTTCACTTCTTTGGGTACACCGCCGAAGTATTGGAAGGCATTAAGGTGGCATTGGATAAAGGTTTCTACTTTTTGATCAGTGACTGCTTCGTAGTATGCGTCTCTTGAATAACTGAGCGTCATGATGAAGAACCAGACTTTGGTTAGGGTTGTGTCTCGACTACCGCGTTGTTCTGCACCTTTGGGGATGAGTCCAGCATAGCCAAAGTCTACTTCAGCCAATTCTCCGGGTTCGTTTTCCTGCACCACAAATGCTACTTTTCTCTCATTTTTCTTCACCGTCTTCAGGTACTTACAAAACGCGTAATATCCTGCTTCGATTGCATACTCATCTTTTAGTATCTGCCAGATACGAAGTCTGGTGATCTTTTTTGTTAAAAAATCTTCGATCTGTTTCTGGTAGGTAGCAAAGGATGAGTGTTTAATTCGTTCTTGTTTTTGTCTGATTTCTCCACGCTGTAGTATGTTTTTTACGGTATTGCGGTGGACGCCTAAACTTTCGGCTATTTCTTTGATCTCTTTTCCTTGTTTAAAGAGGGTATGGATGGTGATTTGTTGGTGTGGTGTGAGCATCTCGTTTCCATGAGTGTTGCTCTTTTCGTGCACAAGTTTATCTTCCATATGTGCACAGGATAGTATTCCATTTCACAACACTACTGTATGTGAGGTTGATTTTAGCGTGTTAGGTTTAAAAATGGAGCGTAGAGAATTTGAGGTGCACCTTACTTATCCTATTTTCCAATAAGGTTGATTCTTGAGTTTAGACAATTTGAGTTTGAATACAAAATAATATGGCTTATAGCATTGACTATTTTGTATATATATATGCTATGTTTACCTTGCTCAAAGAAGTTATTTACGTTCATTTTTAGAAGTAAAATAGCTTCTGAGAGCCTGAACAAGGAGCAATTTTAAAAATACTATTTATCCTATAGTTCAGAAAGTACCTTAACAACGAGAAGCAAGATTACTCTTTAGGAGGCTTGGGGTTCCAAAGCGGTCGTTGTACCGCACCTGTATTCCATATTTCTTCCCAAGGAGGACAATAAGGTCAGTATTCTTGTATTTAAGAAGCTGATATCTCCTATTTAAGTTTTTCCTAACAATTGTATTGTACTTGACCGTCTGCTTACTGGATAGCGGGTTAGTGTATCTGAATTTATTTTCAGGTATGGTAACCCGCTACACAGCAGGCTTGCTCATTGGAAACAATGAGGACGGCGGCAAGCCACATACTAGCTCTGAAAGGAGCCAACACATGGGTCTTCTTGATCGCCTTCGCCAGAAGGAGCAGGAAGATGCTGAGCGCGGACACCAATCCCCGCTACAGCAGCGTTCGACTGAGCGTGGGCGTGTTAATCTTCGCCAGACCATTGCGAGTCGTCAGATCAGCGATGAGGATCGCGAAGCTTACCGCCAGCGCTTCGGCAAGTATCCAGAAGAGGAATAAGCGAAAGGACTCACCATGGAAGAGCGCACGGTCAATCGGAACATCTTTGTGAAGGCGCAGCTTATGCGCATTCGCATTGCCATTCGTGGGAACGAGTGGGAGCTGAGCGGTACACCCGCTGAGAACCCGCAGCCAGGCGATGAGATGGTGGACAACCAGTACCACTTGTGCCTCATTTATGAGGAGTATGGTCTGTACAAGACCAACCTTGTAGATAAGGTCATGGGCTGGGTTGAAAACCAAATCGGTTTGTTCATCAACTCGCGCCGCGAGCGCACTAAATGGCGCCGATCTGGCATCTTCGAGTAGATGAACTAACAAGTGAATAAGGAACCAGCGTGGCGCTACGGACTCGTTCCGCAGCTAGAGTTTCAAACTCAACCACGCTGGTACGAACCATTTGAATTGGAGAGAAGAAATACTATTGAATTAAAAAACGCCCATAAACCGCTTAAGGTTTATTGTTTATTTTTACTTTCTTTTGTATTTCTGCTTATTTCTTGCTTTCTCGTTGCGTTGTTTATAGAGTCTAACGAATCTCTATCTGATGAGACAAAACGAAGTCGAAAACAACAGCAGGCTACATTTCATTAAATTCCACCCGTGCACAAAGCATGTTCCATTATTTTCCAATTTAATCCAATGGACCTTTAGGTGTAGTATCAATTTCTTCATGTGACACATGAGGCAAATGTAAATGACCTAGTTCTTTACTCGCATTGATCACAAGATGATGGTAATCCAAATTATGGGTGAAGTAGTCAACTGCAGCAGCGGGGATACGATAAACTCGACCTACTTTCTTAGCGTAGATTTCTTTGCTTGCTATTAGCTCATAGACCAAATTTTTACTGACCTGTAATAAGTCGGCTACTTCTTCTGGTGTATAGAGTTTAGTTAAAGTGTTCATAATTTTCTCCGTGCAAGTAAAATACTATAAGTTATTAATAATGTCAATAATTGGTTAAAAAGTATCAAAGCTAGTTAACATAATTTAAAATACATCTTATAGTATTGACATATAAGATTAAATGTGCTATATTCACCATGCCTCAATAAGGCTACAAGTTCAAATAGAACTTACTAGACTCAAAGAGGCACAAACTAAGATGAGCGCAAGCTCAACTTAGGCACATTTACAGAGAGGATCAAAACAAGTCTGCAGACAAAGGGTTGCAATCGGTAGCCTTAAAAACTCCCGAAAGCGTATAGCTTAATGCCTGTAGCAATATTTTAACTACCGCAAATGCACACAGCGGAATTTTGGATTTAAGAGAATTGGAAAAATAATAACCTTTTAAATTCAGTATTCCGCTGTGTGTAAAAGTGCATATGTCCCCTGAAAGGACACACTTACCGACCAAGAAGTCGGACACACGCGTCTAAATAGGCGGCTGATCATCATCTCTTAGAGTCCGCAAGACTCTTAGTATGAGCCATACGGCTCAAGAGAAGATGATCTTCTGTACGAGCATCGGTTGCAACCAACTAGTGAGGTGTACCATGGCGAAAATCGCCAAGCCCCGAACACTGTTCGCAGTGTTATTCACCCTGCTACTTATACTAGCAGGATGTGCCGTTTCGTCTGCGTACGCGCAGGCAAGCGGACTCACGATTGTGGTGGACGAAGTCAACAACGACGGGTGGAAAGCGCATGTCGAGGGAAACTGCCCGGATGGTTATTCCATGGAGACATCAAATCTGGAAGGAACCTGGGCGAACTCGGATCGCGCAACGATCACGGCTAAGTGCAAGCGTGACTCCGATGGGTTCGAGTGCTGGCATGTAAGCAAGACAGTTCGCAAGCCTGCGGCTGCAACTGCTACTGCCATCGCACGACCCACGAAGACACCTGGCCCTAGCCCGACCGCTAAGCCCCCGAAGCCCACCGCCACCCCATGTGCTGAGTGCCCGCCAGTGCCGACCGCAACTTCGACTGTCGTCGTGCCGACCAACACCCCTGAGGTGCCGACCGCAACTTCGACGCCAATCTGTGTTAACCCAGGAGACAAGAATCCTGAGACTGGACGCCCGTGCGTTGAAGGCCCACCGATTCCTGCAGGTCAAATCACCCTTGACTACACGCTCGCCTGCCTGGGTGGGACAGACCTCGTCGCTGCTCAACCGTTTGTTCGCGACTTGCGCGGGTTTGTCACGGAAGTGAACTACTCCCAACCGTTCATGGATGCTGCCAATAACCCGAATGGGTACAACTGGAGGATTCCGGAAATCCCTTCGGAAGAATGGCGCAACGATCATCCTGAATGGCGGCCTGAGACCCCCAGTTTCCCCGTCATCATCCTGAATTACAACCCTAGTTTGACGGTGGACGCAACGGCATGGACCGAGGGTGGCAACAAGAACGACAGCATTGTGGTGTGGAACAAGACCGGACTGCAGTGCTATGCACCGCAGATCCCGACGACTACCGTCGAGGTCTCTACCACGCCTCAGATCGCTGCTTCGCCAAGCCCTACAATCGTGCCGACACCCGTGATTCCAAGCAAGCTCCCGCCGACTGGCGCTGGAAACAGTGGCATTTCGCCGTTCCAGATCGCCCTCATCGGCCTGCTTATGCTTGTTCTCGGCGCCGTTGCTCTGGTCTGGCTGGGATTTAATCGCAAACGGTAGTTTAATCGGGAAAGATGGAGCGCATGCTCAATGCAGCAACGCGGCTATTTCAGCCACGCATGCGCTCCATCGGACCCAACCTTCGACACGAATGGAGTTCCATTCACGATTAGCGATCTAGCTGATTGCTGATGTGGTGACTGCTTCGTGTAATGGAGACTGCTGTATTGTTAGTACAAATAAAATTTGTCAGTGCATCGTGCACCAAACAAGCTTTATTTAGAACACAAGACAACAACTGATCCTCTCCATCCTCCTGATTTTAAAACTGAATATTTTGAAGTCAGAAGGATGTCTGTATACTGAATATAAATGGATAAAGATATGTCAGAAATACCGCTTTCACAAAAAGATCTCGGAATAGCCACAGAACAATTACCACCTAGAGAGGACGAGCGTGAATCACTTAAAAGAACGCTTGCGACTGCTTGGGTTGCAACGGTGAATAAAATCGCAGATGTGGTTGAAGGTGTACGATCCTATGTATTTAGTCGCGACACTCTCACCGAACAAGAACAACAAAAAGCGTCCAAATACACGGAAGACGAATTTACCCCAGAAGAATTAGTCTTTATCTTACGCTCAGAATCTTCTCGTCGCCGACGAGAAGGATTTGTCGATAGAATCAAAGATTACCAGACTCGATTAGGTATAGAGGAAGATGAATCACAAAGTGTGGCTGTTGCGCAAGATATGCAGCGCGCATATATGTATTTATCTGAACACGGTGCAAAAAAACTAGGACAAGTATATGAGAGGAACAGTAAAGATGACAATGCCATTATGGTCAAATATAAAGGCGAGCTACAAGGTGTTTCATTGGACGCAATTGGGGACGTTTTAGCATACAACAAAGATGTGCAGATTGAGACATTGTTAGAATACGGCTTTAATCCTGATACAACGATCAACGCCGACGCACTTCGAGAGCAGATAGCAGAAGCAAAATTTCAAATGGCACTTGAAGATAAAAAAACAGTAATAAAAAGTATGCAACGAACCTTTGGTAAAGCAATGGCGCGTATAGGTGGACTTGCGGCGATGAGTGGAGTAATGGCGACATTGCTTCAAACAGATGCACCACTTGTCAAAAGTGCTGATGCACTACGTTTAGAAGACCAGAGAGCACGAAATACGCTAGTACTTCCTAACGCAATGCCAAGCCTCACGCCTATCCCAGAAACTGCAGTGCCTACGACGATAACAACTATCACCCCAAGTGAAACACCACCGCCACAGATTACAGAAACTGCAACAAGTACACCTACACCAACCGAAGCACCAACAGCAACAGTGGAAGTCGCACCAAAGTCCTATTATCGTTTTGGCAATATTGAATTAGGTCCGGCAGATGGCACTCCTGGTAAGCCAACATTCTTATTTATTGAATCGACACAAGGTAATTTCGTGTTATTCTTCCGGCCAAAACAATTGCGCGTTGAAGATTTGGAAAATAACGGGTATGACTGGCGATTGCCATATAATATTGCACAAGTTGATGGTGATCCTGCCAAAGGTGAAGGCGCAACATTACAAACGATTCATTCTGGACACAGTAATCCCTTAATTGGAGAACAACTTAATTGGCCAGCAGAGTCAATACGAACATATATTGAAGAACAAAACGTGCCACCAGAACAACAAATAGCACAACTAAAAGCTTCCATTACTAAAATCACAGTAGTACAAGCAGATGGATTTACCAATCAAACAGATATTGATTATGCTAATCCTGAGCAAGTCCAGGCATTAATTGCAGATGTTAATACATTAGGTAAAAATATGATAAATCCAATCGTGCAAGAAGCAGAATTAATCACAATAGATAGACTAAATCCATCCGAAACAACATCCTTAGAAGACGACTACGCAAGCGCGGGAGCAAAAGGTCAACGTGTCTCACTCACACATCATCTTCACGACTCTCCTAATCTAACAATTGGAGATTTAACACTTATGTTTTGCGGGGAAGCAGTAAATGACGAATCGAAAGATGGCACTAGACCAGCCAACCAACAAACACGTACTTTTATTGCTTTAAGAACCAAATAATATGAGTCAAGAATTTTATGATTATGATCCCGGTGCAGAATTGATCAAACTTCCACCACTTGATATTGAAATAATCTACGCTCCACACGCAACTTCTGAGCATATGTCAGATATTAGCGGTGCGGATATATTTATTCCTGAGCTAGCGGGTTGGGAGCCGGGTATGGATACTGTACTTGCTTCAGTAGCTCGTGGCGACGTTCTACCTCACGAAGCCTTACCAACTCTATCTGCGGGTGCAGACGAAGATGATATGCATGGCTATAAACAAGCATTGTTGCATGCTATTGCAGGTACGAATGTTGCTGTGGGCTTTGCCGATGTTCCCGCAGGACATCAGTATGATCTTTTGTATCATCACTTGCAGGAAGAAGGCATCGTAGCTGGTGCAGATTTTGATGAAACAATACAAAATGTTTATAAATACATTGATAGCTGGGCAACATTGATTTCTGGTCGCGATAAGCACATCGCAACTTCGCTAAACGCTACCGTAAAAAATGCAATTAAATATCGCTTTGACCTACAACAAAAAGATCGACTGAAAGTTGTGATGACTTTAGGGTCACTACATGCTGGAGTTACAGAGCGACTAAGATCAACAGATACAGGGGGTGTGAATACGGTAACTACACACGGTAATACCAATCCTGAAACTGCCTATGATTATTTTGGCGAAGCTGTTGATAAACAGAAGCGAGGCGAAGCAGTCGATGACCAACTTGCAGCACGAGTATTGCTTGAGCATGTCATTCAAAAAAATCAGACAGGATACCAAATTCAAGAAGCAGTAAATGATGGTTACCTCATGCTTTTAGTTGCCAAAAAGATTGCATCACACTTCAACAAAGATGAAATTGCTACTTTATATAAACAATCCTTTGGCAACTTCGCATTGATGGACGGATTGCTGAGGGAAGATATGGAAGAGAATTCTGATAATGGGCTGCTTGCTCAAAAAGGAATCGTGTTACCTCACTCAAAAGACGAAGCAACAAAGTTTATTCAATAATAATTTTGTATAACAAATTCCCTATTCATAGTTACCATTATGTAGCATGAGTTTTCTTGATAAATTTTTCAAAAAATCAGTACGCAGTGGTGTGTTTTCTTTTTTGTTTGGACAGGCTGCGCCGGATATGAAGTCTGGGGAGTTTGTAAACGCTTATAAGGGATGGGTGTTTGCGTGTATCAATGCTATTGCTGATGACACAGCCACCTTGGATTTGCGCTTGGAAACGCGAGTGAATAAGGACGAATGGCAGAAGGTGGAGTCTCACCCTGCGTTGGATCTTCTGCGCAAAGTAAATTCATTCAATACTTTCTCTGACCTTATTATTGCTACTCAATCATTTCTTGAGCTGGAAGGAGATCATTTTTGGTATTTGGTGCGTGGGAAGAATAGTCAAAAAATTCTCGAAATATGGCCTCTTGATCCAACCCGAATGTATGTTGTGAAAGATGATGTGGCTTTTGTCAAAGGATATATCTATCGCAATGAAAAGGGCAAAGAAATTCCGTTTGATATTAATGAGGTTTTACATTTTAAGCGATTTAATCCTCATAATCCGTATCGTGGTTTGGGTACGGTGCAAGCTGCGGCACTTGAGATTGATATAGATAATTTTTCGGGTCAATGGAATAAAAACTTCTTCTATAACTCTGCCATGCCTTCGGGTGTGTTGGAAATGGATGGCACGCTGACAACTGAACAGTATGAGCGGTTGAAGGCGAAGTGGGATGCACAGCATCGAGGATTGGAGAATGCACAGAAACTGGCGATCCTTGAAGGGGGATTGAAGTTCAAGCCTATTACCATGTCGCAGCGGGACATGGATTTTTTGGAGCAGCGTAAGTTTAGTCGGGATGGGATTTTGGGAATATTTCGAGTACCGAAAGCAGTGATTGGTATTACTGAGGATGTGAACCGCGCTAATGCTGAGGCGACAGAGTATGTATTTGCTAAGCGAGTGATCAAGCCAAAGATGCAGTTTATTGTTGATCGATTGAATGAATTTTATTTACCGCTTTTTGGTGTGAATACCAATGAAATGCGCTTTACCTATACTGATCCTGTCCCACGAAATTTGGAATATGAATTGCAACGCAAAGAAACTGGTTTACGGTCCGGATTTTATACGGTCAATGAAGTGCGGGAGGAGGAAGGAAAAGAGCCGTTGCCGTATGGTGATGTAGTGTATTTGCCGGTGAATTTAATGCCGCTCGGGATGACGCCTCAGGCTATAAAACCGAATGATGCTCATGACGATGAGCAGAATGATAAGGGTGAAAAGCCAAAAAAAGAGGTACAGACAAAAGATGCAGAGTTTTCTGTTGATCGACGAGTGATATTTATTGCATCTGAAATTGATCGGACTAAGGGTCTGTTTGCCGATGTATTTTTACAACAGAAATCTGACTATTTACGAAAACTGCAGTATTTTAAAAGTATCCAGAAGTTTAGTTTGCAAGAGATTGAAAGTGTGATGTTTGGAGATATGACGAAGTGGCTGGTGATTTTAGCAAAACCATTAACTGAATTATTGCGTACATCTGCAACCTATGCGGGTAAAGAAGCGATACGGCAAACAAGTGTGAGTGTTTCATTTGATATGGCAAATCCGAGAGCCGTGGCGTGGCTTGAAGTGCATGCGTTGGAGAGTGCGACTACGGTGAATGACACGATGAAGGACGAGGTGAGACGGATAGTGGTTGAAGGTGTGGCTGTAGGAAAAAGTATTGCTGAGATAGCTGGTGAGATCAGTAGGTTTTATGATGAGCAGTCTGAGTGGCGAGCGTTGCGAGTTGCTCGAACTGAGGTGATTGCTGGGTATAACGAAGGGTGCTTAGAAGGATACCGGCAAAGTGGTGTGGTGAAAAAGAAGCGTTGGCTGACTGCGCAGGATGATCGGGTGGAGGAGCATTGTTTGAGGAATGAGCGGCAAGGAGAGGTCAATCTTGAAAGTGAGTTTGTTTCGGGAGGGAAAGCGCCTCCGGTGCATCCGAATTGTCGGTGTACGTTGTTGCCGGTAGTATAGAAATTTCTTCAAAAAACCCTGGGTCGAACTTGAACCAGGGGGGATTAGCAAAATAAAATATTTTTACAATTCAAATAATACTCGTATCTTTTCTTTCACTTCTTTAGAGTATTTTTCTGGAAGTATGCCTATTTCTCCCTTGATTTTGTCTAGTTGTACTGTGCTTATTCGATGGAGCCTGATATAAGATGTGCGTTTTAAACCAGTTTGTTTAAATGATTTATCTTGGCTGTCGATAATTACATCTGTATCAAGCAGTACATTTTTCTTTGAGGTTACATACGCTATAACAACAATACTATGTTTGCCGCGGGCTTTACTTATGATAAGCGCAGGACGCAACTTTGACTTAGAAGGGCTATCAATGAACGGAAAATCGACGTTGATAATGTCAAACATATTTGGAACGATCTATTGGTTTTATATTATCTGGATTGGCAATGTTATCATCATCCTCGTCGTATTCGCTTGTTACATTGAAAGTGTGAGCGGCAAGTAGCATCATTTCTTCATCAGATGGCTCGCTTGTATCAAGCTCTATAGATTGTGTTTTAGCTGTGACTGCGCTTTTATTTTCGAAGAAGCGTATAATAAGCGATTTTAAGCTCAGCACTTCACTTTCGAGACGGCTAATATCGGCTTTTGTTGCTACATCATTCATACTTTGTATTTTAACACAACCTGTTTTGTTTCAACACCGCCAATTTAAAAATGTATAACAACTTTTACCTCCGTCCATATACTGCTTTTGATGGACAAAATAATCAGAAAAACATTTCAAGCAAGTGAAACAAAAGCCGCTGATGATGATTCACGCAGTTTAATTGTAAAGATTTCGACTACCTCACCTGATCGCAGTCGTGATGTGGTGAAGGCGCATGGTGTGAAGACTGATCATTATCTGAAAAATCCGGTTGTTGCTTTCTCACATCGGTACAATGAACCAGCGATTGCTAAGACCGATGAACTGCAAATAACTGATGACGGCATTGTTGCCAAGCTGACATTTCCTGAAAAAGGAGTGTATGCACTTTCCGACACACTCTATGCTCTCTACAAAGACGGCTTTATGAATGCCTGGTCGATCGGCTTTATCCCTCTGAAATGGAATGACCGAGATGAAGGCGGACATGAATTTACTGAATGGGAATTACTCGAATATTCAGCTGTACTCGTACCAGATAATCCTGAAGCACTCACCATGCTACGTGAATTTAAACAAAAAGGAATCGACACTACTCCGATTGAAACACTTCTGAAAGATGATGAGCTTATTGATCGCATTAAAGGAGTGATTCATGGCGAATTGGAAGCACTGCTTGAAAAGCACAAAATTGTCGAAACTGTCACGGTTGAAAAGATTGTGGAGGTGATTAAAGAGGTCAAAGGCGAAGATCAAGTGTTATCAGTACTTTCGCATATGCGCTCAATGCTGAAAACAAGCGATAAAAATGTCGGGCTCTCACTTAAGTTGTTAAATAATTTACTTGATACGCAGAAAGTATCTTTGAAGGGGGGTGAATAAATTTATGGACGAGGAAGTAAAAAAGCAGATGGAATCAGTCCTTGCAGAGTTAAAGCAAGGTATAACAAAGGAAGTTGTTGATTACATCAATACCAATATCCCTCTCCGCAAAGCTATATTCGGTGGTGAGAATCACGATGCCGATGCACAGTCGAAAGATGAGCAGAAAAAAGCAGCGGAGTTTCTTACAGCGAAGTATTTTAATGATGCAGCGCAAGTTAAGGCTCTTTCAGGCGGAACGTCTTCTGAGGGTAAAGAGTTGGTTCCTGAATTTTTCTCAAACGAGATTATTCGTCTTGCTCCTAACTATGGAGTGATACGCGCCAAGGCGCGTAAGTATCCGGTCAATGCCCGGATACAACACTTACCGACTGTCGGATCGGTGACGGTGAACCGTGTAGGAGAAAAGGTAGCTATTCCATCCTCACAACCTGGTACAGGCAAGCTTGATATTACAATCAAGAAAGTTGCCGGTATTGTACCTGTGTCAAATGAACTGTTGAAAGATGCAAACGTAACTGTTGTACAGTTACTCACACTTCTTTTTGCAGAAGCATTTGCCAAGTATGAGGATGAATGGGGTTTCTCCGGTAAAGCAGCCAATGAAGGAATTTTTCAGAATACCAGTGTTCCAGTTTTGACCATGAGTACAGGAGATACCACCTATAACAAAGTGACAGGTGATTATCTTCTCGACTTGATGGATAAAGTCGATGAAAGTGCGTTAACTGATGCTGGATTCTATATGTCCTTCTCGGTCTTTAACGCCTTACGCAAACTGAAAGCCACAACTGGTGAATATATTGTCCAACCGCCAACCGGTGGACAACCTGCCACAATCTGGAATCATCCGGTCAATTTTGCCCGTGTGTTGCCACGAACTAGTGCAGGCTCACAAGCTGGGACCAAGTTCTTAACCTTTGCTAATCTCAACTACATGCTCTTTGCAGATGCACATGAGTATGAGCTTGAGATCTCACGAGACGCGACGGTAAAAGATGTCGATGGAACCACTGACATTCGTTTGTTTGAGCAGGATATGTCTGCTGTTCGAGTGATCGAGCGGGTAGATATTCAACTGGCTGAAGCTGATAAAGCATTTGCTGTGTTGAAAACTGCGGCAAGCTAAGGTGTTTTGTACCTCCCCTGTAGAGATGTGCTGCTCATATCTCTACAGGGATAGTTACAGAATCAATTACATATAGTGTATTGGAGGATTTTTATGCAAGTACGTATGCGTGAGACGGTGTATTTTGAGGATTTAATCTTGCCGAAAGATTCGCAGCATTCGCTTGATGCCCAAACGGTCGCGTCTTTGGGTGACTCTGTTGATATTCTTTCGTATGACGATATTGATGAGAGTGAAAAAGAAAATGAGAACGAGACTGAAACTGAAGTCAAAATGAAAAAGAACGCTAAAAACAAAATGGTTGATAATTCGCCTGAAGATAAAAATGTATAACAAGTGATCGATGCATAGCTAGAATATGTGCAGAAGGCAAAAGTATATGGATGACGAAGTACAGACACTGCCAGATGAGCAGCAACAGCCAAAAGTGCTGACAAATAAAGATATATTGGCGAGCCAAGGATTGATTGAGATTTATGATCCGACTGTTGGTGCGAAGCGCCAGTTGCCTAAAGAAGAAGCGAAGAAATTGATTGAGAGTTTAGAGCAGTTGAAACAACAGGTGGAAGGATAATTTTTATGTTAGACCAACATTCTCATGATCATGCACGTTCTCTAGATGGATTGGGTGTAGCGGCCGGTCATCTTTTAAATGAAAGGCCGTTGTATAACACGTTATGGAAAATAACGAAGTTTGAAAATGCAGATGCATTTGAAGTAGGTAAGACATTTGAGGAAGTTGAGATCAAGGGTAATATCCTTTTGAATGAAGGGATTAACTCTATCTGGACTTTGGTTGCCGGGGGCTCTGAGACTGCTTTTAGCAACGCTAATGCTCGGATTGATGTTGGTGATAGTACAACGGCTGAGTCGGCTTCACAGACAGATTTACAAGCTTCTACAAACAAATTATATAAGGGTATGGATACTGGCTATCCTACCTACGGCGCTTCTCAAAAAATTACATTTCGTGCGACGTTTAATGGCTCGGAGGCTAATTACGCTTGGAATGAATTTAGCGTTGATAATGGTTCAACTCCTGTAAAGAACTTAAATAGAAAAGTTAGTTCGCAGGGGTCAAAAGTATCAGGCCAGGTTTGGCAAATAACTTTGGAAATCACCCTTTCTTAAGGTGCTAGCTGCTTTATTACTTCCAAGTATTACTTTGCATAGATGTGCCGTATATCGGATATGTATTGTGTTGAGGTAAAAATCTCAACGGCGTGATTCACCGCTTACAATAAAAACAATGCGCGGTATATTTTCGTGATGCGAAGACATTATTCTTTGATTGAGTTTGTTCAGATTATTACTAAAGGAATTGAGGAAGGGCGGTCTCTTAAGGAGATTGCAGCAAATATTGGTTATTCAGACTCGTATCTTTCAAGAATTGCCAAGCGAGAAGGTATTAATGTCCCTCAACTCCCACCATCCTTTTATAGGAGTGTTCAATTGCGACCACGCAAGTTTCTTCAGCTTTACGACAAAGCATGGTTAGAAAATAAGGTTAAAGTTGGTTGCCAAGACCAAGAGATTGCTGATATTTTAGGTTGTTCAAAAACAATGGTGCACATGCAAAGGAAAAAATTTAAGATCCCTACTGCTGGAGTATACGGCAATAACAGATCAAAAGAGCTATTTCGTACCGAAATTAACAAAGCTATAGAATTGCACATGCCAATTTCTCAGCTAGCTCAACAATTACATGTTCCTGTAAACTTCCTGCATAAAATTTGTTTGCTTTTTCATATTCAGTATCCTGAACGTTTTGAATAAATTGTATAACTTTTTTTATACACCTCACTACAATTCAGGTATATGGCAAATGAAATTCGAACTAAACTTATTACTCGTGCAACTATGGCTATGACGCTTGCATCTTTGGCCAATGGAAACGCTCAGCAATCAATTATTGTAAGTAATTCAAATAATTATCCAGCTGCTCTTATTTTTCTCAAAATCACTTCAGGAAGCGTGGCTCCAACGAATGGAACTGTCTATGAAGTGTATTTGCTTCGTGGGGATGGAACAAACAAAACTGATAATGCCGGAGCAAGTGATGCGGCAATTACGATAGAGAATGCTTCGCTGCTTGGAACAATCGTTGTAACTAATAATGCGAGTAAAGCATTTTATAGTGAATTTGATACTGCACCCCTCGGACCGCTTGGTACTGAATGGGGAATCGCTGTTAAAAATGCTTCTGGACAAGCGTTAAACTCTACCGAATCAAATCATGTTAAAGCCTACCAATATTATGTTCCTGAGGTGTTGTAAAGGAGGCGCACATGGCAAAGAAGCGCTATCCTCGCAAACCACGACTGCCTAACGTGCAGCAGAACGATAAGTTGGTAAATGGCCTTATTCTTTGTTTGCCGTTTTTTGAACGAGGTGGATCAATAGTTCATGACCTCTCAAAAAATAAAACACATGCAACTGCCAGAAACAGCCCGACGTGGGTGATAAATAGTGACGGGTATGTGATGAATTTTTCTGATACAGGTGATCAGTATCTCGATATTCCTCAAAATACAAAACACGACATTACGAATGGTTTTACTTTCTCAATAGGTTTTCAACTGAACGGCGTACCTGCAGAATACGACAAGCTTATCCAATGGGGTGTGAACAAATTTCAGCTAATTTTTGATCAAAGTGGTACTGTGTTGAAATTGTATTTTCAGGACTCAGGTGCTGTAGATCATTATTATGATATTGCGGATATGGGAGATTTACTGCCTCATCATATATTAGGTTCATACAATAATCTTGCTGGTTTAAAAGTGTGGGTAGATGGTGAATTAAAAGTAGATAGTGCAGCAGTTGGGACGATTAGCACCGCTACCGGGTTACTCTATATTGCCACTGAGCAACAATACTACGCACATACTCCTTGTAAAATAGGTCACTTATTTTTTTGGAATTATGCTTTGTCTAAATCTGCTATTTACCGCCTAGTAGATAATCCGTGGACATTCCTTACACCCCAAAAACGCACAGTGAGTAGTGCGCTTATACTGATACAAAAATCTTTAGCGGAGTCAGGAGCAGTTTCAGACGCAATTACTATTGTGGCACAAGATTTTCTCTCTGAAACGCCAAATGCCACAGATACTTTGACAATAAAAACGTTTATTACGGCAACCGATGCGTCTGAAGGTGGAGAGAGTGGGCCAATACTTCATAGTAATGATTTTTCTTCGACTGACCTTTCAACTCTTTACGATATTGTGGCCGGTGAGTGGAGCGTATCAGGTGGTGTCATGTATAACACATCAGGCGGTGGGTCTTGGAATAGTCGAGTGATAATTACGAAAAAGATTGACTACAAGGACTTTGAAATTTATTGTCGATTGAAGAAACCACAAGATAATAATGCGCAAATAATTTTTCGAACAGGTGGCGATAATAATGGGTATGGTATTCAACTTCGTGAGGCGAGTAACTTTCGACTTGAGCACTGGGGAATTTCAAACTTAGTCAACGTGACTCCGCTCACATATGTTGAAGGAGGATGGTACAAAGTACGGATTCGTGTTGAAGGAGATCGAATACGAGCACGGAGATGGGAAGATGTAGCAGTTGAACCAGTTGGCACATGGCAGATTGATACAACCCAAACTAATTTTTCAAGTGGAGCAATTGGTTTTTCTGCAGAAGGTCTGAATAGTGCATTTGATGAAATTGTGGTGACTGAGATTGGTCCACAAGTCACACAACTTTATTCTGTATCGGATTCAGGTAGTTTGAATGATGCTTTGACTGTTGTCGTGTCGTTTGCTTTGCTTGAAGCGTTTGCTTCGAGTGACGTACTTGCGATTGATCAAGGTTCAAATGTTATCACGGTAAATGATTCGATTACAGGATCAGACAATGTTTCTCTTTTTAATGCTTTTTCTCTTGCGGATATTTCGAGTAGCGCTGACGCAGTTTCGTTATTAGTCGCAAGTACCTTTACTGAAAGTGGTACGGCCAGTGAAGATAGTATTCTTTCGGTTACTGTTTTGATGAGTGATTCTTTTGTCGGTATTGAATCTTTTCAGATATCAAACTCTTTGATCCTGAATGATTTGGGCGTAGCAAACGATGCACTTGTCATTGCTAATATGCTTTCTTTGTTTGATTCTGGGCAATTACAAGAAAGCCTTGCGTTCTCTGTCGTATTAGCATTGCAAGATAGTGGACTTAGTAATGAGAGTATGACTGTTACGGCACTATTTTTATTGTCTGATACAGCATTAGGACTGGATACTGTGCAGTTGTTTGTCGCTCTTTATTTGGTTGAAACAGGAATTTCAGACGAAACATTGGTTGCCTTAGCAGGATTGTTTTTATTAGACGACGGTATATCCAATGAGGATTTGCAACTTCGTAGAGAAATAGCGCTTGGTGAAGTTGGATTTTATCGTGAACTTACTGTGCTTATTTTGGTCGGCCTTTTTTTAAGAGGTGGAGATCTTTCTACGGGAAATTCAAATTTGTATAACAGAACTAACTCTGATCTTTACAATAAAAACGGGTAACCATATGGCGTATATTGTTTTTCAAGATGTCGAATCATTTCTTAACTTAACACTATCGGCAAATGGGCAGGTTCTCGTCAATTCGTTGATTCCTTCTATCGAGTCGTTTGCGGAGAGTTATTGCAATCGTAAATGGTCTGTATCGGGCAATCAAACAGAATATTTTGATGGAGGGACCAATACATTTTTTGTGAAATATCCGCCTATCAATACGATCGTCTCGGTTGATGTAGATACATACTCGTATCAGCTCAGTGATGTTTATAACTACGGATCGTATGTAAAAATGGATTCACGAGCTGTGCGAGGTAATAGGAACGTAAAGATTGTATACACTTCTGCGATCGGGTTACCTGCTGATCTGAAGCATGCCTTGATTCGTTGGGTAAGTGAAATATTTAAATCGAGTAGTGATGCAGGAAAAACTACAAGCCGGGTTTCTGTTGGCAGTGTTAATGTTGAGTTTCTTACTCAGGATGGAATTCCAAAATATGTTGAGATGGTTTTGAATAAATATCGGTTAGCACCGATGTAGGAGTTTTTATGCATATGACTACACATGTTGTTGATGTTTATCGTCTGGCTAGAGTTGGTGATAAAGAGTTGTATGATCTAGCTCCCATTAAAACTGGTCTTGATTGCAGTATTATTCCTGCAGGAAATGATATTCTGGCTGTTTATCCTGGTGAAGCTAGTTTTGCGCTGTATGAAATATATTTTTCTGAAGTCGTGGATATAAAAAATGGTGATAAATTGAAAGTTGGTAATCAGGAATGGATTGTGCGCGGAGTGCCGCAAGTGATGGATACTCCGTATCTCTATTATCAACGTTTGGTTGGAGAAAAGGTTGTATGAGTTATTCGTTGTCTGCTGAACTAAAAGGAGTAGAAGAATTGCAGCGAGCTTTCAATGAAGCGCCACATGTGGTGGTGGGTGAAGCGAAAGATGCGGTGAATAAAACAGCGTATCAGGTGCTTGCAGATGCAAAACAAGGCGCACCGGTTCAGCATGGTGGACTACGTGGCAGTATCACAACAGCAGAGGCCATTGTAGTGCAGGATGATGTTCAAGCGGTCGTTGGAACTAACCTTAAATACGCACCGCATCAAGAATTTGGTACAGGTATCTATGCTGGAAAGGGTATGATCATACCAAAAAGAGCCAAGGTATTAGCTTGGAAGAAAAATGGTAAGTGGATATTTGCGAAAGCAGTACGTGGAGTGCCTGGCACATTTTACTTTAGAAAAGCATTTCATAATGGAAAATTGATTTTTACTCACTATATGGATGAGGCAATTACAAAGATTGTTAGGCGACTGGAGAAATAGTGTATGAGTTATGTTGATATTAGTGAGGGGATTATCAGCCTATTAGAAACTATTTCTGACTTATCCGCGGTATATAATCACGAGCCAAAAGAATTGAAAAGTTATCCGTGCGCAACGCTTACCGCTTTAGAACATGATAATGAGTTTCATGATTTGGCTGCAAATAAGCGACGATATTCGTTTTTAATCCGTGTGTATTTTCGTACTGATAATGCGCAGGATGCAGAAACTGTTTTGCGAAGTATTACCGATGCAATTATAAGTGTGATTGAATCAAATGTACGACTTGATAACTCATGTGATTATGCTTCTCCGACAAAAGCTCGCTGGGGATTTGTGGAGCGTGAAGTACCGGTGCGTTATGTAGAGATTACGATAGATGCTCTCAAGCGAGTTCTTCGGTAAGCGATTTGTGAAAATGTATAACAAGATACTGTTCCATCAATAAAATACCTGCAGATGGAAAATTACACTTATAAATATATCGGTAATGAAACTGTACATATTCCGTATGTTGGTAGTTTTGAACCTGATCCAACAGGTGAAGGGAAAATCTATACAGTTAGTGCTGTCATTAATCATCCTGATTTTATTGAAGTAAAAGAACATATCAAAAAGAAGGAGCACGAATAGCATGTCAGCAGGAATTCTCTCTCAAATTAGTTTTGGTCTCGAATCATCGTGGGGTAATGCAGTTACGCCTAATAAATCTTTGGCTATTCAACCGGGAGATGGTATTCAAACTGATATTGATGTGCAGCTGCGCGGTGCGATTAAAGGACAATTGGCAAAGAATGTTTTATCTTTTAAAGGTAAATCTAAACATGAGGGTGATTACGAATTTGATTTTATTCCCGGAAATGTCGGATATCTATTAAAATCTGTATTCGGTAATTTGTCTTCTGTTGTTAAATCAGGTGAATCTATTGTCTATGAACATACCTATTCTGAAAGTGAATTAAAACCATCGCTTACATTTGAACAGGCGGTCGATCAGATAATACGACGCTATGTCGGATCAATCGTGACTAATTTTAAGCTGGCTTGTAAAGCTGGTGAAACTTTAATGGCGACAACTTCAATTAAGGCGAAGTCACAGGCGTCCGCTACAAAAACAACTATCACAAATGAGACGTTACGGGCTTTTAACTTTAACGATTGCGTTCAAGCGTCGGGTTTTAAAATTGGCGGTGTTGCATTTAATGAAGTTGAAAACTTTGAGTTGGAGTATAAAACTAATGGACAGATGATGCATACATTTGGCTCTAGCGATCCTTCGTTTTTCTATGTTAAGCCAAGTGAAATTTCGGGGAAGTTTGACATGTATATGGATAGTGCGACAGCTGCAAAGTACGCAGATTATCTGAATAAAACAGAGCAATCGCTTGATATCGTATTTACGGGCGACAGTATCGGTACCGCATCTAATTACAAGTTGGCAATTAGTATTCCGAAAGTGGTTTTTAAACCGGCAAAATATCCGATTAATGATGATTACAATTTGATATCTTTTGAATTTGAAGGTATTTATGATCTGACTAGTGCTAAATTATTGTCGGTTATTCTTACTAATTTGACTGCAAATTATAATTAAGGAGTATTTATGGAACTTGTCGAATTAATAACGCCTTCTGGGTACAAAGTATATCTGAAGCCTTATATGAATTTTGGTCAAAAACGGGATTTACAGCGCATGTTTGTTTCACGAGTTCGAGTGGACAAAGAGATGCAGAAGGCTGATCTTGATGGCTCAAGTGTTTTTGATGCGGAAGATGCAGCGGTAAAAATCATGGTTGAGAAAGTTGTTGATCAAGAGGGTCGAGAGTATACAAATAAAGATGAGCTGCTTTCGTTGATTCTTTCGTGGCAGGACTCGGATGCACAACCGATATATGACAAAATTGAAGAACTGACCAAGGCCAAACAGGATTCGGAAAAAAAAGAAAGCGCAATTTGAACTTCAGATTTTTAAGTTCCACCGAGAAGGTAGAGGGTTAATTCCGACTGAATTTAAAGAAGTGTGGCTATGCGATACGCTTGGTATTTCATACACAACGCTTGTGGAGCAACCAGATTGGTTTATTGATCGTATGCTGTTGTGGTTAGAGCAGAAACAAAAAGCGGAAGAATCAAAATCTAAGAAATGAGTTTGTTTATTTGACGATTGAAAAATAGAGGCGTTTGTGGTATAAGTGTTATAGGAATAGTGTGAGTAAGTCCTACAAGTCTCTAGATCGCCGTAAGACGGTCTTACTCCTACCCTGTACATCTAGATGTACCGTTTAGACAAGGTGTAGGTGAGAATCGGAGCGTAGGGTTCAGCTATTCTTTTTTAATGCTTTCCACTTAACTACTTTTTCAGTTGTGATCTTCTTCTCCAAAATTTCGACGAATTGCTTATTATTGTGATTATATTTTTGGTTAAAAGCTCCTGCAACAAAATCTGCTAATTGTATTAAGCTATCTGATTTACTATCAGTCGGAGTCTCAAATGCGACGCTGGTACTTTTATTTTTAGGACTATTTTGAACTACAATTTGACTGCATTCGCTCATAAATTCTTGCGCTTGTTCCGTGTTGGTATATTTTCTATCAACAGTAACAATAACTACTGGATGGTGATGAACTACTTCAGTTACGGCATTTCCTACAACTAATGCATAGTTTTTCGGTGTGTCAGCTATCTTTTGACCATCTTTATTTACCACGAGTACAATAATTTCAATATTTTGTTTTGCTAACTCTTTAAGAACATATGTTCGTGTTTTCTCATCTGAAATGTTGAATTTAAGTTCTGGTGCATTCTTTAGTTTCTTCTTTACGGTTCGAGTGCGTGCCTTCTTAATAATTTTTCTTAGAGTAATATTTGTCTTATCTTCTGTGCTTATAATACCAATACAGAAAAAGAAATCTGCATCACTTAAGCTTGGAGATTCATCTATAAAGCTGTACACTGTTTGACTCATAAGCAGCATTATATCACTCTTATATTCATAAATTGTATAACTTTTTACTCTTTTCTCACTATTATGCTTACATATGGCAGAACGTGAACTGAGTGTTGTTATCTCCGCTCGAGATGAAGCGAGTAAAGTTATTGAGAAGGTTGCACAAAAGACAAAGCAATTTGCTAATCAGCATACACAAGCAATGTCTCTGGTTCAGCAAGCATCACAAAAAGCAGGAGCAGCACTCAATTATTACAAAACACACATTACACAAGTTGGAACTGTTGCAGGTGGTATTCTGGCTGGACTTGGGGCGCTTGGGACCTCGTTTGTAAACGTAGCTTCCGCAACAGAACAAAATAGAGTTGCTTTTCAGACAATGCTTGGCTCGGCAGATAAAGCGCGAAAAGCGTTAAGTGATTTGTCTGATTTTGCAGCGGAGACACCTTTTGCTTTACCCCAGGTTGTGGATGGTGCGAAACGACTTTTGGCCTACAATGTTAATTCAGAAAAACTAATTCCAACCTTTAAGATGCTTGGTGATGTTGCAGCTGGTCTGGGTAAAGAAAAACTTGATCCGTTGATTACTGCTTTTGGCCAAGTGCAAGCTAAAGGACGCCTGATGGGGCAAGAGTTATTACAATTTCGTGAAGCAGGATTTGACTTGGCGAAAGCGTTAGGGGTGACGAATGAACAGCTAGAAGACATGGTGAGTCGAGAAGAAGTAAAGTTTGATGACGTTGAGAAAGCTTTTCAAAAAGCAACAAGCTCAAGCGGATTGTTTTATGACTTGATGAATAAACAGTCTAAAACGTTTGGTGGCACGCTCTCAAATATTCAAGATAACTTTACTCGATTTGCAGGAGAAGTTGTCGGAATTGGTAAGGATGGTGATATTCGGGAAGGTAGTATTTTTTACTATCTCAAAATCGGTGCAGAAGAAGTACGAAAGAAACTTGAAGAGATCCGCCCACAACTTGTCGCGTTTATTGATCAGCTAGTGAAAAATAAAGGAGTTATATTTGCAGTCGCTGGAGCTTTGGGCGCCTTGGCTATTGCGGCTGGAGTTGCTGCAGTTTCATTTTTATGGCCAGCGATCGCTGTTGCAGCTCTTGGGGCTGCTATCGGGTATGAAGTGTACAGAATGTACGAGGCGTGGAATACAAACTTTATGGGTATACGAGATATTACATTGGGAGTTATTTCTTTTTTCCAAACCCTTCCACAAACACTAGGAAATATCATTACTGGTATTATTACGTGGTTTCAACAACTGCCTGATCGTATCGGTGCATTTTTCTCTGATTTGTTTTTGCAAAAAATACCGTATGCAGTTGGCTATGCTGCCGGATGGTTGAGCGTAAAGATTCCAGAAATTGTTGGAAATGTTTTGAAGTGGTTCGGTGAATTGCCTGGTAAGGTAGGCACAGTATTTACGAGTGTTGGCAATTCGATCATTACAAAAATTAGCTCGACTGCTTCTTGGTTATGGAATGAAATTTCGCAGTGGCCACAAAAAACTTCTGATTATATTTCATCAATACCTCAAAAAGTTGCTGATGTGTTTGAGCAAGCAAAGCAATGGATTAATACCAAAATGGAGGAGGCTTGGAAAATTGTAACCGGGTGGTGGGATAAGATCAAAGAAGTTTTTGGATGGATTGTAGAAAAAGGTAATCAAGCGTGGGAAGCAACGAAAAAAGGATTTGAAGCAGGTCAACAATCAGGAATGGGTGTTAAGAAATATGCAGACGGTGGGTATGTTCCAACAACTGGTTTAGCATATCTTCACTCCGGAGAGTATGTTCTTTCACGAGATATGCTTGCTGGTCGGCAATCGATTGCCGCTCCTGTGTATAACACAACCTCAACTACCCCTATCTCTATTGGTCCTGTTTACATGCAGGGCTCGTCGGATGTTGATTCACTAGCACAACGATTAGCATTTTATATGAAGACGAGAGGCAATATATGATCAAGAAATTGCAAATTGGATCGCTTTCGTTTCAGGACAACAGTACCTATTTTATTCAATCGTTTAAGGGTTTGGAAATGCCGCAAACGCGGATCGTGCAGTATAACCTTGCCGGTGAACATTTTGGGTATTTTGTGAATGCACTGTATGGTATCAGAAAGTTTTCATTTCAAGGGTGGGTTGTTGGTTCTAGTGTTGCTGATTTTATTTCAAAGCGTGAGGCTTTGGAGTCTGCATTAAATGTTTTGCAGAATGAGCAGACAGTAAAAATAACGTTAGTTAATGACAAGCAAATACAGATTGATGCAGTACTTGAAGCAATTGATTTTGGATTGCCTGAAGGATCTGTTGCTGCTGCTCCCTTTAACATCCAATTTTCTGCCAGTTTTCCTTTTCTTGTTTCTCAAAATGAATACAGTAATGATGTTGGATTATCCAGTGGAGGTGGTGGAAAAGTTCCTCCGGATACAATGCCTACTGGGCTTGCTTCTGGTACGAATGGTGTTATTTATGCTGTGAATAATGGCAATGCGATTTATTACCCTACAACTCGGTTTTTAGGTCCAGCAACTAACCCAGCTGTCCGCAATAATACACTTGGAAAAGAGATCCGCTTAACAGTTGCCCTTGCTTTAGGTGAATACATTGATGTGAATTTTAGACGTAAAACAGTTGTCGATAATTTAGGCCGCAACAGGTACGACACAAAAGAAGGTGACTGGTGGTATCTCCAATCAGGAACAAATGAGGTGCGGTTTACCGCTGATGTGTATAACGCTCAGTCTTCACTGAATTTTAAATGGCGGGATAGTTACTTGGGGATGTAAGATATGTCGTTATTCGAGTTTGTTATCAAAGATAAAAATGGTAAAGCCCTGGCAACATTGGATAGTGCGTTCAATAGAAGTTTTAGTACGTATCTGAATAAGTCGGGTGATGCTCATTTTTCTTTGTCAATTTACGATGCAAAAGTTACGCAGGAAATGCTGCAGTTGGGCAATAAAGAGTTGTATATTTATCGTGCTAACACTTTATTGTGGGGTGGCGAGTTATTGTATTCGCGTTCTGATATGTCTCGTGATACTGAGAAGATAGATGTGTCTGCTAAGGGTTTCTTTGATCTTTTATCGAAGCGGTATGTGGGAACGGCTGCCAATCCACGAGTATTCACAAATACCGATCTTGCTGATATTGCTTGGACCATCATTAATGAATCGCAATCTCAAACTGATGGGGATTTTGGTATTACACAAGGTACTCATCCAACAACGAGGGATGCTGATCGTACGTATGAGTATAAAAATGTGAAGGAAGCAATTGAAGGGCTATCTAATTTGAATGTGCAAAACGGATTCGATTTTGAAGTAGGACCTGATAAAAAGTTTAGTGTGTTTTATCATGTGCGAGGGTCATTAAGGAAGGATGCAGTTTTTGAATGGGGTGTAAATATTCAAGAATTTTACGAATCGCTTGATGCAACAGAGATGGCGAATCGAGCGATTGTACTTGGTGAAGGTCAAGGTTCTGAGATGAAAACAGCTACTCGTAACGCCTCTGCATATTTGCAAAATACCTATAAAGTGCGCGAGCATATTGTTTCTGTCAAAGATGTGAGTACTACTCCAACCTTGAACGATCATGGTGATAAAGAGCTTTCTGAGAATCAGGTACAACAGCAGATTGTTGGTTTAAAGACGAAAGGTAATCTTTCTCCGGTGCTTGGTTCGTATGGCGTGGGAGACTCAATTCGTGTGAAAGTCAAAGAAGGTCTTGTACAGATTGATGGATATTACCGCGTGTATGGTATTACTGTTCGAATTACTGAAGAGGATGATGAAGAGATTGAACTTATTTTTAATCCTAATTAAAGCTATGGCACTACCAAAAGATTTATTACAAATTATCGCTGATTTACAAAAACGTGTTGATGCACTGGAGCGGTCGAATCAGAGCAAAAATATACAGATTCCGAGTGGTGGGAGTCTTGTTTTAAATGGTGAGAATAGTGATCCTTCTGTACAAAACGGAAAGATATATTACAACAAAACAACGCATAAATTTCGTAAGTGCACTAATGGAGCGTGGTCAGATGTGAGCTGATATTTCCTAAAATGTATAAGTAAATTACTTTGCTTCACTAAAATGAAGTTGATGGCGCATAAAGTAGCAATTATCAACGGTAAGCAACCTTCCGCCGGTATTGGTGGCGTATCTGATGCTGATTTTTCTAACCTAGCGGTTAATTTTTTTATTAAGGGTGTCGTGAGTGCTGGTGATTATCAGGTCTTTGCGCAAACTACGCCCGATATGACTGTGCGTGTTTTGGCTGGTAAAGCGTATGTACAAAGTCCTGATCAGAAAATGATGTATCAATCAGAACTTGATGCTCAGGCAACCGTTACAATCTCTCCTAATACTTCTGGTAATCCCCGAATCGATGCACTAGTACTCAAAGTTGATTTAGGATTAACGCCAAATAATTATGCCGATAATGTCGCTACAATCATTCCTATTCAAGGCACTCCTGCCGCTTCACCTGCTGCGCCCAACGATTCTGCTGTTCAATCTGCTGTTGGCTCAGGCAATCCATTTATTCGATTATCTGACATTACGGTTAACAACGGTGCAACTTCTATTACCAATGGAAATATTTCTGATAAACGAACTGCTGCCGGTTTTCGTATTCAAGTAATCACCCTTTCAACAGGTATTTTTGATGTGAACGGTAACGAGCTTATTAAGTTTAATACTGTGCCTTCTGCAGTTAATGAGGTGCAAATTAAAAATGCAATTGCCGGGTTTGGTCCTGAAATTTTTCCCAGCGGTGATGACACAAATATAGAACTAACTCTAAAAGGAAAGGGAAATAAAGGTGTGCGTGCTGATGTGAGTTATGGCGCAATAAATCCACTTGGTAATCTCGGCAGTGGTGTACCAGCAACTACAACAATTAGCGCTACTACTTCGAATCGCCATAGCTGCACGCTAAATGGTAATAATGCCACGCTTTCTATTGTTATCCCTAATGCTGGGCAATCACTCATTCTAGAGGTGGTTCAAGCTTCAATGGGTGGACCATTTACTGCCGTGTGGAGTGGTGTGACGTGGGAAAACGGCATTACACCAATATTTTCAACAACAGCTAACAAAAAAGATCTGTTTGCTTTTTATAACGATGGCTCAGTGATTATGGGTTCAAAGATTATGGGAAATGTGTAGGTGATCTATGGCACAACGACAATTCAGAAGTGATGATACAAGTATTTGGGCTGAAGGGTGGGGCGATGGTTCTGATAATGATTTAGATATAACCGCAAATACGACTGATGCTTCTATTGCTTCACGTTGTTCTGGTGCTGTGGCTAATAATGCAAATCCGTATGTTGCTACTCCTGCCGGTAATGAATCAAGTTTTACTGTTGGAAAGCCAGTAAAAATAAGACAAATGCGAGGTACGGGTGCGGCTGAAGCAATTACGTGGGAGTACAACGTGACTTTAAGTATCGATACGGTTAATCATCGCTTGTATCTCAAATATCCTTTAACTCGTGACTTTAATGATAATGGTGGAGATAATGCGGCTCAGATAATCCAACTTAAGCAATATCGTTCTGTCACCATTCGAAATGGCGCATCTTGGTATCCGCGTGCATGGGATGGAAACATCGGTGGAGATTTACCGTATCTGTGTCTTACTGCTACGAATATTGGTACTGCATCGCAACAGGGATATGTTGATTGTCGAAATCGTGGATTTAGAGGCGGTGTTAATGAGAATGGCGCTGGACAACAAGCAATGCAAGGAGAAGGTCATTACTCGGGTGGTACTCGGTCTACTGCATCAAATGGTAATGGTGGAGGCGGTGCGTTTGAAAGCTCTGGTGGTCCATCTGGATCAACGGGCGGCGGCGGTGCAAACGCAAACAACGGAGGCAATGGTACGGCCAATGGCTCGGGTGTTGGAGGAAGTGGCGGTGTTGCTGCAGGAACAGCTGATTTACGTGGTGCGGTATTAGCAGGAGCTGGGGGTGGATCTGCCGAGTATACCGGCAATAATGGCGCACAAGGTGCAACTGCTCCGGCAGATTTTTCTCCTTGCTCAAAAGAATTTTATGTTCATAACACGAACGGCGCAGTCTATGGTGATGGTTCAAATAGTTCTACCGGTAATTTAGGGTATGGTTCGGGTGCGTCTGCCGGATTCAATTTTCTTTTGAAGTGCCAGCGTGGAGATATTGGAACAAATAGAGTGAGCGCTAACGTGGGAGTTGGTGCTGGTTCAGGATCAACTAAAGGCGGCGATGGATCAATTGGACGTGGGCATACAGATTACGGACAAATATTCAATGGCTCTATAAATGGAGTAACAATTAATACTCGGCAAGATTCAATATTGAACGATAGGGCTGGAGGATTATTATTAGCTACTTTATGACTTTTATGAATTTTTTTACAGATACTATTCTACCCATTATTTTTGGTATTGCTGCGTTTATTGGTGCTACAGCCTATCTTATTAAATCCTGGAAACAAGGCAATGTTGAGTCTACAAACTCTACGATTGATTTTTTAAAAGATGAACTACAAATTGTGAAGACACGACTTGAAACAACTTCGGCACAAGTCACTCAATTAAATACACAAATTATTACTTTAAGTTCTGAGCTGCATAAATTGAAAGAAGAAAATGTGTACTTACGACAAATTATTGAAAATGCGCTCAAAACATATTTTGAGGAAAATTCTACGTCAGTAAAAGAGTTACAAGCTAAGCTAAAAGAAAGGAAAAGTTATGATCAAAAACTTTCCGCTACAATCACAGAATGATGAGCGATGGAAATACACTAGTCTTGGTACGTCTAAAACTACACTCGGCAACTACGGCTGTTTAATTACCTGTATTAGCTCACTTCTAACATATTTTGGCATCTCTACACAACCTGATAAGTACAATGAGTGGCTTATAAAGAATAATGGGTACAAGGATGGCAATTTGTATTACTGGTCGAGTATCGGACGCTATTCTGCTAATCGAGTAGCACTTTATGCGCGACATGATGTAAAAGGTCTTAATTCCTCGCATCGGGAGTTGATAGATCAGGAGATAGCAAATGGTAGACCAGTTGTGATGCAGGTGGATTTTTATCCGACTACTGATTATCCCGACATGCATTGGGTTGTTTATTTGGGTGATGGTCTCGCGATGGATCCCTGGAATGGAAAGGTTGAACCTTTAACAAAATACGGAGGAGAGAGGAAAGTGGTCAGTTTTATTTTTCATAACGGCCAAGTGCCGAAGGAGGTATCTATGGATTTGCAACAGCAGCTTGAAAAAGCGCAACAGGATCGTGACCGGAATTGGGATGTTGGTATGAATAACTGTGCGTTTGTCTTGGGAGATGCATTTGGTATTGCTCGACCAAATGGTGAATATAAGCAGGTGTTGCTTGAGTATGCGAATACTGTAGTAACTGAGGTAAAAAAATTAAAAGAACGCAAAGAGTCGCTCGAGCATGAAGTGAGTGAGTTAAAGTCAAAAGAACCTAATGTTGTACAGCCGACTAATTTAGAAGAAGCCTTAGGCCTTGTCGGTAGGCTTTTGGATAGTCAAAAAGGAGGTAGTGATTATGTATCAGCCTAATTATCCGTTATGGAAAAAAGTATTATGGCGATTAGTTCGAACAGCATTGGCCACTGCTATTGCTGGGACTTTTGCATTGAAGCCTGATTGGTCAGAACCAGAACAGGCTATTTCTATTCTTACGATGACTTTTCTATCCGGGTTTATTGTTGCCATAGGCATGGGAATTCGGGACATTGCAAGTAGCGAAGATAAATCGTCATTATGGCAAAAATTGCCTGTCTAATATGAACTTATCAAAATACAGCGTATTGTTACTCATAGCAAGTATTATCCTTGTTATAGTATTTATGCTTAGTGTCACTGCGACTGCAGTTCATTAGTTTTGTAGTCTTTTTCCTGCAATTCTCCAGTTGATGGATATTCTTCTGTGATGCGCATGAGAATAAGTTGCAATGCTACAACAAATGTATGAAAATTAATCCAATATTTGGTTTCTGCTTTTTGCGGTTCAGGATCAAAATTCCAATATATATCGCTAAAATACGTGAATTGGCTTACGTCGAATTGACTAAAATCAAATAATGGATTGTTAAGATACGCTTTATGCAAATAGGCAACTACTTCGAGGTCGCTTAAGACTTCTTTACTTAGTACTTTTGATTTTTTTAGCAGCTTTAATTTCTCAAATATGCTTAAAGTAGAGGCTTCAACGTTTTCTATAATATGATTTACAAAATGTTCGATAAAGATGTATGACTTTAGTGTGAGTGCAAGCGGATCCCGTGTCGATAAAATTTCTCTAAGGAATGCAGATCCCAGTGGGCCTTCTGTTATTCCTTGGGTTTGATATTCAATATCGCCACCACGTCTTTTTAAGTGTGATAGGAGTTCGTCTTCATTTTTATATTTATGAAGTCCAGCTTTAAATCCGTTTGCAAGTTCGATATAGGTATTAAATTCTTCTCGCATATAAAACCATATTAAGTATGGGGAATAATTATAATTTTCGCTATAGTATAAAAGGCTATTATATCTCAGTCTGTGCTGGGATATCAAAAGGTAAACGATCACATTATTATAACGCATATTAAAATCCTGAAGGGCAGGGAAATAGTATTGTTAGGCAGTGGCGGTTCGGACGATTTTTAAAGAAAAATTGAGTTCGTCATTAGTTTCTTCCAGCTTGAAAACGAACCGCGCGTCTTTATTCAGTTCGTAGGCTTGGAGTGCTTGGGCTACTGAGCGTTTAATGTCATCCGGAATAGTTGCTTTACGGATTGATGGATGTTTGGTAATTGCTTCCTGAATATCCTTGGTTGTCATATGGGTATATATGGCGGTTGTCGCAATATTTCTGTGCCCCACAATTTTTTGCACTTTGAATAAGTTGACGTCTTGCTCAAGGAGTATAGTGATAAACGAGTGGCGAAGTGAATATGGTGTTAGTCGTTCTCGTTTGATATTCAAGCGATTGATTCGCTGGTGGAAATTATAGCCCCATGCTTGCTTGTCGTACAGTTTGCCATTTGATCGTCCATCTTTATTTTGTACAAACAGCTGTGGAGTGGAGAGCTTGTCGACATATTCTTGCAGCTTGTCTGCGATATTGGGTGGAATGGGAACAAAGCGTTGTTGGTGTGTTTTGGAATAGCGTGATCGTACATTAAAAACGCCACGTCCAAAATCTACATCGTTGATTGTCATTTTTGCAACTTCGCCCGGTCGCATTCCTGTATATGCCATAATAGAGAAGAACATGGTCCAGTTGTAATAATGTTCTCCAACGGTTGAATATTTTATATGTTTTTTAGCGTAGTTGTTATAGTAGGTAGCTTCAGGTGCGGGAAGATTCAAAAATGCTTCAATTTCTTTGTCTGACATGATTGCTTTTTCTGATGCGATCTCTTTGAAGTATTTTATATTTCCTAATTCAGGCCTTTCCGCATAATCAGCATATATTTTTAAAGTGTTTACAAAGTTGTTGAGATAACTGCCTTTTTTGCCTTCTTCTTTTAGTCTGATAAGAAAATCTTTAACGCTTGTTGCAGTAATCTCTGGAATTTCTGATGAAAGTCTTTTAATATTATCTAGATGGTAATTAACAGTACTGTCCCGACGCTCCCTATCTTGCATGAGATGAAGCTTGAAATCTTGGATGTCTAACATATAAACCTTTCCCGGGCAGGTCTCAAATATATAATGTTAGGATAGGTAAGAGTTCGGGTTTATTTCGGTAATTTTATACTAGCATATCTGTGTTTATCAGAAAAGAAGCATTAAGTGCTATCTTTACTATGATAAAGCTGGCCGTTTACAAACCAAACAAAACACGATAATATAAAATTATTAAAGATAGTTAGCAGGCAAGTAGGGCTAACAATCTTGCTTAGAACTCTCGGTTCTAATTTAAAATAGGTATCCAAGGTAAGAACCCCAACACCACTGGGGAGCTACTGACACTATTCCGAGGTCAATGGTTCGAGTCCATTATTGCCCACAGATATAAAATGTGGTATAACTATTTTACTAAGGTCGTGTGCGACGGCGAATCCCTGTAGACTCTGGGTGTAACCTCGCTTCAGTTCCTTTTAACGGAATCACGATCTTATTTTTGTGTTTATTTCTTTTACCTCCAAAACTGTAAGCAAGTATGTGAGCGTTAGAATGTTTACCTATTCGTCTAAAATTTATTTCTATTTCTTTATTATATTGTTTAATTACTTCTGTTATTTTCTCCTCGTATCCTGGATATTCAATATCTATATTTAGCCTTGCAGGGATGAGTTTTGTATCTTCCAGAATAGTAACAATTGCTTTAGCAAAAACTTCTGGAGCATAAAATTTTTTCGCTAGTCGCTCAACATAAGCTTTGTAAACCTTCTTTTTGACTGAGATGGGGATTTCAATGCAAAATGAGATTACATCATTTGCTATTGCGATAAAGCTTTTTTTTGTCTCATCTTCAATTCTATTAGATTGATCAACTTCAAAGATACCACCATGTAGCACATTTTTATCATATGATTTTTGAGTTTTAAGGAGTTTCATATTGTTAGGTTAGGATATTGTATTATTTTGAATAAATACTGGATGCTGCTTCGCCCCCGTCTATGGTATAGATTCCACCGTTTATAAAACTAGCTTCATCTGAAGCTAAGAATAATGCTACGTTTGCGACATCTTCAGGTGTACCGATTTTTCCCATAGGTTTGTTTCTTAAGTATTCTTCTTTTTGTTCTTGGGAAGAGAAATATTTTTGAAGTAGTGGAGTATCAATGGGTCCTGGTGCTATTGAGTTTATTCGAACCCTATCTTTTGCATATGTCTGTGACATGGTTTTCGTCAACATAATTATTGCTGCTTTAGTAGCACAATATGCTGGGGCTTCAGGTTCAGGGACTAAACCTAAACATGAAGAAATATTAATGATTGTTCCGTGCGATTTCTTAATTAGAGGTAATGCGTGTTTTGAAATGAGGAAAGTCGATTTTATGTTTACGCTCAAAATCTTTTCGAGCTGATCTTCGGTTGTTTCTTCAACTGAAGATTGAAAGTATATCCCTGCATTGTTTACTACAATATCCAAATTATTGATTGTTTGAAAGGCTTTTATTATTTCCGACTCTTTACTCACATCGACCTGAAGAAATGTTGTTTGGAAGTCTGGTTCTCGTAGGTCAAAGACAATAGTATTAGCCCCCTCACTTTGGAATCTTTGGGTAATAGCTTTGCCTATACCACTTGCTCCACCAGTTATTAGTGCTGTTTTTCCCGTTAGTTTCATGAAGAAATTATACCATTTTAACTTCAACGAATGCGGGTTAACCTCACTGTTTGATATAATGCTTGCCATGAAGATAGAACACAATTCTCATTTAGATTTGACTAATGAACTACATAAAAGGTTTCAGCTTAGGGTAGTGCGCCCTGATGAGGTGGAAAGGGTAACTGATTGGCTTATTCTAGAAAGACCTTCATCACGAGGGTGGACAGATTATTCCCGTATTCAAGCTCAAATAAAGAGTGAGCAGTCATCAGCTCTTGCTGTAATTTCTGAACACCCCCACTCGCGGAGATTAAATGGTGCAATGTTATTATCTGCTATTGGTACTGATTTATGGTATATTCCTTGGATATATATTAGACAAGATGAACGTAATCGAGGATTAGGCAGAGGCATAATGTATTTTGGTATGTTACAAGGATTTTTTAGGGGTGGCGAGACTTTTCAATGGGATACCAGTACTGAGCAGAAATATAATGGTTCTGTTAGATTTCATACAAGGGTCGGGGGTACTCCACCTGATTTGATTAAGAGAGGCTACTTTGATAATTCACCTGATAATCATGGGGCGATTTGGATAAAAAATATAACTGAAATAAAGCCTCGTATCATTGAATTTCTTGTTGTTTAATGTTCCATTTTTGACAACGTTGCCCACGAAGTAAAAAAGGGGCCTCTCAAGGGTCTTTCTTCTTGTCGCTATTTCTTTTAAGAGTGTGTATTTCCCAACTTCTATAAGGAAAATCATTGTTAGAAGGCTTACCTTAAATTCATTCGATCAGATGGATTTTTTATGGTAGAGGGTCGAAGATCTCATTGCCAATTGATATCCAGATATTTCCATACCCTCCGGCATGGCATTCATATAGGTCTGAATCTATTGTGCACCCGCTCGACGTGCATCTGTCAAAACATGCTTTTCCTATAAAAACCTTCTGATATTCCTGTTGCTTGTAGGAGAACTTTTGACTATCTAGATAAACTTTTATTTCTCCATAGCTTCCTGGTAATTCGATATATTGGTGCGAAACTAAATTCAGAAAAATTTGTTTCCCAGATATTTTATACGGATCGCATTCGACTCCCTCTCCGTAACTGCACTGAGTTGTTGAAAATAATAGGTATTTGTCTTCAAAGTTTTCCATTAATAATATTGGGTCTATTGAGAGTTTTGCATTCTTCACTGGCCAGATAACATTTTTGCTCTTTGTTTCAAGATCTGTTTTGATTATTTGGGAGTAACCATAGGGATAATTCCTGTTAGCTTTATGAGATATTGTTATAAAGATAGATTTTTTATTCTTGCTGAATTTAAATCCGCCAATACCCGATAATTCATTATCTTGGTAAATAATCCTTGGTTCATCAATTTTTCGAAAATCTACATTGTCAAGCAAACCTCCGATTGAGGTTGCGATCCTTCCAGAATAAAGATCAATTTCGCCGTCCCCATCTCTCCATTTGCTGTAATGATAGAGAAGTGGTAATCCATCAAAATACCCTAAATATATACTGTTCTTTTCAGGTTGATTATTAGAAGAAAATTTTTGTGGTTTTTCTTGAAGTTTTTTAGTGAGCTCATTGTTAATCGGTAATTCAGGTAATTTATATGTGAGAATGGTATTTGTTTCTGAGGATAGAGGCATTCTTGATGAATTAGGAATATTGCTATTTTTTGAATTGTCATTCCAAATATTTCCGCAAGTTCCGATACATACGTATGCAATTATTCCTATAAGGAAGCATGTGAATACTGTGAAAGTTACAAGTATCTTTTTAGTAGCAGTGGTTGTCATGTTATGATTATGGGATTTATTATATATACTGTCAATTAAAAAATTATGGTTTATATTCACTTAACGCTCTGGTTGTGTATTCAAACAAAGGAGATGAGCGGTTAATCTGATAAGAACAGCTAGCGATATTCTCATCTCCGTGGTTGGTTGTAAATGAATAGTGCGCTTCGGTTCCATCATATGCAGTTGGACATGTGCCAGTGAATTTAGTCTCCCGTTCTTTGCTAAAGTTTTGTCTGAGCGGTATTCAAGTCTAAAAATTTAGGTGACATTAATCGACTGCTTTTGGAGAGTTGAATGTAATCTTTGTAGAAATGGGGAAATTGTGTTCCACTTAAGCCACCGTTGCCTACAGTTGTTGCAATTTAGAAATCCTATTGTTATAATAATTACATATGAAAATGTTAACTATATGTTCTATTGTTTTTACCTCTTTCTTTCTTACTGCATGCACACCTTCAGCCCTCCCTACACAAACTCCAGTGCCAATAGAGCCTTCAGACATGACGGTATCCAAGACATTTGACCCTAGTGCAACTGAGGAACCTTTCCCTACTGATAATTTAGTCACTATAAGCGGCATGGCTGATTGTATGCCATTTAAAAATACTGAAGGCGGGCAGATGGCGATGTGTGGACTTGGTATCAAGACAGAGGATAATGTTTACTACGGAATCAGATTAAGTGAGCAGGACCAGAATAAATTTCAGGCAGGAAAACAATTAAAAGTACAGGGATATCTTAAGACTGAGACGGATTCAATCTACACTACTCAAGGTACTATAAAGGTTATCAAAGTATTTTAATTACACTTTGAAATTATATCCTGGATTGCTAACCTTTTAACCGTATCTCACTATGTGTTGCATTTTGGGCTAAGGTTGCCCATGATTATTAAAAAAGCCTTTAATAGGCTCTTTTATTGTAGGTAAACTTTTTTTGTTAAACTGATATATTTGAGAATGAATGACTTTAAAACAGTTGCAATGGAAGCGGCCATAGAGTCTGGAAAACTGCAAATAGAACTTTCTCAGAGAGATTTGAAATTTGAATTGAAGAATCCCAGAGATATTCTAGCTGAAGGGGACACCGAGTCTGAGAAGATCATTATCGGAAAAATTAAGCAGAACTTCCCAAGCCATAGTATTTGGTCTGAAGAGGCGGGTAAAGAAATATTGGATTCGGAATATTTATGGGTGATTGACCCAATAGATGGAACTATTAGTTTCGCCCGTAAGATAGAGGATTATTGTGTTTCTATTGCGCTGAGTCATAAAGGTTCAATTATTTTTGGACTCATTTATCAGCCAGCATTGAATAAAATGTATATTGCAGAAAAAGGAAAAGGTGCATTCCTTAATAATGAACCCATCTCGGTGTCAACGGAAAGCGACTTAATTACTACCCTAGCTGCAACGGATAATACTTCAAAAAATGATTTTCAGATTAAAAACTTTGAACTGCTAACTCGCATTTCGACCCATGTAAGACAAATACGAATTTGCGGTAGCGTCGCTTTGCATATTGCTCGATTGGCTGAAGGCAAACTAGATCTTTATTTTAAAAATCGCTTTAATTATTGGGACTGTGCGGCAGGTGCGCTTATTTTACGTGAAGCAGGTGGTACCGTTACTGATTTTGATGGAAAAGAATTTACTCAGAATTCAGTAAATATTGTTGCTTCGAACAAAATCATTCATCAGTCTGCTATAGAGTTAATTCAGAAAAATCTTAATTAATTGATTTCATCTCTCAATAAAGGCTTGAAGCAGATATACTACACATATGGAAGATAATTTTGATGTAATTAGTAGAGGTCAGGTAGATGCAGCGAGTCTTAAAACTGCAGTTGAGCGAGTTCAAGACGTGATTTCAAAGCGCCGGGAGATCCTTAACCGATACGCTATCGAAGATGTTGACGGAAAATTGATATTCGGAGTTAGTGAGGCTAAAAGAAACCTTAAAGACCGGATGGAGCGTGCAGATATACCTATGTCCGACGAACAATTCCCTGACGTATTGTTTATTCGTGTGGAAGATAGGCTGGCTTTGAGTCAAGACCTTGCTCCTTTTGCGGGCGGGGACTATAGGAAATATGAGGGTGCAAGCAGTGTTATGAATGATGCTGTTGTTGTATTCCTCTCTGACAATGAATTAAAAGTTGATCAGGCAGGTAAAGCTTTTCATGAAATGTATCATTATATTGGCAGGCAAGTGATTGATATCAGTCCGCATAGCATTATTTATGCTCGAGAAGGACTTGAAATTCTTAATAGTACGCAAGAATATAAACCATGGTTGCTGGAGGAGGGATTTGTTACTTACGAAACAGCATCGTTTGTTAGAGAACTGGGTAATAATGATCAATTTAAGAGTGACATGGATTTTAGGTATAACTATCGTAATACTGATGAAGAGGGAAAAATAACATTTGAGAGCGGAATGAAAGTGGAGCCGGAATTTTGTAATGTTATGACTGTAAGTACACCTGAAATTACTGTAGGCCTTTTCCGGATGCCTGAAGCGGGTTCACTAGCTGGTAGTCTTGTTAAAAGTTTAGTGGAGTCAATGAACTTTTTTGAGCGAGATGACTTTATAAATTTGATACGCCAGGCACGTTTTGATACAAAATTAGTAAAAGACGTTGCCCAAAAAGTTGATGCTGTGTGGGGGAGGGGAACTTATGCTGAGATCTTACGTTGTAAGAGAACTGATGAAGCCGTATGGGAACTTATTCAGAAGCATGGTAAACAAAACTAATATCTATTACACTTGTCTAAATGATATATTCTTTTTTAGTCCCTACTAAGGCTAAACTTATTATAGCTATTGTCCTGCTAATTTTGTCTTTCTTAATCGGCCTTTTTTATGTCAACTTGGCAGGGATGAGTTCTACTAATCTAGATATTGCAGCTGCTATATTTATTCCGTTCTCCATAGAAGCATTTTTTGACAGTATTTTCCGCAGGACTGTGCAAGATTACCGCACCTGTATCTTTCCAAATTGTAACTTCTTAATAACTCTGCTTACGTGGTTTTTTAGTGCAGCTATTTATTATATTTTAGCTTGTGTTGTAGCCTATATCTTTAGAAATAAAACAAGTACTATTAATAAATGACAAACATTAAAAAACTTATCTTTGCCACTGCCTTACTGGTTTTAGTTATTTTCGGGTTATTCTTTTTTACTAAAAAGAGTACCGAAGCTTCAATTTCACAGCAGTTATTGTTGGGTACTGAAGATGTCAATCCGCATGGGAGTAGGACTTTTTCTATTTCTCCTGACGGGGAATGGATCCAATACTTTTCGGAAGAAGGCAACCCGTTTGATCAGAAACTGATTGTTTATAACGTACCTGCGCGAAAAAAAGAGATAGTCAGTATGGATACTGCTACTCGAGAGAAATTGTCTAGTAGTGGAGGGCTTAATGGGGTGTCGGATTGTTGGTCATCTGACTCTAAATTTAATTATCTGGGGGATGTTTTTAATAGGCAGTATGAATTGTCTGTTACCGGGCAACCACCGAGTTTGGACTATATACCCGAATCTGATCAAACGTCATGTGTGCTGCCGGGAAATCTTAATTCCTCGCTTATCGCCACTAATGGTAAATCTGAAGCACGACTAAGCTCTAATGGAAAAACGATCGCTTCGCACAAGAAGTCTCGATTTTATTCCTCAAATGTTTTAATTTCAGATATTTCAGTGTCTCCTGGAAGTAAATACGCTACGTATACGGTTACTGAGGCGGGAGGTTCATTCGTGACTTTCAATGCGACGTATATCGTCTCCAATCTGTCAGAAACGCCATCAGTACCTTTTAGGATAGTTGGTGATATTTACGGACCGGTAATGTGGTGCCCTGATTCCAGCTGCGGATTCGCTTATATTTCCGGAACTAATTCAGGTAAAGAATTTAAGGGAATTTATACGCTAGCTATTTCAGAGATGAGTAACTAACTATTCATCACTATCTTCATCATTGTCCATTTTTGGAGCTGCTTCTTTTTGTGTTACCGCATCGTCAGAGATATCTATCTGACCGGAAATTGAGGCATCAGGCGCCATTGCCGCTGGAGATGGAGTTGGCTGTATTGTTTCTTGAGGTACTGTTTGTTGAGTGCAAGCGGCGAGCATTACTATTGTTGCCCCTAAGGTTGCGATTTTTACAATATTTTTATTCATATACATCCTTTTTGAATTACTTAGTATTTATCCGATTACTACACTTTTACTGTAAATCCTTGAGCGGAATTGGTCAAGAGGATTTATTTTACGGTAACTGATTTTGCTAAGTTTCTCGGTCGATCGGGATTATTACCTCGTGCTACCGCCAGATAATACGCGATAAGTTGAATAACCGGTGTATTTACTAATGGTGAAGCTTCAGGGATGTCGGGTGTTTGAATAAATTCATCAAAGACCTCGTTATATTGCGGTCCGATTCCGATAATATATCCGCCGCGTGCTTTTATTTCCATAGCACTGCCGATTGAATAGGCTTTGTCTTCATCGTTTGCAAACAATACGATACAAGGGGTGCCTTTTTCGATGAGGGCGATAACACCGTGTTTTAATTCTCCTGCCGCAAAGCCTTCGGCGTGGATGTAGCTTGCCTCTTTTATCTTTAATGCTGTTTCCATGGCGATAGGGTAGTTTTGTCCTTTACCAATGCAATAAATGTGTTGGGTGTTTTTTAGCTTTAATGCAATTTGTTTAATATTTGCGAGCACTGTAGGGTTAAGCATTTTAGCAAGTTCTTCAGATGTTTTTTCGAGTAGTTGTTTGCCTTCTTCATATTTGCCTGCTGAGGCATAGGCTAGGAGCAATAATACTGACATTTGGGAAATGAATGCTTTGGTTGATACGACGGAGATTTCCGGCCCGGCATGCGATAAAAACGATATATCTACATTTCGCATTAATGTTGAACCCATAACATTTACAATTGCTGCTGTTTTGGCTTTTTTAGTTTTTGCTTCTTCGATGGCCATCAGCGTGTCTGCTGTTTCACCACTTTGAGATACGGCTATGATTAAGCTTTTTTCAGTGATAAACCGCTGACAAATTTCAAATTCTGATCCGACGGAGTAATTAATGTGACGATTCGCGATACGAGAGAAGGCATAGGTCCCATACAGTGCAGCATGCCCAGCTGTTCCACACGCAACAATATATGATCCAAAGGCTTTTTTTATACTTTCTGCGAATTCAAGAATATCTTTTTTGTTTTGAGATGACGCGGCATAGACTGTTTTTGACTGCTCCATTATTTCTTTTAAAGTGAAATGGTCATATTCACCTTTTTGTGCCTGATCGACACTCCAGTTTATGGTTTGAATATGCGGATGGATAGGTTTTTCGTGAGCAAGATCAAAACAAGTTGCTCCATTTTCGGTAAGAACGATGTATTGGTTATCATCAAGAAAGATAACTTTTTGTGTATAGGGGAGAAAGGCTGAGGTGTCGGATGAGATAAAGTATTCGTGTTCGCCAACACCAATAATCATTGGTGATCCGTTGCGGATGCCGATCAGCTTCTTTTCAAATTTATGCAGAATTACGAACCCGTTACGACCTTTTACTTCTTTAAATGCTTTTTTAACTGATGCTTCGAATCCTTCACCACTGTACTCTTCGAGTAAATGGGCGAAAACCTCGGTATCTGTTTCGGACTTGAAGGCATGGCCTTTTTCGATGAGCATATCGCGTAGTTCCTGATAATTTTCGATAATGCCGTTATGAACAACTGCGATGGTATTGGTGCAATCTGAATGGGGATGAGCATTTGCCTCTGTTACTCCACCGTGTGTTGCCCAGCGGTTGTGGCCGATGGCGATGGTTGTTTTTGGAAATGAGGGCTCGTTCACTATTTTTCCGACTGCTTTATGGATTTTTAATTGTGCCTCGTGAAGATAGGCGATACCCCATGAGTCGTAACCCCGATATTCGAGGTGTTTTAATCCCTGGATGACAATTTCTGCACCGATGTCTTTTTTACCGATGTAACAAAATATTCCGCACATGAGGATAGTATAGGATAGGTGGACATGAGAGGCAAGTTGTTGGTGAAGTGTGTGAGTTGGGTGGGTGGAGTGGGGTGGTGTTTTATAGATAATAATACAGAAGTGTTGCAAGAAGTCCCCGCAAAAAAAACAGTCTTGCAACACTGTGGCGAATGACGGGTAACTACCGAACCTACCGATACTCGGCTTTCCAGCCTGGAGGTACTGCAACTTGCAGATTTCCATCCGTGTCGCGGAAGAAAGTTGCGCAATAATTTCTCGAGAATGTCTTGAGAAAAAGTGAAGGCTTAGTGGAAAGGAGGAATCTACCCCGCGTTCGCTCGGAACTGCTGTCAACCTTAATTACAGGAGATTGAAACCATGGAACCAAAAGTGAACCAGACCAAACCGCCACGGCCATGGAGATTCGCACACAAGTCGTACGCTTGGTTAGGATTGATAGTAGGCGTGATCGCCGGATTGATCTTTTACTTGGGTGGACTGGACACATTTTCTTCAGGGCTGGGTAAGAGCCTCGTATTGGGACTCTTCACCTATTTCTGCGGTCTCGCGCTGACCGGCGACATTGAAACTTGGGGGAATGCGATTCTCAAACGCCTTTTCAATATCGAAAGGTGATGCGATGCGCGCATTTCTTGGAAGGGTCGTCTGGCTTTTTGCGTTAGTCATCACACTTGCTAGGAAGAGTATCCTTTTTCCTGACGAGCCTCGCTGGACTGCAGCTGGTTCCCAATCCAGATGATTCCGTAATGCAAGTTGCATTCGGTGCTTTCTGCATGATTGTTCCTACCGGGGTGTCACTTCTCTTTTTCGTGCATCTCGTGTCACGGCGCCGGTAGGGTTAATGCAGAAAGTGAAAAGGAGTTCGAATAACAAAAGTGCAGATAGGCATCGGGAGATAGCAACAAACATGTATATTGGGATAAAATCCAATTAATTACATAGCTATTCCCCGGTGCCTTTTCTGCGTTTTAGAGGATCAGTTCTTCAGGTATATCTGCTTTCAAATTGGTTTGGATGAATGAATTGCTTTTCGACTGTAATATGGGAATGTGGAGCTACTAGGACTCGAACCTAGGACCAGCAAGGTATAAGCTTGCCGCTCTACCAACTGAGCTATAGCTCCAACTCGAATTATTATACTTTTGTGAGATAAAAAGGGCAAGGTTGACATGTGGCCGCACAAAAGTGAAAATAGAGTAGTTTATGAAATCAACAGAATTGCGTACTTTTTTGTTCGTTGCCGGTGCCACCGGGTTTTTACTATTGTTTGGTTTTTCTTTTATTGCAGCCTTGGATAAAGGGAAAGTTGCTCTTAATACTTTTGATACTATTTCCGCTGCTGCCTGTGATACTAGTTTCTTTACTGCAAATTTCACTAAAGGGTGCATTACGGCGAATCAAAGGATATATGGAGATGACGCGCGTTATTTCTTTTTTAATCCTTCAACAGGTTACGCAAACTTGCCATATGTTCAGACAGACAATACTCGCATCAAAGACCTTACTACCTTTGATTGGGGACTGGATTTGAATAAGCCTGCTACCGTGTATATTTTTACTCGGCATATTCCCGGTATGGTGTTCCATCATGGATTTCACAGAGCTATACCCGAAAAACTAATGATGATCTTTCTAATATTAATCAATATATCTTACGAAAGAATGATCAAGGACTTATTGGCCTTTATGATATTTGGTCGAAGGATTATCCTACTGGAGCAAATGTCCAGTTTCATGCGGCGGGTGATGCCCAGAACCCCGCGTATTCAATGTATATAGTTGCTTTAAAATCTCTAGCGGCTTCTTCTACTAGCACTCCACCTATTTTTACCGCGCCATCACCTCCGTCATTTAAAACTCCGACGCCATCTGTACCTCCAACACTACCGCCAATCGTATTACCTTCTGGTGGGGGGAGCTGCTCAGGTACGGCAGTATCACCCGGTCAATCGTTAAGTTCGGCAATTTCTTCGTTAGGTTCCGGTCAGACTTTGTGTGTTCATGGTGGAACATATGGGAAACTTACAGTAACGATTCCCTCAGGTGCCACGGTGAAAGCGTTCCCCGGTGAAAAACCATGGGTCGAAGGACTTTCTTCAATTACCGGTTCAAGTGGTTCAGTAATGGATGGTATTAACTTCCGCTGGGGATCTGATTCGTACGGGCCACATATGGTAAGTATGAAGGGGAGTGGCTGGACGTATATTAATGGTGAAATCGGTCCTTCGCATGGCTACGCTAATGTACTCGTTTCGGGAGGTGCTTCAAATTTTAGAATTGCAAATTGTTATATCCACGATAACACCAATGGTGGACATACCGATGTTCAAGATCACCTTATTTACGTCAGTGAAGCAAGTAGTGGAATTATTGAGCGATGTTTGTTTATTAATAGTCCAAGGGGTCGTGGAATTAAAATGGGGCCTCCTGATGGTTCAGGTGGACCAAAGAACATAACTATCCGCTATAACACCTTCTATAACAATTTAGGACCATCGAATATGCAGGTCTCGGGCGATACCTCTGGAGTAAAAATGTATCGCAATATCTTGGTAAAATCGGGAGCTTCGACTAATATTACCGATGCTACGAACAGTAAGTCGGGAAATAGTGCATATGAGAATGTTGGAGATGGATCGGGCGGGGTAGCCGCTTCTTCACTGGGCACGGGTAATATTAAGTTAGATCCTCAGCTTGATTCGAATTTCAGACCGACTAATCCGGCGGCTGCAGCGTATGGAAGATATGCTCCGTAGTTTATTGATCGACTAGAGGTTCGATCTCCTTTGCATATCTACTTCGATCGTTTGGCGGTCCTGACCAAACTTCAATCGCGATAATTCCCTTATCATCTCAGCCAGTTCCGGGCTCATTTGTGCTTTTTCGACAGAGATATCTTTTGTAGTATCGAGCGAAAAGGCCAATGTTGGCTCACCGTTTACGAGAGTTTTTACATAGGCGTTAAAGCGCTCGACATTAATAAGGTCCTGTTCATTAAATGTCGGCTGGAATTCGTGCTGCAGATAATTCGCGTCAGTTACACCAACCCGGAAGGAGACGATTGTACCGACGTTACCGAAAATAGCATTTTTAATATTTTCTTCCATTTGTCCAATAAACTGATTTGCAACAATAAGGTTTAATTTAAATTTACGAGCCTCAGAAAGAATATCTGCAAAAGTAGAGGTAGCAAAGTTCTGAAACTCGTCAACGTAGAGATAAAAATCCGGGAAGGGAATGTTCTTTGCGATTGCATCTGAGCGCGACATTGCTGCGACAAGTATACGTGGTACCAGCACGAGACCGAGGAAGTTAGAATTTTCTTCGCCGATTTCTCCTTTAGCCAAATTGACTAATAGAATTTTCTTCTCATCCATGATTTTGCGGAAATCAAAGGCGGATCTGTTTTGTCCAATGATGTTACGCATCATTTTATTAGTAACGAACCTCCCAAATTTGGAAACAATGTAGTCGAGAACTTCGGATTTATGGAAATCTGATGTTTGTGCAATCTGATCGGTCCAATACCTTCTTACCATTGGATCTTCAACATGGGGTAGGAGCTCCTGCATGTATTTAGCGTCTGTCAGAACGCGTACAACTTCGATAAAGGTGTTTCCGGGAACAGACATGACTGTAAGCATGGCATTTCGAATAGCGTGCTCAAAGCGCGGTCCGATGATACCTGTTTGATGAGGATCGTAGAGTTTATACATAAGACCAATAATCGAGTTAACCATAAAGTGTTTTTGTTCTTCTGTTTCTGCTTCGAGCAGGTTTAATCCAAGTGGAAAGTCGAGATCGGAAGGGTTAAAGTAAATAACGTCTTCGGCGCGCTCAGGAGGAATCAATTGCAAAATATCGGTTATAGCTGTTCCGTGAGGATCCATAAAGCATATACCTTTTCCTTCGTTGATATCCTGGAGTGCCATTTGCTTCAGAATTTCTGATTTCCCTGTACCTGTTTTTCCAATTATGTACATATGGCGTCTGCGGTCATCATCGCCAATAAATATCTGGCGAACAGTACCACGATACACACTTTTACCTAAGTAGAGACCTTTTTCCGGCATATTGGCCGGAGCTGCAGCACGTTTTGCATTAAGCCAGTTGATATATGGAGTTTCGATAGCCTTGTTAGGAAAATGATATACTGAAGCTAATTCTTCTGAATTCAAAACGCTTGATTTAAAGAATATGGGTGTGTATCGGTATATAAAATTTGTAAGAAATGTTTTCTTTGACCAAATTTTTTTAGTTTTAAACCCATTATATGGTCCGGTAAATTGTTCAAAACCTGCACGAATATTATTTAGATGAGTTCTTGCCATTTCTTTGGTCTGGGCACACACTACGATTGAGATGGCTGCCTCGAATCCGGATTTTGCGATCTTTTGTTCTATTGCTTCGAGTTGTTTCGAATCCGCCGGCTTTGGTTTGTCCCCTGAAGTTTCTTGCGATCTCTGGCCTTTTACGAATCCATATCCTTTTTTTGACCAGCCGCTTCCGGCAGGAGAGATAATCATCTGAATAACTGCGCCTTCTCCTTCACGCATTTTTGCCATTGCCGAGGTTAAGGCTGATAGCGGGTCAGTTGCGAGCTCCTTATATGTCTTTATCGGCTGATAATTTGGAGACTTCAACCGTAACGAGGTGAATTGCACTTTTCCAGTTTTATTGAATACGTTGTACTCGTCAACAATTTTTATTTCTGCACCTGAATATGCAGCGTGAATTTGTTTTTCGATTAAGTCCTGGAGCTCCTGAGGAGTGTTGATATAAAACTTGATAGATTCCGGTTGTGCCACCAGTTCAAAGCTGATGGAAGGTTGATGCTTAAGCATCGGAATAAATGCAGTTTTGTAAATGCCGGTAAAGGCAGAAAACATTTGTTCCGCAGCATCGATTTTAACTTCATTGTCTCTTGGAATTGTTATTTGCAATAGTTTTGATTTTAATGATTCTTCCTCTCTTTGTTTGTAGACCGAGAATCTAATAACAAATATCCCCGTGATAAGGAGCATTCCACCTACAATGAAAAGTGTAAGCAGTATTGTTGCCAATATCAGTCCGATAAACGGTAAGGAGTTCATTAAATCGGTTGTTTGCATAGTATTACTTTAGCATTTCTATTCGTCTTTGTCCTGATCTTTGTACGGGACTTCTTTTAATTGTCGTATACACCATTCGGCAAGCCATCTGATTGCGGTGTATACATCTGTTTTCATTTCTTTCTCTATTTCCAACTCTGCGAGTGGCAATGTTTGAGTTACTACAGGTGCAATATTCATCTGTGGAGTTGTGACCGGTGTCAAAGGAATCTGTGGCGGGGGGGTAAACTTAATATTCGTCGCCTGCATATGTTGTTGCATCTCGATATTTAACTCAGGTTCGACATATTCCTGGATTGGAGCGTATTCGGAGGGATTATTCGAGAGCGCTTCTGTTTCTACTCCCGGGCCTCTTCCGCCTGGTTGAATTTGATTTGGTGGCGCAACTATTGGTTGATAGTGTTGGATGAAATAATTAGTCTTTTTATCGGGCATATACCTGGTAATTGTCTCATGTCTTCGTGTGTGTGTCTATCTTGCGATTTTGACGTATTTGCTCGCTACGTAGCCTTTTGTTCCATTGGTCAAGATGATCTGAGTCCAACCGGTATCCAGTTGTTCGACATATGCATATTGCTCACCTGTATTAATTTTGGCTATTTCTTCTCCATCGGTTCCCGGTTTGCTACGTACCCGTAACCAACCAGTTGGGGTAGAGAGAACTGTTAATGTCTTCTCTCCGAGCGTTGCGCTTGACGATGCGCTAGGGGAAGCAGACGTCCTAGGTGTTGGGCTTGGTTTGAGTGTTGGCGTTGTTCTTGGTGTAGCGGTAGCTTTTCCAGTGGCCGTTGGGCTTACTGATGGTGTTGCCGATGCTGATGCAGTCGGGGATGGTTCCGGTGATGAAATGCTGTCGCTTCGCAGCTGCGCTTCGACTACGATTTTGTATCCGTCAAATGCTTTAACCTTGATCTTTCTTGACTGATATCCTTCTTTTGTGAGTTCAATTTCATGGACTCCTGTGCTTACTGATGGAATTAAATATGGAGAATTTCCCTGCTTTTGACCATCTAAGCTTATTTCAACCTGTAAAGGTGTCGTAACAATAGTAATTCCTTTTCCTTTTTCAAGGCTAACGTTTTCTCCAGCCTGTTCATCGGGATTTGTAGCAAGTTCACGGTTTATATGGAAAATGGTATTCTCATTAACCCTAACTTTTCCTGAGTTCCAGCTACCTTTTTCAGATTCCAGCTTTATACTGTATTCACCCGAGGTCATTTTATTGCTCTGATATGGAGTTGTCCCAACTTCTTTATCGTTAACGAATATTTTAGCCGTTGGATTAGACTTAACCTCAATGCCTGCATTGGGGTTATTATTCGTACACCCGGCAAGAAAAAGAGAAATACCAGCAATTATAAGAATCTTATTATTCATATCTATGTGCCTATTCTATTTTTTTTGATCAGAATATGCAATAGAAGAAAGAGTCCACTATTGACGTGGGAGTTATTAAGCTTTTATAATCAACCCACTTATGCTATATAATGATCAAAATTACAGCGGTGGCAATGGAAACCCTCCTTCAGGAGGATACGTTCCACCTCAACAACCACAGCAGTATTATCCGCCACAACAGCCTCAAACTCCGCCAATTCATACCGGATATGGGGGTCCAGCGCCAGTAAACCCGCCTGTCAGTCAACCTGCTTTTCCGGGTGCTGTTAAGCCTGGAGTGTCAGATAAGATTCCTGACCGAAAAAGTGTCGCTACTAAAATGATTGAGCTTGTTTATTTGATGCTCATTATATTAGAGTCTGTGTTAGCCTTACGGTTTATATTTAAATTGCTCGGTGCTGACGAATATAACGTATTTATTCAGTTCCTTTATAATATGACAATGATCTTTGTTGTACCATTTCAAGGTCTCTTTGCTACTTCAGCACAGAACACGATTCGCGTTTCACTCTATAATCTTGAATTCACCACACTGGTAGCGATGGGCATTTATGCGTTACTTGCATATATTGTTGTCCGGATTATTGATATCTTCAGATAATTTATTAAGAGCTCAGTATGTTTTATACTGAGCTCTTTTTTTTATACTTTTTTATTTACCTTATTCACCGAAATATATCCCGATCGATTTAGCGGCTTTGATCAAATCATGATCGCGGGGAACGAATCTGGTTTCAGAAGAGGCCATAGATAAAGGTAAGGGGATCAATGTATCGTTCTTAACTGATACGAACTGAGAATTCTCGCCGTCCAGTAACAGGGAAGCTGCTTTTTCGCCAAGGCGCGTGCCGAGTATTTTATCGAAGGTAGTTGGCTCACCACCTCTTTGTATATACCCAAGTACTGAGAGACGAGATTCTAATTTGGTATTTTCCTGGATTTTTTTAGTGAGGATAGCGCCTGTATTTGGATGTTGTGAGGGCTCTCCCATTGGATGAGCTCCCTCGGCAACGATAATAATGATTGCTTTGTATTCGCTATCTGCCTTTTCATCGAGATATTTTTCGAGATGTTCGAAATTATATGGTATTTCTGGTAATAGAATGCAGTCAGCGCCTCCTGCAATTCCGGACTCCAGGGCAATCCACCCGGCGTCGCGTCCCATTAGTTCAATTATCATTGCTCGGTGATGTGATCGTGCTGAGTCGTGAATTTTACCGATGGCTTCGGTTGCCGTCGTAATTGCAGTATTAAATCCAAGCGTAACTTCTGTGTTTGAAAGGTCATTATCGATAGTTTTTGGAATACCGATAATGTTAATTCCCGTTTGTTGACCAATCCAGTAGGCGATGCGTAGTGAGCCGTCGCCGCCGGTAACAATCAACCCATCAAGTTGTAACTCTTCTTTAGTTTGTTTAATCTTTTCAATTGTAGCAAGCGCTTGTGGTGAAGGTGCTTTTAGTAAACCCACTTCTCCAAAGTCTCCTTTGTTGCTGGTACCGAGAATTGTTCCGCCGGTTCGTTCAATGTTTTCGACGTCACGCTTATCCAGAGTCATGTATGCACCAGATGTATACAAACCTGAGAATCCATCAAGGAACCCAAACACCTTATTGTTTATATCTCTATTCTTTACGGTTAACACGACAGCCCGTATGACTGCGTTAAGTCCAGGGCAATCGCCACCGGCTGAAAGGATACCAATATTCATATCACCTTATTTTAGTCTTCTGGTTTTGATGCGTAAAGAGGTTAGTTTGATGGATTTATGATATGTTACAATCGTTTTATGATTGGTGAGATGCATTGTCATACCCGTTTATCCCGTGCGAGGTGGGTTCATCGAGAATTGCCGACGCCGTTTGAACTGATTGATTATGCCGCTAATGCCAAACTCGATTTTCTCGCAATTACGGATCACGATTCTCAGGAAGCATATGAGCTTGCTAAATCGTATGCTCGCCAAAAAGGTATAGTGCTTGTGCCTTCAGTTGAAGTTACGACCCGTTCCAACCGCTTATCACGCAGACGTACGCATATTCTAGCTTATGGCGTTGAAAATAGGATCCCTTCACGCATGTCTGTTAAAGAAACTATAGCGGCGATTCATGCTGCTGGCGGAATTGCTGTTGTAGCACATCCTTTTTGTAGCCGGTATGGAAAAGTGCTTTATATTGGTCATCAGGTCGGGGATTATGCATTTGACGCTGTTGAGGTCTTCAATAGCGATGAACTTCCTTTAGATAATATGAGAGCGCAAGCTTTGGCTCTGGTATTGGATTTGCCGGGAATAGGTGGTAGTGATGCTCATACCCTTATTAATATTGGAAATACATGTGTTTCTGTCGACATACCAAAAACTGATGATTGGAGAGTAATCGTGCAAGCAATAAGGGATCGTAAACATACAATAACTGGTAAAGTTTATAATTCTCTTAAGGAACGGCAAAGTACGGTAAAGCTTCTCAAGACTACATTTATACCCCTACACTTGCATAAAGATTAAATTCCGCTAGTATTGCTCTTATGGCTGAAGATTACATTGAAAAAATGTTACAGGTTGATGATGAAGAAGTTCCGTATCGAATTGAGCGGAGTAGTCGTTCAACGCGAATGAGAATAGTAGCCGAGACTATCGTTGGTATACGATTGTTGCTTCCCCAACGCACACCGATTCGCGACGGAGAAAAATTTATTGAGAGTAACAGTGTGTGGGTTTATAAAGAATGGCAGCGAATTGCAAAAGCACGCGAAAAACAGAGCCATCTGTTTGAGCCTTTTCTGGAAAAGAATACTATTGTATATCTTGGTAAGAAATATCAATTGGTAATCGATGTTGGTAAACGGGTTTTGCCTCCTGTTGTTGTCGAGGATGGTGTCATTGTTGTGCAATGCGTTAAGGCTGATCTGGCCGAGAAGATTCTCGAACGATGGTATCGTCAACAAGCTAAGGCTGTAATTACCGGATCTCTGGAGTATTACCGGGCTAAAATGGATTTGGATTATAACGACTTAACAATTAAAGATCAAAAAACAAGGTGGGGGAGCTGTTCTTCCCAGGGAAATTTGAATTTTAGCTGGAGGTTAATTCTTGCCCCTAAGGATGTGCTTGATTATGTTGTAGTGCACGAGCTGGCACATTTGGTTGAAATGAATCACTCCGACCGGTTCTGGGATGTTGTTACTACCTATTTTCCTGATTTTAAGAAACAAGTTAAATGGCTCAGGGAAAATGGGGTTGGTTTAAGAATTTAAACGGTAACTTTGAACATTATTGGATCGCTGTATAAAAGAAATATTCGTATTAAGACGAAAACTGTTAAGAAAAGAACAATGCTTCCGGTAATCCATAAATATTCTTTACTACTTTTTAGATCTTTGAATTTAATTCTCTTATAAATCCTATATAAATTGAATCCTCCAATTAAAGCAAAAATTGCCGCTCCTAATCCTGCTACAATTTGTGCTTCTAATGGAACAGTACTCATGAGAGATAATCCAGAAAGGTGAATTAACGATACATAAAAGCAGAACAATCCAATCGCTCCGTTTAAAATAACTAGAGTGCAAATGTTGATTACATTGAGGACTTTTTTTGTATTCATGAATATATGATAAAATGATAGATATGTTAATAGATACTCATTGTCATTTAGATTGGGAAAGTTATCAAGAGGATTTTGATGCCGTAATGCAGCGAAATCGCGAAGCCGGAATAGAAAAGATTATTACAATTGGTGTTGACGAAGAATCCAATGAAAAAACGCGTTCGATTGTTGCTAAGAATGAAGGTGTATACCGTTGTGTCGGCTATCATCCTGAACTGGTAACTCGCGATGGTTTTAATCAGGAAGAGATTAACCGTCTGATGAAGAAGCTTGATGATGAGCTTATTATCAAAAAAACGGTTGGTGTTGGTGAATGCGGTTTGGATTATTATTGTTTTATTCGACCAGAAAATGAAATCAAGAGGACTGAACCAGAGATTGTTGCACTTAAAGAACTCCAGCACGATTTATTTGAGCGACAAATATTATTTGCACTCAAGCATGGTTTACCTTTGTCTTTACATGTTCGAGATGAGTCGGGTGATGAAGCTTACCGGGATGTGCTTCAGATTCTTGGAGAGTATTTTGGCGAGGGCCGGGATTACTCCGAACAGGAGTTTGCTTTTTCGATCGCGACTCTTGAGAAGAATTATTTCCAGGGGGAGCAAGTCACTGTAGATGCCCTCCCAACAAAGACTGAAAAAAGTAAAGCTGTCGGCGTACTTCATTGTGTGAGCGGACCAATTGAGTACGTTCAAGCCTGTATTGATATGGGATTTATGGTCTCATTTGCAGGTAATATTACCTATAAAAATGCTACTCATATTCAGGATCTAGCAAGGGACACTCCACTTGATCAAATCGTACTTGAAACAGACGGACCCTTTTTAGCTCCTCTTCCGTACCGGGGTAAACGGAATGAGAGTTCGTATATAGTTGAGACTGCAAAGAAAATTGCCGAGATTAAAAACATACCATTGGATGAAGTAGTACGAATTACTACTGAAAATTCTCAGCGCCTTTTCAGTCTTTAATTGTACTATTAATACTGTTATATTTTGCCTAATATTATTAAATGATGAATTAAGGAGCACTATGTTAACTTCAATTGAAGCACGAAATTTCGAATTAACCGAAGCAATTAAGACACGAGTCGAAAAGATGGTCGATAGTCAGTTGAAGATATATGAAGAACATATTACTAAGGCAACCATTATTCTTGATTTTATTAATCACCGAAAAGGCGGTCAACCAAATGCCGATGTTAAAATCGTTGTTGAAATTCCCGGACCTGATCTTGTTGCAGGAAATGGTCACAATGATTTGTATGAAGCGGTTGATGGAGCCCTAGATAAAATTGTTGACCAGATGCAGAAGAGAAAAGAGAAGTAGGTATGTCAGGCGAAGTACCGCGTTATGTCGGTCAGAAAAAACCAGGAGAAATTACGTTTGGTGAGCATGTTATCTATTTTTTGACGAAATTAGTTGATTTACGAAATAAACCGAAATCTAAAGGCGAAGGGGTAGCAGTGAAGAAGCCAGAAAGTGCAATAAGAAGATTACTATGACCCTCACAGATAAGATAGCTATTATCAAGCATAATTATCTTTTCTCTTCGCTTTCGGAAGAGAATTTGCACCATATTGTGCTGAAAACTGCTGAAAAGGAATTTGGTGCACAGGAACTTTTAATTGAACAGGACTCTTTGGATACGTCAGTGTATTTTATTTATTCCGGTTCTGTTCGTATTTATCGCATTAAGGATTCAGGTGAAGAGCTCGCGCTAACTGTTCGAGGCCCAGGTGATGTGATTGGGGAATTGTCATTGTTTAATCATTACCGGCGGGGTGCTATGGTTGAAGCCATTGAGGATACTCGCGTACTGGGATTATCTGCAACTGATTTTCTCCAGGTTTTGTATGCATATCCTGAAGTAAGTATTACGTTGCTTCAGGTACTTTCCGAGCGGATTGATGAACTTGGACGTAAGCTGGAATTGTTGACATAATCATGAATAAAATCGAAGAGTGCTACGTAGAGTGTAATTTTCTGTTATGCTCTTATTATGCGAAGAGTTATTACAGTTGCCTGGTTACTATGTAACCTTCTCGTTTTCGGTGGAATATTTATAAGCTTTTTCCTGAGTGGAACAGCACCGCTTTTTGATTATTTTTCACTTTTCCCTCAGAGTATCTATCCTTCACTATTATTTCTGCTTTTTATTATTGGCTACTTTTTGCTTCGTACTCCGCGCTGGATACTGGTATTCCCAATAGTTGGTATGATTTTGAGCTTGATATGGTTGCTTGATATCGTATTTATTCATTTTCCAGTGAGTAGTCCGGACAGTTCGCGAATCATTCGGGTAGTGAGCTGGAATACTGGTGTCTGGGATGCTACAAGGGAGGAGTTGTTTTTTGCTGAGATGAAAAAAAGAAATGCAGATGTCTACTTATTGCAGGAAGTTATTTTTGCAAACAATACTGGACTGAAAGAGCGGCTATTAGAAGAATTCCCGGCATTTTTTGTTTCATATGGCGGAGAATACCTTACTATTTCGCGATTCCCGATCCTTAAAAATGAATTTTTGCTTTCTAAAGGATATTCACGGCACGAGATTGAAATTAAAGGCAAATTAGTAACTTTTTATAATGTTCATTTGCGTGTTCCGATATATGGTGACGCAGTTAAGCGGGACAATAAATATGATTTTTACCTACGGAAAGGGCAATTCTCTGATCTTCAAAGAGATTTACACCAGGAACACGGGTCCTACTTCTTAGGGGGAGATTTTAATTCTACAAGAAATTATTCATTTATGCGGATTCTGGAAAACCAACTGGTAATGAATCAACCGGAAGGGATTTTGCTTTTCCCAAAAACGTTTCATTCACTTCTGCCGATGATACGTATTGATTATCAATTTACAAATAAAACAAACCAGTTTGTGAAATATGAACGTTTTGGTGGTACAATTAGTGATCACTTTGGTCTGTATGGAGAATTTTATGACAACAATTGATTTATTATATTCACAAAACTGGAAAGAGTATGCATTACTTGATAGTGGCGAAGGCGAACGTCTTGAGCAATTCGGGCGTTATCTTTTTAGACGTCCTGATCCTCAGGTTCTATGGAAGAAGACACTTACGGAGCAGGACTGGAATAAAGCTGATGCAACATTTACCCGATTGCAGGAAGATAGAGGAGAGTGGTCGTACAGAACAAAAGTTATGCCGCGTTGGCAGCTTGGATATGAAGATTTGATACTTTGGGTAGAACCTACTCCATTTAAACATTTAGGAGTTTTTCCCGAGCAGGCAGTGCATTGGGACTGGATGCGTGAACAGATTGAAAAACGCGTTAATCAGTCTCATTCACGACCGAATGTTTTAAATCTTTTTGGATATACCGGTGGAGCTTCGATTGCTTGTGCAAAGAGTGGTGCGTTTGTTACGCATGTTGATGCTTCCAGGCCTGCAATTTCGTGGGCCAAGGAGAATCAGGTCGCAAGTGGAATTGATACAGATTCTATCAGATGGATTTTAGATGATGTGCTTGGTTTTGTGCGCCGGGAAGCCAGAAGGGGTAAGAAATATGATGCCATAATTATGGACCCGCCTTCATTTGGCCATGGTGCCAAAGGTGAAGTATGGAAGTTTCATACTCACTTTCCGCAACTTCTTGATGCCTGTCGTGAGATCCTTTCTGACACACCACTGTTTGTTATTGTGAATGCTTACGCAGTCAGTGTATCCTCGCTACTGCTTCATACGATGCTTAAAGAATCAATCGGTTCCCGGGGGATCACTACCTGCGGCGAGCTTGGGATTCAGCAAAAAGATTCAGAACGAATCCTATCTACCGGTATTTACGGTCGTTGGGCTTTGCTGTAGGCTATAATTTTGGTATAGTTAGTACTACATTATTTTTATAGAGGGAATTCATATTATGAAAAAAAATTTTGCAGCCACCTTCATTCTTTCGACAGTTTTACTACTTAGCGCGTGTTCTAGTCAGAATACTCCTTCGTCAAGTGATTCTACTGTTCCTGTTATTGATCAGGGTGCCGATCAGGCAGGTATTCCTGGAGAGTCAGCTGTCAAGGAAATTAAGGTAGAAGCATTTAACTTCGGATTTAAGCCAAATATGATTGAACTAACCAAAGGAGAAAAAGTGAAGCTAGTGGTTACCAATACCGGTGGATTTCATGATTTTGTTGCGAAAGATCTGAATATATCACAAAGTCTCGTAGCCGATGGAGCGACCGTAATTGAAGTCACTCCTGATACTGCTGGTACCTTTGAATTTATTTGTTCGATTGGTAATCATGCTGAACAAGGAATGAAAGGCACTATTGTAGTGAAATAATATGACATCAACTGACGCTCGAAAATTATTATATGAATGGGTTCTTTCACCCAGTTTGCGAAAGCATTGCGAAGCGGTTGCGGCTTCCATGCATCATCTGGCCTTAAAGTTTGGTGAGCCTGCCGATTTATGGGAAGCAGTTGGGCTTTTGCATGATTTTGATTATGAAAAACATCCAACTCTCGAAGAACACCCTATGAATGGAGTTAAGCATTTGCGAGAACAAGGAGTGGATGAGGTAATTTGTCGTGCGATTTTGTCTCACGGAAATCATACCGGAGTAAAACGAGAATCCTCAATGGAAAAATCTCTTTTTGCTGTTGATGAGCTCTCAGGGTTTGTAACAGCATGTACGTTAGTGAAACCTTCAAAGAATGTTAACGATGTAGAGATTGCTTCAGTTAAAAAGAAAATGAAAGATAAGGCCTTTGCACGACAGGTTTCCCGTGAAGATATCATTCAAGGCGCAGAAGAGCTTGGTTTTGAGCTTGATGTTTTAATCGGCGATGTTATTGAAGCTTTGAAAAGTAAAGCCGATATTCTAGAACTTGATGGAAGAATGGCGGTTTAATATGCAGGATTTTCCGATTATTGGAGCTCATGTTTCTACTGCTGGTGGCTTGGATAAGGGCATCGATCGTGCACTTGAGATTGGTGCTGATGCAATGCAAATATTTGTATCTGCCCCTCAGTCGTATCGCTTCACCACGCCGGATGAAACGATGGTAAAGAAATTTAATGAAAAATATGTTGCATCTGGATTACGCGGTTTATTTTTTCATTCAATTTACCTGATGAATTTGGCTTCTCAAGAGGGAGCGAAAAATCATTTGGCAAAGCAATCGCTGGTTGATTATCTCAATACTGCGGCACTATTGCATGCAGATGGAGTGGTAACGCATATTGGCTCGTCGACCGGAACTACGCATGAGCAGGCGATTGAAACGATTCAAAAAAGTATTAACTGGGTGTTGAGTAAAACGCCTGCAGAAACGACTTTAATTCTCGAAGTCACTGCTGGTGCCGGGAATACAATTGGTTCGCAGTATGAACACTTGCGGGATATTCGTGCAGGGATTACTGATGTACATCGTGTTAAAACATGTTGGGATACGCAACATACGTTTGCTTCGGGATACGATATTACTAAGGATCTGGATGGGGTCCTGAAAAAGTATGATGAACTGGTAGGAATTGACACCTTAAAAGTGATTCATTGTAACGACTCAAAGGTTCCGTTTGGCTCACATAAAGATCGTCACGAAAATATCGGCAAAGGTGAGATTGGCGATACTGTCTTTATGGCGCTTTTAAAAGAGGAACGACTAAAAAAATTGCCGTTTATGCTTGAAGTGCCGGGAATGGATGATAAGAGCGGGCCGGATAAAGAGAATATTGAGCATTTGAGGGAGCTAAGTAAATAATTTTGTCATAAAAAAGGCCGCTTAAAGCGGCCTTACTATTTGATTGATTCAACTATTATGTTGAATAAACTTGGATATCATCTGCATCATGTTCTTTAAATGCAGTTCGTACTTCAGCTTCATCGTAGTCATCGATCTTTGCTGTTACGAGTGTATTTCCTTTTTTAACTCTATCTTCATAGTTTGAGGCATCAGATGCTGAAATGCCAAGTCCACCGAGAGCTCCTACAAGCCCTCCTGCTGCTGCTCCAGTCATTGCACCTGCTGCTGTCGTTGCTGCAGCTCCGGTGAATCCTAATGCTGCTGCAAGCGGTCCGGCTACAAACAATGTGCCAAGACCAGGTAGTATACCGTTTGCTACTGCGAGCCCTGCAACGGTACCTAAAATTGCACCAGTTGTAGCGCCTGAAGCTGCTCCAGCTGTTGTGTCCTTCGCAACATCACCTGCTGCATCGGTTACTTCCATGTGTCCGTCATCGCCACCGCGAACGTATGAGATGTCTGTATTATTAATACCCATTCCCTGTAAATCCTGTACTGCCTTTTCAGCATTAGTCCTGTCTTCAAAAACACCAACTATTGTATGCATGGTGATACTCCTTTCAATTAGATATGTTATAACATTAATATAATATTATAATAGCATGAAAGTAACAGGTAATCAAGAGCACTTTTGGTATTTGTTAGGATTTTCCGGTGGATTGTTTGTTTGACCTTATTAGGATAACAATACCGGCAATAATCAATACTATTGAAATATATTGAGGAACTCTTAATAATCCAATTTTACTATCTGTGTCAGGGTCTAACTTAAATAGCTCAACGATATAACGAATTATTCCGTAGCATATTAAATACAGTGCAGAAAGTGTTCCGGTTTTTACCGTATTCTTTTTGCCGAGTATATATAATGATATGAAAGCTATGAAACAGAGAAGCGATTCATATAAAAAAGTAGGATGAAACGTTTCAAAATTCTTTACTGAGCTTAATCTATTCGGCAAATCAATTTTTACGGCCCACGGAAGTTCAGTTGGTTGTCCGTATAGTTCCTGATTGACATAATTTCCCCAGCGTCCGATTGCCTGACCTAACAACATAAGTGGCGCAAAAAAATCTGTAATTTCGAAAAAATTTCTTTTTGTTTTTTTTGAGATGAGATACATAATCAGGAGACCACCGCCAATTGCTCCTAAGATTCCCAGTCCACCATTCCATATGGCAAGGATCAATAGTGGGTTGTTGGTGTAAAAACTGAAGTTTGTAAATACGTGATACAGACGAGCAAAAACTAAGGCAGATGGAATGACAATAAAGAAATAACGATCAATTTCGTCGTTCGTGATATTTTTTCTTTTCGCAATTTTTAGCGCTAGGATATAACAAAAAGTTATCGCAAGTGCTATAATAAATCCGTAGAGATGAACTTTAAGCGGTCCTAATTGAAGGCTATTCACTGATGGTGAAGGAATCATAGCAAAAGTTTATCATAATTTCAGTTACTTATTTAAGGAGGTTCTTAATGAAATGGCTTATACCGGTCGGAGTTATTGCTGTTGTATTGCTTGTTGTGGGGTTACTTTTTAGTGGAACTTATAATTCGCTAGTTTCGAAATCTCAGGCCGTTGATGCGCAATGGGCGCAAGTTGAGACTCAATATCAACGACGTTTTGACCTTATCCCTAATCTGGTCGAATCTACAAAAGCTTTTTTCCAACAGGAACAGGACATCTATGGAAAAATTGCTGATGCACGTACGAAGTATGGGAACGCTCGGTCTACAGAAGAAAAAGTTGGTGCGGCGAATGAACTCGAAGGTGCTTTAAGTAGATTACTCGTTATTGTTGAACAGTATCCCAATGTAAAAAGCGATGCGACAGTGGCACGTTTAATGGATGAGTTGGCCGGGACCGAGAACAGGGTCAGTGTAGCGCGAACACGCTACAACGAAACTATTCAGGATTATAATACGACAATAAAAAGATTCCCGACTGTACTAATCGCCGGAATGTTTGGTTTTACAGAGAAAAAATATTTTGAAGCGCAAAGTGGAGCGGATCAGGCACCAAAGGTAAATTTTTAAATGTAAGGAGTTCTTATGTTTCGTAAGTACTTTTATACATTTTTAATCCTACTTACTCTTTTAGTCATTAATTCATTATTTTTGAGTTTAAACGTGTATGGTGCAGAATTTCCTGCATATCAGGGATATGTAAATGATTACGCTAAAATGCTATCTGATAATGCTCGATTGGGGCTAGAGCAAGAACTGCATTCATATGAGCAAAAGACTACCAACGAAATTGCAGTGGTTACAATCGAAAAATTAGATAATAGATCGATTGAAGAATACGGGATAGGATTGATGGACACCTGGAAAGTGGGTAAGGCTGAGAAGGACAATGGCATTATTTTCTTAATTAGTAAACAGGATCGAAAGCTGAGAATTGAAATAGGGTATGGTCTGGAAGGTATATTAACCGATGGCGATGCAGGTGCTATTATTCGCGATGTTGTAGCCCCGCAGTTTCGTGCTGGCGCATATGAAGAAGGAATTATTGATGGAACTCGTTCTATTATTCGCGGAATAGATTCTCCAGAAGATGGTATCTCGGCTGGTGTAGAGAATAATGCCGTGCGTAAATCTACCGGCACCGAGATAGATAATTTTATATCTAACTTCGGTCAATTTATTTTCCTGATTCCTGCAGGATTTATTTATCTTGCTTCGTATATGGCGCGAACTAAGGACGTGAAGTTTGGTGGACTTGTTGGTGGAATTGGCGGAGGTGTTTTGGGAGTAGTTCTAGGAAGTCTTAATTTTATTGTGGGTGCAGTTCTGATTGGTGGCATTATTGGGTTAATTCTGGATATGATCCTGTCACGTAATTATCAAAAGCTTTCTCAGAATGGGCGCCGTACTGATTGGTTTCACTCGGTAGGAGGTTTTAGCGGACGTGGCTGGGGTGGTGGATCATCTGGCGGCGGTTTTGGTGGCGGGTCAGGTGGTGGAGGGGGAAGTAGCGGGAGTTGGTAGATTGGTTAAATTTTGTCTTGCACATTCGTTCTTTTTTATCATTTTTTTCTTTTTTTCTTTTTTTCTTTTACCTTCCGGGCTTGTTGCTTTGTGGCGAACATGTTTGTTGCAGAGGCAACAAGCCCGGATTGATTATCTAGCCTTCGTCGTCGTAGGGAACTTCGTCACCATAGGTCGAGCCTTGAGTTGGTGCGTTGGTAACCGGCATGTCTTCGGCCCGTTCTGGCTGAGGAGACGGTGCGGGTTGGGTTGGAGCAGGAGTTGTTCCGGCGGATTGCTGGATTTGTTCTGTAGTCATCGGTTTTTTCTCCGTATTAAATACGAATACCTTCGGTCTCCGTCGCTTTTCACTTATTTACGAGACTCCTCTGGTCTCTGCTGGCTATTTCTTGCGGATTGCAAGCTTTTTTCAGCAAGTGAAACTGCGAGAATAAAAGACGAATGGACTTCAACTTCTTTTCTCACAGCTTCACTATTAAAGTGCGTGTAAAAAATGATATTTCAGATTGAATGTGCAAGACTGGTAAACATGTGGGGGTAACAAAATGAAGCCATAAGCTGACTGGTTTATCACGCCCATGGAGATAATTTATACGATGAGTTCTAAAACGAAATGCACCACTTAGGTACAATAGGTACGTAAGAGAGGAGGTGTTTCGTTGTATGAGAAGCTTTAAGCAGTTGAGTCTCGAAGAGCGAGAGATAATATATGCAATGAGG
>JALYQM010000016.1 GCA_030855825.1 bacterium
AGATTGTTTTCCTGAGATTCACGTATTCTATCTTCGAATGTTTTGCCAATTCCGGCTAAGTTAAATTGTCTGCAATACTGCTGTAATGTCTTCATATCTTCTTTTTACCTCTGTTTTTTAAAATATACTCCATTAAATTCCATTTTTTTTTTCCCATATTTTCCACCCATGCATAATTTTAATTTCCATTTTCTTTTTCGTAGTATGAAAGATCACGGTCAAGGCCGTGATCTTTTTTTGTATCTGTTTTTGGTAACGTTGGATCAATTTCAATATTCTCCAGTCCTTTCTCACAGATATTCTTGACGACGCGGTATTTGAATGCGTTGTATTGGAGTGCTCGTTTGCATGCTTTGTCTACTTTTTCTTTTCCATACAGTGGGACTAAGCCTAAAACACTTCGAATAGTTTGTTGCCAGGACATCTTGTCGTGGAGAAGGACTTGGGTGAAGAACGCGTGAGCGTTCTCTCCAATATGTTTCATTTTGTCTTCATATTTTTGTTGGAAAGCGGTTTGGGAATATATTTTATGCTCGGGGAAGTGATGGGGATTGGTAACGTAGGTACCTACTTTTGAGGAGATGATGTGGGTGGCAATTTCTACTTCTGATGTTTCAGGGATATTCTGGTACTCTTTTGGGTTTGGGAGGTCGTTTAAGGAGACCACGCGGTCTCTGGGAATAGATATTTTTAAGAGGTTGTCGACTTTTCTGACGTCTACCATTTCACCGACATAGGGTGAGGGTACTGAGTAGTAGTTGCCGTCGTACTGGATGTGGCAGTTGAGTTTCACTTTTCTGCGTAAGGTAACATTGGTTGGAAAGGGATTTTGTGGGAGTGGTTGGAGCGCGGAGCGCTCAACACTCAGGAGTATTTCGTGAGGGATTTGTTTGGTGGTGCCGTGGATGCGGACATTGGCGGTATTGTGCATCCAGTCACGCAGTTGATGTTTGAAATCTTGCAGGTCGGCAAAGGTTCGGCCACCAAGAAAGTTTTTCTTGACATAGCCGACGCCGTTTTCTACTTTGCCTTTTTGGTTGGGGTGGTACGGCGTACAGGGTTTAATGATAAATCCGGCGTAGTAGGCACAATCTAGGAAGTGTTGGTTGTATTCCAGTGAGTATTGTTCATTACGCAAAATGCCACTTTTGAGATTATCTATCTTCACTTCTTTGGGTACACCGCCGAAGTATTGGAAAGCGTTGAGGTGGCATTGGATGAAGGTTTCTACTTTTTGATCAGTGACGGCTTCGTAGTATGCGTCTCTTGAATAACTGAGCGTCATGATGAAGAACCAGACTTTGGTAAGGGTGGTATCCCGACTACCGCGTTGCTCTGCTCCTTTGGGGATGAGTCCAGCATAGCCAAAGTCTACTTCAGCTAACTCTCCGGGCTCGTTTTCCTGCACCACAAAGGCTACTTTTTTCTCGTTTTTCTTCACCGTCTTCAGGTACTTACAAAACGCATAGTAGCCTGCTTCGATTGCATACTCATCTTTTAGTATCTGCCAGATACGGAGCCGTGTGATCTTTTTTGCTAAAAGATCTTCAATCTGTTTCTGGTAGGTAGCAAAGGATGAGTGTTTAATTCGTTCTTGTTTTTGTCTGATTTCTCCACGCTGTAGTATATTTTTTACGGTGTTTCGGTGTACGCCTAAACTTTCGGCTATTTCTTTGATCTCTTTTCCTTGTTTAAAGAGGGTATGGATGGTGATTTGTTGGTGTGGTGTGAGCATCTCGTTTTTCTGAGTGTTGCTCTTCTTGGTGCGCACAGTTTTATCTTCCATATGTGCACAGGATAGTATTCCATTTCACATGCGGCTAATGATAGCGCGGCGATCGCGTGGAACTACCCCTCGTCCGTGAGAGTTGTTCGCCACATTGGTGGTAGCTGTGAGTTCGAGTCTGAGACCGACGCCCCAGTGCTCGGTAACGAGTACTGGATCATCCGTTGGACGGAAGGCAAGTCGCTTCTTCTCACGACCAACTCGCTGTGTGCGCCGATGGATGAGCAGGAGCTACAGAAGTAGAAAGGAGTAATCTTTTAACGTAAACCCGGCAGGGGGAAGCCGAGGAAGGTGTTAGGCGAGTGCGCAAGTGGAGCTTCAGAGCTTCATGTCTTCACAGACAGCGCATAAACCATCAAACACACCTCCCTCGGCATTCCCAGTTTTAGAGTTACTTCTCTAACTGATGAGGCGAAACGAAGCCGAAACTGGATCTAGGATATAATGCTTATTAGGATTTTATGTCTTCACAAGAACAGGGGTATTCTCCACGTTCTGAGATCGAACTATCACCACATGTGTTGAATGACGGTTTTCGAACTGTGTTTGAGGAGAGGGACGTGCATGTTCGTGGTATAGCACCTGATGAACGAGTCGTTGGAAACTATGTGAGGGCTCTACGGTTGCGAACTGGAAGAGGAACATTAGTTGTTCCTGCCGTACGTGAGGTTGTTGTACCAACAACTACTTTAGATATGGCTGGAACTATGAGTACAGGAGAGGTTGTTCTGGTACTGAAGTTTCCTAATCGATTACCCCTTGTAACGCTTGCATTGTTACGAGGTGCAGAGCAAGAAGGATTGTTGCATGTTCGTGAGATTGCGGAAGTAGTAGAGTTTGAAGCAGTGAGTGGTTCTTTGGGTGTTGATAGAAGTAGTTTTTTGAATACTATGACACAAACTACTCAATTGATGTTTGTATCTGAGTGGGTGGGGGCGAATGTTCCTGATTTTTTGGGAGAGCATGAAGATATTGATGTGCAGCGTGGAGTGGGTGCATCTCTAGGAGAGAATTTGCGAGCATTGCATGATGGTGGATTGATTGCGGGGGATACGCATTTGCGACAATTTGTCGTGCGAGGAAAGGGTGAGAACGTGGAGCGAATTGATTTGAATAATATTTACGCCGTTGGGCAGGTAGGGAGTCAGAATATGGAGATTGAGGCGCTTGGATTGTTTCATGAGTTGAGGCAATATTGGCATGAGGCTGCGACTGCTTTTAAAGAGGGTTATTTGAATTCTGATGATCACAAAGACAAATAGCTTTTTAGGTAATGTTTTGTTCGAGTAGTATCCCATTTGGGGAGCCCAGGCTTTGTTAATATAACCGCATGATTAATTTGTAATACCAAGAAAATCGGAGTTGGTACTACATTGATAATCTTACGGTTTTTAACTTCAAAGCGTTCATAGAAGAACCTCATGTGGTGTCTCTTTAAAAATGGTGGTGCATCAACAAAAGTTTGGTATACATTCCTACTGAACGCCAATACTTCTTAATCAAATTTCTAGCTCAGATTTCCAAGTCATAACTGTATACTGATGCGATTTGTCTTTCGCAGACATAGTAAGGTGGTATACTGGTTGAAATGACTAAACTATCTCTAGAATGCTCTTCACAAGAATTATTGAATGTCCGCAAAGCTGCTAATTTCTTAACGGTCAGTGTGACAACAATCCGCAGATGGGCACAGTCGGGAAAAAATAACAGGTGTAAAAGTTGGCATACGCGGTGACTGGCGATTTACTAAAGAAAATTTATTAAAGATGGTCAAGTCAAATAACCAAAAGGAAGCTTATGTCAAAATCAAATAAAAATAAATCATTTCTCGTTGTGGGTATCGGAGCCTCAGCTGGAGGGCTTGAGGCATTTACAGAGCTGCTAAGAGCTTTGTCGACTGATACTGGTATGGCATTTGTGTTGGTCCAGCATTTAGATCCAACGCACGATAGTATATTAACTGCCCTCTTAGCAAAAACGACAGCTATGCCAGTAACAGAGGTCACAGAGGCTATGCAGGTAGTACCAAACCACGTCTATGTTATTCCACCGAATAAGGATTTAGCTATTCACGAAGGTCTCCTAAAACTCACGACTCGTAAAGCGGATGGTAAATTACATTTACCTATTAATCGTTTTCTCTGCTCCTTGGCTAAGGAGTATGAAAATAATGCTATTGGAATCATACTTTCAGGCACTGCCTCAGATGGCACGCTGGGACTTAAAGCCATTAAAGAAGCAGGAGGTATTACCTTTGCGCAAAATGAAAAAACAGCAAAGTATCCAGGTATGTCAAACGCCGAGAAAGTTCTAGTAGGACTTGATTTAAAACCCAAAGAAGAAAATGAAAAAAGATAATTCCACCAATAATTTGCAAATAAAAATAGACCTGCTTGAAGCGGAGTTTGCAGAAGCAAGAGATACAATACGGGCAATTCAAGCTGGAGAAATTGATGCACTTGTTACTTCTGATGAGCAAATCTATACCTTAAAAGGTGCTGATCATATCTATCGTGTTTTGATTGAATCTATGCACGAGGGGGCGCTAACCCTAATGCCTGATGGTACGATTCTTTACTGCAATGGCTTTTTTGCTCAGTTATTGAGGATGCCTCTTGAGCAGATTATTGGTTCGTCAATTCAAAGCTATATTATCCCAAAAGAGCAAGTCAAGTTTGATAGACTTTTAAAAAAGCCTACCAAAAATAGTGCTAGTAGTCGAGAGATACATCTCAAGGTATCGGATGCAAATATAATTCCTGTACTACTTTCCCTAACACTGATACAAATAGATAAAGGGACTAACATTATTAGTATGACTGTTACTGACTTGACTGAACAAAAGCAAAGCGAAAAAGTGGCTGCTACAGAACTGTTGACCAGAGAGCGCTTAAAACATGAACAGGATTTACGCAAGCAATTTGAAGAAAGTGAAGAAAAATTTAGGACATTAGCAGATAACATTCCCAATATGGTCTGGATGGCCAATGCTGATGGCTATATTTTCTGGTATAACAACCGCTGGTATGAATATACTGGTACAACGCCTGAGCAAATGGAAGGTTGGGGTTGGCAATCAACCCATGATCCCGAGGTATTGCCTACTGTTTTAAAAAAGTGGAAATCATCAATCGAACAAGAAGAACTTTTTGAGATGGTATTTCCTCTAAAAGGAAGAGATGGAATTTTTAGGCCTTTTTTAACCCGAATCGTTCCAATTTTAGATGAGAGAGGAAATCTGATTCAATGGTTTGGGACAAACACTGACATTACTAAGATCAAAGGGCTTGAAAAACAAAAAGATGATTTCATTGGGATTGCAAGCCACGAACTTAAAACACCGGTTACGAGTGTTAAGGCATACACACAAATTTTACAAGCGAGATTTATAAAATCTGATGACATGAAATCAGCTGAATTTGTGGGAAAGATGGATGCACAACTTGATAAATTAACAAGCTTGATTACTGATTTACTCGATGTGACAAAAATTGAGGGGGGGGGAATTACAATTTCATGAGGATTATTTTGATTTCAATGAACTGGTGGATGAGATGGTTGAAGAACTGCAGCGAATAACCATCAAACATATCATTCATAAAGATTTAGCGAAAACCAAATCAGTCTATGGAGACAGAGATCGTATTGGCCAGGTAATTACAAATCTACTAACTAATGCTATCAAATACTCTCCGCATGCAAATAGAATTGTTGTTCGTACTTCCACTGATAAAAAAACCATTACACTGTGTGTGGAAGATTTTGGAATAGGTATTTCAAAAGAACAACAATCTCATGTTTTTGAGCGCTTCTATCGTGTCAGTGGGCCGAAGGAAGATACATTTCCCGGACTTGGAATTGGGTTATATATTTCTATTGAAATTATTAAACGTCAAGGTGGTAGGATCTGGGTTGAAAGTGTGAAAGGAGAAGGATCAACATTCTGCTTTAGAATACCCATGAAAATAGAAAAATTAATCAAAAGTTAAATACAACTTTGAGGAGGAAATAAGCAGAGCTTGATTTCTCACTTTGCTTGAAAATAAAATATGAGTGATATAAAAAAAATATTGATTGCAGACGATGATCCAAGCATTGTTGATGCATTGCAAATCATGCTTGAAGATGCAGGGTATGATGTTAAGACAACCGTTAATGGTGAAACAGTATTCCAAATGATGGACGAGCAACCCGACTTACTGTTGTTGGATATTTCGATGTCTGGTATTGATGGAAGAGATGTCTGTCGAGACTTAAAAAAGAATGAAAGAACACGACATATTCCGATCATTATAATCTCGGCAAATAAGGATACTGCGCAAATTGCCAAAGAAGCAGGAGCAGATGATTTTATAACAAAGCCTTTTGAGATGGACGTATTATTGGAGAAAGTAGAGAAACATACTTCCAATAAATAAAAGTAAATACAATTCCTCTTAGATATATTCTCCGGTTAATGCCTATCCGACTAGCGCTATCCGGTACATAATATAGATTATTATAGGGGTTACTACGAATAAGCCGATTGCTATTTTCCAGGCGGGGAGTGGTTTTTCGTGAGCACTGAGTGGATCTTGAAGATAGGTAGCTGATTGGATATTTGGAAGGATATCTATTTTTTTAATTTGAAAGTACTGATACAGATTTTTGATTACACTCTGGCAATTATTTTGTAATAAACTACGTTCTACGATTTGAGATTTGTTAAAGATTGAGTGGATGATGATGTAGTCTACATCTCTGCGCACGAAAGTGACAAAAATGGTTTGGGGCCAATTGGTATACATTTTACCTCGATCGTTGTTGGTGAAAATGAGTGTCCAATCTGCAGGATCATTTGATTGCTGTATTACTGTTTTATTCCCGAGATTGATTTTTGGAGCAAACCAGGACGTTCTTCCCAGAATTGCCAGGTAGGATTTTCATTGGGAAGATTTTTCAAGTAGAATTTGAGTTGATCTGATTCAGTTTCAGGTATTGGGATTATGTATGTGCGAAAACAACTGATACTTGCTGCAGTGTGTTCGAGAATTTGTGGCGCGATTTGTGCGAGGACGGCTTGAAGCAGTGTAGTACTCATAATGGGATTATAGCTGGAATACTATTAAGTTTACAGATAGAAGTATAAATAGAGCTCAAGAGGCACTTTTTTAATGCTTATCCGAATGGAAATCGATCTCTGATATACTTGAGGCATGAAACGATATTTATCCTCATACAAACTTGGAGAGACGTTCTTTGGGATGGTGTTGGATTAATAGATTTTTTACCTGTTCCTCATTTTAGATACTGGTGGCGAGCATTTGCGAGAAATACATGGGAGTACAATAAGCTTATGAGTGATTCGGGATTTTCCGAGAACTATATCTTAGAGGAGGAGCTCTTACAAGACTTCGATGAGTTGGAAAAGGTTAAACTTATTCATCAGTTTGATTCCTCTTTAGAAAAGATGTTGCCTGATCAGGCTGGAGTAGTTGTTGGTGCAGGTAGTAAGAATTGGAGAGAAAAAGGTTGGAAGACATTGGATTTAGAATCCACGCCAGGTGACTTTGATTTTCATCATGTCGCTCAATCTATGCCCTTAACAATACCAAGGAATAGTTTAGATTATATATATGCGGAATATTCTTTAGTTCGAGGTGGATCAAAACTTTCGGAATTGGCTTTTGCTTCGAGGCAAGTTTTAAAGGATACTGGTTTATTTGTAATTGATACAAATCGGATTACTGATGAAGGTACTGATTCTGGCCCGATGATGTTTCCTTTTGGTTTTAATCGCGTTTCTGAAGTTGAAGAAGAACTACGTGCTTTTGGTTTTAAATGCTTTTCAGTGTTAGGTGATAAGAAGTTGCAAAAAGATGCTCGGACTCAGAAAGTGCGATTTTACTGTATAAAAGACAGACTTAGATTGGCTTTTTTAACAAAGTAACCTTATTGGTTTTTAGTGATATAATGACATTAACTAATTATTGTTGATCTAGAGAGAATTCATTTATGAAAAAGGACCAAAAGATTGAAGCAACTGAACCCGTCGAAGTAGATCGTGCGGAGAAAAAGGTAATAGAAGAAAAGAAACCCTCAAAATTTCAGCAATTACGAAATAGCCATAAGTTCAGATTATGGTTTATTGGTTCTTTGCTAGTGATTGTTGCTATTCTTTTTATCTTTTGGACTAAGGCTCGTCTCTATCTTGCGATTGCGTTTATTACTCTAGCGGCGGCGTTTGGTATGGAATTTAGCCAAAATGATTTTGATTTGGGTACCTTAATGAAAACAAAATCATTTGAAGAATCTAAAGTTACGCGAGATACTTCAGGTAATATTCTCTATGACAAGACCGGCACGATCACGACCGATTCAAGCAAGGGCAAAAAAGCTGATGAGTATAATTGTTCAGATTTTTCGAATCAGCCGGAAGCCCAGGCATTTTATTTGAATGTTGGTGGCAAGGGTAATGATGTAAATAGGCTTGATGGGAATAAGGACGGGGAGGCTTGTGAAAGCCTCCCTAAAAATACTAGATAAATTAGTGGGTAACCATTTTGTCTAAGTCTTTTGCCTGATTAATAAATGCTGTGACTTCGCTAAGTGTAGGGATTGATCGTACTAATTTCTTTTGGGTATTCACCTCTTCAAGGGTTTTATATAAGTTTTCGGCATTTCTATTAGCTAACTCAGGTACGGAATCTACCCCTGCTGCTTCAAGTAAATCTGAGATTTCAGAACCAACGCCTTTAATGCGATAGAGATCAGCTCTATTTACCCACTCAAGAATAGTTTTTTCACTTATTCCTGTCTTTTCTGCGAGGTTGCTTCTTTCTGCCGCACTTTTTGCATTCTCAAGCAATGCTTCGACTGTTTTTATTCCAGCTGCTGCTAATTTTGCGGCTTGTGCTTCGCCAACGCCTTCTATATCTGAAATTGTCATACGTTCCTCCTCCTGAACTCACTATATATTTATACTATAATTGTTATACTACTATTGGGGTATAAAAGTATAGTATTGTAGTATTATTTTATCATATTAGATTTGATCATCCTTCTCTGATGGTAAAGTAAAACAGAATGTTGACCCTTTACCATTTATGCTTTCGACCCATATACGTCCACTTTCACGTTTGATAATTTCGCTTGAAATATATAGTCCAAGCCCCAGCCCCGGGAATGTGTCTTGTTTCGGTCCAGTAGCCCGATAAAAGCGTTCAAAAACATGAGATTGTTGTTCTTTTGAAATACCTATTCCAAAATCTTTAACACATAGGGTAATATCTTTTGAAGTAGAGCGTGACATAATATAAATTTTATCGGCATGCGGTGAATATTTAATCGCATTTGAAATGAGGTTTGTTATTACTTGTCCGATTCGCTCTTTATCGGCCAGAATTTTCTTATTAGACTTTCCTTCTGAAACTAATAGATGCTTTTCGGTTATTCGTTGCATTTCCTCGATAATTTCTGAAACGAGCTCGTCGAAATCAAACAGTTCTTTATGCATATAGAGATAGCCAGAATCAATTTTGGTTGAATCAAGCAAATCTTCAATCAAATGTGTCAATTTATCAAGCTGGATATTCATCTTACTTAAATTACCTGCAGATACGATGTCACCAGCCCTTGTAAATTTTTTCTGCAAGACTTCAGCATATGCTTTTAGTGATGTAACAGGGGTTTTTAATTCGTGCGTTGCTATACCAATGAAGTCATCTTTCTGTTTTTCAGCTCGTTTTCTCTCAATTATTTCACTTTCTGTTTCAGTGAGCGCAGCTTGTAACTCAAAGCGGGTTGTGTTTAGTTTTTTTTCAATCCCTTGTAATTCCACCATTGTTTTATTAGTAAGAAGAAGTTGTGCTTTCGTTTGAAGTTCAAATTGCTCATATTTCAATAACGTTGCGATAAGCGGCATTATTGGGAAAATTGACTCGACCATTTGTATCGCTGGAGATCCTCCGATAAAGACAAAAACACACTCATCTTTATAAGAAATAGCCAGCATTTTTTTAAGGAAAGAATCTGAGTCTAGACAGATTTTTTGAGTAATACACTTCTGAAGGAATACTTGCCAAAGTGAGCTATTCTCTAGTGTTTGAGGAAAACCAGAAGCAGGCAAAAGAATATTTAACTCAATATCCTTTATGAATATCATAAATTCTTCGGCGTTAAGGGCTTTTGCAATTTTCTTACTTGCTGTTGATCGATGGTTTTTATCAGCTAATCCGCCAAATAGTTCTAACATTTTTATTATCATTCTCAGTCAGGAATAACACAAACGACTGCAGTACAGTTATGAAACCCATTAAATTGACCATCCACACGAGATATTTGGCCATAGGTATTACACCCTACATACGGGGTTTTTCCTAGTGTATTACCAATTGTACTTAGCTCAGTTTCAAATTCTCTACCAGTTCGAAGTCTCGTCGCCACACAATCAAATACGAAAGCAACATGGGATTTATTGCCGTTAATTTGTCGCAATGCGTCTTCTGTTGCTTCCTGAGCTGCCTTGGTTGCTGATGCGGCCGTAGTTTTCATAAAACTGACTATGGACCCTACCGGGATATCTGAAGCAAACAATATTGAACCGTCTTCATTTATTGCAAGTGGTACACGAAGTTTATACCCATCGGTAGTTTTTATTCCGATAACATTATGCAAAAAAAACGGTATAGGATCAGAACTATTAAACGTTTGTCCTGAGGATAGTGCATAATTCTGAAATATATCAAGCGCACGAGTGGCATTCAGACTGATGATTTTCATCCCATCTGCCTCAGTTACCCGCATTGAATCTCCGGTAGCTTCCCATCCGTGGCGTACTCCGATGCCAACTGGCTTGTGAGAAAGAATTTCTAAAGCAACGACGGCATTTGTATAAACCTCAGTATCCATGAACACATGAGTCTTACTAAACTTAGCATCATCGCCTGCACCGCCGCCAAAGAATTGATATATCCCCGCGGTCTGCTGATTCAGTTGATCAATTAGTGTATCAGTATGCCCGGCTAGGGCATCAGCAAGCACTAGGGCAGAGCGATAGGGAAACTTGTGATCCTTTAATCCCATAAAAGTAGATATTACGTCTTTTGCCGCTTTCTCTGGATTTCCATGTATATCATGTCCTATACCTACAGAAAAATGCATATCTTCGGATTGAAGCGCAACAGCACTTATAGAACCTTGACCTTCTGCTTTACTTATAAACTCTCCCGCTGAAGAACAGCCAAGGAGCAATGCCGGATTACAATGTTTCTTAATTGATTCTAATAACTCTGAATATTGATACTGTGACGAAGCAAATACGATAACAACATCGGGAGTTACGTTACCAAGCTCAGTTTTAATCTGATCTGCTATAGATTTACCAGCTTCCCGGCTATCAGGGATATCTGTAAAAACAACAGCTGAGTTAGTCTTAGTAGTTTGTGAAGTAGGTTCAATTTTTGTCATCTTTTGTAAGATTACCACAGTAGGAACAAAAGTAGTATAAGTAATAACTAGTATAATACTATATGGTTTTGTTACAAAGAAGTTCGAAAGAGAGGGGACTTGTCACTATAGTATACCAATTTTAAGCAGAGCCCGGAAAGCGATTATACCCCCGATAATTGTCACGGCTAATGCACTCAGCGCAGGCAATCTTTGAGTAATACTATTGTTTCCAGAACTAAAACGGTCTAAAAAAGGCTTGGCTCTAACAATAATTATTCCAATCACTATTAAGACCGCAGCAAGACCAAAACTGAAAGCTAACACTATTAACAATCCTAAAGAAATTCGATTTAGGCTTATGGCAATCAATAAAACTACTAAAGCATCCGGACAGGGTACAATTCCCCCAGAAATACCCAGTGAAATTAAATTCCCTAATGAGATTGAAGATTTTTTAGCTTTTTGTACCTCGGCTAGTTGTCCTAAATTCGTACCATGCGTATGCAAAGTTCCTTCAGAGTTTATATGTTGGCTACCCTCAGAATGTAAATGAGTAGGTGAATTTTCAAACCCTGTAGTACTCGTCATTCGTTTAATAAGTAGCCAGCCACCGATCACGACAATCAGCATTCCAGAAACAAATTCCAACCATGGAAAAAGCTGCTCAGGTAAAATATATTGGGCCGCAAATAAAGCAATCAACCCCATTAGTATAACCGAAGCAGTATGGGTTATAGTAACAATGATTCCAAGTATGACAGCATCCTGTACTCTTCCTTTTGTTCCAATCAAATAAGCCGCAACCATAGTTTTTCCATGCCCGGGAGTTAAGGCATGAAGACCTCCCAAAACTATTGAAATTCCAAGAGTGACAAAAATAAATCCAAGCGGAAGACTCGGGTTTTTAAGTACTTCTTTGAGATACTCACTTATTCGGGATCCTCCAAACGCATATTCGGAGCCTCTCGCTTTTATTACGGCCTCTGCTTCATCTTTACTCTTGAATTTTTTAGTATATCCTGGTGAATTAACTTCGACAAATTTCTGTATTTCCTCAACGGTTGCGTTAGGGTTATTTTCAATGAACTCTTGTGCATTTTTAGGTAAAAGTTCGTGTGCGTAAACGCTAACCGGTCCAAAAAATATCATCACAACTAAGAATAAAGCAAATAATAATCTTTTCATAAGTTATAACTCTTCTATCTTCGTTTTTGCCATTTTGCTATACAACAAAGAAAAATGCGGATGCAAAGCAATCGCTTTTTTAAGCAATCGTTTAGCTTCAATTTTATTACCATTTCGATCAGCAATCATTCCTGCATGAAAAAGCAATAAGGGGTCAAATTCACCTAGTCGCAATGACTCAGTAGTATATTGTTGTGATGCATCTGCGTTATTATTTTTATATAAACTCCAGGCCAACACGTCCGCACTATAAATCGTCGGGCGATTTTTATATGCATTCTGTGCTTTTTCAAATGCTTCCGATACGTTTTGACCTGAGTCAGCCAAAAATAGTGAATACTCTAAATCTGTGTTCACTCCATCAGATATGGATTGTTGATAAGCTAATTTCGCTAATTCAAAATATTGGTCCGATTTTGCTTTGTTACCGGTTACAAAATATAGGTCTCTAAGATCAATCGCATATTGAGCTATGGGTAAAATTGCGAATGCTTTTTTAAAATACTCTTTAGCTTTTTCATTTTCATTATTGGCAAAAGCAATTCTACCTAACCCTGCAAAAGCAGGAGGATAATCTTTATGTGTTAACAATGCTTTCTCAAACAATTGAGCTGACTTTTTAAGATCACTTCTTAAATATAATTTTCCCAATTCGACTTGACTAAATGCTACATTTTCAGACGAAGTGGCGCCAGCACTTATTGCTAACATTAAAGCATTTTTTGCCCCGTCAATATCTCCGAAAAGCTCACGCAAATGTGCTACTCTATTATATGAACTTAGATCAGGACGGATATCGACCATCTTCTGTACTGATTCAACAGCTTCATCATATTTACCTAATTCAATTTGTCCATCTGCCAATGCTCCGTAATGTGAAGCTTTTCGAGGGTTAAGAGTTACTGCTTGCTGAGCAAAATCCATACCTTTATAAAAATCATGACGCCCATATGCTAAAAATGCTTTTATCTCAAGGACTTCTGAATTATTCTTTCCAAGAGTGTCTGTGTGATCAAGTAACCTCTCAATTTTCGAATAGTAACTGGTATCTGCATCTTCACGAACTTTTTGTAAATAAGCATTGGCCAGGGCAACATAAACATTACTATTTTTGGGTTCACGCTTTAATCTTTGCTCTAATCCCTCGATAGCCTTATCTGTTTTTGTTAGAGTTGGCTTAATAAGAGATACTTTATCGTTATTTAAGGTATTCTGATTGCGAAAGCTAATGGTTTCGTAAATAACGAAAGCGACGATGACTACTGTAACCAAAAGAATCCAATGTATATATTTTCGCATATTTCATTCAAAGTGGAGCGTTTTTTAAACGCTCCACTTAAATCATGAGTGATAATTATTAATTTGCATTAAACGAATCATTGAGCGAATCTTTCGCCTCATTTGTACTTTTATTGTATTCATCTTTTGCTTGATTAAAAGTATTATTAAATTGATCCTTAGCTTCATTGCTGTTACCAGAGTCTAGCTTTTTTTTCAAATTAGATTGTGCTTCTAAAATTGCTTTATCAAATTTAATTTTAGCTTTTTCTAGTCGTTCATTAAACTTTACAATGATCTGATCATATTTACTATTACTTTCCTCATTGATTGGTGAAGGTACTGTGCTGGGAGTACTCGATGCTCCAGGACTATTTGTTGGCATTACGGAAGCTGTTGAGCTGGGTGTTGCGGTGGGAGTACTCGATGCTCCAGGACTATTTGTTGGCATTACGGAAGCTGTTGAGCTGGGTATTGCACTTGCAGACGCTGATGGCGAAGCGGACTGTGGGCCTCCAACGGCAGAGTTAGCATGAGGAATGCTGTCAAAGCCACTAAATGGAAGCGCTAGATAAGGAAACTTCGTTTGAAATTCCGAATCGTTTGTATTCACTCCATCTCCTAATTGAGTCGCAAGCGGATCCGGGGTGAATTCAGGGTGAAACAATGGATATGCAGCACCTGCAACAGCCTGAATAGAAATATCGGTTACATCGTCAGCGAGTCGTCGTCCATTTGGGTATCCTTGGGTATCTCCTCCCAATACTCCTAATCTATTAGGTGCCTGACTAACAGGTACTGAAACATTCAAACGTAATTGTTCAGAAGGTTTAACATTCGCAGGTTTTGTAAGATTTGGAATTCCTGTAAGGAAGATTGAAATCAAATCGTCTCGTTGATTAGCGCTTCCAAATTCTCCCTGAGGAGGAACTGATACATTATAGAGAGCCTTTAATAATTTTCCTAGTTCGGGATCAGTTACATAGTTAGCAAACTGAGCGTCGTTGACTGGTTTTGAATTATTCCAGACATCTTTATCTTTTATAGGAATAACCACTTCATTAACAAGCGGTGCACCTAAGCGTGAAACCTGGACAAAATTTCCTGAGAAATTTTGAGTACCATTATCGGTTAAAACTTTGGTTGCTTGTCGTGAACTTGTTGACCAAACACCAATTACCGCGTTAGGGTCTTTAACATCAGTGGGTTTATCTTTATTTTTTGTTAATTGGTTGATAGGGACTTGTAGTGCTAAGGACTGTACATTGTATCCTTTTAACCCATCAATTCCGCCGCCGGCATTACCAGGCAATTTTCGGATCGTCAAAAGATCAAAAAGCCCACCTAATTCAACAAAGAATGGGTCATCACTTTGTCCCGCAAACGTTTTAATACCATTCCCTACATCTGTAACAGCAGCAGCTTGTAATGCAGGATAGTCAGGAGTGGATGTTGGTCCTACGTTTGATGGAGGAGTCATCACGTTTTCGGCCAGAACCGTGCTTTGTCCATTCTCAACTTTTGTTAAAGTATATGATTGAGTTATATTCCAATCAGGATCATTGAGCGAAGTAATTGGACCAGTGTTATACAGGAAAGTGTTGGGATTTTTTGTCGTTGTCTTAAATCTAAATTGATACGAAATATCCTCTATAGCATCTCCATTACTGTCGACTTTAATTTCATACAGTGCATTATCATCAAATTGGTAAAAATTAGGCCCGCCGGCTGGTTCCTCAAACGGCAGATAGTTTGCGATTAATGTAACGGTGTCCTGTTTGTCCGGAGATACAAATGCATACACATCTGTTCCATCAACCTTTGGATCACCACTAACCATTGGAGCCTCTCGGTGACTTGAAGCAATTACCGAAGAAGTGTTAGAGGCAAGCAAAGCCACCGCTAACGTTCCTGCGATTACCTTTTTTAAATTCATAAATATTTTATTTAATTAATTCATGTATAATAGAATATGTCTAGAATAACCTATTAAACGTAAATTAATTAACCTAGTTAATTAATAATCAATCTATATTACAACATTATAGTTATATTATCAAGTAACATATAAATCATAATGTCATTTATACATTTTTAGTGATATAATTTTTTCCATGAATAAAGTAAGTAATGCTCCAATGGCTTCTGCCCCACTTATTTACGACAATGAGGGGAAAATTGAGTGGAATAAAATGTGGACAAATTTTTGTGCACTTGCGGTAAAAGGCGGGCCACCACATCGCGAAACCAAATTACTGTACCAACCAAACACAAACACAAGCTCAGAAGCGTATCTTAGTGCAGTTAATGAAATCACCAGAGCATATCAAATGCTGACACCATATCAGATTAAAGAAACTGGTGACGGATGGCTGCAGTTAAAACTTTATTCTCCTAATATGGCCAAATGGTTCACAAATATAATTAATGCAGAAAATGTTGAAACCCAAAACAAACACCGGTTTATTTATGTCCCGGTAGGCGACAATTATACTATTGTAGAGATCAAAAATGCTGTCACGGTTGTAGCAAAAGCCCACCATTACTGGACCCACAGAACTTGGTTCGCCAAAACATGCATTCACCTACTTAACACAGATTTGGAAGAAGGAATATGGGAGTAAGTTAAAGGAAGTTGCACAGATACAACGTTCCTTCAGAGAGTATCTGATTAAAGAAAAGCCCTATTAAGTTCTTTTTAATGATAATTCGAATAGGATTCGTACTGATGTATAATTTGATATATGACTGAAATCTCTTCTGAAATCTTACAACGTCTTGGTGTAAAAATTGGCCACTATACGGATACAAATAATCTGACCGGAACAACGGTATTTCTTACTGAAAAATGGGCAGTATTAGGTTATGACATAATGGGTTCAAATACCGCTACTTTTGACTTACCGGCATATAGTCAAAAAGCAGCGAGTTTTTGGGTTAATAGTGTGGTGTTAACAGGCGGCAGTACTTTTGGACTTGAATCTATATTTGGTGTCATGCAGAATCTGGAAGAAAAAGGAATTGGCGTTGAAACCAGAGCCGGAGTAATTCCCGGTGTTGTTGGAGCTGTTATTTATGATCTGGCTGTGGGGAATGATAAGGTTCGACCAGGAAAGAAAGACGGATATACTGCAGTCCAAAATGCCTCTTATGATAATGTTCAACAGGGGAATATCGGTGTCGGTATTGGTGCGACTACAGGAAAATGGTTCAAAGGTAAAAAGATTAAAGGTGGATTTGGTATAGGAGTGACGACTCTTCCAGGTGATATCATTGTTGCGGCTTTTGTTGTTACAAACTCTGTGGGGGATATTGTTAATCCTCGAACAGGGAAGTTCTATTTTGATGAAGGACATTTTGATCTCGAAGATAAATTAATTACTGAAGATTTAACTGGTATAACAGGAACGATGGATCTCAATTCTAAGAACACTACGCTAGCGGTTATTGCTACTAATGTTTCACTTTATCAGCACCAATTAATGAAGGTAGCCGAACTTGCAAATGATGGTATGTCCCGATCGATATTTCCAGTACATACAATGATGGATGGAGACGTGGTTTTTGCTCTGTCATCTTTTAGTGGCGAGAGTAAGAAGCTTGATAATGCTAATGAGATAACCGTCACTGACATGATCGGGATTGCTGGAGCTGATGCCTTAGGTAAGGCAATTAAGAACAGTCTATTGCATGCAGAGGCGATTGATGGATTCCCTGTTTTTAGGCCCTAACAAGGCTCTATTTAATGCCTATATCTAAATAAGTCTATAAATAAAACTCCTTAGCTCGGTTATGCTAACTTTCTAGTATAATTGTATATATGAAATTTGTTATCCAAAAGCATGCAACAATACGAGTCCATTACGATCTGCGCCTAGAGATTGGAAATGAATTGCATTCCTGGTCCATTCCTAAAGGCCCTACATTAGATCCGTCCATGAAGCGACTGGCGATGGAGACAACTGATCATGATTTAGCGTATGCTGAATTTGAAGGGATAATTCCAGAAGGGCAAAGTGGTGCCGGAAAAGTTATGATTTGGGACACCGGTACCTATATTCCTGAAATTGAAGTAGAAAAAGGGACTCTTGTAAGAACAGAGGGAACAGAAGAATCGCTCAAGGTAATGCAAGGAGGTTTGGAACAGGGGATGCTTAAATTTTCGTTATTTGGTAGTAAGATTAAAGGGTCTTTTGCCCTTGTGAAGACCAAAGGTTTCGGGCCTAAAAATTCATGGCTGATGATTAAACATAAAGATGCCTATGTTAAAGAGGGATATGATGCAGCTGATTCTGATTTTTCCGCTACTACTGCGCGGACTATGGAGGAAATAAAATAAAATGTCTTTAAATAAAAAATGGCACGATAAACATTCAATGCCGAATGATGCTTCCGAGGCTCGGAGAATAAAGTGGCATATTGCACATACAAAAAATTGTGGCTGTCGTCCAATTCCTGCAAAATTACTTGAAATTATTGAGAAACGAGTATAATAGGCCTAAATAAATTATTACTTAGTGAAAGGAACTTATATGTCAGCAGAACTATCTCCGGGAATAGATGTAGTTTCAGCTAGTACGTTGGAATCAGATATTCGAACAAGTAGAGAAAATCTGAGTGCTCACATCGCCGCAGTTAGAATGGATTCAATAGCCTCGATGTCTACGCAGCTGCCGGTGGTCAATTGAGAGGTGAAGCCAAGTTCCAGTATGGAGATAATATGATGGTAGTTGAAACTTCCGAGTTATATGCGAACAGAACCCCGAGTGGTGGTTATCCTTATGCTGATCAAGCACGAGTAATAGTTCGGTGGGATGGATTTACACCTGAAGTTAGTGGAGCGCATGTTGTTCTTCATGATTTAACTTTAGTTAGAGCGCATGGTTCTCGCAATTGGGAAGCGCAGTATGTGAAACATAATCCGCACTATGATCAACAAAGTGGTAGACTGACGGATCACTACTCCCAAAGGCAAGTAGACGGCAAGTTTATGTTTGCTCCAAAAGACGCAAGCGTCCATATTCCTGAGTTAGGTGAGATTGAAACTATACTAAGAGCAGCGACTGAAGCGCAAAAATAATTTCTATGGCTGAGTTAAAAACACAGGTAACCACGCAAGATCCTAAAGAATTTCTCGCTATAATTGAACCAGAACAAAAAAAGGCTGATGGTTTTGCACTGCTTGAAATGTTCCGGAAAGTTACTGACGAAAAAGCAGTGATGTGGGGAACGAGCATAGTAGGATTCGGTAAGTATCACTATAAATCTGAACGAAGTACTCAAGAAGGGGATTGGTTGCTTGTAGGATTCTCCCCTCGGAAGCAAAACTTAACGCTATATGTTATGGTTGGAAATAAGGATAATCCTTTATTGGATAAATTGGGTAAACATAAAAAAAGTGGCGGTTGCTTATACCTGAATAAGCTCTCAGATGTAGATCAAAAGATACTTGCTTCTCTTATAAAAACATCGTATGAGTATATGAAAAAGGTGAATACATAGGCCGTATCTATTGCTGCATTTAAAGAGTATGCTTCATAGGATATGAAAGCTATTGTTTATACGAAATTTGGACCACCGGAAGTACTTCAGCTTACTGATATTGAAAAGCCAGAACCAAATGATACTGAAGTCTTGATTAAAGTTCATGCCACTACAGTAACCGCAGGAGATTGGAGGGTACGTTCGCTTACTTTGCCCAGGGGATTTGGATTTTTAGGGAGGTTAGTTTTTGGTATTTCTAAGCCACGACAGCCAATTCTAGGTACAGAACTGGCAGGAGTAATAGAAGCTATTGGTAATAATGTAAAACAGTTTAAAGTTGGAGATCGCGTTTTTGCATTTACTGGTGCCAAAATGGGATGCTATGTAGAGTATAAAACAATGGTTGAGAATGGCCCACTTGTTCACATGCCCGACAATCTGTCGTTTGAGGAAGCAGCAGCGCTTTCCTTTGGGGGAACTACGGGATTACATTTTTTTAGACAAGGTAACCTTCAAAAAGGGGAAACGGTACTTATTAATGGCGCATCGGGAGGAGTCGGTACTGCCATGGTACAGCTTGCTAAACATTTTGGAGCAACTGTAACTGCGGTATGCAGCTCAGCAAATTGTGAGCTGGTGAAATCTCTTGGAGCTGATTATATAATCGATTACACTAAAGAGGATTTTACACAAAATGGTCGACAATACGATATTATTGTTGATACCGTCGGCAATGCTTCTTTTTCCCGCAGTAGCGGGTCTTTAAAGCCAAATGGTCGACTTCTACTGGTTTCGGGTACTCTTGCTGATATATTCAAGGCACTTTGGGTGTCAAAGACTTCTGATAAAAAAATGCTCGCAGGTCCGGCAAGTGAAAACATTGAAGATTTGCGAACGCTTGCAACGCTAGCAGCAATGGGAAAATTTAAACCTTTTATAGATAAAAAATATCCTCTCGAAAATATTGTTGAGGCTCATCGATATGTAGACATGGGGCATAAAAGAGGCAATGTGGTTATAACTTTGGATCTTCAGTGAATAATCTTCCGCCGCCAAAGCTAAGGGCACCATTTGGAATTGGCAGATATAATTGCATGTTATAGTGTCGGTTTCTCGCGAATAATCCACCAGTTTCTGGTTCGATCAATAATTTACTGTTGGATAATTTGGTGATTTTAATTTTCAGCAAATTATTTTGATCGTCTTCAGGTAAATAGGTCCCATTGGTAATATCACTTTCGTAGGTACCTTCTTTTGCGTACAGTTTTACCGGAATGGTGACGAGCCCTGATCCTGCTTCAAACTCTTTAGGAGTTGCAAAGAAGCGTACACTGGTACCAAGGACTTCAACAGGGTTAATAAATTGTATAATTAGAGCTACTTCTTTTGCTCCGTATTGAGGTGATTTATTTGGTTCATATAGTCGTTCTGCGCCGTCGTCATACTTGACGTACATAAGATTTTCGGTCTGATTGCGATCGAAGATTTTTACGAGGTAGCCGCCTTCGCGATTTTCAAAGCTTCTGACTACATAATAATATTTTCCTGTATAGGGAGCATCAAATTCGATTCGGGTGTCTGCTGAGTTGATCAAGTTACCGTCTTCAGCATACATTTCTGTTCTGATAAAGCTTTTAAATACGCCGGTGCTTGGATCAGTGTCTTCCATTGATACTGTGGTTAAGCGTTGTCCTCTAAAAGCTTCAAAGATATAGAATTTTGCGTATCCGTCTTTGTATACCGTGTTTGCTCTCGTGATTCGCTCGGGTAATGGATTATCCATTACTTCGATGGGTTCATATTTCTCCATTTCGATACCGGCGATGCTTTCTGCTGCGTGAGCTTTTGTGATCGAGAAGATGTTATTATTTGCTTGTTTCTGAGTGCTGGAAATGGAATTAATGAAAGTATTGAACTCAGTAATTGCCGTGTTTGCAGTAGCTGGGGAGAAGAGGGTTATTACGAGTGCATTTGATTGGTTTTTCACGACAGCTTGCTTAACTTTTCGTTGTGATTTGCCGAACTTTTCTATTCCGTCAGATACCTCTGCTGTTAATTCGTTTATCTTTTCCAATTTTGTGGTGGAGAAGGTGATAAGCGGATTTTTATTTATTTTAGATGCGGCGAGAGATTCTATTTCAATGTACGTTGTTTCCGAATTGTTTCCTTGCGGTATAAATTTACCAGAAAAATATGTTGATGTTTGACTGGAAATTTTTGCGGCCCAGTTTTTAGGAATATTAAAGGCGAATCCTGTTTTTAAAGTAATGTTTGGTGTTTGCTTTAGTGATGAATCGATGGGTGTACTCGAAGCTGTAGCTGTTGGTATAGCCGATGCTAAAGTATCAGGAGTGGTTGCCGGCTCAACCGTATCGTGATTGGCCTTTTTGGGCGCTAAAAAGAATATTACTGCTCCGCTGATTCCGACGATGAGCATAAATAACAGAATTGATAGCAGTGTGCCTGGTTTTTTGGGAGCTTCTTTATCTCCAGGGAAGAGGTCATCAACGGTTGTGGTCTGGATAGGATTCTGTGTTGTTGGTGGATGATCGTTCATGGTCTAATGATTATGTATTGAAGGGAGTTTGTCAATTAATGGTGATATAATTTAATTATGAAAAAAGGTATTGATTATATCGGTGTGGCTGTTGGGGTTACGTTGTTTAATGAAAAAGGGCAGATATTCCTATCCAAACGTGGTCAGGAAGTTAAAAATGAGAAAGGTACTTGGGAAGGGCCAGGTGGAAGCATAGATTTTGGTGAGCGTATGGCAGATGCAATACGTCGAGAGATGCGGGAAGAATATGATATTGAGATAGAGATAATTAAAAAATTTCCCGCTGAGGATCATTTTATTCCTGCAGAGAAACAACATTGGGTCGCTACGACATTTTGGGCTACGTTGAAAGCAGGGCAAGAACCTAAGATTATGGAACCACACAAATGTGATGCAATCGGCTGGTTTGATCTTGAAAACCTACCTGAGCCTTTGTCAATAATAACGCAGATTGATTTAAAAAAAGTTAAAGATCATCGCAATTTGCTTGAACTCATACCATCCGATATGTAAAATCATTTTATATAATTTTAAAATAAGGAGTTATATTATGCAAACTAAACTTAATCCCTATATTAGTTTTAAAGATAATACCCGAGAAGCAATGGAGTTTTATAAAACGGTGTTTGGCGGTAATTTGACGTTAAACACGTTTGGTGAGTCGCATGCTTCGGAGGATCCTGCAGAATCCGAGAAAATTATGCATTCGATGCTGGAAGCAGATAATGGTATTACTTTCATGGCTTCAGATACTCCTAACGCTAAACCATTACAATTCTTACTTAATAATAAGATTTAATTAATTCTTGACTTAATTAAGTGAATGCTTTAATATGTATTGATGGATATATTTACGGTACTTGCAGAGCCTACACGAAGAAACATCTTAGAGATGCTTGCTTCAAAGGGGCAGTTGTCTGCTAGCGATATTTCCGATCAATTTAAAGTGAGCCCTCCGGCTATTTCCCAGCACCTTAAGGTGTTACGTGAAGCAGAGCTCGTAACGATGGAAAAGCGTGCTCAACAGCGGATCTATGCTATAAATCCAAAACCGATGCTGGAAATGGAAGAGTGGCTTAAACGAATGAAAAGAATGTGGAATGAGCGGTTTGACGCTTTGGACAGATTGCTTGAAGTAGAAAAGAAAAAGATTATTACTAAAAAATAGAAAGGTTATATTATATGGATAGTGATTCAAAGACAACATTTACCGTTGATCGGGATAACTTACAGGTTGTAATTACCCGCGTGTTTGATGCTCCACGCGAGCTTGTATTTAAGGCGTGCACGGATGCTGCAATGATTCCACAATGGTGGGGGCCTGCGAAATATACCACAGTTGTGGATAAACTTGATTTGCGCGTCGGAGGCAAGTGGCGTTTTGTCCAAAAAGATAATAATGGTCAAGAATTTGCATTTAATGGTGAATACAAAGAAGTTACTGCTCCTGATAAACTCGTTTATACCTTTGAATTTGAACCGATGCCTGGTCATGTTTTAACTGAGTCTATTGTTTTAGAAGATCAAGGTGAAAAGACTTTAATGACAGATTCTTCACATTACGCAAATATTCAGGACTTAGAGGGAATGGTTGGTATGGATATGGAAGGGGGAGCACGGGAAGGTATGGTGCGGCTTGCTGAGTTGGTGGAAAAACAGTAATTCCGAAATAATAATAGCGGGAATGCCTACTTAAAGGGATTCCCGTTTATTTAGTTTGATTTTCGCTAACAGAATTTAAGTAATCTTTTAGCGAATTATATAGAGATATGAAGATCTTCTTGCTGCGAAAGCTTTTAGATAATCCAAATCCTCCCTCATGGGTCATGACTACGAATTCGGCAACTTGCCTCGGGGAGGCGGATTTTTTTAAATAGCCCTCATCCTGGGCTTTTTTTAATTGTTTTTCAATTTCTGAGATCCAAAGCTCCAGGGTGTTTAATAGTTTTGCTCTAAATATGGGGTCGACAGCGGACATTTCCTGAATGAGATTGTTTAGAGGACATCCTAGTGCGAGTTCTTCTGGTGATGAGGCATCGATTGTTTTCTTTAAACGAGTTGTGATACCCTGGATCGGGTTTTTGTAGGCTGCGAGTGGTTTGATCCATCGATCGATAATCATATCCCTTAAAATCTCATCGGCAATGGCATAGCCTAGATCGTTTTTGGTATGGAAGTAGTGAAAAAAAGCACCTTTAGTAACGGACGTTTTAGCGATAATGTCGTTAACGCTGACGCCATTGAATCCGTTTTTGTATATTTCCCAAAAGCCTACATTTAATATCTCGGTTCTGGTTTTTTCCCGGTCCCTTAGTTGTTTCATATGTTTACTGTATACCATATGGTATGTAAATGCAAGCTTTTGATAGTAATTTAACCCTTGACAACATACCTTATGGTATATTAACATTGATCTATTGTGACGAAGTTAGTTTGTATTATTAATTGTTTGTTATAAGGAGTAAATGTTATGCCTAAAATTACCCCGTTTTTAATGTTTAATAAAGGAGTTAAGGAAGCGTTTGAGTTTTACCATTCGGTCTTTAAGAATTCTAAGATTCTCACTATGAACGACATGGGTGGGATGGCTTCAGGAGAGATTGAAATTGAGGGACAGAAGCTGATTGGTTTTGATGGTGGTGATCATTTTTCATTCACGGAAGGTTTTTCTTTAATGATTGATTGTCATGATCAGGAAGAAGTCGATTATTATTGGGGTGCGTTAAGTGGTAATGGTGGCGAAGAAAGTCAGTGCGGATGGGTAAAAGATAGATTTGGTTTATCGTGGCAGATTGTTCCTAAACAGTTGATGGAGTTAATGGGTAATCCAGACCCTAAGAAGTCTCAGGCTACATTGCAAGCTATGCTGAAGATGCAAAAGATTATTATTGCTGATTTGCAAACAGCACATGACAATGCTTAATTATTTTTATTCATTAGGAGAATTTTCCCCAATTAATTCATATTTGGGGCGATTTCAAGATTTATATTACATTAAGGAGCAATCGTATGGCAGAGTTAGTACCTTATTTAGGCTTTGGCGGTAATGCACGAGAAGTGATGCAATTTTATCATGGCATTTTTGGTGGGGAGCTTAAGATACAATCTATGGGCGAATCGCCTATGGCGGCAATGTTTCCAGCTGAGGTGCAGAATAACGTTTTACATTCAGTGCTACAGTCTGATGCTATCCACATGTATGCATCGGATATGTCTGATCCAGCAATGTTGTTACCCGGAGAGAAAGTTTCTCTTTGTATCGTGTGTATGTCTAAAGAAGAGCTTGATACTTTTTATGCAAAGCTTTCAGAGGGTGGAAAGGCTGAACACCCACCAAAGGAAGAATTTTTTGGGACGTTTGGTGACTTAGTAGATAAATATGGTTTTCGATGGATGGTACAGTTTGGTATGGGAGGCGACAAGTAAGCTTATCATAGAAGCTTTTTAAGAAATAAGGGAGCACATTGTGTATGCGAAAAATAATTTTAACAGAATGGGTTACTCTTGATGGTTTTGTAAGTGATCGTAAAGATATCCCCTCGTTTGTTAGTTCATATTTTAATGATGAGATGAGTATGTATGAAGATGTTATTGTTAGCTCGGCAGATACTTTAATGCTGGGACGTAAGACTTATGAAAGCTTCGCAGGTTCGTGGCCACATGTGCCAGGTCGACCGGGCGTTTCTGAAGGAGAGAAAGAGTATGCAAAGAAGTTAAATGCAATGAAAAAGGTAGTTTTCTCCAAGACCTTGGACAAGGTAGAGTGGAATAACTCACAATTGTATAACGAGATTGATGCTGAAGAGATTAAAAAGCTAAAAGAGCAACCCGGGGAAGATATACTCATTTATGGGAGTACAAGTATTGTACAGGCTCTAACCAATCTCGGATTACTCGATGAATACCAAGTATTAATTCATCCAATATTAATTGGTGAAGGAAAACCGTTATTTAAAAATATTAAAGATACAGTAAAGCTTAAATTAGTTGATTCCATTACTCATGCCACAGATGTGATTCGGCTTACTTACCAATTAGAAAAATAGGATCTGTTAGTATGAAGAATTTTAATAAATTACTTGCTGTTTGCTTGCTTGTTTTCTCGACTAATAACTATGTGTGGTTTGCGCTGGTTTTTTGGGCATACTTAACAACTCAGAATGTGATATCGACTTCAATTGTTGGTGGTGTGTTTTTGGTTGGTGCGACGTTGACTGGGTTCTGGTTTGGATCGATTGTGGATCATCATAAAAAGAAAACGGCGATGATGGGATCGAGTATTGCCACGCTTAGTTTCTTCGTGTTTGGATTCCTCATATTCACTCTAACTCCGAGCAGCGTATTCAATTCTGTTGCGAGTTACCAGTTCTGGACGCTTGTGATTGTTTTGCTTGGCGGCTCATTGTCTGGCGGAATTTATAATATTGCTATTCCGACCTTGATTGGTCACACACTTCCTGAGGAGGACCGGGATAAGGCTAACGGCAAGTTTGGCATGATCAATGGTCTTTCCTTTGGTATTACCTCAGTGGCGAGTGGCTTGGTACTCGGTTTCTTTGGTATGTATTGGGTACTGTTGAGTGCACTGGTTTGTACGGTTATTGCTATTATTACGCTTGTTTTTGTCGAAATTCCTGAGCGAAAAATAATTCATGTGGACGGACAGGAGCCTGAGGCTAAGAAGATTGATATTAAAGGTTCGATAAAAGCGATTAAACTGGTGCCCGGTTTGTTTGCGTTAATCTTTTTTACGACTTTCAATAATTTCTTGGGTGGTGTGTTTATGGCGTTGATGGATGCGTATGGTTTGACGCTGGTTTCGGTACAGGTGTGGGGTGCAATCTGGGGTGCTTTGAGCTTTGGATTTATCCTTGGAGGAATGTATATTGCGAAATATGGTTTAGGTACGAATCCAATACGTACGCTATTCCTGATTAATATTATTATGTGGGTTGACTGTATTTTGTTTACGATTCAGCCTACAATTGTTTTACTGGTAATTGGAATGATTATATGGATGCCGCTGGTGCCGTTTGTTGAGGCAACGGAGCAGACGATTATGCAAAAGGTGGTTCCACCTGAACGATTGGGGCGTGTGTTTGGATTTGCTCATAGTGTTGAACAGGCCGCATCCCCATTGACGGCATTTATGATTGGCCCGATTGCACAATTTGTATTTATTCCGTTTATGACGACAGGGACGGGCGTGGAACTGATCGGTGACTGGTTTGGTGTGGGGAAGGGGCGAGGTATAGCACTGGTGTTTATGTTGGCTGGACTGATTGGGTTAATTGTGACGATATTTGCTATGAAATCCAGGCCAGCGAAGGCGCTTGCTGATGCGTATTTGGCGGAGTAATGATATGGCTAAAATAACCGAAAAAGTTGCATACGAAATACTTCCGTTTGAATCTCCAAAAGAATTTAATTCGTGGATGAAGAAGAATCACGACTCTACGCCGGGGGTTTGGATTAAGATGGCCAAGAAAGGGACGGGAATACCTTCGATAGATCATCCTGGTGCGCTTGATGAAGCGTTGTGTTATGGATGGATTGATGGTCAAGCAAAGTCGATCGATGAGAAGTTTTACCTGCAAAAATTTACACCACGACGTTCGAAAAGTATGTGGTCGAATATTAATAGGGAAAAGGTGCAGCGGTTGATTGATGAAGGTCGGATGATGCCGGCTGGGCTTGCTGAGATTGAATCGGCGAAAGCTGATGGCAGGTGGAATGCTGCGTATGATTCGCCGAAAAATATGGTGATGCCTGAGGATTTTATAAAGTTGGTGAATGCGAATAAGAAGGCGAAAGCGTTTTTTGATACTTTAAATAAAACTAATTTGTATGCGATTGGGTGGCGATTGCAGACTGCTAAGAAGTCTGAGACTCGGGAGAAACGAATGAAGGTGATTTTGGAGATGCTGGAGAGGGGCGAGGCTTTTCATTAAATCCTAGCTCTTCTTGGTAATATTGCTATAAGTGGTAAAATGTATTGTATGAATATAGAAACCCGCCAACTAGTTTCTGGTGCAGCTGGTGCAAAAGGCATCGTTGTCCTTATTGATGTATTACGTGCATGTACTACAGTCCCGATCTTATTTCACAATGGAGCAACTGAAATAGTTCCTGTCGAAACCCCTGAAGAAGCAGTTCCCTATGAGAAACAAGGTTATATACCTGTTGGTGAAGCAGAGCATGGTTTTGATCACCAGGTTTTTCATCATAATAATTCCCCAACTGAAGTACTTCCTGTAAATTTTAGTGGTAAGAAAATTGTATTACGTTCTAATAACACGACTCCTGCGATTTACTTGGCTAAGGACGCTTCAGATATAGTACTTGGTTCATTTGTAAATGTGGGGGCAATTGTCAAATATATTAGAGATCACCACCTTGATGTTGTTTCGCTTGTAGCATTAGGGAGACTTGGTGGGCCTGGGATAGAAGATGATCTATGCGCACGGGTTATAACACATGAGCTTCGTGGTGAAGCATATGACTATGATGCAATTGTTAGAGAAGTGATTGATTGCCCGACTGCGGTATTGGTTCGAGATAAGCTTAATCGTCCAGATGATGTAACAATGGCAGTTGCATTAGATTCTTATCCAATCGTGCCTAGAGTGATTAGAAATGAAGATCAATTATTAATTAGAGCCGTTTCTTAAGGAATTTATAGTTTCCAAAAATGTCCGTATGCGAATGGAATAATTCCTGTTCTGGCGGATCCTGAAAAGGAAGTTCCAAATGGTGTTTGTTGAGGGTAATTTATATGTTAAAAATCTCGACTTTACTTGAAAACTCCACTGTCCGCCATAATTTGCTCGCGCAGCATGGGCAATCCCTTTTAATTGATCTTGATAGTGTAAAGCTTCTCTTTGATGTCGGTGAAATTTATGAAGGCTTCATCTATAATCTTGAACGTTTCGGGATAGGAATTAATGAGGTTTCGACGATAATTATATCTCATCGACATATTGATCATATTGGATCACTTCCAAAATTATTACCTCAATTAAAGAGCCAAAAAGTTTTATTGCCAACTCAGATGGGAATTCCTGATTTAAAAAAACCGGGACCTAAGTATGTTTTTATTGAAGAAATGGAAGAGGGTGAATATAATGTGGCCGCGAATGCTGCTGTGACGAGTTTGTTGACATCCTATGCCCATGCAGAAGTAGTAGAGTCGGCTCGTGAGATTTTACCGGACTTTTGGACAACAGGCTGCGTTGGTACGAAGATGGAGGAGCAGGCATTGGTTTATGATCAGAAGGAGCTAGGTCTAACTATTATAGTTGCTTGTAGTCACCCTGGACTAAAGACATTTGTAGATAAAGCTCGGGAGATAACGGGAAATAATAAAATTCGAGCGATTATTGGTGGTTTCCATTTTAATTCGTTAACTGATGAGCAAGTGATTGAACAAGCTGAGTATTTGATATCTTTGAACCTTGAGTGTCTAATGCCGAATCATTGTACGGGGATAAAGCAAACTGAATTGCTCCGAGCGCATATGCCTGATACGGTGAAGATTTCTAAAACGTATTCGGTTGGGACAGGGAATTCAGTAATAATTAATGCGGAGATTTCTTTCGATTATGTGTAGAAATATTAAAGTTTTATTTAATTTCAACCCTCCGGCTACGGACGATGAGATTCGTGAGGCGGCGTTGCAGTTTGTTCGAAAATTGTCCGGGTTTAATAAGCCCTCTCAAGGGAATGAAGATGCGTTTAACTTGGCCGTTGATGAAGTTACGGTTGGTGCGGCAAAGCTTTTGGATTCTTTAGAAACTGTTACCGCGCCTAAGGATCGTGATATCGAGAGAGATCGGGCAAGAGAACGTTCGCTGAAAAGATTTGGTCCTAAGGCTTCGTGATTTAGTAATCAAACTCAGCCCATTCCGGCACGAGTATTCGTTCTCCTTGTGGAACGTTGGCATCAATATGCGTTACATCCTCAGCAGTCATTTCCCAATTCAGTGATTCGAAATTTTCTTTGATGCGGTCTTCGTTCACGCTTTTTGGTATGGCGACTATGTTTTTTGTCATGATCCAGTTGAGAATCACTTGTGATGGTGTGGCGTTATATTTTAGTGCTAATTCCTTAATTATATCGAGCTCTAGATCTTCACCCCGGCCGAGAGGCGAGTAGGCGGTCAATACAATATTATTTGTGCCACAGTATTCTTTTAGGTCGTTTTGGTTGAGACTTGGATGGAGTTCGACTTGATTATTGGTTACTTCAATTCCCGTGGCCTTGGCATCTTCGAGGTGCCGCTGTGTAAAGTTAGATACTCCGATGGCTTTGATTTTTCCCCGTTTTTTTAATTCATTCATGGCATTGAGCGTTTCTGCGAGTTCGACATTTTTGTTTGGCCAATGAATAAGGAGGAGGTCGAGATACTCTGTTTCGAGTTCCTGTAGGAACTGATCGCATTTTTTTAAGACTGCTTCCTGGTGTAGGTCGTGATAGAACACTTTGGTGGTGATAAATATTTCTTCACGGGCTACGCCGCTTTCTTTGATACCCTGGGCAACTTGAGCGTGATTGCCGTAGGCATTTGCGGTATCTATATGCCTATATCCGACTTCGAGGGCTTTCTTAACTGATTTAACACATTCATCACCGGTTATTTGCCAGGTACCAAAGCCCAGAACGGGAATAGAGGTTAGTTGGTTTAAAGGAAGAGATTTCATACATACTATACTATGACATTATAGTATTGTTGTAAAGTCTTGTATTTATATTTTAACTTTTCTATAAAAATAGACCAGAATGTATAGCCAGATTGATCCGACAAGATATGATCCAAGAGTATCTGAAAACCAGTGAGCACCAAGATAAATGCGGGATATTCCAATAAGAATTAATAGTGTAAAACAGATTCCCATCATGATTGTCCGCGCTGCGATGTTTTTAACCTGAGTATAAAAGAGAAAGAGTAAGAAGCTGTATACACCCATAAAGTATAAGACGTGTCCGGACGGGAAACTGTTGTCTTTGAGGTATCCCGGAAAGTTGAGGAGTAATTCTTCCGGTGGACGAGGTCTTCCAACGAGTAACTTCATGACCATCCCTATGAAGGAGGCGCCAGCACTGGAGATAACGAGAAATATGGCGTCTTTACTGCGTTTCATTAATATTAATAAAATTGTTATTACGGACACAATGACCAATCCAGGAATACTATTTCCAAAGAAGGTAACGATTCTCATTAGTTGGTTGAAAAATGGCAGGTTAATTTGTTGGATGGTTCTGGTTATGGTGACATCGATGGGGAAGTATGGGTTTAATTTTGCTAGAACGGATAGGACTGCAAATGAGATTACGAGTAAGACTAAGACATGCTTGAATTCTACAAGGCGTCTGCTTCGTTTTGCTGGCGGTGCGATTACTTCTTTTATATCTACAATAGGTTTTTCGTTTTGATTTGACATATTAATTCCTTTCTTATGGATCGAGTATGGTGCGTTTAACTAGTGCACTTTCTTCGGGTTTAGGAAAGCCGGTGATAACGGATAGAGCGTTTGGAATTACACTAAACTCAACCGGTGTCGTACCAAAAACTCGACCATCTGCGTGCATAAGCAATTTGTTTTTACTCGCTATTTTTACTGTTTTAGCTTGATGCGTGACTACTTTACGCGATTCAGCGGCGCCGACTCGTGCAAGCTTCATAAAATAATTTATTATTTCACGGTGTCCCATTTTGAAGATTGAGACAGTGAGACGATGATCATTGAGTTTGGCATTAGGTGCGACCTTGAGTGCTGCACCCGTATACGGACCGTTTGAGATAGTGATGAGAGATGCGAATGTTTTAATCTCTTCATCATCGAGAGTAAGGGTGATTTTATCTCTGAAGTTGTCGATGAATTTTTTGACGAGGGAAACAATGGCTGAATAGCTTCCGTTTTCAAATTCGAGGAAGTGCTGGTGAAACTCGGCTTCAATACCGATTCCGGCGCTTTCAAGGAAATAGTGACTATCTGCGAGTTTTTTGCCGCTCATATGGCTGATACAGCCGACATCAATTTTTCGTGATCTGCCGTTTTTAATAATTAACACCGCTTTTTCGAGATCATTTGGAATGGAGAGCATGCGTGCAACGTTCATAAATGTGCCCAGTGGAAGAATCCCTAATGTAATATCTGTGCCGATTAGTCCGTTTGCTACTTCACCAACTGTTCCATCGCCACCTGCAACAAGAACTGTTGAGTATCCTTCTTCTATTGCGTCCTTGGCTAGCTTTGTTGCATGACCTGCTTTTTTAGTAGGGAAGAGATCGACATCAATCTGGTATTGTACCAGAAGATCTTTGATCTCTTCGAGCGCAACGCCTTTTTCACCTGCGAAAGTTTTTCTTTTTTTACCAGCGTTTGGGTTATATATGAGCTTGCATTTATTTGGTATCGATTTGTCCGGGGTTTTGGTCTGTGACACTAGTTTTTCCCTTTCTGAGCTTGTTAATAACTTGTAACTCTCCAACTAAAATTAGTGTTGCCTTCGCTACTAGAAATCCAATTATTACTCCTGAAATTACATCTGTTGGAAAATGGGCTCCAAGATAGACACGACTATATGCTACAAAGAGCACGAAGGCGATTAAATATATTCTGATCGCCGGAATGAATGCTGCAATCAGGGTTGCGTAGAGAGTGGTTTCACGAGCGTGGCCTGATGGGAAGGAGTTCCATTCTTTCCATGCGCGTTGGCCGATTTCATCGACAGTATTGGGGAGCGTAATAAATGGACGGTCGCGTTGGACATAATCCCAGTGTACTGAGGCTACTTTCATTACGATAAATGAACCGAGAATAATTGCCAGTAACGCCCAGCCAAATGACTTGCGGTTAAAAATTAATAGATACAGTAGAGAAAATCCTACCATGAAATAGAAGTAGCTTGGCATAGTGCCACCCCAGGGGAGAAAGTTGAAATTGACAGGTTTAATGAGGATATCTAAAACTTGATGATGGGGGCCTTCGTGGATTGCTTTGTATCCGGCGCGATCGAAGGCCATGATGGTTGGATCGCTTTGTATTAGCCGGCCTACGACAATGAATCCGAATATTGCGATGGCTACGAGTAGGAATGCCATGAGGTATCTGTAGAATCTTATTTTGTGCAATACTGTTTTTAATTCCATTGCTTACTCCTTCTTAGCTTTTTTAAATAACAACTCTTTACGATAGAAAAGTAATATGAATAGTAGTCCGATGAGCGTATAGAAAATGAAGGTGACAAATCGATAAATTAAAACTATTTCTAGCGCATTAGAAGTTCCAAATAAGTGTAACATTCCGGTCATGCCTCCTTCAGTGAATCCAAGGCCGCCCGGAGATATGGTTGATAACCCCTGAATTGCAACACCACCGGCATAAACGAAAATGCTATTAAATAATGATACGTTCTGATCGTAACCACTGGCAATCACTTTTACCAGTATTCCACCTACAAGATTTGTTAACAGCCCAAGAGTAAATGCCTTAACAATTGCATTGCTTGGTAAATATGAGTCTGAGCGAAAAATGGAGGCGACTAATTCTTTTTGTATCGTGACGATGCGATCCTGATGGGAATTAATTAGCTCCCAGCGAGATCCTTTATTTAGTAAAAAGGTTAGAATTTTAGCGTTGGTTACTATTGCTACGAACGAGATCATCAGTACTAAGGCAATTATGCCGGGTGCAAGTAATTGTGTGTAAAAGAGACTACAAAAGATTACGATGCTGATTGCAGAGAATAATTCAAGCATAGCTTGCAGAAAAACAGGTGTAGCGGCCTGATGTATGGATGCGTCAGTTTCTTTGGTCACCAAATATGCACGAGAAGCTTCTCCACCGGGTAGTGCAGTTAAGGCCTGACTAGCAATGAAGAGTTTGTAGGCGGGCCAAAATGCAGGCTCAATTCTATTCTTTTTCAATAAAACTCTAAGACGCCAGGTTTTTATAAACGTCAAGACAATAGCCAGCGCCAGCGCCACGTAAAGCAGGATAGGAGGGAATCTGCTTATGTTTTCGGTTAACTGGTTTAGATTAACAGATTTATATATTATGACGATCAAGGCCAATAAGATCGTTATGGTAGCAATAATTCGTAATTTCATGCTATGAAGCGTACTTTGAAAATATCCTGTTATTATACAATAATAGTATAACAATTGCAAAATCGCTATAGAAGGCTTTATTACGCAGTTTGAATAGATTTGGTCCTAAGAAATAACGAGATTATGGCTGCATACAGTGTGCCAAAGATTATTGCTGAGATGAATTGTCCTACGACGTCGGCGAGGATTACCATCGTATTTGAAGCACCTGTCATTTGGTATGCACCACGAACATACTCAAGCATTGCAGGATTAACAAACAGATAGTAAAGGACAAATATGATAGGAGAGATGAGACCGAATACTACCGAAATATTAAATCCAGTGCGGAGACCCTGTTTAAAAGTTAACTTATCTCCAAGTTGTTTTTTTCGCTCTTTAATACCTACATACCAAACAACAGCTGGCGCTACAAATTGATACAGTACAAATACGAAGGATTTATTGTCGAAGGATTTTGCTCCGCTCAGCTGTAAGAATATTAAACAGAGGACTAACACTCCACAGAGCATAAGGGCGTATTTAACTGACAACTTTTTCAAGACATCCATAGATTTAGCATAAATATTATATCAAGGGATGTCAATAATACTCATTAACATCCAATCCCACGATATTGAATGCCTACTTCCTGGCACTGAGATTGGTCGAGGCAATTGCGGCCATCGATAATTAACTTAATTCCTTTACTGCTTAGTTTTGGAATATCGATGTTTTTGAATTCGGTATGGGCGGTTGTTAGCACGATTGCTTCTGCGTCTTGCAGTGCTTCATCCAAAGTTTTTACGGTGGAGTGTTTTGGGACAAACGGATCAAAGATAGTAATATCTGCACCCAGTTCCTGGATGAGGCGAATGATTTCGAAAGAAGGGCTTTCGCGGCAATCGTCAATGTTGGCTTTGTATGATACTCCGAGGATCGCTATTTTTGTTGCGGCAACAGATTTTTTTAATGAATTGAGCCCATCTTTTAACATCTCAACAGTATAACGGGGCATATTGCTATTGATTCTTCTGGCAAGTCGAAGGAAATCGTGCTCGAAACCTTTTTTCTTTGCTTCTTCGATTAAATAATACGGGTCGACTGGAATGCAGTGCCCACCAACTCCACAGCCCGGGTAGTGAGGCATAAAGGCGAAAGGTTTTGTGGCTGCACCGTTAATGACATTAACCACGTTAATTCCCATTTCGTGAAATGATTGTGCAAGTTCATTTACGAAAGCGATATTGATATCCCGAAAGGAATTCTCAACTACTTTTACCGCTTCGGCTTCTTTAAGTGAGCCCATCTCTCTGACTTCGCCGGTAATGATTGAGTGATAAAACTGTGCCGCTTTTTGCGTTGATTCTGCATTGTATCCTCCAACTACACGATTAATGTTTTCGACATTCCATTTTTTATTACCTGGATCGATGCGCTCCGGGCAATGAGCGATATGAAAATCTGCTCCTACTTTTAGTCCGGATTCTTTTTCAAGGATGGGGATGACAATCTCTTCACAAACTCCTGGGTTTACCGTGGATTCAAGAATGACGAGCTGCCCGCGCTGCAGTTTTTGACCAATTTGTCTGCAGGCGCTTTCTACCGGCTCGAGGTTAGGCATATGGTTGGCATAAACGGGAGTGGGAACACAGATAATTATGATTGATGCTTGTTTTATTTCGTCAGTGCTTGTTGTTGCGGTGATGGTATACGAGTTGAGATTACTTTGGACCTCTTCGTCTTTGATAGGAGAGATCTTATTATTTATTTTCTCGACCTTTGTAGTGTCCATGTCTATTCCTGTTACAGTGTATTCTTTTTTTGCGGCGAGAAGCGCGAGGGGTAATCCGACATAGCCTAAACCAATAATTACGACGTGTTTGTTATTCATGGTGGGAGAATATCATATTATGAGTTATAATTGGAGATGTTGCTATATTATTTGTTGATAGCTCGATTATATAAAGGAGATCACAATGTTAAATCTTAATTCAGTAATGCTTGGAACAATGCAACCCAAAGAGATGGCTGCATTTTATGAAAAGATTCTTGGTAAAAAGGCAGACATGGAAGATGGGGGATGGTACGGATGGAGTGTTGGAAGCGCCTATTTGTCTATTGGAGAGCATTCCGAAACAGCTGGTAAGGCTGCAGATCCGGCTCGCATGATGTTCTGTTTTGAAACCAAAGAAGTTAAAGAAGAGTTTGAAAGAATGAAGAATGCTGGTGCAACTGTTGTAAAGGAGCCTTATGAAATGGGCGGTGGCTGGATTGCAACGCTTGCTGACCCTGATGGAAACTATTTCCAGCTGATGACTCCTTGGGAGCAATAATTCTCTGGTATACTTGGTGTGATGAAATCTCTTGATGAATCCCGCTATAAACAATTAGTGGAAAATTTGAACGATGCGGTATATACGGTTGATGTAAAAACACTTACTTTTACATCAGCTAATCCCAAGGCTGAACAGATAACGGGGTATAAGTCTGAAGAATTGTTAGGGATGCCGATTGTTAAAATTATTGCGCCTTCATCAATGCCAGTTGTTAAGAAAATGATTGCGAGGAAACACAAACAAGCACGGTCAACGATTTATGAAGTTGAGTTGGTGCGTAAGGATGGATCGTTAATTCCCGTTGAGATTAGTTCTCTGGCTGTGTATAAAAATGATGTTCCAATTGAAATATTAGGCGCTGCCCGGGATATAACTGAACGCAGGGCGCTGGATATGCAGCGTAATGTTTTTATAAGCTTACTGACTCATGAGATTAAAAACCCTTTGACTTCAGTTAAATTAAACTTAGGACTTCTTAAAAAAAGAGTAACAAATGATGATAAATCGTTGGGTTATGTGTCTACTATATTCAACCAGCTTGATTCGATTGATCATTTGATGGCTGATTTTCTTGATGCGATTCAGATGCGCGTCGGGAAATTTCAAATTGTGATGGAGTCTTTTGATATTGACCAACTTATCGTGAACTCAATACGCGATCATGAGATCGTTACCCATACCATTGTTCGTGAGGGTAGTTTTTCTGGAAAGGTGATTGGAGATAAACACCGGATACGGCAAGTTATGACTAATTTTCTTACTAATGCGATTAAATATTCCCCAGAAGGGAGCCTGATCGTAGTGAGTGTAAAGAGTGAAAAAAACAAAATTACGGTAGGTGTTAAGAATGAAGGAGTGGGTATTCCAAAAGATGAACAAAAGACGATTTTTGATTTGTTTATTCGCACTCGCGAGGCCACGCAACGAAATATTAAAGGACATGGATTAGGGCTTTTTATCTGTCGTGAAATAATTAAATTACATAAAGGGAAGATTTGGATGAATAGTTCACCCGGCAAGGGTTCGGCGTTTTACTTTTCGTTAAAATTGTAGTTAAATCTTGTATTTTCAATTGTCACTAGACAGCCGCACCTATTGATATGTTATACTATTGCTATAATATTTGATTTAATTTTATGGCTAATTGGGGAAATATTGGTAGTCGAGGTAGTGTTGATGACAGGCGATCAATGGCGCCGGCGCTTGGTGGGCTAAGTCTTACCGGGGTGCTGCTTGTTGTTGCATTTAATTTTCTAACCGGTGGAAATGTTGGCGATGTATTGAGTCAACTGGAGACTATTCCTGTCGAACAACAACAAAATGTTGACGTAAAAAAGTTTGAAGGTCAAGATAGTTATGAAGTGTTTGCTTCGACAGTTTTGGGATCCAATAATGATATGTGGACAAAGGTTTTCGGGCAAATGAACCGCTCCTATGAAGAACCGACATTGGTATTATTCCGCCAAGCAACTAATTCGGGATGTGGCGGGGCAACTTCTGAAGTGGGTCCTCATTACTGTTCACGAGATAAAACAATCTATCTAGATGAGACATTCTTTGATGAATTAACCAACCGTTTTGGAGCTAAGGGAGGGGATGTTGCAGAGGCATATGTGATTGCACATGAAGTGGGGCACCATGTTCAGGAAGAGCTTGGGATATTGGGCAAAGTTCATAGTGCAGAGCAATCTGATCCGCAAAACGCTAATGAATTATCTGTACAGCTTGAACTGCAGGCTGATTGTTTTGCAGGATTGTGGTCGAATTCAATCCGACAATTGAATGTGTTTGATCCGGGAGAAATTGCTGAGGCGATGGATGCAGCAGCAGCAGTTGGAGATGATAGAATACAGAAAAAAACTACCGGGCGAATATCCCCGGAATCATGGACACACGGATCAGCTGAGCAGCGTATGGCTTCGTTTGATCGAGGATATGAGTCTGGATCTTTAGCTTCGTGTAATACTTTTCGATAGATCTTTATATTTTGATATACTAGCGGTATGAAATTATTTCTTGCATCTGAAGGTAAACACCCTGATAGTATTGAAAAACTTCGTGAATTTGTTGGCGGATTTGAAGGGAAGTCATTAGTGTATATTCCGACGGCGGCAAACGGAGATAAATGGAATCGCTGGATTGATGGAGGTGGTTGGAATTTGGTGCAGACTCTTGGAGCGGATATTACGCTCGCGCTACTTGAAGAGTGTACACCGGAAACAGCATTGGAAAAAATCTCAGGAAAAGATATTCTCTGGTTTGGCGGTGGGCGGTGTGGCTATCTACTGTATTGGATTCGTCGTATGCAACTTGATCTTCATATTAAGCCTTTGCTTGATGAAGGTAGTGTGTACGTTGGATCGAGTGCAGGAGCGATGATCACGGGGAGCTCTCTTGATATTGTAGAATGGTATTCTGGGGAAAATGAACATGGAGCGAGCGTTATCCCTGGACTGGGGCTCGTTGATTTTGATATCCTTCCTCATTACCGTGAAGATATGGATGATGCGATCAAGCAGAATTATAAAGGCGACAAATTATATCTTCTTAAAAATGGTGAAGAAGTTATTATTGATGGTTCTGCAATTACTTGCAATTCGGCCAGGCCGATGTTCGTCCGGTCGAAATCATAAAAGCTGCGGTGTTAATGGATGCTTCTGCATCGAAGCGCAGTTCCGGATCTGTTCGTTTGCCCATTAACCTGCGGTAGCCCTTCCAGGATGCAGGAGAGAACTGGAATAATCCGCCATAATACATATTTGTTGCGTTGGGGTTTAATCCTGATTCACATTGGGAGATCCGTTTTAATTGCTCCTTATCTATTTTGTATTGATCGGCATATTCGACAAATAATTTTTCAATCTCGGCTTTGGAGATTGGCTGAATTTTTGGCTCAGGTTTTGGTGTAGCTGAAGGCTCGAGGGGGGGCGAAGATTTTAGCATTGCAGATTCAGTAGCGGGTACTGACGATGTGGCAGATGAGGACGGGCTGGGAGATTGTGTAGGTGTGATTGTTGGTAAGGCGGTTGGTTTTGTTGCCGCTTTTATGGTTGGTTTTAGTGTAGGCTGGCTAGTTGGTTTAACAGTTGAAACGACTTCCAGCATTGGTGATGCAGTTGGAGCGGTGGTGGTCTGAATCGTTGCGGCGAGTACCGCAGGGGAGATTACAGATGCCGAAGCTGTTACTGTTGAAATCTTTGGTGATAATAACACTGTTTTGTGGGATGAAGTTAGCTGATTTATGAAGCTAATTGCGGCCACTACTAATGCGAGCATCATGGATGTAATAGTATCACATATGGATAGGTTTGGCTAAGCTATGGAGTGTGGTAAAATCTCGGTATATGAATAAAAAATATTTTTCCCTTTCGCTTATTCTTTTTGTCGTTGTACTCGCTGGCTGTGCAAGTAAAAATAGTGAAACGACTCCTGCTCCTTCTTCAGGGCAAATCGAACAACCTTCTCAAAAGGAAGTTATTACCGGTCAGCAGCGAATTGCCCAGGCGATGACCAACGGCACTGGGGTGACCTGTACGATTCAAAAGAAAGATGGAACAGATAGTATCACATTCGAAATGAAAGGAAAGAAATCCAAGGCTAGTGGTGCGTCACTTTCTGGTGGAAAGGGTACCGGATTTATGATTAATGACGGGGAACACGCATATATTTGGAATGATGTAGATAAAAAAGGCGTAAAAATGAGTTTGAAAGGGATCTCGGATACGTCTCCGGATTCTTACCAAGATTTTACGAATGAGACAACCCAGAAGGATTATGAAGCGCAGGGGTATACCTATAATTGTACTGAAGCATCGCTTGCGGATGCAGTGTTTATTGCACCCAAGGACGTAATCTTTCAGGATCTTTCGGCTTTAATGGATAGTTCCAGGCAGCTACAAGGAGATACACCAACTGGTAATCCACCTACTGCAGCTGAAAGACAGAAATTGATAGATTCAATGAAGCAATATCAGGATCAATAATATTACTGCTGTGATGCAGCGTGCGTAAGTGTTTCCAATACAAGATCCGGTACGTATAAGAATTCTTCTTTTTTGTATCCGTTTCGTAAGAGCGCGTCGTGAACATTTTTTGAGAGAACGATAGGGAAGTAATCGTCAATTTTGCGGGAGAGTGTTTGCTGTTCGGTCTGGTCTTCGAAGATATCATAGCCAATCGTGAGAATTCCTTTATCCTCCTGAGGAGAAATATATCCGAGCAACGCGAGGCGCGTGTAAAAGCGTTCTTTATATTCCTGGATACCCTCCACCGTTGCCCTAAAGACTATTTTTCTGCCTTGGGCTATATTAATTATTTTTTTGAGGACAATATCTGAAGGATCAAGCAGCCCTATATTTTCGTATTTTTTTGCAATTGAGTCGAGTGAAATTATGTCTTCGCTTTTTTCAATTATTTTAACCTGATCTTCGGATTGGACGAAACTTTTGTGTAGTTTATCTCCGATAATTAGGATACGTTTGTTTTTCCATCCCATCTCTTTTTCTATAATCCTAATGTTTTGACAGAAAATATCCAGTTTATGTGGTGTGAGATCGTAGGACGTGTTTCCGGGCAAAAAGATCTGATCGTCTTTAACCGGAAAAAAGATGTATTCGCCGATGTTTTCGCCGCTGGAATGTATTATCACATTTTTTAAGTCTTCGTAGAGTGTATTGACGTTATAGTAATTCCAAAATTGGGTATAGGATGGCTTTTGTTCAGAAATAGTTATGGTTTCATTGATAGTATGGTTAAGAACAAACTGCGTCCCGATAAAATCTCCTTTACCAACAAAAAGGAGTGAATGACCATCGTGTAAACTAAGAACCAGGCTTCCCGCATGTATTTTATCCTTAAGGACAGTTTGGGCGGCGATTACTTTATCCAGCCAGGTACGGTGATCGATGGCGTCGATTAATTTCTTCACCCCGACGATTCCGAAAGAGTAGAGCACAATATTAGGTACATGATAGATGATGTTTGCTTTACTGACGGGATCGCCAATTAAGTCCCAGAGATAATCTATTCCGGTTAGAAGCGGGGGAGAGAAATTAGTCCATTTTGGCATTATCTGGACAAGGTTGTCAAAATATTCCGGAAACGCGCTGAAAAAGAAACCAAAACCAAGTGAGGCCGGAATTGCGATTTTTTTTAATAATTGGAGAGGTTTACTGTCTTTATCGAGTTTTTGAAAGCTTTGGAGATAGACTATTTCATCTGGCGTGAGCTTTTCATCCTTTTCGATTTTTATTGCTATTGTTACGAGTTTTCGTTTTTTGTGATGCATTTTCAGTTCATTATATCTTGTTTGAGGCGAAAGTAAATAATTTTATTTTTCAATTTTCATTCATTCGATATAGTACAATAGAAATATGAAGCAAGTCAGCGAGGGCAGTGACTTACCTCAATCAGAAATATTTGATTCATAAAGATGATTCTCAAGGTAGTTCATATATTAAGAAGATTGATCAGCAGCTTGGGTGAATTACCGGACTGGTTGAATTTCGAATTCAGGACTTCGGTATAGGGATTCCTGCGGATCGGCTGGAAAGGGTATTTGAGCGGTTTTATCGTGTGGATGGGGGTAAACGGGAGAGTTATCCTGGTATGGGCCTTGGATTGTATATATCTGCTGAGATTGTTAAACGCCATCGTGGTACAATACGGGTTGAGAGTGAAGAGGGTAGGGGAAGTACTTTTATTGTTTTCTTCCCTGTTTTCGACTGATTTCATCTTGAAAACCTATTCGTAAAATTTTTCTTTTGCTCCCGAGCTGTCACTCGCTCAGCCAACTAATGGCTTCGAGTCGCACAGAAAAATTTTACTTCAGCGATTTTGAAGTTTAATCAAATTCTATGACATTAATTCGAATAAATAAATTTTTGGCGGATAGTGGTGTTTCTTCGAGGCGGGGTGCTGATGCTTTGATTGAGACTGGTGTGGTACGTGTTAATGGCAAGGTGCTTATGGAACCGGGGCTGTCTGTTGATCCGTCTCGTGATGTAGTGACGGTTAAGGGTGAGCGTGTTGGTACTAAGAATAAACAATTTCGCTATATTGCGATATATAAACCAGCAGGTTTTGTATCTACTGTCAAAGATAGTCATGCTGAGAAAACTGTACTTGATTTGTTTGTTTCCAAAGAACGAGTGTACCCTGTTGGTCGTTTAGATAAAGATTCAGAGGGTTTAATGTTTCTTACCAATGACGGTGATTTTGCCCTTAAACTGACTCATCCACGATATCATGTGGCTAAGACATACAGGGTACTCGTTAAGGGAAGCGTTACTCCAGATATTATTTCACGGCTTACGCATGGAGTGAAACTTGACGATGGTTACAGTAAAGCGTCACAGGTGAGAATTGTTAGCACTTCGGATGAGGGGATTTGGCTTGATGTAGTTTTGCATGAGGGTAAGAAACGTCAGATTAGACGAATGTGTACTGCGTGCCACCTCCATGTTAAGAGACTCGTGCGTGTGGCTATTGGTGAGGTTGAACTTGAGAATTTACGTGAAGGAAAATGGCGCGAGTTGACTGATGCTGAACTTAAAGGGCTCGAGAGCTCTGTTAAGTCTTCCTGACGGAAGAACCGCCGCACACTAAGAAATATTCATTTCTATTCTTGGCCTCTTCTATCGATAGTATCCATTCAACGTCTTTTATTTGACTTCGATGGCAATACATTGCTTCTACTTTAATGTCCCAAACAGAAGAAACGTCGATTATTTCATCTGCCTGCTCAGGAGTGATACCAGGAGGAGAGTAGACGAAATATTCTTTTATATCATCGGTTTCAGTTCTTTTCATGGAGTAATAATACAGCTTTTTAGTTGAGGCTGTCTTCCTAAATGCCTGGGTGGTTGCTGAGGCAACAGTGATGTGGTCAATGTGGCCTGATACTCCGTTGAGGTTAAAGGTTAACAGGGTGTCAGGTTGAAATTTGTTGATTTTTTCAATTATTTTAGCTTCAATTTCGATCATTTTAATATTACCGATTTCGCCGTCGATATAGTCGAGATATTCAATTTTTTCTATCCCGAGTATCTTTGCCGAAGCTTCGAGTTCTTTTGTTCGCAGGGATGCCGTTTCTGTGCCTGTGTCGTTAATTCCGGCTTCGCCTTTTGTGACACAGAGTAGATGGATTTGAGCGCCTTGTTTTGCCCATAAGGCTATTGTTCCGCCTGGACCAAATGCTTCGTCGTCGGGATGTGCGAATACGCAGAGAATTTTTTGCATGGGTGTATTATACTATGAATAGTCTTAGTTCAAAACCTTTTTATAGGAGGATTTATGTCAGAAGAAACAAAGAAAACTGAAGATTTCCATGTCAGTGGAGATAATTTATTGAAAAAAGTGAAAGAGATAATTGCTGAGGGGAATGCGCGTAAGATTACGATTAAGGATAAAGATCAGAAGGTTTTGATGACTTTTCCTTTAACTTTTGGTGTGGTGGGGGTTGTTTTAGCTCCGGTTCTAGCGGCGATTGGCGCGCTGGCTGCACTTATTGGTGAGTGTACGATTTCTGTTGAAAGGGATGCGTAGTGCGTATTCATTTTGTTTGTACTGGAAATGTCTATCGAAGTAGACTTGCTGAAGCATATATTAACTCGAAGCGAATAGATCAGCTTACTGTTTCATCTAGTGGCACCGAAGCATCAGATAATACTTGTGGTCCAATTTGTTGGTATACGCAGCGTATTATTGAAGCGTGTGGACTCGTACCCTATGAGTTTCCTCACTGGAGACAAACAACTAGTGAATCTTTTAGTGATGTCGACTTTGTTGTTTTTATGGAAGAGATGCATTATAAATATGCGGTTGCTGAGTGTGGTTTTAAAGGTGATCGGTTTGAGATTTGGCATGTGCCAGATTTAGACGAATTACATACTCTGGATGTGAGTGAGACGGTTGAAGCGGTACGAGTTAGCGAACAAACATTTGAATTAATTAAGGGTAGAGTTAATGCTTTGGTGGAGAAATTAGGTATTTTCTCCCCAGGTACTTGGTAATCTGGGAAGAATCTTGATTTGTAGTTACACTATGGAAGATTCTCCCCATTCTCTCATTTTACAGATAACATCATTTAACGTTTGACCTTTTTTAGTAAGGGTATATTCAACGTGGGGTGGCACTTCAGCGAATATTTTTTTAGAGATTAGACCATCTCCTTCGAGCTCGGTAAGTCGCAGTGAAAGAGTGCGTGGGCTGATTCCGGCTAACAATTTCTGTAGCTCTCCGAAGCGGCGAGGACCTTCCAATAGATTGTAGAGAATTAAAATGGTCCATTTGCTACCGATAATCCGAATGGTTTTGGATACTCCACAGGTTTTATCGTCTAACTGGTGTTTTTTTGTTTTTTTAGTATCACTTATTATGATTGTTGGTTCCATATATGTATTGTACCATAAAAATTGGATACTTACTATACTAATTGTAACTACTATACTTTGTATAGTATGAGAGTATACTCACCTTAGATTCCTAAGGAATCCATATTTGTATTAGATTTTTGGAGGTTTTATGTCAGAATGGACAACACTTGCGAGTGAGGAACAATTACAAAAGACGATGGATGCTTTAAAAGCAAAAGGGTTTCATGTTGAAGTTGCGGAGAATGGGGAAGAGGCTAAGCGAATTGTTCTTGAGGTAATTCCTGCCGGCGAGCAGGTTTTTGATAGTACTTCAGATACTCTTGCGACAACAGGGATTGCGAAGGAGATTCGTGAATCAGGTCGATATAAGGCTGCACAGGAAGAAATTTTTGCGCTTGATCATACTACTCAAGGAGATGAGATTCGTAAGATTCGCAGTACACCAATGTGGGTAGTGGGAAGTGTTCATGCTATAACCGAGAAGGGGCAGTTAATGATTGCTTCTGGTACCGGAAGTCAGTTGGCTTCATATGCGTATGGTGCTGGACATGTGGTATATGTTGTAGGTACCCAGAAATTGGTAACAGATATTGATGCTGGTATGGAACGGATTTATGAACATAGTTTACCGCTTGAGAGTGAGCGGGCGCGAAAGGCATATGGTGTTGCGGGTAGCAATGTGAGTAAGGTTTTGATAGTAAATAATGATAGTCCAAATCGTGCAACGGTGATTTTGGTTAAGGAAGTTTTGGGATACTGACTTTTAAAGCTATTTTGCAAACTTTTCTTCCGCTCCCGAGCTGTCGCTCGCTCACGCAACTAATGGCTTCGAGTCGCACAGAAAAGTTCGCTACAATAGTTTAATATATCTCTGTTACAATAGCTTGATGATTAAAGAGATTTTTCTGGGGCGGTCGCCTTCACATTTTAAAATGGATCCGGTTGTTAAGGTGTTCATTTTATCTGAGATGATGTTGTGGTCGGCTTGGAATGGTATTATTCCAATTTTTGCTTTGTTTGCGATTAGTCTCAAGGGGGGAACTATTGAGACGGCGGCATTTGGTTATAGTATTTATTTAATGTCTCGTGTTGTTTTTGAGCTTATAAGTGGGCGTCTTTTGCTTAATGCCGGAGATCTTAAGAAATTTGTGTTTAGTATTTTTGGTATTTCAATTGTTAGTATTGCGTATCTCGGGTTTGCATTTAGTACAACGGCTGAAATGGTATACCTGTTTTATTCGTTCGCTGGCCTTGGTCTTGGAATTGCTTCTCCTGCAAAGAATTCGTTGTTTGCTATGCATCTTGATCCACACAAGGAAGCCTTTGAATGGAGCGTTCAGGACGCATTAGCTTTTTTCTGTATGGCGATGGCAGCTTTTGCCGGGGGCTTAGTTGCTAAGCAGTTTGGTTTTGTAACTTTGTTTTTACTTGCGGCGGCACTCAATCTTACTAGCGTTCTTCCGTATGTATTGTATTTGCAGTATAAGAAACACTAGGACAGGTGAACAGGTTTGGGCTACTCTTGATGGAGTGTTCTATTATGCAATTTACAACTGACTTGATTAGTAAATCAAGAAAAGAAATTTCTCTATTGATTGAAGAATCATCTCAGAATCCTGTTGGCACTATTCTTGAGGTGCATGGTGGTTTTGCTTATAATAAGGAGCGTGTAGCACTAGAGAATCGACAGTTAATTGATTTATGTCAGAAAAAGAGTATTAATTATATTGCAATTGATCTGTCACCGGTTCTTTTGATTGGCTCGAGCTTAGGTGGGCTTGTTACTCTTAACGCTGCGAGTTATTCTCCTGAAATACTGGGTATTATTTTAAATTGTCCTGCTATCCATGCAGCTGAATGTATTAGAAATTTAATGGATCCAGCTCAGTTTGCTTCATGGAGGGAACGGGGTATTGCGGAGGTAGCGGGTGTAAGTATGAAGTATGCTATTTATGAAGACTTAGTTGCTTTGGATGCAATGAAGATTATAGGAAAATCAACAATGCCGATGTTAATTTTTCATGGAACGGCAGACACCACGGTGTCGATTGAACAGTCACGAGAGGCTAAAAACCTGAATCCAAATATAGAACTTGTCGAAATAAAAGATGGAGGACATCGCTTTGGAGATACAATGCAGCTAGGAGAATGGGAAAAACGGGTGGAAGAGTTTATTGAAACTATTTATACCCCTGTGCCTGGATATTAAATAGTTCTGCGTAGAGACTATTTTTCTTAATGAGTTCTTTGTGTGTTCCTTCTTCAAAAATTTTACCTTCACTGAGTACAATAATTCTGTCAGCATTTCGTACGGTTGAGAAGCGATGAGAGATAATAATAACTGTTTTGTCTTTTTGAAGGTTTTGTACTTTTTCGAATATTTCAAACTCAGCTTTTGCATCAATTGCTGAGGTGGGTTCGTCAAGGATAAGTATTGGTGCATCGCGAAAGAAGGCTCGGGCGAGCGCAAGTTTTTGCCATTGACCTCCAGAGAGATCGATTCCACCATCAAACATTTTGCCTACGGTTTGTTTGTATTTTTTAGGTAAAGTATTTAGGTAACCGGAAGCTCCGGATTTTTCGATGGCTTCCTGAAGTAGTTTTTTGGTCGGTTTTTTCTCTGAATTGCCATAGGCGATATTTTCTTCGAAGGTAAATTGATATTTGATAAAATCTTGAAACAACGCCCCAATATATTTATGCCATTCGTGTAGATTTATTTCTTTAATATTAAGGCCGTTAATTAGAATCTCTCCTTCGTTGACATCGTAAAATCTGAGCAAGAGTTTAATCAGTGTCGTTTTGCCAGTACCGTTTTCTCCAACAAAGGCAATTTTTTCACCACTTTGAATGGTAAGACTGAAGTTTTTAAAAATATAACGATCAGTGTTTGGATACATGAATGAAACTTTTTTGAACTGAATAACTGGAGGATTAGGACTTGGGGGAATAACAAGTGGAGTTGATGGTGTGTGGACGACCTTTTCTGTATTTAGGAATTCAAAAAATTTATCTAGGTATTTGTTTCGTGAAGCGATACTGGAATATTGATTAAGTACTTCTTCTGAACTTAAAGTAAGTTGGAGTGTTTGAGTGAAGAATAGTGTGAATTGTCCGACGCCAAGTGTACCTGCGAGTACTGATGCAATATTAAGAAATTGGGTATACGTAAAAGCGGCAAGTTGTACAATTCGAGCTAATACTAAATATAACGTCCAGGGCCGTAATTCATTATTAAATTCATCGTAATACTCCGACTGTTTTGATCTAATTTTATTTAATAAAATTTTTCCAGTTTTAAATATGGTTGCTTCCTTGGATGTAGAATCGCTTGAAAGTAATCCTTTAATATATTGGGTAACGCGTATAACGCCTGAGCGTTTTTCAAAATAATAAATGAATGTTTTTATGCGAAATTTGTCCCACACTATATAGGAAGGGATTGTTGCTAGAATAATTAATGGAATGAATAAAGGGAATACTGCTGCAACTATAATTCCTGAAGTAATGAAGTTTGTTGCTGCAGATATTAAATAAGTAAATCGAACTAAGTGCATTTGGACAGTAGTCTTAACTCCATCAATCTGTGCAAGCAAATCTTGAAACTCTGAATCTTCGAAGCGAGCAGGATCAAGTTCTGTTAATTTTTTACAAACCAGATAATCCAGATATGTATCAAGTTTTATATCTAAAAACCCCGATTTTGCTCCAGCGTAGCTTGCAAAATATAGTTTAAGTATTGATGCTAGGAGATACGTAATCACAATCCATGGTAAATTAATAATTACGGTTTCGTGGGAGTGTGCTAGATAATCAAGGAATTTTGCCAGCAGAATAATCTGTATGAGTGGAAATAGAGACCTTTCGTAGACCTGACTGAAAATATATAAAAGCGCGTGATACCCATTTGCGGCATAGCCAAATTGGAAAGCTTTTATGCAGTACCGTAGAGTCTTTTTCATTATGTATTTATGATAATGAAAGATTATGTGTATTTATAGTAGAGAATTTTTGCATATATTATTGATGTATTATATAATTATATTATGTCTGTAGATACTTCATGGCAGAGTGAACCTACTCCTGAGCCATCCCCTCGCAATCAAAACCTAAACCAACGTCGACGACGGCTGTTTCCTCGGATAGTAGGGGCTGTTGGTACGTTAGGGTTGGCGATGGCTCTGTGGTATCCGCTCCCAGATAATGGTAGAGTTCATGATGAAGAATGGTGTCGCCTGAAATGGGGTGGAGCACTTACGGTTCTTAAATCCGGTGACCCATTCTCTAGACGTTGTCTAGTGGATATGGGTAATGGAGATATGGCGGAAAGGTCAATTTCTGAAATTGATGCAGCTCGCGCTCAGTTTGATCGTTTTGTAAGCGTAAGACCTGTAGGGGGTCATTGGGAAGCATTTCGTGATTTTTCTTGGAAAAACTTGAAATCTAACTTTTGACTTCCTTGCTATATGGTATTTCTTCGGGTAAAATTGAATCATGACTCCACTTGCGGATCGGATGCGTCCAAAAACTCTCGCTGAATATATTGGTCAAAAACATCTGCTTGGTGAGGGTAAACTTCTTCGCCGGGCAATTGAACAAAAACAACTTTTTTCCATGATTTTATGGGGACCTCCTGGAGTGGGGAAAACTACGATCGCACGAATTATTGCAAAGGAGAGTGAGCACGATTTTTTGGAATTTAGTGCCGTGACTACCGGTATTGCTGAAATTAAAAAGATTATTGGTGAGTATGGTACTACACCGCGGCTTTTTATCCCGGTAGTATTTGTTGATGAAATTCATCGTTTTAATAAAGCTCAACAGGATGCGTTTTTGCCACTGGTTGAGAATGGAAAAATTATTTTAATTGGAGCGACAACTGAAAACCCCTCCTTTGAAGTAATTGGACCGTTATTATCTCGTGCTAGAGTGTTTGTGTTGCAGCAATTAAGCGTTGAAGAGCTACGAGAAGTGGTGACGCGTGCGCTTGCTGATTCAGTACATGGTTTAGGGGAGTATCGTGTGCAACTTGATGAAGATGCTGTTAATTTTTTGATTGAGGGGTCGAATGGTGATGCGCGTAGGCTACTGAACACGCTGGAAGTTGCTGTAATGCTTGCATCTGAAACTAATGGGGAATCTGTTCATTTAAATCGTGAATTAGTTGAAGAGGCGATGCAGCGCAAAAGTCTTGGATATGACAAGGGTGGTGAAGAGCACTACAATACCATTTCGGCATTTATTAAATCGATGCGAGCATCAAATGTAGATGCTGCTTTGTATTATCTGGCCCGTATGATGGAAGCTGGCGAAGATGCGTTATTTATCGCGCGACGCATGGTGATTTTTGCCAGTGAGGATATTGGGATGGCTCAACCGACTGCTTTGGTTGTTGCTAACGAAGTTTTTCGTGCTTGTGAGACCATTGGTTACCCGGAGTGCCAGATCAACCTAGGCCATGGTGTGGTGTATTTAGCCAGCTCACCAAAGGATCGACGAGCATATGACGCTTTGCGTGCAGCACAGGAAGATGTCCGCGAGACCGGCAATTTGCCGATACCTATGAATCTACGGAATGCTCCAACTAAACTGATGAAGGAGATTGGGTATGGTAAGGGGTATGAGATGTATTCGAGTGAGGATTTGTTGCCTGAGAAGTTAAAAGGAAAGAACTATTACTAGGACCTTTTCTTGTGCTTTAATATCTGCTACACTATTTTTTCAAATAGTATAGGGATCCTTTCCTGATCTTTCCAGGACGCTCGTCGGGCGCTTTTTTTATGCGTGAAAAAGTTTCAGAAATTTTATCACTAAAATCGGATGTCGCTGTAGATGCGACAAAAACTCCTCCTCGAAGGGTGTCATACAGTCCCAGCATGGTTGATGTGTTAACTATCAATTCAGTCGGAGAAAGGCGCCATGAAAATTCTGTAATTGCTCCACAATGGATGGTACGTGAGGCGTACTTACCTCCTTTTTTAAATGAGCTGAGGACGCGGTGGAATCTTTCAAGAGGGGAAGCTCGCATTCATCAAGCTCTTGCCGGAGTAGTTGTCTGGGAACAATTCTTTAACCAGACCGAAGGAACAAAACCGCTTGAGACAGCTTTTGTATTAAATACAATCATTCCTGATATTCTAGAGTTAATTCAGTCCTTTTCCGATCCATTGGATTTAGGATTGCATAAAGTTAGTGGAGCTTTGGAAAAAGCGCAACATTTTATAATTCAAGCGAATCAAAAAAAATTTGCTCCTTATGTTAAACGTGCGGTTCCTTATATGGAAACATCCGCTTTTCTTCCATTGTACCGAGACCCTGCTCCGTTACTCTTACTGTATCAAAATGTAATTCTTCGTCCGGATCGCTTTGATCCACTTCGACATGAATTCTATGCGAATAAAGATCGTACTTTTACGAGCTGGATTATGGAAAGGCTTAAAAATCATTACGCAGTACGTGCAGCGTCTTTAGCTTCTTCTTCTTTAGCAAAGAATGAATAGTATACCACTGGAATAAAGAAGAGCATGAAAGTGCTGGCAAGAAGTACGCCGGCGATGATTGCTCCACCTAATCCACGCCAGAGTGGTTCGGCTAGGGTAATAGGCAAAAGCCCTAAGACTGTACACAATTTTGTCAAAACGATTGGTTCGAGTCGAGAGCTGCCTGCATCGGCGATAGATTCCTTAAATGACATTCCTTGTTTTCTATTTAAGTTTATTTTATCGATAATAAACATTGAATTAGTCACGATAATACCGAATAGTGCCAGTATTCCAATCAGCGCCGGGAAGGAGAGTGGCGTACCCGTAAGCGCGAACACAAAGAAGACGGACGATACTGCAAGCGGAATAACAACCAATGCAATGAAAGCCTGTCGAAATGATCCAAACTGTATCACCATTGTAAGTAAAATAAGAATGAAGGCGAGACCCATGGCTTGAATGATAGATTGAATAGACTTGGCATTCTCTTCGTTGACACCACCAGTTTGCCATGCGTATCCATCAGGAAGGTTTAATGTATCCGCAAATTCTTCGAGTTTTGCTCCTTCTTCAGTAACATTGGCCTTTGCTGCTTCGATACCTGCTGATACCGTTATAGTTCGTTTACGATCGGATCGGGTAATTTGAGTAGGACTTTGCTGCGTTTCAAACCTACCAAGAGAAGTAATTGGTACTGTAGTCCCTGTCGCTGTAGGTATGGTTATTCGCCCCAAATCTTCAATAGATTGGTTTCCGTAGCCGAGTTTTAAGAGTATGCGTTCTTCATCGCTGCCATTACCTTTGAATTTAATACTGTCCATTTCGAAGCCGCTTGCAAAGAGGCGCATATAGTACCCGAGTGTATCGGTAGTTATATTATTTTTTGCTATCTCATCTTCATTGGGAATGAATACGATCTGACTGGTACCTGGTTTTAATGATTTATTGATGTTATTTACCCCTGATCGTTTCTGGAGGTAGTCGACAATTTTTTGTGCATAAGAATCGACTGTAGCGAGATCATCTCCAGATAATTCAATCTGCAGATCTGCGCCGGCCGGAGGCCCACCACTTACTTCGACTACCGATACTTTTGCTTTAGAGTATGATGCAAATTCGTTACGAAGACTTTCTGCAATATCCATGGATGTTTCTTTTCGTTCCTCTTTATCGTCAAGGTGAATGGTATATGCAACGGTGTTTTGTCCACCTACACCTCCACCAATATCTCCGGCATTTACGGCACGACCTACATCTGCTGATATGAATTTGGTCGCATTCGTATCGCGTAATTTCTCCATAACGTTTAACGCCTCGGTGGTCATGGCATCAATATTTGTTCCTGATGGGAATTCGACATTTACATACACACTGCTTTCATTCGTTTTAGGAAAGAACTCATTTTTAATAAGACCAAGTGGGGCAAGTGCATACGATGAAACAGCAAAGATGATCATCGCGGCAAGAACCTGGATGCGTGCTGTTTTTGAATTCAATATCCTGTGTATCACTTTGTTGTAAGCGTTGGCTACAATTTCAAGATTTAAGATAGGTTTGTCGACGTATTGTTTCATTTTACTCGTAACTACCTGTAAGGCTGAGCTCTTTGTTATTATTTTTTCTGTAGAATGTTTTATATTTCCACGAATTTTTATGAGAACATAGAGCACTGCAAAGTAGGCGAGCACGATTAATGGGAGCATTATATTTTTTGGTGAAATTGCCACGATCACTACAATAGCTATTAAGAAAAAGAGTATTCGAAACATCTTGATGACCCGATCAGGAAATTGTGGCTTGAGTATGATCATCATCAAGGGTAGTGTTATGAGTACTGAAATTGCGGTAGATGAGATCATTACGAGTGAAATTACAATTGGGATAGGTTTAATAAATTCACCGATGATACCTGAGGCGAGGAGTAATGGAACAAATGCCCAGATAGTTGTGATTGTAGTAGACCAGATTGGAACGATAAAATCTCTCCAAACAAGTAAACCTGCTTCTCTCACGGTGAAATTACCGGTGCGATAATAGGTAGTTATTGCCGATACGATAACAATAGTGTCATCGATGAGTAGTCCTAATGAGAGTAAGAAGGCGAAAAGAGTTAAGAAGTTTATAGATATGCCAAATAATGGCATAAACATAAATGCAGATAAGAAGGTCAACGGAATTGTTATTGCTGATATTACCGCTTGTCGTAACCCAACAAAAAGGAATAAACAGATAAACACTAAAACGATAGTGGTACTAAATTCGCCGAGTAAATCTGTAAATTGTGTGCGAATTTCATCAGAGGTGTTGAGGATTGTCGTTTCCTTAAATTTACCATTTGTTTCTTTTAATGTATCATTTACAACTGTTCGAACTTCATCGGAAGCTTTATTAATGTCCGTGCCTTGGGTTTTATATACAAAGAATGTGACTACCCGAGTTGGTTTATCCTTGCCAGTTGCGAAAAATGACTTCGTCTGGTTATCCCGTGGTCGCTCAGTTATTTCAGCGATATTACCGAGCGGTACGGATTTACCTTCAACGGTAACTCGTATACTGCGTAGATCTTTGATAGTGGTGATTTTAGGATTAATAGTCAGAGAAACTATATTTTTTCCTGTATCGACACTTCCTGCTGGATATGATGAAGCAAGCCGTTTAATAGTTTGACCTAATTGCAAAGGGTTTATGTTAAGTTGGCGGAGTTTTTCAGGTTGAATAACAATCTGTATTTCCTGTTCTTCGTATCCGGAAAGGTCGACTCTGTCGACTTGATCTGATTTATCGATTGCTTTTTCAAGTCTATCTGCAAATCTCATGAGGGAAGGCAGCTCTTCGCTGGTCGATAGTGCAAAGGTCCAGATCGGTGTGTCTTCAAAATCGAAGGCTTTTACAGACGGATCATTGGCGTCTTCAGGGAGTCCGGTGATTTTATTTACTGCGGTCTGTATTTCCTGCTCAGCTTTTTTAGGATCTATTCCAGATTTGAATTGCACTATGATGCTGGATACGTTCTCAGTTGATGAAGAGGTGAGTGTATCGATGTTAGCGACCGATGCGATTCCATCTTCAATGGGTGCGGTGAGTAGTGATTCGATGTCTTGTGGGGATGCGCCTGGTAATATCGTGGTTATGGATACGATGGGTATGTTTATTTGCGGGTTGAGGCGTTGTGGGATGTTAAAGTAACTTACGATTCCACCGATTACTATAGTGAGCAGAAGAAGCATAGTAAGTCTGAAGTTGTTCAGATACGATGCTACTACACCAAGTTTGAGTTTGGCATCGAAGACGAGGCGATCGAGGTAAGATTTTTCTGATGACATACGTTTAATACTTAACTATTGTTTAATCTTAACGAGGTCTCCTTCAAGGACGTTGCGGTCAGTGATGACGAGGTCATTTGCTACCAGGCCAGATTTTACTTCAATAAAGCCGCCTGAAAGCTCACCGAGAGTTATTTTTTTACTCCTAGCGTCGTAGCCTTGATCTTTTTTCTCAGCTGTATATACATACGCTCCATCCTGAGTTTGGAATACGGCATCTACTGGGATGAATGGTATTGCTGCTGAGGTGTCGGGAACTCCGATAGGAATTTCAATTTTAATAAACGAAGCGTCTGAAACTTGAGCTGTGTTCTCTGCTGGTACTTGGTATTTAATACTATACATTTGGCCTGTTGTAGGTTGCGTAGATACATAGGTAGGCATTATTTCTACTGCTGTACCGTTAATATATATGATGCTTGCTTGTGTTTTATTTATTTTTTTAGCTACCTGTTCGGAGACGAGCGTTTCAACAGATGCGCTGCTTTCATTTGCTGTTATAACCGCGAGAACTTGACCTGGGTTAACCATTTGACCTGACTTAACGTTTAGTTGTTCAACTACACCTTGATAGGGGGAGGCCGGATAGTTGAGGCCTTCACCGATCTGAGCAAGCTGGTAGTTGAGTCGGCTTACTTCGAGTTGAAGTGTTAAGGCTTTTTCCTGTACATCAAGCTGTTTGAAGGTAAGGTCGCGCTGTAGGTCGGCAAGCTGATTAGGAATGTTTTTAGTATCCGTTTGGTATTCAACTTGTCTGTTAGCCTGTCTGATTTGGTTAACTGCGCTTTGGAGTTGTGCTTGCTGACTTCGTAATCCAATAAGGGTGCTTTCCTCTTCAGGAGTTCGAGCTGTGTTTTGTTCAAGTAACGCGACGGTGTCTGCAATTGATTTAATACTCTTGTCGTTGGTTTCAATTACTCCAATAGACTCACTTTTTGATTGCACGCCGATTTTTCTTAGCTCTTCAGTATTATCTCTGTTTTTAACGGCTAAATCGCGTTGCAATGCAATTGTATCTTTTTGAGCTTGGATGTTGTTCTTATTAAAAGTGTAATTTACTTGAGCTTGCTCACGTTGAGCTGAGGAGACGGTTCCACCACTATAATTGGTGGATATCCAAAGTAATGTTGCCCCTTTGTTAACTTTGTCTCCTTCATTCTTATATATCTGTTGGACGATCCCATTGGATTGAGCGTAAATCGTTACGGTTCCGGTTTTTTTAACTTGGGCTTGAAGCTGCATTTTTGGTGATGTTCCAATTGAGTATGTCGATACTTCTTTTATAACTGGTTCTTCTTTTTTTGTTTCGACTTGAGGTTTACTCATTGAATTACCTGCGACAATGAACCCTAAAAGCAGGCCTAGTGTTACGAGGAATGATACGAAAGGACGGGCTACCACCGTGTTTTGAATAGCTTTAGCGGGCCGACGATACCATTGGGGAGATTGGTTATTTGTTTCCATTGCGTGATCCTTTCATGTTTTGTACTCAAATATGAGGTTATGCTCATGAATGACCACGAAGCATTTACGCATAGCATTCTATCATTTAGAGTGCTACTCGTCAATAGAAAACGGCTACTATTACCCCGTACTTGTGATACACTTAGTTCATGAAAAATGAGAAGCGTATTGTGATCTGTCCAGTTGGATTAAATGGCTCCGGTAAGGGAAATGTTTGCCGTATTCTTGTTGAAAATCATGGTTTTATCTTTCTATCAACCTCAGATGTTATCCGTTCTGTTGTAAAAGAGCACGGACTTGAATGTACGCGAACGAATATGGGTCAGGTAGCCAATCTGACCCGGACTGAGCATGGTAAGGAGTATTTTGCCTCGTATTTGTCCGCCACTATGGATATTTCTGCGCACAGTTATGTTGTTGATGGATGCAGACAGGTCGAGGAGATTGAATTTCTGAAAAATAAATACCCAGGCCTTGTTTACGTCGTTAAAGTATTTTGTGATCCACGTGTCCGATTTGACCGGATGAAAGTACGTAACAGGACGGGAGACCCTTCTACTTTCGAGGAGTTCTTAAATGCAGATGAAATTGAATTAGGCAATGTTATAGCCGTGAATACGATGAATTACAAAGCCTGCTTTGAGTTAGCGATGCAACAGGTGGATAATAGCGGCAGTGTAGGCGAGCTGGAGCGAAATGTTGAGGCTTTACTCGCGGAACTTTATTTATCCTGAGTATCTTTTCTATGGAGTAGGAGATATATGGCCGTACTCCAGAAGCCTATTCCAATATCTATTAATTCTCTTTGGTTCCAATAAGGAAAACGGCCTGCCAAGGATAATAGTGGCTTTTATAGGTGTCATTTGAAATTTCTTTTCCCTCTTTTGTTACTTTTCGGGTGAAGGATACGTCACTGCCATAGGCTGAAAACTCTGTTTGCCTAATGATTCCTTTTTGGATTGAGGCATTTTGAATCCTGACATCACGCGGAGGAGCAATACTGTTTGCTATGTTGGTTGCACTTATTTCAACAGTCCTTCCGTCTTTTACTCCGTAGAAATTAAATGTTAATTCTGATTTTGATTTGTCTAATTTGGCTTGAATTAAGATGTGATCGGGTAAATTATTTGTAAACTTAAAATCTGATTTTGGAAAGAAAATTGATGCGTCGAATCCTGGATCTGAATTCTGCTCATAATATCCCACACGATAGCTGTGAGGATGTCTTTCATTAATTTTAAACCCTGCATTTAGAGCGGCTCTAAATAACGTAGTTGAAACCTGGCAGACTCCTCCTCCTACTCCGATGACAGTGCGTCCGTTTTTAATAATATATGAATCTTCGAAGCCAGTTGATTTTTCGATATTCCCGACGGTATTATACATTGAAAAAACTTCACCTGGTTTTATTATGGTTCCATTTAATTTTTCTACAGCTGTTGCTATATTGTGAATTCGAGCAGGAGATGAGCCTTTAAAGTGTGAGCTACCTGAAGCAACAATCTCACGAATCCCGTATTGAGTCACCTTGTTAAATGCCAGCGCCGGTTTGATTGTTTTAATAGGTAATTCGATCTGACTGTTTTGTGATGAGTTAAACACGGCTTGGGTTAGTGCTTGAGTAAGTCTTTCGGAATCTAATTCATAACCGTCTTGAGAAGGCTCGGACACTACCATTTTATTTCCCACGGTTTCGTATTTTGCTTCGACGACATCTTTCTTTATGAGTGGTGCAAATTGGGCGGAATAGGATGCAACTTTATAGTCTGCTAGCTTCAGCACGGGTTTCTGTTTTTCTTCGTCGTACTTGATTTCAAGAAAGCTATATATTTCGGGTGCATCTAAAGTCCATGTTTTATCTGGTATTTGTGTGGAAAAAAGCGTGATAGGACGTGATAGTGCCTGTTTTGCTTGTTCGAGTACGCCCTGGCTATTTTCGCGTGTCATTTTTGGTTCTTTTGGCTCCAGTTTTAATTCGATTACCTCGATAGATCCTTCAAAATACAGCTCCTTTTGTATCTGAGAGATTACCTGATCTCGATTGACCTGGACTCCCGGTTTGGATGGAGTTAAAACTACTCCTGTTTTGGTGTATATTAACTCTGTTTCTACGATAGGTTTTTCATACTCGCGTACTGCATCGGAGAGAATCGTATCGAAGGTGAAGTTATCAAAGGTATAGGTTGGTTTTATTCTTTGTTGTGTAGTGAGCAGGTCCACCCTTTGTTTTATTCGCTCTGACAAGGAACCGGATCTTCCATATGCAATTACGTCGTCTACTGTTTTTTTAACGTCATAGGTAACTAAATCCTTATTTAATTTAATTGTAAGATAAGTTGATTTGTTGACTGAAAAGGAAATGGTTTTATTTTGTAACGTTTCGGCTTTTTGTGCAACAATTTTTTCGATTTCAATGCGATTCTTTACACCCAGCCTAGTCTCTCCGATTGTTACATTAGGGTAAGCACAATTAAAATAGATTATTTCAATGGCGACGAGAGTGAATAAGGGGAGTGCGAGTATTAAAAACAATATTTTTAGCTTAGAAATTTTGGGCATTTGTAATTATTGTACACTGTTTGGAGCATATCTTGGGTAGTCATTCGGATAGTCAGGAAGGCGATTGAAAGGCGTTGGCTGAGCTCTCAAGGGAGAGGTTAGTCCATATAAACCTTTACCCCGAAGTGCTGAGAATTGACCTGAATCGTACCACATTACTTTTTGTCCTTGTGCCAGTGCTTCAGGCTCATTGAATTACTGTTCATTTGGACAAGGAATACCCATGGTGCTTCATTGGATGATTCATCGATTCGGTCAATAGAGCTTGTGATGATATACTTCAGGTATGTCTGCAATTATTACTGTGTCTAATTTGGTTAAACGATACAAGAAAGCTGAAAATAATGCGATAGATGGAGTGTCGTTTGAAGTTGAAGAGGGTGAGTTCTTTTCCTTACTTGGACCTAATGGCGCTGGAAAAACTACAACGATTTCCATTTTAACGACAACCTTGTCCAAAACTTCAGGCGAGGCGAGTGTTGCAGGTTATGATCTTGATACTCAGGCGGCTGATGTTCGTAGAAGAGTTGGCATTATCTTTCAGAATCCAAGCTTGGACCAAAATTTGACGGCTGAAGAGAATATCCGAATGCATGCGGTTTTGTATGGCATGGAGTCGTTTGCGCCAACATTTAAAGGGATGACTGAGGGGTATAAAAAACGTGTGTATGAATTGGCTGAGATTCTTAACTTAAAAAAGGAGATTTTCAAACCGATAAAAACGTTCAGTGGTGGAATGAAGCGGAAACTTGAGATTATACGAAGCTTAATGCATCACCCTAAGGTCTTGTTTCTGGATGAACCGACAGTTGGGCTTGATCCGATGGCTCGGGCGAGTTTGTGGGAATATTTAAAGGATGTTCGTAAACAGGAGAAAACTACGGTCTTTTTAACAACACACTATTTGGATGAAGTCGAGGATTGCGATCGTGTTTGTATTATTAATAAAGGTAAAGTGGTTAAGCTTGGTACGCCTTATTCAATTAAACATGATCTGACAACGGAATATATTGTTGTTGATGCGGATGATCGATTGAAGCTGCGAATTGAGGTAGAGGCGATTGGATTGAAGCTTAGTGAAGAAGGACCGTTTCATATTCATCTTAATGGACATACTTCACAGCAGGTGATTCAGGCCATTCATGTGCCATTATCTGTTTTAAGAATACATTCACCGAGTTTGGAAGAAGCGTATTTGAATATTGTTGAGGAAAAACAATGAAAGAATTGGATGCTATTGTTGCTATTGCGTATCGTGATTTACTGAAGTTTCTGCGTGATCGGGGACGGATTATTGCGACATTTGTTTTTCCGATTATTTTTATCGGAGTTTTGGGTGGTAGCTTACAAGCGAATATCGGCGATGATATCGGGTATAATTTCCTGTTGTTTACGTTCATTGGTGTAATTGGGCAGACTTTGTTTCAATCGACTGCCGCGGGAATTATTTCGCTTACCGAGGATCGAGAGCAGGACTTTTCGCAGGAAATATTTGTTTCACCCATTTCCCGGTATTCGATTATTATCGGTAAAATTTTAGGAGAGTCGATAGTTGCTTTTTTGCAGGTGGTTGGGATTATTCTCTTTGGATTTGTGATGCAGATACCGTTTGATTTGATCCAATTATTACAACTTTTGCCAGTTATGATTTTGTGTTGTTTCTTTGGTGGGGCATTCGGAATTTTAGTTGTTTCTAACCTCGGAAGTGGACGTTCAGCGCGAGAGATTTTTCCTTTTATCATTTTCCCACAATTTTTTCTGGCTGGTATTTTTAACCCGATAAAGGTGTTGCCGTTTCCTTTAGATATTTTATCTTTAATCTCACCAATGCGGTACGCGGTTGACTTGTTGCGGGGAATTTATTATGCAGGAAGTCCTGTTTATGATAAGGTCGTACTTTTTCCGGTGTGGATTAATATGTTGGTGATTTGTGCTACAGGGTTGATCTTTTTGGTTGTAGGGACATATCAGTTTGTGAGTCGGGAGCAGAACAGATAATTATTCATCATATTTTAAATCCTGCATTTTGCCGAAGGCGATACGATCGGGTGCTTCTTTAGTGGTTTGCATCATGCGGGCAGTGGTGATAATAAATTCTCCGTATCGGTCGTTAATGGTATCCATAGCTTTAATGAGAGTATCCTTATATGGATTATATAGTTCGATCTGGTGCGGTGTGTTTTCGTGCAAATCGAAGACGCCGACGGCCATAAGGCGTACTGTTTTGGGATTCGGTTGTTGATCCATAATTTTTTGAGCATGTTTATAGATATCCAGACTTGAATAGATGATACTGTTGTAACTACGGCTTTGATGAAATGAATCCATATCTGTGTAGACAAGGCGAAAATATATGCCGTGAGCGATGAAATTGTTTTTGCGCAATCGTCGACCAACTTTTTCACACATTTTCATCAATATTTTAGAGAGCTCGAATTGATTTGCTGTTTTTTTGTGTAGGGAATATTCGTGACCAATACTTTTTCGCTCGAACTCCACAGAATCTGCTTCGTAGCCTCTCAGTCGATGGTACCAATGATACCCGCCAATGCTTTTAAATACTTCTTTATGTAGTTTTTGTACTGAGCTTTCGTAAAACTGAGGTACGGTAAAAATTCCGGCATTGTTGAGCCTTCGCTCAAAGCGGGTATTAATGCCACAGAGGTCGGTGAGGTTAAGAAAGAGATACACGCTATCAACATTTTTATGTGTAATGATATCCAATCCATCTGGTTTATTTAGTCCTGCGGCTGTTTTGGCGAGAAACCTGTTTGGCGCGATTCCGACATTGCAAGAGATCCATTCTCCAACATCATCTTTGATGTGTTTTTTGATTTTGTATCCGACGTTTTCGAGATCTGTATATGGTGTGTTATGGAAATCCAGAATGGCCTCATCGATGGATTTTGGTATAACAATGGGTGAATATTTTTGTAATATATTGACGAACTGAACGTGTGCAACGCGATATTTAGGGGGATCGGGTGGCATGACGATTAGATCTTTGCAGAGGAGTTTACCCTGCCAAACGGGCATTCCGACTTTGATGCCACAGCGTTTGGCTTCATATGACGGGGCGAGTATGCAAGCGTTGGGCGTAGTGTAAGCGGCGACAGCAATTGGCTTGTTTCTGAGCAGGGGATTTGCTTGTTGTTCGATTGTGGCGAAGCAGGAGTTCATGTCGATGTGCATGATTTTGGGAGTGGCGGTGTTGAAGGGTAGGTCCATAAATCTCCTTTTTGTCTTCTTTTTGCTTACTGCGGATGCTCAGTTTGTCTTTCTTAATGTTATTGCGCTTTTAACGGTTACCTATTTGTAAAGATCATCCAGGGCGGAAGGTCCTCGTTGCGCAAGAAAGAAGACACTTCAGTCGATCTTATGTTTCTATTTCATCTGTTACTTCTTCCAATGTCCAATGGAGGTTGCTGGTGTCGAAGTTGAGCCTGAAAAAGGTATTGCCGTCAGTGACTGAGAAGATATGGTGGAGTGTGGTGCCTATATTTAATTTGTGTCTGAATCCGATCTTAGTGATAGTGTATTTGCGATTATTCCACTTAACGACATAGGGGAGGACCTTATTTGTATCTGCATTAAAGATGGTGAGGACGGAAACTTTTTCATTTATCTGCATATACTTTGGGTTTTATTTGGGTTTATTGTATTTTAATTAGTTGTCTTGGTCAAGAGGGATACTATTGTTTTAATAAGGCTTTATTTTTAAATAACCTTGTGGTAATATTTGATTTATGAAAAATAATGCAGGTGAATATGCTGTAATAACCGACTACCCAGAAGTACCTACGTTACCAAAAGCAGCGAGAACAACTCGAATGATTGGCCATCCCTATGTTCTAACTCCAGGAGTTGTCGCGTTGGTAACTGCTGACAAAGAAATAGTTGCTCTTGATGAACCGGACTATGGTGTTGCCTTAAGACGACTGCATGAGGATCCCAATATTGTTGGAGTAATAGATTACCGCGAACCTCACCGAATTGCTTTAAATGGTGGATCTGCTGCAAATTCTTTTGCGATTAGGGACTATGATTTTCTTATAGGGGCTGAAATGGGCGACCATTACTTTACTGCTCAATTACGAAGACAATCATTGTTTAGAAAAGTTAAAAGTAGTAAAACTAAAGGTTCCCGTTAAATTATTGCAATCGCTTCAATTTCTATCTGTGCATTTTTCGGAAGTGCGGCTACTTGCACTGTTGAACGAGCAGGGTAAGGTTGATTAAATATTTCATTGTACACTTCGTTTACTTTTGTGAAATCCTCAAGATTTGTTAGGAATACTGTGGTCTTTACGATATTTTGAAATGATGCTTTAGGATCTGCGGCTTTAATTATCTCTTCAATATTTTTAAATATTTGTTTGGTTTGGACTGCAATATTTCCCTCAACTCCTGTGTTTGTTTGTGGATCGAGGGGTATTTGACCTGAAATATATACTGTATTCCCAACTTGTACGGCTTGCGAATACGGGCCGACTGCAGTGGGGGCTTTTGTGGTCTGGATTGATTTTTTCATAGTATTCCTTTAATTATGGTTTTTCCAATATAATGCATTGTATCCTTTTTCAAAGGCATCGACACTGGCGACGATAATGTCAGGGGATGAGGCTACTTCGACAACTTTGTTTTTGTCCTGGTCTTCGAGTACCATTGTAACTTCAACAACTGCGCTCGTCCCTGCATTATTGATTTCAACTTTATAATCCGTGAGTTTCCATTGAAAATCTCCTTTGCCGTTGACGAGACAGGTAAGTGCATTAATAACTGCATCAACTGGGCCTACTCCTTGACTTGATGCTTTAAGTTTATGATTTAAAAATTCGATTTCAACCGACGCTTGAGGCGGATTTTGCTTTGTTGTTTGCAGGGTAAAATCTATTACGTTTAGTACTTGTATGTATTTATCTGAATTTTTTAATGTACTTTCTAATATATACATGAGGTCGGCCTTAGTAACTTTTTTGCCTTTATGCAGAAAATTTTCAATCTGTTTTAGAAGCTCTTTTTTATTTTCAGGAGATATTTCAATGTTTATATCCTTTAATACTTCAACAAGCTTTAATTCATTGGGTGTAACATCAAAAAGGACAGTTTCTTTATCTGCTAGTCCTAGTGTGCGAACTGCAAAAGTGTTAGTAGCGAGAATTCGTTCGACCTCTTCAAGCATAGGTTCAATTGTTGGTGGCTGAATGGAAACTTTAAGAAGTGTTTGCGGATCCTTTAACCCATTGCCTGTGGCAACAAGTACGATTGTGTCGGTTGGGTTTACTTTTTTTTCATCAATCATTTTAGCAAGTGCTGAGACTGTTGTTGCTGATGATGGTTCAATAAAAAGACTTTCTTTATCTGCGAGTTCTTTTTCCATTTTCAGTGTTGCTTCATCAGATACCGCTATAGCGGATCCATTGGATTCATTGAGCGTGGTGACTACCTTTGGATAGTCCAGCGGTGAACCTATACCAATAGCAGAGCAAACTGTTTGCGGTTTTGTCACCTTTATTAATTTTTTAGAAGGCGAGTTGTATGAATTAATTGCCGGTGCAGCACCTTCTGCTTGTACTGCTATAAAATGAGGTAATTTATCTATGATTCCTAATTTGTAAAACTCTTTAAATCCTTTAAAAATACCTGAAATGTTTGTTCCCATTCCAACCGGCACAATGACGTAATCGGGTACTTGCCAATTGAGTTGTTCGACTATTTCGTAGGCAATACTTTTTTGACCCTCAGCACGGAAAGCATAATCTCCGCAAAGAAAGAAGCCAAATTTTTGTGCGGATTCTTCGGCTAACCGCTGCGCGTCGTTATAGGTACCTCTTACTTGAATAACTTTAGCGCCGAAGGCGATTGCCTGGGCTAGTTTGCCTTGCGGTGTTCCTTCAGGGATGAAAACATAGCAGGGAACGCCAATTTGTGAGGCGTAGGCAGAGACTGAAGCTGCCATGTTGCCTGTTGATGCAACAACGACTGCTTTGGCATTCATTTCTCTCGCTTTGTTTAACTCAACAAAACTGCCACGATCCTTAAATGCTCCCGTTGGATTTGCGCCTTCATATTTTATGAATAGTTTTGGGAATTCCCTGAATAGTTTTTTGATTGGATACAATGGCGTGTTACCTTCGTTTAATGAAACTAAGTTGTTTTTATTGTCCAGCGGAAAGAAATCCAGATATTTAAATGATTGTATGGGTGCCGATTTTAGTACATGCAGATTGATACGCTGTTTAAGGCCTTCCTCATCGTATTCAATATCTAATGGTCCGTTACACTTTGGGCAATTGGTTTCGATTTTGTTCTGAGCCATAACTTTGCGGCAGATAAAACATTTTATTGTGTAGTATTGCATACTTCCTGTACTCCTTCTATCTTTTTTAATGACTTCTCGAGTAAATCTATTGATCGATCTCCTATTAACTCTGCTTGTATAAAGGATTTTGTTGAGTCTGTTTCTTTTTCTAAATGAAAGAGCTGGATGTTGAATTGCAGTTTACGCAAGGTTGTTATAATTTTGGTCAGGGTGCTTTGGTCTTCGTTTAAAATGATGTCTAAGGTGTAGGTCATTTTAGCCTCATTTCATATGTTGCAGCTCCCGGTGGCATCATTGGAAATACTGCTTCTTCTTTTTGTGTTTCAAACTCGATTAAATAAGCCCCTTGATATGCTTGTGCTCTACTAATGGCCTTTTCGACCTGATCATTTTGTGTTACCTTTTCTGCCTGAACTCCAAATGCCAGCGAAAGTGCTACAAAATCCGGGTTATGCAGATTCACTTGAGAGTAATTATGTTCAAAGAACAATTCCTGCCATTGTCTGACCATGCCTAAATAATTGTTGTTAATGAGAGCAATTTTAATATTCAGTTTTTCCTGAGAGAGAATTTGCATTTCCTGCATGGTCATTTGAAAACATCCATCTCCGACAATAACCCAAACTTCGCGTTCAGGGTTGGCCTTTTTTGCACCAATTGCTGCCGGGAGAGAGAAGCCCATGGTTCCGGCACCTCCGGATGTGATAAACGAATTAGGTATTGATGACTGATAGTATCTTGCGGCGAACATTTGATGTTGCCCAACATCTGCAACAATAATCGCGTTGCCGTTGGTTGCTTTTGAGATGCATTGTACGACGAAGGGAGCTGTTAGATGGGGATTAGCTTCTTCTTTACTCGTTACTTCGCAAATCTCTTGCTGTTGCCAGGAGTTAAGTTTCTTTAACCACTCTGTTCGGTTGCCTTTAATGGATTCAGTATTTATATTTTTGTTTATTTCCTGCAACCATACTTTTACATCCATATTGAATCCGAGGTGTGCTGTAACGTTTTTGCCGATTTCTTCGTTATTAACCTCGACATGAATAACTTTAGCGTGAGGAGCATAATCTTTTAATCTGCCGGTAACGCGATCGTCAAAGCGCATTCCCAGTGCGATAATGATATCTGCTTCACCAGTGGCCATATTTGGTGCATAGTTTCCATGCATTCCGAGCATTCCATAGCAAAGTGGATGTTGACGGGGTATGGATGAGATGCCGTGAAGTGTAGTGCCGACGGGAATTTTTGTTGTTTCAACAAACTCTTTGAACTCGTTGTAACTTTCAGATATGTGTATTCCGTGACCGGCAAGAATAAGAGGCCTTTTAGATGTTCTGATTAACTCAATTGCATCATTTATTTTATCTAAGTCTACGAACGACGTTTGTGCTATAGAGAAGGAGTTTTTCTTAGCTTTATATTCAATTTTATTTACCTGGGCATCTTTTGTTATATCTATGAGGACAGGACCTGGTCTTCCTGAAGTGGCAATGCGAAATGCTTCATGGATAGAATTTTCAATATCTTCAGCTTTGGTAACCAGGAAATTATATTTAGTTACTGGTGCGGTGATACCTACAACGTCTACTTCCTGAAAGGCGTCGGTTCCTAGTAGTGTTGAAAAAACCTGACCGGTGATTGCGATAAGTGGTGTTGAATCGAGCAATGCATCTGCCAGGCCTGTCACGAGATTTGTCGCGCCTGGTCCTGAGGTAGCAAAACAAATGCCAGGTTTGTGCGTTATGCGGGCATATCCTTCTGCTGCGTGCGAGGCTCCTTGCTCGTGACGCATCAGGATATGTTTTAGTTGCGGATAATATGTAAGTGCATCATAGATTGGCATGATAGCTCCGCCAGGATATCCGAAGATGGTGTCAACATTGTGTTGAAGAAGTGTTTCACAAAGGATGCGGGAGCCTGGAAGGAGTTTGACGATTTTTTCTGTGTGGGTGGGTTTATAAATAGTAGTCGATGGAATGATGGCTTCCATATTTTCTCCCTTCGCTTATGGCTCATGTACTGAATAATGTTAATCCTTTAACAAAAAAACCCCGCTTGTGTAAGCGGGGTTTTAAAGGTTTTTTTGTTGTGCCTTTACTACCACGCTTTTGCGAGGTTAATAAGAATCACGACGAGAAGACCTTTTTTATTTGTCATTTATCTAAGCATAATATAATTTTAGGATTAAATCGTCAAGGATTAGTCGTGCAATGATGCTGCAACTGCGATCGTGTTTGTAATTCGGCGGAAACTGGTTGCTTTCTTGACTGCTTCATTGGTTCTTTCTGCGGCTTCCATGATTTCGTAAAGAGTATGTCGAATTCTTGCTCTAAAGGAGGGGGGATCGGAGATGATAGGTTCACCTTTAAAATACGGTCCAATAACACGCAGCAGCATGTCTTTGTAAACATCATCGATAACTTGAGTACCATCAATTTTGATTAAGTCACCCCGTGCTGCTAGTTGATAGGATAATCTTAGAGTATGTTTATTAAAAATACGTTGCCTGTTTAATCTAACGTTAGGATCGAGATCATCATCACGGACTGGATTTCCAATGGCTAAGTCTTGGGCAACACGTGTTTCAATCCTTCGGATTGCTTCTTTTTGTGGTGCATGAATTTCAACGTAATGATGAGAACTAATAGTAGCTGCATCGATCAATTCCCCCGAGATTTGTGCCATATCTCTTGCTTGTACTTTATTTCTAGGATATCCATCAAGGAAAATGATTCGAGCACCTTCACTTTTCTCCTTGATGATCGCTTGTCTCATCGCAATGGCCATAACACCATCTGGAAGAAGTTCGCCTTTTTTCATCCGATCATAATAGGGAGAAAAAATAGCGTGTAATGGCGCGGAGGAACCTTCCCTTTTTGTATCACGAATTAAATCTCCTGGAGCAATGGATGTCGCGTAGTTACTGTCTTCTAAGAACAATCCAATCACTTTTTTAGCAAGGGTTCCTTTACCGACTCCTGGGCGACCTTTAAATGTTACTAATACTGCAGGATTAGATTCTAATAACATATTTTTTTGATTTGATTTTAAAAATATATTTTACAGGGTATGGTCCTGTTTTTCAACCCTGAATAATATGCTATGAGCTGATGCTTTGGAAATTATTCTCCGACGGCGCGTTCGTTTTCTGGTGCTGGAATTTGGACAGCGGGGATTCCTTTTCGGGGATATCTGGGTGGTGCGTCTCTGCGGGTATCACTGACTTGTTGAAGCTCAAATGCTTCCTGTGCTGCTTGCTGAGGATCAATTAGAGCTTGAATATCATCAGGTCCTGGGAGAATAGCTGCAGTTTGGTAGATGTGCGGAAGTAGCCCTTCAGTGCGTGCAAAACAACCATCCGCTTCTCTTCCCGTTGGAGGTGGTTCAACCGCTTTTCTCTGAGTTAGCACTGCGATAGCATCATCTTTATGGAATTGGTTGGTGGGTAATTGTATTTTTTCCAATGGATTTATTAATTCTTTCATAGACGCATCTTTCTTGTAAAAAAACATTATATCATTGCGTGGCGAATTTTTCAAAGACAGCTTCCGAAAAGACACTATCCTATAGTCTTTGACATTCCTAAGCGATTAAGGTATACTGAACACCTTAATAGCATATTGACCTCAAAAGGAGGACGCATGAGAAAGGCAGCTTCTCATAAAGTCGGGTATCTTACTCTTGTGATCTTTGTCGCAATAGTTGTTTTATTTGCTTCGGCAACCCGCGTCGCAGCGTATACATCTGATCCAAACGAAGTTCCAATAGGGGATCAAGATATTAACGATGGAATCATTGGTTTTATTACCATAAACGGTACTCAAGCCAATGCGACTGTTGAAAATATTGGTGATTCTACTGAGTCAGGCGGATTTGCAAGTTATTTAAAAGGGGATGGAAATACGGATACCCAAACTCTTTTTAGCTCAATAATATTTACACTTGAGCCTCATTCAAAGAAGGATCTTATAGTAGAACTTCCTTGTTATGGCCAGGTTGACCTTTTTAAGGGTGATGTGCTTAACAATTTTAATAATGGTGCCCGTTATGGTAGCCGACTTGTCGCTGCAATGCACACCAAAAATGAGTGTGCGAGTCCAAGTATTTTACCAAGCGCAACGCCAACTGTTACACCTGTTGCTACGCCATCTGAAACTCCTGGTCAGGGCGGTGGAATTCCTACTCCAACCGCAACACCAGTGATAACTAATTCACCAGCACCATCGGCTTCGGTAACCCCAGGTCCGACCAGTACACCGGTTGCAACATCAATACCCACACCAGACGGCGGCGGTAATTCAACTCCTTCGGGTGGGCAGATTCTTGGTTCAACAACTCCACAAGGTGGTTTGACTCTACCAAGTACGGGTAGCTCAGACTACGGATTTCTAGCTTTTGCTGGATATGTTTTAGCTGGCGGGATCTGGATGAGAAAATATGCTAAATCGTTAGTGTAATTTAAAATTAATACTTGTTAATAAAATACCCCTCGAGACGAGGGGTATTTTTGTGTATTTGAGTTAATTCATTTGTACCGCTTTTTGTTTTAAAAAGCAATGAGAAAGAGTTGAGACTTTGCTTTTATTTACTTAGAGACGTTTACGCATTGTTCAACGAGGCGATTGCTATAGCCCCATTCATTATCGTACCAGGCAATAACTTTTACCATGTCACCATCGATGACTTTAGTAAGCTTTAAGTCGGCAATGGATGAGTAGCTGTTTCCTTTGAAGTCTGAAGATACGAGTTCTTCTTCTGTCCATGCAAAAATGCCTTCAAATCGAGGTTCAGCACAAGCTTTTTTAATGGCTGCGTTTACTTCTTCAACTGTAGTCTTTTTCTTCACAATGAAGGTGAAATCGGCGAGTGATACAACAGGGGTAGGAACGCGAATTGAGAGTCCATCGAATAATCCTTTTAATTCCGGGATTACTTGAGTGGTTGCTATAGCTGCGCCAGTTGTGGTTGGGACAATGTTTTCGGCTGCTGCGCGTGCTTCGCGGATATCCTTTTTAGGTCCATCCTGCAGTGCCTGGCTTGCGGTGTATGAATGGATGGTTGTCATCATCGCTTTAGCGACGCCGAATGTTTCGTGGATAACCTGTGCAACAGGAGTGATGCAATTGGTGGTGCATGATGCGTTGTTGATCATTGTTTGACCAGCATAGCTTTCATCGTTAACTCCAAGTACGAAGGTCGGAATATTTCCATCTTTAGCTGGTGCTGAAAGTACAACTTTCTTTGCTCCTGCATCGAGGTGAAGTTTCATGCCTGCTTCGTTGGTGAAGAAACCAGTGGATTCGATAACAACGTCAACATCGTGATCCTTCCAAGGAAGTTTGTTAGGTTCTTTTTCTGCATAAACGGGAATTTTGACGCCGTCAACGATGATGTTTTTATCGTCAGCGGTGACTGTTGGTCCCCAAGTACCATAGTTGGAATCGTATTTTAAGAGATGTGCAAGAACTGATGGTGTGGTGATGTCGTTGATAGCAACTACTTTAATGTCTGATTTGTGTTTGTCCCATGCAATTTTGAATGCATTGCGTCCAATTCGGCCAAAGCCGTTAATAGCGAGGTTCATTGTCTTTCTCCTTTATTAAATTTTATTTTTTACTTCGTTATCCTACCATTACGTTCTATTTTTTCCTAGTCGCTTTTCTCTCGCTGTTAAATAATCTGTGAGAGTGCCTAGGCTGTATGCCAGCATCAGATTTAATAAAATGGAATAAACGATTACTATATTTCTATCTGCTCCCGGGATGAAGCTTTTTGATGAAAACATTAGTTGTATTTGATCAATAGCAACAAGAGCCATTGCGGTGGTATATGTTGCGAACAGTATATTTGACTGGAGCAAGTATTCGCTCAGAAGTAAAAGCAATGATACTACAAGGGTAATTTCAGCGAGAACTAATCCTGTGTTAGAGATTCGTATGTTCATATGTCTTCAAGTGCCTTCAATGCAGGTAAAGCTTTTCCTGATAAGAACTCAAGCATAGCACCGCCGCCGACGGAGATAAAGTCGATCTTGTCTTTGATACCAAATAGTTCCATGGCTGCGATAGTGTCGCCACCGCCGGTGATTTTCTTTGCTGAAGAATTGGCAACTGCTTCGGCAATAATTTTTGTACCTTTGCGCTGATCTTCGTCTTCGAATTTACCGAGAGGTCCGTTCCAGACAATTAATTTGGCTTTGTTAATAAGTTCTACTGCTTGCAGGGCTGCTTCTAAGGAGATATCGAATCCGGTTTCGTTCATTTTGGCAACGGTAACTTTATTTGAGAAGGTGAGTCCTTGTTGGTTAATTTCATAGGGGAGTTTTCCGCCAACGAAAATGTTGTCTGCAGTTGGTTCCATATTTTGGATCATCGGAAGTTTGGTTTCAATTTTCGCACCACCGAGAATTACGAGAAACGGGTGTTCCGGATTTTTTAATGTTGCGGTGAGCGTTTCAACTTCTTCTGCTACTCTTAATCCTGCGAATGATGGTAGTAACTTAGTGATTGCAACAGTTGAGGTGGCGGCACGATGACTTACGGCAAATGCTTCAAATACAAAAACTTCGCCGAGGGAGGATAATTCCTTTGCATAATTTTCATCGTTTGCTTCTTCGCGTGGATCGAAGCGCAGATTTTCGAGCATTGAGATTTTTGCTCTTGGAGATCCTGTTTCTATAAATTCGATTGACTGACCCAGTAGTTCCGCTAGTTTTTCAGATACGGGCTTTAGCGTGAACGTTGAATCAACTTTGCCTTTTGGTCGGCCGAGATGTCCAATGATGATAATTTGTGATGCACTTTCATTTAATAGTTCTAATGTTGGTAAAGCACTTTCGAGGCGGGTCAGGTCGGAAATATTTCCCTGATCGTCAAATGGTACATCGAGATCGAGACGAACTATTACTTTTTTGTTTTGGGAGATTTCTTTGGTGATTGTTTTCATGTTCTCAATTTATACTTGTTTTGTTATCTGGAATCAATAGAGTTTCTGTTGGTAATTATGCATGCAGGTTTCGCAGATATCGCAGGTTTGATGTTCTCGACGGAGTACTGAAAATGCTTTAGAAGGGGAGAGCAGGATACTAAAGAAATATAGATTCCATAGTTTATATACAAAGGCCCCAAATAATCCTGAGAATACCCATGCGCTTACTTTTGCGTAGGCCCACCTATGGCCAACCGGGATAATTAATAGTGGAATTGGCGCATTATACTTTTTGAGCGGGAGATTATTTATTTTGTTATAAATATTGTCGGCTGCGATTTCGCCCATTGTACGGGCGGGAAGGGCCTGGCCTGAAGACGGTACGTTTGCGCCATCTCCGGCAATATATACATTGTATAGATAGTTTTTTTTCGGTTCATCCTGCACGGTTCCTTCTAATGCTTGTGCTCCCGGAACTGGCGGTTCAGGTATTTGTGCTTGTAAGTATTCATTGACTTCAACTTTTCCACCTTTACCCACTACAAAGCCCCAATCGGTAAAGAGAAAATTCGCTTTAGCACCGGCCGTCCAGATAACGGTTTTGGTTTTAATTAATCCTGTATCTGTTTTTAATCCGGTTTCGATGCCTTCTTCGACCTTAGTTTTTGTTGAGACTTTTACTCCAAGGGCTTCAAGTCTTTCTTGAATGTGTTTGGATTCGGTTGGAGTGAGCATTGGAAGAATTCGATCCATCGCTTCAATTAATTCAATTTGTACTGCGGATTTGTGTAATCGATGTTTGGCTACAACTTCCTGAGTATGCACTGCAAGTTCACCTGCAAGTTCAACACCGGCCGGTCCTCCTCCAATTACTGCAATCTCCATCAATTGTTCGTTTTGTTCATTCTTATGATCATCTAGCGTATCGTGGATATGATGTGCAAGTTTGAGTGCTTCAGGAATAGTGCGCATTGAATAGGAGTATTTGCTTATTCCAGGTATACCGAAGTATGAATTCTCACTGCCTAGCCCGAGTACTAAATGGTCGTAATGATATCTTTCTTTTAGCTCATTATATGCTGTATTTTTGCCGGTATCTATTGAGTGTACAGTATCGATAATTACTTCGACATTGGTATCTTTAAAAATTTCGCGTAAAGGAACGCATGCCTGAAGAGGTGTTCCTTCGTTAACGACGCGGTACAGGGCGGCGTGGTATTCGAAGTGGGGTTTATTAGAGACTAATGTTATCTTTGCCTCTTTACCAAAGAGTTTATCCAATTTTTTGGCGCAGAAGATTCCGGCAAAGCCACCACCAACGATAAGAATACGAGGTAATTCCATATATACTAGGGTAATGGGTTTGTGGGTTAGGGTAAAGATGGTAAAATCATCGCATACATGAAGAGATTTAGATTACATCATATCTGGTTGGTTTTGGGAGCATACGGCGTTTGGTTTGCGATATTTTCAGGTTTGGAGGAATTACTCCGTGGTAAAGTGTGGAAATTTGCATTAAGTTTGGTTTTAGGAATTATAGTTTATCTTATTATTGAATCGAAAATAGATAAGAAGTGATCGATATAAAGAGATGGGGGGTGAGTGGAGATGACTTACTACCTTTGCTTTTCGAGGGACTCCGAGAGTAGGATAATAGTATGGTTTCTGTAGCTTTTATTACTTTTAATAACAAAATATTACTTTTTCATCGTGATGATAAATCAATTAAAGATCCTGATTGTTGGGATCTTGTTGGAGGCCATGATGAACCCGGAGAATCACCTGAGGATACATTAAAGAGAGAGACTCAGGAAGAAATAAGTATTGCACCAGAAAAAATTCGCTATTTATTCCCAATAGCCGACACTTGGGCTGAAGAGACTCACTTATTTCATGTTCAGCTGAGTGAAAAGGAAGTCGCTTCAATTAAACTTGGTAATGAAGGAAAGGAAGTTGTATTTTTTGAAATAGATGAGGTTAAGAAATTAAAACTTTCTCAGAATATGCATAAATATTTTAGAGAATATCCGAATCTTATAGAATCTTTGCTTGCTATACAATAAAGTTACTTCTTCAAGACTTTTATAATCGTTGAGAAATCTTCTTCTCCTAGATTTTGAGCCATCGCTTTTTCGAATTGTTTTTCTACTGTTTCAAGCAAAGGAAGTCCTTTATTTGATTTTTTCGCTTCGGCAAGTGCTAGACTTAAATCCTTTTTCATATTTGCAACGGTGAAGAGTAGGGAATAATCTTCCTTTACATAATTATCTATTTTTAAATTGAGTATTGGTGAGGCTAAGGCTGTTGTTTTTAGCACTTCTGCAACTTTGGCTCTGGAAAGGTTCATTCCATCGGCGAGAACCATTGATTCAGATAATGCTTCAATGGTTGCCGCGATCATGTGGTTGTTAATCATTTTAATGGCCTGGCCTGAACCTACTGGTCCGAGGTGTTGGAGATTTTTTCCCATGGTTTCAAAAAGCGGTGTGGCTTTCTGCAGATCTTCGTCGGATGCGCCAATAAAGATTGTTAATGTCCCATTGATTGCTCCTGGTGTGCTACCTGTGACTGGTGCGTCAATAAAATGCATTCCGTGTTCTTTTAATTCTGAATCGATTAATTTTGCGGCTGTAGGACCAATGGTAGACATGTCGATTATGAGAGTTCCTTTTTGAGCTCCTTCAATTGCACCGTTTGCTGAGAAAAGAATATTGTGAACGTCTTCGACGGCGGTTACCATGGTAACAATAATCTCGGATTGTTCTGCTAATTCCCTCGGTGAATGCGCGACTACTGCTCCTTGGTCTGCTAATTCCTTAGTTTTGGATTCGGTACGGTTGTACACAACAAGAGGAAAGCCCTTTTTAAGGATATTTAGGGCCATGGGTTTGCCCATTAATCCTAATCCGATGAAGCCGATAGTAGTTTTGTGTGACATATGTTGTCCTTTTTGGTAATTATATCAGGAGTGGTTTTAATTTACTGATTGAAGTTATATAATTATTTATTATATACTTCCGACATTATGGCTGAACAGTTAGATTTTGTACCTAAACTTGGTACTGCTAATGAAGTTATACCCAATGTTGTTTTCCCCGGTACTCACGTAGCTTGCATTCTTGGTGAATGCCTTAGACCGCTTGATCGCTTTGCAGACAGTGGAGATGAGCGTAAACCAGATGTTTTGTTTTGCAGTTTCCCGAGCTTGCTACCTGACTATGCTCAAAGATATGTAGATGGCGCTAAGGCTCTTTTCGTGAGAGGAGAATTTTTAGCTGTTCGCGCATTTGGAAATCGTGCGGTCAGACTTCCTTTATCTGAATTTGATCAGGATCTTTTTGATAGATCTACTCATGACGTCATTTCTGCTCGTCCTCCTACCGTTTACTATAGAATGGTGGATTATAATCCTGATGAGTTTGAGTATTTAGAAGACACTCCTGATAATGGTCTACGAGGGAGCGGACGGTTATTACACGATGATCGCTTATTGGCGCATGAACTGCGTGTGATAGAAGCGTTTATGGCGGGAGGTAAAGATGTTTGTGTGGTATTGCCTTATATGACAACCCCTTACGAACATGAACAGATAGCTGCGGTAGTGCGAGAAGTTCGTCCTAACCAAATTGGTGTTATGGTAGAAAGAGTTGCACATATTCGTCAAATAAGAGATTATCCGCTTTGCGATTTTGTTTTTCCGGGACCTTCGGATCTAACTGCAGATTTTAATAATATTGCACGAGGAGCATACCGGCATGGAGTTGGTGAAGCTCCGGTGGTTGAGCTCTGTCAGCAATTGGCTGTGGATGCTGCTTCACTCGGAATTCCTGACTATATTGCCTGTAAAATACTCGTTAACTCTATTACTGCTCAAAAAGGCCAGATCGTAAGACGCGCTTACATGGCTAGTCAATTAGCGTTGAATATATAAATTCCATTTTGTAAATTCTTGAAATTCATTCTAATTTCAGGTACAAATAGGATTATATGGTTAAATATAAAGAATTTTTTAATATAATGGTTGAGCAGAATAAGGAATTGTTTCAGCGGTTTATGCTGCTTAATCAGGATTACTTAAAAGATAAGAAGCAATTTAAAGAAGAATTTGATACTATGGGTAGAGAGGTACTTGATATTACACAGTTCTGGGAGCGAAAATTGTGTAAGCATATGGAGAATGGGAATAAGGCTTCTTTTTCTTCGACGCTTGCGGATAAGTTTAAAGAAGAGGTGAAGAAGATTTTTCCGGCGATTGATGAAGTGGGAGTTAAAAAGAGTTTCTAATGAACCAATTCGCATGCTTTTCCTTTGCTCCCCCTAAAGGGATCTGCGACCCGCTGTCGCTCGAAATAGGCAACTAATGCCTATTTAGTCGCACGAAAAAGCATGTAGCATTGGTTTAGCGAAAAAATCTATGAACAAAGCAATTGTTATTTACGGTAGTACGAGTGGAAATACTGCATTTTTAGCGCAGTTTGTGAAGGCTGGGCTTGAAACTGGTGGTTTTGAAGTTGTGGTAAAAAATGTGAAGAATGCTTCGATCGAAGAGTTTAAGGATTATGATCTGGTAGTATTGGGATCGTCGACTTGGGATGGTAAGCGCCAGGATGGTCTTAGTGGTAAGGAGCAGAATAAAAATGTCCAGGGTAACTTACAGATAGATATGAAATCGCTTGCTGTCCAGTTAAGTACCTATGATTTTGTTCAGAGGCCAGTGGCGTTATTTGGTGTCGGACACTATAGCTACACTTTTACGTGTAATGCTGCGCTACTACTTGAAGAACTTGTAAAGAAAGCAAACGGCAGACTAATTGGAGATGTCTTTAAGGTAATTGATGTTGCGGATTTATATACTGATGCAATAGAACAGTGGGCGAGTGAATTAAAGATCTAATACAATATAAAACGGACTCGCAAGAGTCCGTTCTTCTTAAATAGAGGTCCTGTTTTTTACCAGTCATCCTCATCATCGATGTAACTTTCAGAAATTTTATTAATTTCTGAGTCGTATTTGTGAGTTTCAGTGAACCTTCCTGTAACTGCGTAGTCACTTTCCTCGACATTATGCGCACTTTGATCTGTATCTGCACCTGGATCATAGTCCTTAGAGGCGTTCATTTCATCCTCCTTGATCTTATCATCGGTAGTATTCATGGGACAGTCTCCTTATACTACTTATAATAAGTGTAGTATAAAGTATTATATCATTGATGTCAATATATTATTAAGCTGTTTATTTGCAATAGTCCAGATTACATGCGAGTAGAGTCAAGCATAAAAAAAGACGAAGTTTAGAAACTCCGTCTTTTTTATTCGTTAACAGTTTATTAGCTCTGTTCTGAAACAGTTGCGATCTTTTTAAATACTACGCCAGCTGCTGCAACCATACCTGCTAGAAGTGCCACAAATCCAAAGGACTGTTCTGCGCCTGTTGCCGGGGTGCTTGCTGCTCCGCGTCTGTCAATTACGGTGAGGGTTGAGAGAGCTGGTTTTTCACCGCCGACTAAACCGAATGCGAATACTGACTGAACGCTATTTGCTGGAAGTGTTACTCTACCGAGGTCGAGAACTGCTTTGCTATCTGTTGCTGTTTGTACTTCAAGATTATATGCTTTGCTGTCTACCTGAAGATAGTCAGTAGCGTTTGGAAAACTTAAGTTCCGAACTAATGTATCTGCACCTTTTACTGCAACATTGATTGCTGGAGCATTTGGTGAAAGATGATAAACGCGTACGTTTGTTTTTCCTGGTCCAGGAACATTTAGATTATCACTGAATACTTTTGCCTGAATGCTTGCGAGTCTTCCTGTTACTGCAATGGTGTAGTCCCAACCAGCATTTAGTTCTAAATCCTGAGTAAGTACTGGATTACCTTTTCCTGCTGCAGATGTCGGGTAAATTTTTACTGTATGTCGGCCGGATGGGATTTTTGCATATCCTGTTACCCGTCGATATGTTAATGATGCAAGAGTTCTCTTATCGTCGATGTATACATCAACTGCTGGTCCATCTGGAGAAGCGTGTACTGCCCGAAATGATGCAGTTGTGGCTGGTGCAGTAGTAGCACTTGCGAGTGGTGAAGCGGAAGTAGACGGAGAAACAGTTTGTGCTAACACCGCTGGTACAAATGTTAAGGCTGCTGCAGAGCTAACGCTGACTGCGGCTATGCCTAACTTTAATTTATCGAGCATATGAATTCCTCCTTAGAGAGAATGAGTTAATAAAAAAATAATATAATAATTGCTTAATTTATTATTGTTAGAATGTACTTATCAAAATAACCGTTTCTTTTTTTCTAATCACCAGAGCAGTTTGTTTATCATCGTGGTGCTTGTGACGAATAAGTATTCGAACTATTTTGAAAACTTTATTATTCTAATATTATTAGAGTTTAGGTATATCATTACGCGTGAACTCGCGTCAATACGAAATCTCATATTTTGCTTAGAGCTAAAAATATACCTGAAATTTTTATACACTATTTAAGTGCATAGGTGTAGATAGGCATTGTTGTTTGAACTGTATCAATTTTGATTTTCTTCTGTGTTATTATCTTTTTTATTATGCATCATATAAAAACTAGGTGTCCTCTTGTTGAACATATTGATTATGAATTAGATTCGCATGGACGGTTTGTACTGACCAAGAGATACCACTTGCGACGGGGATTCTGTTGTGGTAATCATTGTATAGAGTGTCCGTATAATGGTGTACAAGGAAGCCGAGAACTCAAAAAAGAAAATCATGAATCTGCCCACCCCGTTTGAAAATGCAGTCTATGCTGCTGAGAATCATTTGAAAAAAAGCCACGTTGTTCAACGTGAGTTCTTCAAGCAAAAAATTCGCTGGAATTTCCCGATGTCTATTAACCTTGAGACGACTAATCATTGCAATCTGCGGTGTATTATGTGCCCTCGTCATTTAACTGACCGTGGTTTTGGTCTTATGGATGATGCTTTGTATCAAAAATTAATTGATGAAATTGCGGATCATGGTGGCGTTCAGGTGCTCACCCTTATTAAGGATGGGGAATCATTAATTCATCCACGGGTGCATGAGCTTATCAAATATGCCAAGGATCGGAAAGCAGCTCATCGCATCGAGATTTTTTCAAATGCGATTTTACTTGATGAGGATCGATCGATAAAATTAATTGAAGCAGGGTTGGATGTTTTAAATGTATCACTTGATGCAATGAATAGTGATACGTATAAAAAAATTAAGGGAAGAGATCAGTATGATACGGTTGTAAAAAATATGAGGCGCTTCTCTGAAATTAAAAAAGAGATGGGTGTCAAAAAACCGTTGTTGGTAGCGAAGTTTATTGGAATGACTGAGAATGCTGAGCAACTTCAGGAATTTAAGCAATACTGGAAGGGGGTTGCCGATCAAGTATTAATTTCTTCGTATCATAATTATGGTGGAGGAGCTAAAGACCGTTCGCTTTCCACTCAAAAAAAGGTGGCGTGTAGATATCCGTGCCTTGTAACCTGGTTCAATCCGGTAGTGTTGTGGGATGGGCTTGTGACTACGTGTTGTGTGAACTTTATGAAAAACGAATTAATTATGGGAGATACTAAAGAGAGTACGATTGAAGATATCTGGTGCGGGGAAAAGTATCAGAAACTGCGGTCGGATATGTTGCGGGGAGATTTGTCTGACTGGAAGACGTGTTCTAAATGTACATACTGGCAAGGGTTTGCGGATATGACTGGATGGTTAAATAAGAAAGAGATTGATGCGGGGAATCCATTTATTGAGCGTTCGTTCGCTTAAAACTCACTCTAAATGACCTTTCTCTTGACCTAAGCAATTGTTTGTTCTACTGTTATAGTTATATAAGTATTCAGGAGGGTTTATTATGAAAACATCGCAGGAGAAAGATGCACTTCTTGCATTGATTTCTACTCTCACTGTCGTGTTTGTTGTGTTATTTTTTAGTATTGCATATTTCATGACTTTGCGGGTGGATGTTACCAGCCGTCAAGCAATTTTAGATAGAGTTCTTGCTGAACAACGCCAGCGGGATCAGCTTCGTGCGCAACAAGCTCCAGGAGGAGATGTTGCTGGTGCAGAAACTGAAGAATCTCTTGATGTAGGTGATGATTACTAATCAACATGAAAGTAACCCTTATTCACTGCTCCTTTATTTATACAGGAGGTGGAGAGAGAATTGTTTTAGAGCAATTATCCCATCTCAAGGCTGCCGGATATACTGTTGAATGTTACGCCCCGATTGTTGATTTTAAGAACTGTTTTCCGGACATTATTCGTGAATATAATATCAAGACTTTTTTACCTCAATTACCGCGATGGTTTCCACTTCGTCATGCAATACTATTATTGCTGAGTTGCCTTTTAATTCCATTTTTTGCTTTTGGCTTTAGGAAAACGGATGTTTTTATTGGTGAAAACCAGCCTGGTGCGTGGCTTGCCTTTGTTTTAGCGCGGCTGTTACGCAAACCATATATAACATTTCTTAATCACCCGAATCGAATTTTATATCCACGCGAGCACGAAGATTGGGCGACTGTTAGTGACTTTAAGTTTCTCAATACTATATTTCGTTATGTGAAACCGATTCTATCTTATTTGGACCGAATTAGTATTACCGGTGCTTCCAAAAGGTTTGTGAATGGGTACTTTATAGGTCAAGAAATTGAACGCATTTACCATTGCGACTGGATTCCGTGCCCATCAGGAACAAATTATCTTGAAAATATAGCTGAACGAACAATCACACTACATGAGCGAGTTGAGCAGAGGTATTCGTCTGTTTCGGATTCGTTTTATCCCCGCCGTCATTTCTCTTATTGGGATAATCAGCGTCATATTACCATGGAGCAGCGAAAAACTCATGGAAATCTTGTAGGGGGAGAAATTGATAATGTCTTCTTATCGCAGCATTTACTATACTCCTCAGATTTATCTTCACCTTTAATGCTTAACACATCCCATAATGTTAATGGGTTTGATATAACTTTAACTTTTATTTTGTATACTGGGCGGCATCAACCATGGAAGCGAATTGATTGGCTGATTGAAAGTTTTTCGCTACTCCAAACTATCCATAAAAGAACAAATGTTTATCTTGTTATACCCGGTTCATTCACCCCACATACTTTGGAGCTTAGAGAGCTGGCTGCGCAGCTTGGTGTACAAGACTACGTTGTTTTTCTGGGTGATATCGATCAGGAACAATTGCTTGCTTTGTATCGTCATGCAACTATTTATGCATTTCCTTCTGAACGTGAAGATTTTGGAATTGTTGTTATTGAAGCGATGGGGCAGGGGTTGCCTGTCGTTGCCTGGAATGTAGGAGGCCCAACAGATACTGTTGTCGATGGGGTTACCGGCTTTTTAGTTTCTGCTTATGATAAACATCAGTATTCTGAGCGACTTAACGAATTACTGGAAAAACCTTTTCTTAGATTACAAATGGGGAAAGAGGGGATAGCGAGGGTGCGAGAAAAATTCAGCTGGGATTTGCATGTATCAGTTCTTGCGAAAGGGCTAACCGATCAATTGACTCGACAATAATTTGTTCAGCTTCCTCAATTGTTTTTGTTTGAATCAATTTAATTTTAATTTCGTTAGAGTTTGGAAAGTTGCTTACGTAGAAACTGAAATGTTTGCGCATTTGCAAAAACATTTTCTCATTCTTTGTTTGTGCGTGGAGTTGGGCGTGCTCTAACGCAATTTGAAGTTTTAATGTGGGAGTAAAGTCGATTGCTTCATTTTTCCAGATGAATGGATTTCCCATTGAAGCTCGCGCGATAAGTGCGCCATCGAGTTTGTATTGAGCTATTTTTCTGAGAGCGTCTTCTCTTGAACTAACGTCGCCGTTTCCGAGTACTGTTGTGTTGGTTGTTTTAATAATTGCTGCACCTCTGCCAATTGCTTCCCAATCTGCACTCCCTGTATACATTTGCCGTAAGGTCCGTCCATGAAGTGTGATGTTTGTTGGCTCAACTTCGAGAAGGTGTTTGACCCACTCCTCGATAGTGACTTCTTCTACGCCGAGGCGGGTTTTAACTGAGACGGGAAGCGGTTCTCTTGTCGCAGCGTTTGCTTCAGAAAAGGTTTTTAATTCGTCAATTCGTGCTAGTTTGATATCATCGAGTCCAATTTCAGTGATAGTTTTCCCATTAACCCAATCCTGTATGCCTTGCTTGACTGATCTGACGATTTCTTTTGCAAGTTCCGGTTTAGCTATGAGTGCCGCGCCGCCACCATGATGAGCTACATTTTTGGCCGGACAACCCATATTTATGTCTATTCCATCAAATCCGAGTTCGGCGCAGACGATAGCGGCTTTATAGAAATATTCAGGCGTTGAGCCAAAGATTTGAGCTATAATGGGACGCTGGGAGATATGGAATCTGAGGTCATTAAAGAGGTGATCGTGTACGGACATAAACATTCCCTCTACGTTAGTGAACTCAGTGAACATTACTGCTGGTTTACCGTATTTGGCATGAATCTGGCGATAGGCAAAGTCGGTAAGACCATCCATTGGCGCGAGTCCGATTATTGGTTTTGGGCATTGTTGCCATGAAAAAGCCATCTGTATAGTATACCAGTTTAGTTCGATTGAGTTAATAGGGTTTCTAAGCAGTAAATAAGTTATACTGTATCAATGACATTGATGCGAATATTCGCGATATCATTGATTAGCGCGCTTCCATTATATACTGTAAGGCTGTCGTTATTTGGTCTTCCTACGACGGTTCTTGAGCTTAGTTTCATACTTTTTTTTCTTATCTGGTTAATTGAAGTACTGCGATTTGGGAGACTAGTCGAGTTCTTTAGTGCGATTCCCCTTAAAAAACAGTTGGGCTTATTCCTCTTAATTACTTTCCTAAGTGTATTTATTTCTCTTGATCCTGTTGGTGGCTTGGGGATATACCGTGCTTATTTCCTTGAACCAGTTCTCTTATTTATTATTTTTACTGATTTAGCTCGGCGGAAAACGATTTTTGTTACGGATGTGCTGTTAGGGTTTGCGGTAAGTGCTTTTTATCTAAGTATTCTGGCTATATTTCAATATGCATTTAGAATTGACTGGTTTGCACCTCATGAAATTGCTGCTGGAAGGGTAAGTGGATTATTTAATAGTGCCAATGCACTTTCGATGTACTTAGAGTTAATTGTTTTTAGTTTAGGCGTGGTGGTCTTTCGGGACTTTAAAGTTAGTAAAAGAAGCATCTTCTTTGCTGTTACCCTTATCCTTTCGATCGTTGCTATTGCCTTCAGCCGTTCGAATGGCGGTTTATTGGCGTTATTTGGTTTGATTATTGCAATCATACTGAGGTATATCTTCACCGCGTATGGATTTGCTAAAAGGTACGTCGGTGTTCATTCGCGTTTGTTTATTCCATTTGCGGCTTGTCTTTTTTCTGTAACTATAATTTTTATCTTTTTTTCCTATGTTAAAATTGGAACGTTACCACAAGGTCCGTACCATGGATCCAATACCTTCCTGATCCGTATGATTGTCTGGACAGGCACATATAATTTACTTTCAGAACATTGGATTACTGGAGCAGGTCTTGATGGTTTTAAAGAGTTGTACGCGACACACTATTTGCCAACGCAGTATGACGAACACCTGCAATATCCGCATAATATCTTTTTAAATTTTTGGAGTGAGATAGGTTTAGTTGGATTGCTCTGTTTTATTTGGATTTGTTTTTCACTTCTTCAGAAAGCTGATCAAACCCGTTCGCCTGTTCGGATAATTGCTTATGGCGTTATTTTTCTTATTTTCGTCCACGGGCTTGTGGATGTTCCTTACTTTAAGAATGATTTAAGTATGGAATTCTGGGTGTTTGCAAGTTTACTATTTTTTAATAAAAGGGATGAATTAAATGGATCAATTGTTTCTTGACCGGTTGTATAAGATAGTGGGGAATAGCTATGATTCTGTTCTTGCTTCGTTTTCCGTAGATAAACTTCCGAGTTTCAGGATAAATACCTTAGTTGTTTCAGAAAGCGAAGGTATTCAACGTCTTAGTGATTTAGACTTTGAGTTGGAAAAAATTGTTGGTTTAGACAATGCTTATTTATTGAAAAATAAATCCAAGCGAGAATTTACTGACCTACAGGAATATATTAATGGCTGGTACTATTTGCAATCACTTTCAAGTATGGTCCCTGTTTCGTGTATCGCACAGGAAATTACAGGGAAGGATAGGATTATTGCTTTAGATATGTGTGCTGCTCCCGGTTCAAAAACGTCCCAGCTAGCAGGATTATTATCTAACCAAGGCCATATCGATGCACATGACTTAAGCCGACAACGAATATACCAGATGAAGGCTGTTTTAGCTCAACTTCATGTTCGGAATGTAGATATTCATCAAAGCGATGCTTCAGGAATATGGCGAAAATACGGCCCTGTTTTTGATATTGTATTGCTCGATTCCGTGTGTAGCGGAGAAGGAAGATTCCGCATAAATGACCCGAAGACTTTTGCGGACTGGGATTTGAAGAAGATTAAGAAGATGTCGGAAATACAGAAGCGCCTGATGTTCTCGGCAATTATGTGTTTAAAACCAGGAGGAGTATTGATATATTCAACCTGTACAATTGCGCCAGAAGAGAATGAAGCGATCATTGATTTCGCCCTTAGCAAATTTGAAGGTGCAATTGAATTGGAAGAACTACCACTACATTCGGATAGTTTTATTTCCGGTTTGACCGAATGGGAAGGTCAGGTTTTTGACGAGCGACTGCGTAAGAGCGTCAGAATTCTCGGTACTGAAACATGGGATGGATTTTATGTTTGTAAAATCCGACGAAACTAAGGGTTGAGAAACTCAGGCGAGCACCTTATTATGGTAATAAATGAAAACACATAGTGATCATCTAAAAAAAGCCGGAACAGGGCGTTTTCCTTTACATTTTTATGTTTTTCTTAGTTTAATTGTGGTATTGAGCGCGGCTATCTTTCCTGCCTATATTATTGCCGGACATTATCGTTTGCAACGAGGTGATGAAGTAGATACTGCCAATGCGGCTATTTTCGATACTCTTCATAAGCATCAGTCTGCGTTTGATTCATTAGTCCGGGTTGAAAAAGAGCTCACTCTTTTGGGTGAAGAACGAATCAGTACCTTTGCAGCTACTGCAGTGCTTGTCTCGCTTCGAACAGCATTTGCGAGCGGTGAATATGAAAGGGCTGCGAGTTTGAGTGCCGATCTGACCAACTTAATTGGAAGTGCGCGCGAGGATGATAAAAAACTGAGCGAAGATTATACTAATAAAATTGCTGATCTTGAGAAAAAGCGGGACGATTATAAAAAGCAGGGAGTGAATGTTGCTACTGTTTCGGCGGAAATTGCTTCTGCAAGCGCAGAGCTTGCTCAAAAATCTTATGAGCTGCTTCCTACGCGTTTTTTACTTATAAGTAATTCCTTAGAATCGCTGCTTGCTCAGAAAAAAGAAGCTGATAAAAAGGCAGTAGCTGTGGCCGCGGCTTCACGGGCTGCATCTGCAATACTTGCTCCTGTTGCTCCACAGTCAGCGGGAGGAGTGACTTATGAACGTAAAACTATAAATACTACGATTGGTGCATTCAGTGCTGATATGTTGACTGTCGATTTAAATAGAATCAAGGTTAAGACATTTACCGCGAGTAGTTCTGATTGTGCTTCTAATTGTCCGCTAAAACCACTTGCTGCGTATGTTGCAGAGAATGGGGGCATTGCAGGTATAAATGGCAGCTATTTTTGTCCTGCAGATTATCCTTCATGTTCCAGCAAGGTTAATGCATTTGATCTCCTCGTGTTTGACTACCGAAGCAAACATTACTCTAACTCAGCGCAGAATCAGTATAGTGTCAATCCTTTAATGAGTTTTTATGGTGATGGCGCGCATTTTTATACTCAGGCGTTGGGTTTTGGGCGCGATACGAGTGCATATGGAGCTATCTCTAATTTTCCCACACTTATACATAATGGTGGTGTTGCGGTGAATGGTGGACTTGATGCAAAATCTTCAGGCACAAAATCTACCCGTGGAGGGCTGGGTTTCAATGGCAAAACATTATGGGCAGTTATGACGCGAGGCGCTACTGTACCCGACACAGCATATGTTTTCAAGGCACTGGGTGCTCAGTTTGCAATGAACCTTGATGGAGGCGGATCTTCGGCCCTTTATTTCGGGGGATACAAAGTTGGACCGGGCAGGCAATTACCAAATGCGATTGTGTTTACTAATTAATCTATATGTTGTTGTTAGTTTAAAATATTAATCAACCGCTTGATTCTTCGCTTAAAATATTTTATCTTATTTAGATACTTTCTGATTCGGTAACACCGGTTAATTTCCGGGGCAGTGCCGCTACTGTAAAGCCAGAAAACGAACAGAAAGATTTTATCCCGAGCAGGAGGCATTTTTTGTGTCTGAGTCTTTAAGGACCGAACAAACTTTTACCCGTAACTTTTCATCACGTAGAGCTGAACGGCTACGTCCTCTATCCGAAGCGAATGGTTTGCAACAGCTTATTTTTCTCTTTGGTGAGCAGGGAATGTACAATGTTTTTGGCATGTCCCAAAAGGAGCTTGAAGCGAGAGCACGGCAATATGTTCCCCGAAAGCGGACTATGGATAATGTTGCCATTGACCAGGTATATGACAATAGTTTTTTGAAAATTCATTCTATTGATCGTGATATAGAAAGATTTCAAGAAGCGATACAGGGTGATTCTCAAAAACTCCGAGATGAAATTGCAGGAATCGGCATTCCAGGTTTTGGAACGTTACTTAAAGAGTATTTATTTGGAAAGAATACATTTTTTTATAATAAAGTTGTCTATAATCCAGAATCCGGTGAATATAAAATTGTTGCATATGATCCAATGGTTCACTCCAGTGAAGTCTGGAAGGAGGCATGGAAGCGTGAAGATTTGCGTGTGTCATATCGTCGATTTATTGATCGTAAAAGTGAAGAGGATCCTTTGTACCGATCAACTTTACAATATCGTGATGATAGTGAACTTGGATTAATGGAAGACGTTGTTTTACAGGCGAAACAAGCCCGGGAAAATAAAAATGAAACCCCAGTTTTTATGTCGCTCAGCCCAGCGCCAAGACCTTCGCGGTATGCTCGTGAAATGGGATACGCGAGTTGGTTGACTAAACGGCTATCTCATTGGCGCAGCTATTCATTTGAGCCGGACGCAGAAAGCGTTATTGTGCGTGCATCAACCGTATTTACGTATAGAAATATTAATCGCATGCGCCACTTAATGAAAGAGGTGGTGCACACTTCAAGTGGAAAAGCCCGACGTATTAGAAGATTATCTTTTATTGCTAGTGATAAAGAACTTCTTTCCCTTCCGTTTGAATCGCAATTTACGAATTTGAAAAGATCCGCATTATTGGATATTACCTGCGAGATAGATAGGAAGTTAAACCTTGAATCACAATGGTATGATCATTTTTTTGTATTTTCCCAGCGAGCTACACAGTGGCATAACTCCCAGCGACTAACCGATACTGAGGCGGAACAGGATATCCTCCAACAATTGTATCGTACTTATGCGTGGGAATATTTTGCGCTGATGCTTGAATTTAATGGTAATCCCGATCCGTACTTATTGAAAGAAGTGCTTATTCAGATGCGTGAGAAAGCTATGGATCTGTATGGCGAACATATGTCTGAAGCAGTTATCGCATCGGGTGGTGACCCGTCTGCTAAGGCACGGTTTAAAACGAGGTTTATTCGAGAGGCCAAGATTCGGGAAAAAGGCGGTAATTGCCCAACTATCAGGAAGAGAAAAGTACTTAACGCTGACGGTGAAGAAGTTTGGGAGGACGAGTTAGACGAGAATGCGGAGTGTTTACTTGTGTGTCTGGGCAAGAAGATAGACTCTGTCCTTAAAATGATAGTTTCGTGCGTATGGAAAGCGTGGGCTGATAAAGATAAGGTTTATCATGAGTGTCCAGAATGTGGGTGGTTTCCTGGAAAGGTGCAAACATTTGACTTTGTTAGTGGTGCAGATGAATCAACCATAAATCTTGAATCTAAATCCAGAAAAGATCAGTTGCAACTTGAAAACTATGTTTCAACGACTCATCCTGGTGAGTCTTTGATTGTTCGAGAGGAACGTCAGACGGGAATTCGACTTTTTGAAGATAATCGACAACTTTTTTCCTGGAATGTTACCGGCAGATATTATTACGATACCGAATTTGCTGAAAGGCGAGTATCTGTAATGGCTTAGTTATTTTATTTGTAGGGTAAGATAGATGCTTGCGAGAAAATAGTAGATAGGATAAATAAGAGACAATTGCACTAGACCTTGATTAGGATTTGGAAGCTGCATCATGATAACAAGGAATGCTATAAACCAGAGTATTGTCAGTGGAACTGTTATTTTCTGATATTGTTTAGTTCGTGATGGGTAAAGGAATTTTATAGGAACAAAGACAAGTATTGCGCAAACTAGTAATATTAACAAAGTAGTGTTTGGCGAAAGTCCTGCAACAATTGCGTAAAAAGCAATAATATTCCAGTAATCCGGGAATCCGAGGAAATAATAATTTTTATTGTCTGTTTTTGCATCTGACCGGCAAAATTGGTAACACGAAGAAAGCAGTACGGCAGAGACTATAATTAACCCGGCAGTGTTTTGAGGCAAGTAATTATTTGTCCATAATAAAACTACAGGGGCGAAGACGTAAGTAAGATAATCCACAATATTGTCGAGCGTAGCTCCGTCAAACCAGGGAATGTTTTTCTTGACGTCAAATTTTCTTGCTAAAAATCCGTCAGTTCCGTCTATTACCATAGCGATGAGAGTGAGCCATAAGAATCCCGTGGTATCACCTTTAAGCGCTGTAAGGATCATTACAAAAGCTATTACAGAGCCCATTGCCGTGTATATATGTACAAATCCGGCTAAGTATTTTTGTATTGATGTATTGGTCATAGCTTCTATTATATTCGTTCCTTGCTGTGTTTACCATAATGATGTCGTTTAAGGTATAATACTACTACTATATGGATGCTTTTGAATCTCTGGTCCGCTCGATGGCAGTAAAATCTGCTGCAGATATTGAACCAGTTGAGATAGATAAATTATTGTCGCAGATTGAGTTTAGCCCTTTATCAAGTGGGGCTTTTTTTCGTGTTTTCAAAATCCACAATCAACCATGGGTGGTAAAAGAAGGCCGATGGGATGTTGAGCTTGAGCTTCACGATAAAATAAAACTACCTATGCATAGCGGGATGCGGGAACCCTTTTTTAAGAAATTCTATTCCGAATTGTTCCCGTCGCTTGAAGAGATCAAACGTCAATATGAAATGTATTTGCGATTTACTGAATACTTTGGTTTTCTTTCCCCGACCGGGGATAGATTCTATGCTGACCATGATGAAATGTGTCGTAAGCAGAAGACTATTCGAGACTCGCTTGTTTCTCAAATACCGTTGATTGAATCTGAGTATAAAATTAAGTTACAAAAGAAGTTAGGTCCGATTCTTAACTCGGATTTAAAGTATTTTAACCTGTTACCTAAAGAGTACATGCTTGTTGGTAAATCGATTTCTCCGGAAAATAAAGGAAATATTACGGTGTATATTTTTCAGGAATATGTAGAGGGATTGCGCTTGCACGATGTCAAACGGAAAAATATGACGTATGAGCAAAAAGGACAGTTGATTTTACTTGTATATTTGATCTTGCTTATGAACCAGGAGATACAACTTTTGCCTGATACAAGGCCACGGTATCCAGTTCTTGAACTATTTCATTGGCTTCCTAAAACTGACAATATAGTTGTCGGGGAAAAAGGTGTCGTTTTTGTCGATACGAGGTGGTTCTTTGAAACCCAACGCAATTTTCTTAAGCGAGGCACATTGATCCCCGAGCTTTCGATACGTGCTGCCAAAAGCTATCTTCATGGGTTGTTGCTTAGTATTTAGCTTAAATAGGGGCTTTTTCTATCTTCAAAAGATACCCGATAACTTTGACAATAAAATGTGAACATAGCCCTATAAACATTGCCAGTAGTATGAATAACGGAGTATAGGGGATAATTACCGAGGTAAGTAATAGGGAGCCGATGACCCAATCGGTTTGATCAAATGGAATCCACGATTTTCCTGAAGGAATATTTGTTTGTCTTTTGAAAAAGCTTTTGAGTGCATCTCCAATAAGTGCACCTGCGCTAAGTAGCATACCGAAATATATTGGCGTTGCGCTGTAGTCAATCAGGCTAATGTTTTTTAGCGGCGGGACTGAAGTATACAGCTGGATCTGAATTAAGTAGACAATGAAACCTGTCAGCGTACCGCAGATGAACCCTCGAATAGTTTTATGATCACCTAAGACCCTGTGTCCTCGAAAAGTATAGTTAAAGTCCATTGGATACTTCCAGTAGGGGAATATTTTAGATGAGACGGATGCTCCGATGTTGGCTATGGCTGCCGGTAGGAGGAAATACAAAATGTTAATTATCATTAGCATATTGTACTATTTTATTGACAATCTGATCAAAGTTATCCTCGGTGACGAAATTATAATCCAAGCCTTGTATTTCACCTTCACGTTTCGACCGGGTCAATGTAGATTGGATTCGTTTAAAGTCATGATTGGCGATAAGATATTTTTCAAGGTAGGTTTTTCCGACGCCTGATGGGCCAGAGATGATTAGCGGTTTAGTCATGGATATGATTTTATCATGCTTATTTGACAGACGTTCCTTTTTTGAGTAGCATAGCTTGAGTAGTCTTTCCACCCCACGCAATTCATTCGAGGGGTGATTTCGAGATTTATAAACATTAAGGAGAAATCATGGTAAAGAAAGCTGTAATTTTTGGAGTTTCTTCTCAGGATGGATCATATCTGGCTGAGCTTCTTCTCGAAAAAGGATACGAAGTAATTGGAACGATTCGACGAACTTCCAATATTAGTCATCCAAATATTGAACATCTGTATGGTAAGATTAGAATTGAGGCTGCGGATTTATTGGACTATGCTAGTATTGAGCATGTAATTCGTAGATATGAGCCTGATGAGGTATATAATATTGCAGCCCAGTCAGTTCCTGCAGATTCATGGACTCATCCTATTTATACAGGAGAAATTACGGCATTAGGCCCGATACGTGTTTTTGAGGCAGTACATAAGTTTGTGCCGCATGCAAAGGTGTATCAGGCAACATCTCGTGAGATTTTAGGAAATATTGCGGCAGAATCTGCAACCGAAGAAACGCCGATAGATGCGAATAACCCTTACGGAATAGCAAAAGCCTATGCGCATATGATGATTCGCTGTTACCGAGAGTCATATAATATGTTTGTTTGCGGTGGGATTCTTTTTAATCATGAAAGTCCGCGACGTGGTTTACATTTTGTGACCAGAAAAATTACTGCGGGAGTTGCTTGTATTAAAAATGGTGTAAAAAGACCTCCTCTCAATGAAATCGGGAATCCGCTCATTGATTCAGAAGGCAAACTGCATATGGGTTTTCTTGATGCACAGCGGGATTTTGGTTATGCTAAAGAATATGTAGAGGCAATGTGGTTGATGCTTCAAAATAAAGAAGCTAAGGATTATGTGATTGGCACTAATACCGCACACTCAATTCGTGAGGTCTGCCAAGTGGCTTTTTCTCATGTTGGACTTAACTGGGAAGATCATGTTGTTACTAATGAAAAACTATTGCGTCCTACTGAAATTAAAGAGTTAAAAGGTGACGCGTCACTTGCAAAAAAAGAACTTGGCTGGGAACCGAAGACCTCATTTAAAGAATTGATCGAGTTGATGGTAGATGCTGATCTGGAGAAATTTAAAAACTAATGAAAAAATGGGAAGTGCTTGATTCAAAACTTGTTTTTGATACAAAGTGGTATAAAGTCCGAAAAGATCATGTGCGCACAGAGTCAGGTAAAGTATTTGATGATTATTACTTAGGAGCGCAGCCAGATTATATAAGTCTGGTTGCCCTTTTTGATAACGGAGATGCGCTTGTTGACCGGCAGTATAGACATGGTGCCGGCGAGGTTTCTTTAGAGACAATTGGTGGAGTGATCGAACCCGGTGAGGATCCTATCAGTTGTGGTAAAAGAGAATTACTTGAGGAAACGGGTTATGCTTGTGAGGATATTGAGTTACTTAGTGTTATAAACGAAAATCCGACTAAATCTATTAGTAAAACATATATTCTTCTTGCAACCGGGTTGAAAAAAGTTGGTGAGCCGAAAACTGAATATAATGAATCTGAAATGGAATTGTTGAGAATGCCTTTATCTGAGATTATTTCACGTATTCAAAGTGGTGAAGTATTTTCTGAGCCGGCTATAGCGAGTGTCTTTCTTGTCAGCTTAAAATTGGGTTTACTTAATGCACCGATACAAGATTTGACTGTTAAGAAAAGCAGGCTTGCACGCTTACCGTTATTATCCCGATTATTTAAATAATTATGAAAAAAGTTTTAATCACCGGAGTTAATGGATTTGTTGGAATGCACTTGGCACGGGAGCTGATTTCGCGGCAATATGAGGTTTGGGGTATGAGTCGCGAGAAGATAATTCATTCGGATGATAATATTCAGCTGGTTGCAGCTGATCTGACAGATAAGCAATCCTTGTACAATGCATTTGTACAGGTTCAACCGGATGCTGTATTTCATCTTGCAGCACAGTCACGGCCCGGTTTAAGCTTTTCAGATCCTGAAAAAACGTTTCAGATAAATACGATAGGAACTTTGCATATTCTAGATATTCTCGGTGGTCTTTATTCGCAAACATATAAACCCAGGATTATGATAGTTGGCTCGGCAGAAGAGTATGGAAACGTTGCGATTGGGAATTTGCCAGTTGTTGAATCTACTCCGCTTAATCCAAATAATCCTTATTCAATCTCTAAAGCTGCGGGTTACTTTTTATCTATGCAATACCATAAATCCTACGGATTGGATATAATTTATTTATCGCCGTTCTCTCACACTGGTCCTGAACAAAAGGAAGGTTTTCTTATTCCTGATGTATGTAAACAAATAGTCGCTATTGAGCAGGGAAAAAGTCAGCCAATTCTAGTGACAGGAGATTTATCTTCTGAAAAAGACTATTCAGATGTGCGTGACATTGCTAAAGGATATGCTCAATTGATGTATGAAGGTGTTGGTGGAGAGCGGTATAATCTATGCAGTGGAAAGAGTCTGAAGGTGTTGGATATCGTTGCACAACTTGTTGCGACTTCGACTGTTCAGATTCAGCATCAAGTTGATCCAAAAAAGTTTCGCCCGGCTGAAGTGACAGTGATGCGGGGTAGCTATGATAAAATCCATAAAACAACAGGGTGGACCCCAGAGATTTCTTTGGAACAAACTTTGAAGGATAGCCTGGATTGGTGGCGTGCAAATGGCTGAAGATTTAATTCAAAAACGAAAACGAGAACATCTTGAGATTTCCTTATCTCCAATTGCTCAAACTGGTGTAACTGGATTTGATTCGTATCGGTTTGTTCATAATGCACTTCCCGAAATTGATTTTGACGAAATAGATACTTCGATTGAATTTCTCGGCAAAAAATTAGCTTTTCCATTTTTTATCTCGTCGATGACCGGTGGTGTTGCAGAAGGTGAGCGGATCAATAAGAATTTATTGCGAGCTGCGGAGGAATATGGTTTAGCGATGGGAGTTGGTAGTCAGCGTGCAGCTGTTGAGAAACCTGAATTGTCGCATCTATTTGCCACTAAGTCGAATGATTCGAAAGCGATGCTTTTTGCTAATGTTGGTGTAGTTCAATTGAATTATGGCTTTACTATAGAGAAATACCAACGCGCAGTGGAGATGATTAGTGCTGATGCATTAATACTCCATTTAAATCCGATTCAAGAAGCCGTGCAAGCTGAGGGAGATCGAAATTTTAAGAATCTATTACCCCGCATTAATGAACTGGTTAAAAGAATTACGGTGCCGATTATTATAAAAGAAGTTGGTTTTGGAATTTCTGAAGATGTCTGCCAGCGGCTATATGATGTGGGAGTTCGCAGTATAGATACAGCCGGGTGGGGTGGGACAAGTTGGTCTGTGGTTGAAGGGAGAAGGCAGGGAGGCAGTGTCGAGACGGGCAATTTATTTGGAAACTGGGGTATCCCGACAACTGACTCGATCCTGATGTGCAGGACAGTTGCTGATCGATCGGCTGAAAAGCTGACTATTCTTGCAAGTGGTGGTGTGAGAAATGGTTTAGATGTGGCGAAAGCAATTTCACTTGGAGCGGATTTGGTAGGGCTAGCTGGACCGTTTGGAAAAGCAGCGATTGAATCTGAAGAGGCGGTAGCGCGAATTGTTGAACAACTCGCGCGAGAATTAAAAATTGCGATGTTTGGGGTAGGAGCGGGTAATCTCTCAGAATTAAAACAAATAAAACTCGTTAACTAAGGTAGGTATATGGAACAATTTACCACTGATGAACAATTAGCTGCATTGGATTGGATGTTCACTTTTGATGATCCACGACGTATTAAAGAGATCTTATCTGAACCTGATCAAATAGTGACCAAAATTAATTCTTTAGTCTCGGAGTTAGGACAGCGTGCAGAGAGACCTGCGATTGCTGCGAATGATGTGGTAAGCGAAAAAATGAAGCTTCTCTCTAAATGCATCGACGATAATGCTGCTTTGTTGAATGGAAATGAAGTGTTTCTTTTCTTAGGAGGGTCATTATTATACGGCGATCCAAGCGACACCCCTGACTATGATGTCGTTGGTTTCTCTTTTAAATATGGGAAAGAAAAAAGTAGAGCGTGTTCTGAATTTTCCGCAGCATTAGAAGCGATGGATCCGCATACGGAAGATCCTGATATTGGTATAGTTGATGTTAATTATGTTGACTTAGAACGGTTTATCGCTTTTGCTACTCGGTTGAAGGCGGGGGATTATAATAAAACGGATGGTTTTGAAAGATCGCGGCTTAACTATTTAAACCATGTTCTAACTGGACGTACCGTATTTGTTCCTTCTCAGTATGCAGAAGATGCTCCGCAAAATTTAAGAGATCGGTTAATTAACGAATTTTATGCTCAAGTTCCTGTACTTGGTGCACTCTGCATAATGGATCTGGAAGGGGTTTTGCGTGTGCGGGATTCCCGAGCGGCGGATGACTCAACTTTAAGTTAAGAATCTCACGCACTGATCGACTAGAATACCATTCCCTACAATTGCATTGGGTGATAAAAATGTAATTTCTTCACCTTGTAATCCACATATCTTAGCACCAGCTTCTTGTAAAAGGATCATAGCCGCAGCATTGTCCCATGGTTTTAAGTAGGTATGAAAATAGAGATCAACACGACCGCATGCTACATCGGCCATTATTAATACCGCACTTCCTTTTATAAGTACCAGTGGTGTCGGTTCGATCTGCAAGAGTAATTTTAAGTTACGGGCTGTACCTTCTGAGAATGCCGAGTTATCTGTTGCGACTACGGATTTTTCTACTATTTTATTCTGACCTACGTGTATTTTTTCTTTATTAAGATACGCTCCGTGGTCTTTTTCTGCAAAAAATAGTTCATTACGGAATGGATTATATATGGCTCCAAGCAGTCCGACTCCGTTTTCATAATAACCGATGGATATGGCGGAGTAATGACGTTCATATCTAAAGTTATTAGTGCCATCGATAGGGTCGATGACCCAGAGTGCTGGTAAGTTTAAAAAATCTGTTATTTCGGTGGTCGTCTCTTCGGATAGAATCGCATCACCGGGATAATTTGCCTTAATAAGATCCATTATTATTTTTTCACTTGCAAGATCGCCAGCGGTGAGAAGGTCAGATCGGCCGATTTTTTCGACTACACCTTCAGAGGGGAGAATTTTAAGGATTGCTTCGCCTGCTTTTATTACTGCGTGCTGAATTAGTTCTTTTCTAGTCATTTTGATTATCTTGTAACAAATCCTACTTTTCTATACACTTCTTCCAGTTTTTTGTGTGAGAGTTGATAGGACTTTTCTGCACCTTGTTTGAGTATTCCTTCGAGTTTGTCTGAATTTCGCAGTTCATAATATTTTGCCTGCAGTTGACCTAAACAATTAACGACGGATTCAGCTACTATTTCTTTGAATTCTCCATAACGTTTTCCTACGCATTCTTTTTCGATCTCTTCAACTGACTTACTTGATGTTTGCGAATACAAGTCCAGAAGATTGGAAACGCCTGGTTTGTTCTCCATGTCATATTTAATATCTGATCCACTGTCTGTTGTTGCAGATTTTATTTTCTTTCGAATAACTTCTTCAGGGTCGAGCAGATTGACAGTGGCATTTGGATTGCTGTCGCTTTTACTCATCTTTTTATTTGGATCGAGGAGACTTCGAATGCGTCCGCCGTGTGTGGGTATTTTGGGCTCAGGCAGGATAAATGTTTCGCCGTAGGTATTATTGAATCTTTCTGCAACATCGCGGGTAAGTTCGACGTGTTGTTTTTGATCTTCGCCAACTGGGACTTCGGTGGTGTTGTAAAGCAAAATATCTGCTGCCATTAAGGTTGGATAGGAAAATAATCCTACACTTACAAAATCTTTTCCTTCCGATTTATCCTTATACTGAGTCATGCGGTTCATTTGTCCCATAGAGGTGTAGCAGTTAAGCAACCATCCAAGATTAGCGTGGTCAGAGTTATGGGATTGGATAAATACCAATGATTTTTCAGGATTGATCCCTGCTGCAAGGTATAATGCAGCGAGTTCGAGTGATTTCTCGTGTAGTGCTTTCGGATCTTGCGGAACGGTTATTGCATGCATATCTACAATGCAGAATATGTTGAATCCATCATTTTGCCGGTTAACCCATTGTTTGATAGCTCCAATGTAATTGCCGATATGAAGATTGCCGCTTGGCTGGATACCTGAGAAGATTGTTTTTTGCATACCAGGATTATATTCGAAATATTAATTTGTGGCTAGCGGGAGTTGAATCTGAGGTTTTTGAACAATGGAGATCTGCTCCACGGATTTCAGTTCTTTTTCGTGTGTTATTTCGCGGCAGTGCTGTAACTTCTCTTTTAATAAACTAATGTTTGTTTTTAGCCTACTAATTTTTGTTCTCATCTTTGTTGGTTATTGCCAACTTATTTATTATTATACAATATTGTTGTATAATTTCCATATGCAGAAAAAGTTAATTCGTCCAAAACAAGGTAGAATGATTGCGGGGGTTTGCTCGGCTCTCGCCAATTATTTTAATATCGATGTAACGATAGTACGAATTCTGTGGATAATTCTTCTCTTGCCGGGCGGGTTTCCGGGAATAATTCCGTATGTTATCTTGGCAGTACTTATCCCTTCTGAACAGTAAGTATGTCTGAATTTACCGATGCTGTTATCTCAATAGTTCGTCAGGTTCCGTATGGTACGGTGGCCAGTTATGGTCAGATTGCGGCGTATACTGGCGTTGCGCGAGCGGCCAGGCAGGTTGGATGGACACTGAACCGTATTGAAGGACGCGTAGAGGTTCCGTGGTGGAGAATCGTTAATAATGCAGGTAGAATAAGTATTAAGAATACTGAGTTTAATACTCCGATGCTAATGAAGCAGATGCTTGAACATGAAGGTGTTGATGTTGCTTCCGACTATACTTTTGATATTGGGAAATACCGGTTTCGGCCGAGTGTAACACAGATGAAATCATGGCAACTTGATGACGAGTATATTGAAAGGATTTGTAAAAAATATCTTATATGATGTATTTAACCCCTCCGGATGATTTTTACCCTAAATTTGATGTTATATTGTGTTTTTGTGAATGGAATGGGAAAGTTATTTTACTTCAAAGGCAAAAAGGAAAGCCTCAGGAAGGTGAATGGGGTGTGCCGGCAGGTAAGGTAAATCCAGGAGAACCTTTGACGATTGCTGCCAAACGAGAGTTATGCGAAGAAACAGGACTAGATTTACCTGAAGAAAGGTTTACTCTAATTAGTACAATTTACCAGAAATATCCCGCTTTGGATTTCGTGGCCCATTTGTATAAAATTATGCTTGATAGAGAAGTAGAGATTCAACTCGCACCACTCGAGCATGTAGATTACACTTGGATTGCACCTTCCGAACTAGAGTCATTGAATCATATGCAGGATCTGGATGAAGTGTTTAAAATTGTATTTCCTGCTTCGTAATTACTGAAGCTTCGATCTGTTCTTTGGATGTTTTTATTCTCTGAATGAAAAATTCAGTATTTAGTAATTTTTTATAATCGTCTGCTTTTTCAATAAATTCTATTCCTTGAAGATGGTCGTATTCGTGTTGAATGACTCGTCCGAGAATCCCGTCGGCCGTGAATTTAAATTTCTTCCCCGTTTCATCAAAGGCTTCAACGGTAACTTCTTTTGGTCTTTTAACAGGACCAAATATATCTGCGTTTACAACGCTTCCACAGCCTTCATATATAATTGCTTGTTCTTCTGAATAGCGAACAATAACAGGATTGATATAGATACGAAGAATGTCTGATTGTTCTTTTGGTTTGACTGGTGTCTCGCGAGGTTCAGTTATGAAGAGGTGGAAGTTCTCGCCAATTTGCGGAGCAGCTATACCAATTAGTCCAGTCTCATACATAGTATCTTTTAGATCCTGAATCACCTGCAAAACTTTATCTGAATTAAAATGATCGATATGAGTGTTATCTGCTTTGAGAATTGGGTTACCTATTTGAATTATTGGTCTGACCATATCGCATTATATCATCAAAGATTAGTATCCCATCGCTGGTGTTTCACCACGTTGCGTGCTTGTGTCATCAGTTAGATCTATACCTGGTAAGGGGCATGCTGTAAATTCACACATAGGACCGGAACGTCCTACTGCTGTACCGTCAGGACAAATTTTTGCGTCCATAGTACACATTACTCCAGTGGGGTTAAGTGGTAGTCGAGTTGATTCAATTGGTGTTAGATCTGTTTGTGCTATGAACTTACCGTATTCAATTCCAAAGAGAAATCCAACAAATGGAAGAGCTATAAAAACAATGGCTGCGATTGTTTTTGATAAGGGAGTTACACGCATTAATTCTTGAGGAATTTTTTTATGGATAGCTTTATGGATTTTCATATTAACTCTGCACCTTCTTGGATTCTACTTTAGTAATTTTTATTCGTTTTGGAATACGGATTTTCATATCTACCTATAACTGTAGTATGTTGATTACTGGGTGTCAATAGAATTGAAATAGTTTTGGATGAGTACTAGATCTTCAAGATCTTTATCCCGTGCGAGTAGTGTTTTGTATTTTTTAATTGTTTCGAGTTTTACGAACGGGAGATTGCCGATTAATTCACTTTCCGCTAACTGTTCTTCTGCAGTTGCGTAAATTTCGTCGTTGGCTTTTAAGTATTTCCCGAGTATATGTATGTTTCCGTAAATAATGTTGTCTTCAGAGAGGAGATACGGGGCATATTGAGTTTTTAATTCTTCCCATAGTTCTTCAGTAACAATAATGTCTAAATCACGCGCTTCGCGAAGGCCGCGGATTGCTAAAGGGTCCGAGGCTGTAATAGCGTAATGTCCCTGAGGAAGATTAAGTTCTTTAAGTTCGGTTAGTAATTGGGTTATGCTCAATAATCTAACTCCTTATTCATTTAGTAATGTTTTTAGAGGTACTCTTTTTCGCAGTTTAAAATATTCAGTGTATGCACTTTTGACACCCTCATTCATTACGTGTATATCTTGTAATTCTTCTTCAGAAAAATACTGTATCTGCGCTACATCGTCCTGAGCTGTTATTGTTCCTTCAATAATCTTAGCACAGATGGTAATACCAAGTATTGGAAGATCGACTTCTTTGTAGAGATATGTTGCCGGCCAGGTTCCGATGATCATGCCTGGGCGTATACGGACGTTTAATTCTTCTTTCGCTTCGCGAATGGCATTGAGATACGCTGTTTCGCCCGGTTCCATAAATCCTCCGGGAATATCCCATGTTCCTTTGAGTGGTGCGATTGCGCGTTTGGCTAACATGACTCGGTCTTCGGTGTTCTCAATTATTATGCCGACACACGGGGCGGCGTTTATGAAGAGATGATAGCCACAGGTCTGGCACTGTATGAGATTGTTTGTTGTATGCTTGAGGTTCCCACAACAGCGCGGGCAATATTTGTATGCTTTATACGGTGTCATTGTGGTTGCATTATAACATTATGCTTTTTTCGATGATACAATATGTATAAAACAGGAGGGATTATGAAAATTGTTGGATTTGCAGGAAGTTTACGGAGTGGGTCGTATAATAAAAAATTGTTGCGGGCGGCGAAGGAACTGAGTCCTGAAGGTGTGGAATTTGAAATTGTGGATATTGCAGATATTCCTTTGTATAACGGTGATTTTGAGGAGCAGGGCCTGCCGGAGAGCGTGACGATTCTGAAACAGAAGATTGCTGATGCGGATGGAATTGTTATTGCGACCCCGGAGTATAATCATTCGTTTTCTGGTGTTGTTAAGAATGCGATTGATTGGGTTTCCCGACCACCGAAAAATAGTTTTAATGAAAAGCCTGTCGCGATAATTAGTTCGTCGGATGGTATGGTCGGTGGGACGAGGGCGCAGTATCATTTGCGACAGGTGCTTTCAAATTTAAATATGTATGCGGTGAACAAACCGGAAGTGATTATTCCGTTTGAATTGGATGGAAAGTTTGATGCTGAGGGAAATTTTACTGATGAAAAGGGGAGACAGAAAGTTAGGCAATTAATGGAGAATTTGGTGAAACTTGCTGAAAAGTTAGCTATTTAATACTATATTCCTGATGCTAAATCTTGAAACGGGTTATTTTTTCGTTTATTTAATGCTACTTGTAACTCTACTCGTGGGTTATATCTTTTATCTTGTTCTTCGTAAGCATTTAAATTGGTTTAAACCGTACAGTTCAATAATCCTAAGCTTATTTGTTGTGTATGTTGCCGTACTTACTATTAACGAAAATCTTGGGTTATATTTTGGAAAATTTGCTGAGATAGTAAGTGTAAGTTTCCTGGTCCTTATTCTTACTAATGAATTTGTGACATCACGGCTTAATAGTAATCGTAAGGAATTGATTTATCATGCATTATTTTATTTAGCAGTAGCAATTCTTACATATCTGCCGCTAAGATTCTTCTATGGTTCATATTTTCAACCGTATTCGTATCCTGATCAGTATGATTGTGTTCAGTCTGTTGGATTGCCCTGCGCGGCGATAGAAGATAAGGGAAAGGTGACTGCTGCGAAAACTAAAGAAAGTTTAGCATTAATGAAAAAATATGGACGTGAGAAAGTTACGTATAAAGCATTACAAATTCATTTAGCGCATGATACTGAATTTCTTACTGCTCTTAATCCGAACTACAAAGGTGGGTACGTTGGCTGTGTGATTGTGGTAACAGCGGGAGATGAGGGGTATGTGATGTATGAGGAAAAGAGTTTGCGTGTTGTTTCTGCGATTCCTTTAGCTCAGTTTAAGCAAGATATTCAGAATTCAGATCCGGCTATTGTTGAGAAGTTTTATGCGTCGTTGCATTAATTAACGTTAATGTTTTGCTTTCGTAATACATCGTCGAGATATTTGGAACGAAAGCTCCAGACCGCAAGGTATTTCGAATCGTCTGCTTTGTGAATTATCTTAAAATATTCCCAAATTATTGGGATAAAGGTGATGTGTTGTATTTCAACCACTTGCTGGAGCGGAATCTCCACTGTTTTAATCCATGCTTGTACTACAAGATGATCAACATAGATGGCGAAGCGACCTAGAGGCCATCCCATTTTCCAAGGTGCTAACCAGAAATTAAAGCCGATTACTGTGCCGCAGCGTTCTTAATGAATGAGTTTCATATTTAATAATAAGTATACAATTTAATACGCTTGTGCAAAGATCCACTGGTGCTTAGCTGGTTTACCGCAACGGATACAAGTTCCATCTTCTTCCTGTGCGTCGAATGGTAAGCAGCGGGTTGTGGCTTTGGTTTCTTCCTTAATTGTTGCTTCGCATTCTTGGTCTTCGCACCAGAAGGCATAAATAAATCCGCGTTTAGTTTTCATGATCTGCTTGAAGTCTTTGTAATCCATCGCTTCGGATGTGAGGTCTTCCTGCATGCGTACGGCGCGGTCGAACATTTCTTTTTGGATTTTTTCTAAAAGCAGGGTAATTTTTTCAGGTGCTTCTACGAGGGCGTACTGTGTTTTTTCTGCGTTGTGACGGATGGATATAGAAACCATGCCATTTTCAAGCTCCTTGGCGCCAAGTTCGAGTCGCAATGGTACTCCTTTTAATTCGTAGTCATTTCTTTTGAATCCTAATGAGTACTCAGAGCGCGTGTCTAACTTTACTCTGACGCCATTATTTTCGAGTTCTAGTTTAAGATTTTCTGCGGCTTTGAAGACTTCGCCGTCTTGGCCAATTGGAATAATGACTACTTGGGTTGGTGCGGCTTTTGGTGGCAATACTAAACCTTGATCGTCGCCATGAACCATTACTAATGCTCCGAGTGCACGAGTAGAATAGCCAAAACTGGTTTGCCATGCATATTCGTTTTGACCTTCTTTGTTCTGGAATTGAATATCAAAGGCTTTGGAGAAGTTTTGACCGAGATCGTGTGAAGTACAACCCTGGAGCGCTTTACCGTCGGGCATGATCATTTCGTAGGTTGTAGTGTTATCGGCACCGGCGAATTTTTCGGATTGTGATTTCATACCTTTAATACCTGGAATGGCGAGGACTTCTTCGTAGGTTTGGGCATAGGCATTCATACCGTCGACAACTTGTGCCCAGGCTTCGGCGTGTGTTGCATGTGCTGTATGGGCTTCCTGCCAAAGAAATTCTGCTCCACGCAGGAAAAAGTAGGTTCGTTTTTCCCACCTTACAACGTTATTCCATTGGTTTAGCTTTAATGGCAGATCACGATGTGACTGTATCCATTTGCTATACATTGCATACATGATCGTCTCAGAGGTCGGACGTATGGCTAGTTTTTCCTCAAGCTCTTCACCTCCACCGATCGTAACTATTGCGAGCTCTGGAGAAAAGCCTTCGACATGGCTGGCTTCTTTCTTAAGAAATGATTCAGGGATGAAAAGCGGAAAGTAACTGTTTTCGCACCCTTGCTCTTTTAATTTAGCATCAAGAAACTTCTGCACATTTTCCCAGACAGCATAAGATAGCGGGCGATAGACAATGCAGCCACGAACCGGAGAATAATCTGCCATTTCGGACTTGGTAATAACGTCGGTATACCATTCGGACATGTTATCGGATTTTTTGGTTACGCCTTTTTTTTCAAATGTTTGTGACATATATTCTCCTTTAGAACATTTTTCCACCAAGAGGTATATCTTGGGTAGGACATATTAATACTACTCCACCTTCACCGTCTGGAAGGCCAAGAGTTAGGGACTCGGAAATAAATGGACCGATTTGTTTCGGTGGAAAATTCACTACTCCCATTACCAGTTTGCCGATTAATTCTTCTTTGGTGTAATGTTTGATTATTTGTGCTGATGAACGGCGGGTGCCGATTTCAGGACCGAAATCTATGGTTAGTTTGTAGGCAGGTTTGCGTGCCTCAGGGAAATTGTCGACCTGGATTATTTTACCGACACGGATATCTACTTTTTCAAAATCTTCGTATGTGATTGTCATTAGAGCTCCTTAAATTCGTAGGTCCAGGCTGGTTGCCACTGGTAGTTTTCAGTAATGAGATCTTCAAGGGAACGATGTTTTATCCAGTGTTCAAGGCCGAATCTTGTTGCACGGTGACCAATGATAAAAATATTTTCAAAATCGTGATAATGCAATAGTTCACCTAAAAAATCGCCAACACGGGTTGTAGCTTGTATTAGACTTTCACCATTCGGAAATGGTGTCGAAATGCGATTAATGCGCTCAGATTCGACTTCAATTTTTGGATGTTGAGTCATGTCGCCGTAGTCCCATTCTCTCAGGCGTGCATCTTTATGGATAGGGATATTACGGTTCTCAAACGCAATCGTTGCGGTTTTGTATGCACGCTTTAGATCTGATGTGTAAATCCGATCGAGAGGTAATTCATTATTACGCTCACCAAGCTCTTTCGCTTGTTGTAATCCAAGTTGCGAAAGTTCGATGTCGTTGTAACCTGAGGCCAGGCCTTTTTCATTATCTATTGAGGTCGCATGTGGTGCAAATGTGATATGAATCATACAAATAAAGCCCGTCTTCGCAATCGAGAGAATACTCTCAATTACAAGGACGAGCTTTGTCGTGGTACCACCTTGAACTTTCACGAAAATTCAAATTTTCGCGAACTCATTAATCCTCGATAACGGTAGGAGTTCCGGCGTATTTTTTCCTTTTTGAGGTTTTTGTTACGCAGCCTTGCTTATTAGGATAAGCTCAAATGCTTTTCGTATTAGTTTTAGTTTACTATATGGGATTAAGTTGTCAAGAAGTGGCTTGCTACGTTATTCGTTAATTCTGCGATGCCCAGGGATATGAATGACGGGAACCAGATCTGTTTCTAAGGTGAAAGTAGTAGGGGACTGGGAATAATCGACGGACACTATAGGTATATTCTTTGCCTCGTTATTGAATCTGTTATAAATTCCATTTTCCGAATGCTGTGTCCCAAAAAATCTATTTGCTGCTCTGGCTATTTGCCATGATGTAAATGCTACTCCTACCCTTCTTCTCATTAAGAATAGCGCTTCTTTAATTTGTGGATTTATAGGAATCTCTTCATTCTCCCAACGGAGCGTATCTGCAGCGAGATCCAGAAAAGGTGTATTCATTGTAAGCATAGCACCGGGTGGAGCATAATAATCTGCTTGCTCGTCAACCCGATATCTTTCAATTCGAATTGCAAGCTGATCGGGCTCTGTTAACCTACGAGATCTTTTATCTGTTGATATTAGTCCCTGTAATACTTCGGGTCGCTCTGGATGATGTGGATCGATATATAAATTATGTACGAGGACTGCGACGTGATTTTTGGAAGGAATTCCATCTGCTTTTTTTCGGGTTAAGAAAGGTGCGGCCTGATCGTGCTTTTTCACTTGGCCAGCTAGTTTTAACGCCCATAGATAGTATACTTCCTGACGTCTCAATTTGGTTGATCCGTAAGGAGTGATAAGTGTTCTGGTAACCGGGTCTAGTCTATTTTTAGCTGTTTCTGGCATTAGGAGTGCATTTTAGATCTTTTTTTATATTATAGCAATGGGGTTAAGATACTACTTCTGTTAGAATGGGGAAATGAGTGGCACTAGTACTGTCTTTAAAAAGATTATTTTCTTTGACTATCTTCGAGCTATAGCAATTCTTTTTATTGCTTTTTATCACTATGTACTCGAAGTGACCTTGTTTCATATTCGCCCTAGTGTTGAACTTTCCTACCCTCAAAACTTACAGTTACTTGAGGTTTTTCCTTCTAATGCTGAGTATTCGGCGCTTGGGAATTTGCTTGTATTTCTTGCTTCGCAGGGATACCAATTTGTGGGTGTTTTTATTTTTATCAGTGGATTTGGATTAACTTATTCACGTCTTGGAAAGGCGCCTAAATGCTGGCAGTGGGGAAGGCGAATTATTAAATTGCTGCCCCAATTTCAAATCGCTATTATATTTGCATTTATTGTGAATTATATCTCTATCCATTTTTTGAGGCAGTATTTGATAGCTGCTCCTACTTTAGCAGCATACCCTTATCTTAGATTGTTGTTGTATCCTTTTGTCTGGTTTGATTTCTATGCATTGATATCTTCTGTAAATCCTTCGCTCTGGTTTTCCGGACTAATTCTGCAGTTTTACCTTGTGTATGATGCATTTTATTTACTGCTGATGAAGGTAAAGCCCTGGGTGTTTTTAATATTGGCCTTGGGTATTACGCTAATTTACCGATATATAACTTTATTCTGGTATAAAGGTGATCCATTTCTGTTTTCTTTACTCCCTGTGCGATTGTTCGAATTTGCACTCGGGATGGCGGCAGCGTATGTATATGTAATGAACGGGTATGATTTATTTTATCGTATCAAATGGTGGGTCGGCGGGCTGGCGGGCTTTTTGATTTGGTACGTCGGTTTTCGATTAGGATACACTGAGTATGGTCGCATAGTTAATGATTTGCTCACTACAATAGGTCTGATGATACTAGGCACTATTGTTTTCAGAAATATAAGTAAGGGTTGGATTGCAGTAGTGCTAGGTGCGATCGGAGTGCAGTCGTACTGGATTTATTTGCTTCATAACCAGTTGATTACCCAATTTCTTACACCGTGGACTTTTATGCAGTGGGATAAGACTGGAATGTCCGGCCTGGTCTTGTTAAGTGGTTTTGGAATTATTGTTGGCATCGCTTTGCTATTTAGCATCCTGATGAATCGAAGGAAAAAAGTGCTATTATAGAGTGATATGGCAGCTTTTTTACAATCCCCACATGAATTCCTGGAAGATTTTATAGTACATGCACTGGTCGCTACTGACCGTGTTTGGATTCAAGCGATGGTATTTGAAGTGGGTGCGGTTTCTGAACGGTTATGCCAAGTACTGATTGATGCTGCCCGGCGGGGTTGCGATGTTCGCTTTCAAGTTGACTGGAACTCAAGCCAGTATGTTGATGGTGAACTTCGACTTTTACCCGAATTTGATTTAAAAAAACGAACATATGCTGATAAGGTCCATAAAACGAACGAAAATTTTTACGCAGTCTTACGGGCCGCGGGTGTATCGGTTACGATTCTGAATTCACCTTTTATTATTGCACGCCTTTTTCCAATATATAAGCGCAATCATACCAAGCTATATATTGCAGATGGGATGGGATGGATGGGTGGAATGAACTTGTATGATGAGGCCTTTGATAATATTGATTTCATGGTGCGGTTTGATGATTCCCGAATTGTTTCAGCATTAATTGCCCAATTTGAGCAAGTAAACCAGAATAAGCCGAAAAAGAATTATGCAATAAAGCTTTCTGAAAACTATACTTTTCTGGCGGATAGTGGAAGGAATGGTGAGTCTATTATCTACGATACTGCACTAGAATGCATAGACGGCGCGATTAAATCGATTGTGTTTGTTTCGCAGATCGTACCTGAAGGGGTGTTACTTGAACGGTTATTGCTTAAAGCTGCAGCTGGTATACCGATTACGATTATAACATCACCGCGTGGAGAAAATCAGTTTAGAAAATATCCTCAAAAGTATTTTTACGATCAATTCAAAAAATTAGTTGCAAATAATCCGAATATCCATTTTACTCATTTGTTGAACACATTGCATGCTAAATTAATTCTAGTCGATTCACGAATAGGGCTTTTTGGATCGCATAACTTTGTGGAACAAGGGGTGTTGCTTGGCACAGAGGAGATTTGTATGCAAACTGAAGATCCGCAACTTATTTCTCAGCTGACCACTTTCGCTTCGCTTTAGTAACTGAAGAATCCGTTTGTTAGTAACCATTCTGTTCGTGATTTGCTATCTTCGGTTTGATAATCTATTCCATCAATATTTATCTTATCTACTACCAAGTTGCGATCATGCTGTTGATCTTGATATTCGTCGTTAGGAAAGATAATTTTTACGTTTTTCGGAGTTATCTTTGTAGATGCGTAGTAATAGTATTGGGCATATTGATCATTTGGCGTATCCCTGTGCACTCCGTAATACGTTTTAACAATTCTATTATTTATTGATAGCTGCATGCTCGGGTAGATATCGTTGAGAGGTGTTCCACCAGCATGAATAATTATTCGGGAGCCGATAGTAAAAATACTTGATGTCGAAGATATGTCTTTATCTGTAGTTATATTGAGTTTGTAGTCGCCGGGCAGAATTGGTGGAATTTTCCAGGAGAATGAATTGTTTCCCAAGACACTGTTTAGGTCGGAATTGATAGTACTTACAATCGCGCCGGTGGCTTTTTGTAGGAGTAGCGCTGTATTAATTGGAGTTGCTGTATCTTTTATGGTCCATTTTAAAGGTAGTGTTTGTCCTGCAAGAACTTGCTGGTTTATGGAAGGGCTGTTGATCTCGAGCATAGGACTATTATTGATTGATGACGGTGTGAAAATGGATTCAGATTGAGGAGGTATGCTTGCTTGCTGCGTTCCTGTTATTCCTATTGCATAGCGTACATTGGGACCGGTTTTCCAACCGCCATTATAATAATATTCTATTGTTGCTTCTCCCCGGTATGTCCCATTTGGCTTTGTTGCCGAGATGTACGACCGCAGCGTACTTGTTTGCCCTGGTCTGATAATTCCGCTTGAAGGTTCAAACCCGGTTCCTGAAGGTTGCGAGCTGTACTTAATATTCCATAGTGTTGGTCCATTACTGGTTATAATAAAGCCGTTTCCATATACTTTTGCTCCTGTTGTGAAATTGCGGTTTAGATTTACTACTATATTGTTATTACTCACGAGCAAGTCGCGCTGCACAATAACAGCCTCTTCGTCAGCGTTTGATGAGTCGTTGTTTTGGCTTGTATTTGTATTATTATTATTGGTTTGTTGTGCTGTGGGTGCTGTGGGCGCAGTTGTTGCTGGTGTCGCTGTGCTACCACCAATTGGTGGATTGGTAACTGCAGGAGCTGCTGTTTGTGGTACCGGCGAAGGAGTACGCACGGGTGTTGGGGAAGGAGTACGGATCGGTGTTGGCGAAGGAGTGCGGATTGGTGTTGGCGAAGGAGTACGGACGGGTGTTGGTGAAGGAGTGCTGACGGGTGTTAAACTCGGTGTTGGCGAGGGTGAACGTGTAGGGGCAGGAGACGGAGAACGGGTTGGTGTTGGAGAGGGAGAGTTTGTCGGGATAGGTGATGGCGTATTTACTATCGTATTAAATGTGGCGTTATCTAGCCAAACCTGTCCTGTTGTTCCGCCAATGTTAAATTCATAGCGTGGACTTGAATCATCTTCAATGGCCGTAAATTGATAGGAAAACTGCTGCCACGATGTTGAAAGATTTGCGCTTGCTTCGAAATGATTGACTGAAGATCCACCTTTATCCATCTTAAAATCGATGCTACGTGAAGATGATGCTTTTGCTGAAAAACGGATAATATATTGTTTGCCGTTTGTAATAGGCGCGGTCTGATAAAACTGTAGACCTGAATTGGAGCCTGCCTGAGTGATATCTATCTTAGCCGAAACATTTCCATCAACTTTAGTGGAGCTATCCTGAGAAAATGTGCCAAGTGCCCCATTTGCATTGAGTGTCCAGTTCGCTGCACCATTTTCAAAGGATGAGTTGGAAAGAGAATTAACTTCGGCGGCTTGAATCTTTTCTGAATCTCTGAAATCAGATGGTGTTAGTATTGGTTTATTTGTTAGTATAATACCTACAAGAAGGGTAACCGCTGCTGCAGCGGAAATTATATACGTATGTGGAGAGATTCTTTTACTTGCCATAATGAGCCCTTGTCTTTTATAGTAACTGAGTAGAGACAAATAGACAATTCTTATGAATGAACTTCTCGATTTTATTATACAGGCGCGTGCGGTAGGCGAAACTAATGATCAGATTGTTGCGTCGCTAATCGCAATTGGTTGGACTAGTGACCAGATTGCGGCCGGTTTACTCGAAGCAGATAAACAAATAGCGCCAATATTTGCCATTCCTGTGCAGCCGATGAATGAAACTGTTACGACTCAATATATTCCTGATCCACCTGTGGATTATTATACCGATACACCGGTACTTCCTGAAATTCCTGAATCTGAAATGACCCCGCTTACTTCAGCTGTTCCGATGTATGTGAATGTAGATGCAATTAAAGGATCTGTACCTGGACAAAGTCATAAAAAGGCTATAACAATTGTTTCGTGTATTGCTATTTTATTCATAGGAATAGGGTATTCGCACTGGAAGGGGTTATTAAATAATCCTTTCCGTTCATTACCTAAAACTCAAATTGCCAAATCAGTTTTTGCCGATTTCGAACTAATTAAGAAAGATACGGCATTGATGTTGAATGATTCAGTTCGTTTTACCTTAACCGGGTTTCAATTGATGGGTAAAGATGAATTCAATGCTTTGCAAGATGGCGGCGGGAGCACAATTGCCGATGGAAATCAGGCTTTGCTTGTGTACTATAATCTGCAGAATCTGAGCGAGGATGCCCGGGTTATTGTGTTGACAGAATCGTCGACGATCCCTTTTTCGATTGTTGATAAAGCAAAATCCAGAATAGATATAGATTCAGCTGTGCTTACCGAGAGTGTTGCCAACCTTGCTGAACTTAAACCAAAGCAGTACACCAGTAATGCGCTTATTTTCGAGATTCCACAGAGTGTCACAAATATTCACGACCTTTATTTCCTCCTGCAAGCGTCTGATGCCCAGCCTCCAAAAGGCTATATTCAATTGTAATACGAAATAAGCCTATAGTATTTGTGTTTTGGCCTAAAATGTGCTATACTGATAGAGCGGTGAATTCAAAGCGGAAATGCACCACTTTATGAAAAAAGAAATTAATCTGGTAGAGGTAGCGAAGCTACCTTCTTTGAGAATATTTTCTCATACGGTGTCAAGTAACCTAAACATTTTCTC
>JALYQM010000017.1 GCA_030855825.1 bacterium
TAAAACTACTTGTAATTTCTCCTTCGGGGAGAATTGTCTTCGTTTCCCTACATCATCCATTTTCTATTCCTCCTGATTATCTTGTAATATACCTTATTGTATTGTTCAAGATATCAGGTACCAGACATAGTATGAAGTCAAAAAAAGTCGCCCTTATCTTAATGTCTATTTTTATTGTTGCACTTGTAGCCGGTACGTTTCTTTTTCTATTCTTGAATAAAGATCAAAATGAAGTAAGTAAAGGCGCCGCATATACTCTACCCACTGCTTCGGTTTTCAAAGTATCGCCATTCCCTATGAACGGTGACGGAATATACACAACTGAAACAAGTGGTGAATGGGATTTTGCTTCACATAAAGAAGAGGGCTGGATCAAAGTACACAATCGCGCTTCAACCACTAAAAAAATAGGTTGGCAGATCGATTGTCGACCTGATCAACCAGGCGGAAGCGATTGTTGGGATAATCCTGCAAATCCAAAAGGTGAAATAACCGTAGCACCAGGCGAAGCATGGGAAGTTCTTGTAGGCCGACTGTGTTTACCATACCAGTTAGACTTTACAGGTCCTGACTTCGGAAGATTTATCCCACCAGATACAAGTAAATGTAATAAGACCTCAACTCCACGACCAACACCAACTCGTTCGGCTTCACCTAGTCGCACTCCAAACGCTTCGCCAACAAGTTCAAGCACGGCAAGTCGTTCTCCGAGCGCAACGCCAACACGAAGTCCATCTGCCACGCCTAGCCGCTCTCCAAGTGCAACACCAACAGGAACACCACCTATAGGAGGACCATCAAATACCCCAACTCCAACCCCTTCTCCTACACCAAATCCAAGCAGCACTGCGACCCCACCACCAAGTTCAACCGGAACGCCAGGCCCATCATCGACATCAACTCCTGTTGTAGCTCAGACAACCTCTACACCACAGCCTGACAATCGTGCCGTGGCAGATGTAAGTACTCAAACTGAGACATTACCAGCAGCAGGTGTGAATAACGGTACTATGTTTATGATTATAGGTGCAGCATCTCTACTGGTATCTGGAGCCTTCACTCTACTAAAGAAAAAATATTATTAAAGTAAGAAATCAATAAAGATTAAAGGAGTAGTTTTACTACTCCTTTTTTGTATGATACAATTTCACCATGTCTACACTCGATGATCTCTATTCGACCCGTCTTCAAAAGCTTGAAGAATTGCGTAAAAGAGGCATAAACGTTTACCCAACAAAATTCCCGCACAATAATGCGATCAAACCAATCCTTGAAAATTTTTCTAACTTTGAAGCTATTCAGGTCTCTACGGCAGGGAGAATAATGTCCTGGCGGGAACATGGGAAATCTACTTTTGGTCATCTCCAGGATGAAACCGGAGACATTCAAATCTACTTTAAGATTGATGAAATGACAGAGGAGTCGTTCAAATTACTTCAGTTCTTGGATATCGGCGATATTATAGGAATAAAAGGCACTGCTTTTCGTACTCATCGGGGTGAAATTACAATTTTGGTCAAGGAATGGGATCTGTTGACCAAAGCCCTTCGCCCGCTTCCCGAAAAATGGGAGGGATTAACAGACAAGGAAACCAGGTTAAGAAAACGATACCTCGACCTATTGATGAACGAGGAGACCCGCCGTATATTTAAAATTCGTCATAGTATTGTGCGTGGTATCCGCGAATTTTTGGATAAAAAGGGGCTCACCGAAGTCGAGGTCCCGATACTTCAGCCTTTGTATGGAGGGGCCAACGCCAAGCCATTTACCACTCACATTAATTCTCTGGATACAGGTGCGTACCTTAAAATTGCATCTGAATTGTATTTAAAGAGATTAGTGGTTGGCGGCATGGGTGGTGTATACGATATCTCTAAGGACTTTCGGAACGAAGGCGTTGATCAAACCCATTACTTCGAATTTACGATGCTTGAAGCATATATTCCCTATATTGATTACCAACAGTTAATGGACACACTTGAAGAGATGATGCGCTACATTGCGATGGATGTGCTTAAAACAGAAGTGGTTAAAGTGTACGAAAATGAAGTTAACTTGAATCAGGAATGGAAGCGGATAAGAATGTACGACCTGATCAGCCAGGACCAGGGGATTGATGTAACAAAAATGTCTGACAAAGAGCTTTTCGCCTACGCCAAATCTAAAAATATCGATTTAGAGGGCAACACTCGCCGGGGTGAGGTTATCTTCTACATTTTCGATAAAATTTCGGCTAAAAAACTGATGAATCCAACATGGGTCTACGATTACCCGATCGAAGTCAGCCCACTCTCAAAACGCAAATTCGGTGAGGAGGAAATTGCAGAAAGGTTTGAGCTGTATATTGGTGGCAAAGAGATCATGGACGGGTGGTCGGAAAAGAATGATCCGATCGATCAAAGAAATTCTTTTGAAGCTGAGAATTATCGTAAACTCGATGCTGAATCCGAAGTTGCGCAACCTATCGATGAAGATTTCATCGAGGCCATGGAGTACGGAATGCCGCCAACTGCGGGCGTTGGGGTGGGAATAGAGCGACTTACAGAATTTTTCTCGAATGTATGGGTAATTCAGGAAACGATACTATTCCCGTTCAAAAAACCGGTTAACGAAAATGTGAAAGAATCGGACGATGGAATTGCAAAATTAATAGTAGATAAAAAGATTTTTGAAAATTTCCCTGAGACTAAGATCGGTGTAGTTATTGCTAAAGATATTAAAAACGGCGACAGTACACCGGAAATCCAAGCACTAATTAGATCTGAAAGTGACAGAATTAAATCCGAAGTCACACAAGACTCTTTGAAATCCAATCAGAAAGTAACCGCCTGGCGCGATGCTTTCAAAAAGTTCGGTTCCAAACCGTCCGAGTACCGATCATCGGTTGAGAACCTTCCAAGAATGATTCTTAAAGGCCGCGAACTCCGATCAGAGAACAAATTAGTAGATATATACAATTATATCTCACTCAAGTATTTATTACCTGCGGGAGGGGAAGACTTGAGTAAAATAGAAGGCTCTATTAGACTTACGCTTGCAACAAAGGACGAATCTCCGGTGAAATTATTAGGTGACGATAAAGAGGAATCTCCTTACGAAGGTGAAGTAATATATAAAGACGCTATTGGAACGATTTGCCGCCGCTGGAACTGGAGAGAAGTTGATCGCACCAAACTTACGAGAGAAACAACTAATGCAATCCTCGTTCTTGAATCCCTCCCTCCCGTAACAAAAGAGGAGCTAGAAACAGCAACATATGAACTCGCAGAGCTTATTAAAACTCATACCGGAGCATCAGTAAGTACAATCGTACTGGATAAATCAAATCCATCGGTAGCACTATCTCCCGAAAGCTAAATGTCGCTTGAACAAAAATCTACACTCGTTACTGCCAATGAAAATCCTTTTTTTCTTCAATTCGCTCTAGAAAAACATTGACCAGATAGTGGCAATACCGGCAACCGTCATAATGGTTACTACAAGCCATCCAATACTTTGTGTAAACCAGCCATTCACATGTCTGCCCATAATTCTTTTATTTCCTGCTATTTGAACGATGAGAACAAGCACCACCGGGGCGACGAGTCCATTTACAACAGCTGAATAAATTAATACTTTAATCGGATCAAAGCCAAAAAAGTTTATAGCCATCCCAATGACCATCGATACAATGATAACGCCATAAAATGCTGGAGCATCAGTAAGTTTTCTATAAAGGCCCGACTTCCAGTTAAAAGTTTCCGCAAATGTATATGCTGCAGATCCAGCAAGAACAGGCACAGCAAGTAATCCTGCCCCGACTATACCGATGGCAAATAATATAAAAGTAAATTCTCCAGCAATTGGTTTTAAAGCCAGAGCTGCATCAGCCGCCGATGTTACCGAGTAAATACCGTTTGAATAGAGAGTTGCTGCGCACGCGGCAATAATAAAAAACATTACCATATTAGAAATAAACATCCCACTCCACACATCAATCCGCATATGAGAGATCTCATCTTTTGTTGCACCTTCACGTAGCTTAACCGAAGTCTTTCCTTTCAATATCTCTTCTTCAATTTCCTGTGAGGTCTGCCAAAAAAACAGATAAGGAGATATTGTTGTCCCCAAAATGGCGGTAATTAAAAATATCTGATCACGCGAAAAGGTCATGGAAGGAATAAAGGTTGCCTTAAGAAGTTCGCGCGCGTCGATTGAGATTAGTAGCGCCGAGAATACATAGGAAAGAAGTACTAAAGCCATCCATTTAAGGTATTTAGCATATTGTTCATATGATGTGTAAACCTGAAGAAGCAGACACAATACTCCAAAAAAAATAACTAGGACATAAAAGTTTAATCCGGGGAAGACCAGTTCAACAGCCTGAGCCATCGCACCAAAATCTGCACCTAGGTTCAATGTATTTGCAATAAATAATAAAGCAGTGCATACATATAAAACTTTTTGTGGATAATTTATTCGAATGGTACCCGCAAGGCCTCTTCCGGTAACTAAACCAATACGAGCGCACATCTCTTGCACCACCGACATTAAGGGAAACGTTAATCCTGCTAGCCATATCAGCTGAAATCCGTACTGAGCACCGGCTTGAGAATAGGTCGCAATACCAGAAGGGTCATCATCTGCAGCGCCGGTAATGAGCCCTGGACCGAGCATGTTCCAATAGCCATGCGCTTTTTTAAACGATCCAGATCCGGGTGTTGCCTTACCTATTTTCTTCAGGCTTTTTACGGCATTATCAAGAGCAAACGACGGTGCGGAAAATATTTTTTCAATCGACTTGCTCATATAAATATTGTATACTGTGCGGGATATAAGATACAAGATAAAGGCAAATCAATGGACGGTTTTAAAAAGTTTCTTCTCAGAGGAAATGTAGTTGATCTCGCTGTTGGTGTAGTTGTCGGGTCTGCGTTTACTGGAATTGTAAATGCATTCGTCAAAGACTTACTTACTCCGCTTATTGGCGCCATAGGTGGTAATCATGATTTCTCTAATTTGTACTTTACTCTCAACAACAGTAAATTTATGTACGGTGATTTTATAAATGCATTAATTTCATTTATTATCGTCGCCTCGGTAGTATATTTTTTCGTAGTATTACCGATGAACAGGCTTATCGCGCGAGCGGATAAAAAGAAGGAAACTCCTCCCTCTAAGAAAAAATGTCCGGAATGTATAAGTGAAATCCCCTTTGAAGCTAAGAGGTGTGCATTTTGCACGGGATCGCTGAGCTAGATCTAATTCAAATGTACCATTGCAGATACATCCCTTTTGAATTATCATCTAACAATGCAAAGTGTCTCTAAAAATATAATCGTAGCAACAGTTGTTGCTCTGCCACTGTTTTTCCTATCAATTACAACAGAGTTTTACGACTTTAACAAACAAATATTACTACTTATTGTAGTTTTGGCGATAATCGTAATCACCTGGATAAGCTATGTCAAAACGCGAACGCTAAATTTTACGTTAACCGCGTTAAATGTACCTATCCTACTATTTGTAGTAGCAACTTTGTTATCTCTGTTTCTAAATTCACCCAACAAAACGGAAGCTATCTTTTTTCCACTCGGTGGTGGAACGATTATGTTAATGGGGCTATGGTATTTAATTGTAGCTAATAAAGTTCAAACACAAAATATAAAATACGTAATCAACGGACTGGTTATTAGTGCAACGGTACTTTCCATCATTGCATTATTACAATATACCAACGTCGGGCCTTCTCTTTTTGGAAAATCTGTTCCATATCTAGCTACAAAAACATGGAACCCAACAGGTTCTCCATTAACCTTAGTATTATTTCTTATCGCTATTCTTCCGCTAGCAATAATAAATATAGTCGAATCATTCCGAAATAAGAAAAATAACACTGAAATTGTTAATGATTCAAATTATCGTGAAATGGCAACCTATGGATTGCCATTTTTGATTATCACACTAACCATTGCGTTGTACATCCCTGAACTATTTACTAATTCAAAGCCGATTTTACTACCGTACAGCACCGGGTGGACTATCGCTGCTGATACAATGAAGAATGTACGAACCGCTGCTCTAGGAGTAGGACCGCTTAATTATATGATGGCATTTACTTCGGGAAGACCGGTCTCCTTTAATGCTAATCAGTTTTGGAATGTGCGATTTTCAACAAGTAGCAATGAATACCTAAAGATAATAACAGAGCTCGGAATTGTTGGATTAATCGCGTATCTGCTTATTGTAGGACGGACAGTACGAAAAGGACTTCAGTATATACAGGGGCTGAAGAGCAAGCAGTATTCATATAATCCACTGTTTTTAGCAGTAATTATTTCTACTCTAGTTATCTTTATTGAACAGCTTCTTTTTCCTTCAACTTTTATACAATACTTTTTATTGTTTACCTTACTCGGACTCTTAGGGCGATTTATATCTCACCGAATATATAACGAAAATTCTAATATCCTATTTTATATATTTTCAATAGTTCTATTATTCTTTATGTTCTTTACTATCACTCGCACATACGGCGTCTATGCCGCAGAAGTGTATCTAAAAAAATCCATAGACTCAGCAAGAGCTAATAAAAATGAGGACATTTACAATTTTCAGATCAAAGCAATCAATAGTAACCCATATATTGATAGATACCACACATTATTTGCGCAAACAAACTTAGCTTTCGCGCTATCTTTATCTCAAAAAAAAGATATCTCGGATTCAGATAAAACAACATTGGCTCAGTTATTAAGTAATGCCGCACAGGAAGGAAAAAATGCTGTTTTACAAAACCCTACCAATGTTCAGAATTGGGAAAGTCTTGCCTCCGTTTATCGTGCAATGATGGGAGCAGTAAAAGATGCGGATGCATGGACTGCGCAATCGTACCAGCAGGCAATTAACTTAGATCCGGTAAATCCTAATTTGTATCTTAGTGTCGGCGGACTCTTTTACGGAGCTAAAAACTATGACGCAGCAATTCAGAATTTTCAACAGGCTGTTAGGTTGAAGCCAGATTTTGCTAATGCACACTATAATCTTGCTGCCGCTTACCGCGAGAAAAAAGATTTTGAAAAAGCAGCCTCAGAAATGCAGGCAGTAATATCATTATTACCTTCAAATTCCACAGATCGCGAAAAAGCACAGAAAGAGCTCGACGATATTAAACAGAAAATACCTGCAACACCAGTTGCTCCGGCGCAGGGAAGTGATTTACAGGCACCTGTAGGAGAAACGCAGACAGTTAATACACCAGTTGATGTACCACAAAATGCGGCACCGGACAATGTTATCAGAAATACACCACGACCTAGCGCATCACTTGCGCCAACGGCGCAGCCAAGTGTACAACCAACAACTCCACCACCAGGCGGACCTTAGTTATCGATCACTTTGAGTCAGAAGCGGTGACATGATCACATACAGTACTATTTCATTAGATTGCACACGTAGCACTCCCATTTGGACGGGAATTTCCTGCTTTTCATCGGAATCGGCAAGATACAACGTTACGGTACTGTTAATATGTGTAATAAAATTTTGGTGGTTAGGGAGAATATCAAAAGGTCCAATCAGATTAACCGCCGAAAGCGCACTACAAACGCCCTGAAACATAATTCCTTCAGGACTGTGTATAATTACAAATAAACTATCAGATTCGGAAGAGCTTTTCATAACGCAGCCGAGCTTAAATATAAGAAAGTAGACGCTTCCCGCGAATCAAAATCACCGTTCAAAATACGCGATACATCGGCAATCGTTTGAGTCAGCGGCACGAACACACCTTTTTTCTGAGTTTGGTGTTCAACTGCATGCAAATCCTGTGTCATATAGTTGCGAAGAACCTGTGCGCGATGGTAAACCCGCCTGTTCTCAGAAGAAAGCTCAGTTTCACCAAGAAGAGAAACGATTCGTTCTAGAGCCTGAGCTTCCTTGAGTAACTTTTGCGACTCAAGAAGAGCCATATAGTGCTTTTCTCCAATAATCGACGGAACAATTGCCGATGACTGTGATGCTGCAATATCTATTGCCGGAAATCTTCCCTCCTGATACACAGCGCGCGAAACAGAGATCGCTGCATCCAGATAAGGATAAATTAACTGAACTGCATAATCCATCGAATCATCGCCAGGAATATAAACTGCTTCAAATGTTGTAACGCTATGTGATGTCGAATAAAGCCGTTCATGAAACAACGACATCTCAGAAGATAGCGTTGCCTGGTAACCACCTTCAGAAGGAAGTATATTCATTACCGTTGACAGTTCCTGTCCTGCTTGTGCATAACGAAAGACATTATCAATAAAAAACAACACATCTTTTTCCAATACATCACGAAAGTATTCAGTTAATGTAACGCCTGCGATAGCAGCGCGGAAGCGCAACGCAGGATTTTCTCCCATCGTCGCCAGAATTAAGCTTACTGAATGAATAACATTACTCTCAACAAAAGTTTCATACAACTCACGACACTCACGTACCCGCTCTCCAACTCCAGCAAAAACAGATACTGCATTTTCGTGCCGCTGAATAACAATATTGTTAATAAGCTCAGTTAACAGGATTGTTTTACCGACACCAGCACCACCGAAAATACCAACTTTGCTTCCTTTAAGAATCGGGCTGAAAAAATCGATTGCTTTAATACCGGTTTCAGAAATTCCCTTAGGACGGGTAACATCACTCAGCTTAACATCATGCGCAAATAGAGAGGCCCTTTTACTGTCGGTGAAAGGCGCGCCGGAATCAAGCGGTTCCCCAAAAACGTTCATCACTCGTCCAAGAACCTCTTCTCCTACCGGGATAGTGAGTGTTTGTTTGGTATTGATAACAACTACACCACGATACAGAGGGGTAGTAGAAGTGAGGCATAAACAAAACAAACGGTTTTGGCCTGCCGAAGAATATACCTCCAGATTTACTGAGGCATCATTCTGAAGCGTTAGAATTTCATGAAGTTCAGGCTTATCGCCTAAAAATTCAACCAGAACAATCTGTCCGACTACCGAGATCACAGTTCCATACATAGGAGTATTATCTATTTTTATGAGTAGAAAACACAAGAGTATACGCTTGTCTATTTGACTCTCCATTTTTGCGTAAACGACCCAATCGTTGTTTAGCCTGCCTTTGCTGAAGAAGCGTTTCACCCAAAGCCTGTTCTAATGTTTGAATACGCGATGCATGCCGGGCAAGTTCAAATTCATACGCTGCTTGGCGAAAAAGTAACCCAATAACCTGTCCTGAAAAAAAACTTTCCAGCTCTTTTGGAGAAGGCTCAAGAAAGAACTGCTCAGAGGGAAAAATGTCAGTAGGAAGGGATTTATCGTTGAACTCAGGATCAGCTCCTACTGTTTTATGAACCGGTTGTTGGCTAAAAATATCATTGAATTGCCCGTAATACACGGTAATTGATGAATAGTTCAAAATATATCCGAGGATTGAAAGCAGATCGAGATAAATGATTCCGGAATCTTTTAAATCAAAATACTGATACTCTCTTTTACTCTCTTCTCTATCATATTTTTCTTTACCAATTTTCCCAATGATAACAATGTCATCTTTAGACTCCTTTGTAGCATTGTAAAAAGACGAATAAACCTCATCAACAATAGTGCCGTATAGCCGTGTGTTAGCTGACAAAAGAACGGTAACACTTCTTTTTTTCTCGGGAAGAGAAATCCCGCGCAACGCCTTTAATGTAACATCGCGCTTTTTATTAAAAGACAGGGTACTAGAATATTTAACATCGCGATATATTTCACCCAGGCCTTCGTGGAATTGTCGTGAACGTTCAATATAGTCACGGATATCTTGCATCTTGACCATTGAAACCTGTTCTAGTCCATCAGCGAGCGCCGCGAAACTACCTAAAAAATTCAACTCGGATTTTATGTCTTTAGACCGCATAAGGCAAGTAATCGCTCCTTTCGTTCAGAAACAAACGTTAGCATGTGATCAGCATCGTTTAACTCGAGAATAGATTGGAATTCATTTGTGGTCTGTTCATCACCAAGCTCAGACATAAGGTGAATACGTGCTTTCTCAATATCGACGCCTGTTTTTGTATTAAATATATCCATCCACACCAGTGAAAACAATAACAAATCAGCAAGTATTGACGATGAGTAATAATTATTCTGGTAAAAGAAATCGTACATGCGTTGACCCCGGGTTAACGTAGTTCGTATCGTAGCACTTACTTCCGCGCCGAAACGGGAGTATGCTTGTACGTGAGTGTATTCTGAGAAAAAGCTGGTTATCATGTGGTTTACATCACGCAGCAGAGGCACTTGAGTTTGTTTACCGGCGCGAGTAACAGATAACGAAATATTTATCGGAGGACGGATTCCGGAAAGGAAAGTATCACGGTCAAAAAACAGATGACCATCCGTCATACCAATGCTATTGGTCGAAATGTAAGAAGTGAAATCCCCCTCAATAATATGCACTATCGGCATGCATGTAATACTTACATCACGCTCATCAGTAAAGGCGAAATTACCTGCCCGCTCAAGTAATTGTGAGTGTGCATAAAAAATATCTCCAGGATACGATTCACGCCCAGGGAATCTTCCGGCAAGTAACGAAAACTCACGATAAAACTGTGAGTGGGTCGAAATATCTTCGAGAATAACGAGCGTATCAATTCCCTGCTTTTTATAATACTCAGCAGCCGTCATTGCAACATAGGGTGTAAGATAAATCAGCGCCGGCGAATCAACCGATGATGTCGCTATAATCACAACATAATCAAGTATCCCTTCCGATTCGAAAAAATCATAGATAAGCCGGATGTCACTATTATTCTGACCGATGGCTGCATACACTACCTTCATTCCATTACGCACAGCCGTTAATGCACTTTGTAGTGCAAACTGACGCTTACCTGTTTTACGGTCACCAATAAGTAGTTGTTTCTGACCTCGACCAATGGGCAATAAAAAATCAACCAAGCGGATCCCACTTGTCATCTGTACCTTTACGCGACGACGTTGCGCGAGTAAGGGTGCTTCGGTGAAAACCGGTAACACTTCCGTCTGTGTTGGCTTAACACTCTCACCTAGAACTATATTTCCAAGAGGATCAATAATCTTTCCCCCAAGTTCGGGATAGGCAGTAAATGAAACCATTTGCCCGGTGCGTGCAACCCGTGTTGCAGGTGGAACAGGATGTCGGGCTAATAGACCAACTTGCACTGTATCTTCACGGAGTGCAAACACCTGGCCCATTTCACCATTTTCAAATATAACAAGTTCATTTAATCGTACCGTTGGAATCCCCACTACAGACACGATAGGGTACAAAATTTCAGTCACATATCCGGTCTCACCATGTTCTGCCGCGAAGTAAGAAAAATCCCGCTCATCTTCCATTACGTTGAACTCCTTTTTGCCATTGATTGATCGATCGTTTTAATGAATTATCGGTATACATTCCCCGGTATTCAATAATACACCCGCCTATAATTCCCGGATTTGTAGTAATTGAAAGGAAAAATGGTTCCGCAATTTTTGCCTGTAGTTGAGAAAGTATTTTTTTTGTAAATTGGTTTGTCGGAATTATTGGAATCTGTAACGAAAAAACTGGTACCTCAAACACTTGCTTGCGTAGCGCTTTAAGATCATTGTAGTCTTTCACCAAGTTCTTAATAAAGACAAATTCATCGTGGGTAAATAAGTCATCCCCAAGCGCAAGAATAGGGGATTGCGACTGATTAATAATAATCTCATCAAGGGACGTTATAAACGAGATCATTCGATCTTTAGTTCCAATCAGTTGGCAGAGAGCGACAAAAGTGTTTTCCGTCATGATCGTGAATCTTTAAGGTAAAGATTAATTGCATTTAACACAAGAATTTCCTGATCCTGAATCGTAATGCCATTCTTAATAACATCGCGGCAGAGCGTGTCAATATCTCGCATAACCATCTCTTTTAACATAACTCGGGTATTAATTCGTTCATCTTCGATGTATTGTGTAAGCAAGTCTCGCTCAGAAGCAAGCATTTGCTCTGAGGATTCCTTCATCGCTTTTTTATACAGCTCGCTCCAAGAGGTTATATCTTCTTTATTTCGTTGAATATATTGCTGCATTTCAGCTTTAATTAATTCAGTCGTATCTAGGAGTATTCGATACAATTCTTGTGAAAATTCCTGGACCTTTTGAATCTCCTGTGTATGAATCGCTTGTAAGTCCTGCTCTAATTCGTGTGCAATAGTGTCTGAAGTCGAACGGCTTTTTGTAATAGTATCGGTAACCTCGGATTTAAATTTGCTCATCACAGCGTCAAATTGCTCAAGCGATTGTTGCAAACCTTTCTCAAATACATTCTCCGCAATCTCTTTACTGTGCTTTCTCAATAAGATAAAACGATCATAAAAAATGTACGCCATGAGCAGTACATTTATGCCCAGTAATATAAAGATATAGATTTCTAAATTCATACACTCCTTCTAAGTACTAAAATCGTATCAGAAAAAACGCAATGGTATAACCTGCAATTACGAGAACAAGGAATAATCCACCTTGTATATACATATTCCGTTTGATGGCACCTGCAGCAAGCGGATTTCTCCCCATAGCTTCAATACCACGACTGGTATATTTGCTAAAGAAAACAAAACAGAGAATCGTCGTAACCAGTGCAACGATTGCGCCTAAAATAAAACGAAGTGAAATAACACTTGCCCGGGTCAAATACTCTGAACTAGTCACTCCAAATTCATTGTAATGTATATCAATCAGTACGGGGATTTTACCAATCGCTTTCGTATCATCAATCTGGTAATCAGCAAGCGCCGTACCAACAACCATACCGCTTTTTGATGCAAGCATTGCAACGCCGGGAATAATTGAAGAGGTAAGCGAATCACCTTTTTTAATTTTCCCTCCTACCGTACTTACCCGGATCGGAGTGGTCCCTTTCGTACTTAATGGAAAGTTATTTGCTCGTTTAAGCCCTAATACAATCGCAGGCTTTAGCACTGCCACACCGCTTAACGTATTGTCATACGGATACCGCGACAAATATAATCCGTCCTGTGTTGTAATTATTATGCTGCCGTCTTCAATATTCGTATCCTTCATTTCGACATACGTCGCAAAGCCTAAATCGACATCAGCCGCCTGAACCTGAGTACTTCCAAAAATAAAAATTAGGACGCCTATTATGATAAGCTGAAAAGCACGACGTCCTAAAGGTATGCAAGAAACCATATAACCATGATAAAGTATGTGATGTAAATATCAAGAAAAGGTTTTTATTTTAATGAATTGACGCACCCTGAGAACAAAGGTATTATTATTTAAGAAATCTTCAAAAACAGTCAGAAAATTCTTGCATTTTCCAACACAACCTGTCATTCTTATACTACGCACACTTCTGTGGGCGCGGTAATTATATTGTATGACAAAAAAAACAACGTCACTGCTCGCGTTTGGCATAGTCTTAGTAACACTAACTGTTCTTGGAATTCGTCAACTTGGGTTAACAAAAGCTATCGGAACATACATCAGTTCATCATTTGAGAAACTAATTCCGCAATTAAATAATGCAAAAGATAAAAAAATAGCATCTGGTCCATCAGTTCTTGGATTGGAAGATGAATTTTATCGTGGATTGGAACAAATTAATTTTAATCTGCCATCTTTCTTTAACGATTATGTAAACATTGGGGGCAATTTAACGGTTGGCGGAAACACTACTCTCGAAAAAGACGCAACCGTATCGGGAAACTTGGCTGTTGAGCAGGATTTAACAGTCCGGGGACAGCGAATAAATTTCGGTACTGCGGTCGTTACTGGCGGAAATTTAATTACCCAACTCTCGGCAGGTTCTGGTGTTTCGGTTTCTACCGGGACAATTCCAACGATCTCTAATACCGGTGTGCTCTCTTTGCAAGGGCAGACTGGAGCTCTTCAGCTTGAAGAAGGAGATAATATCACAATCGATGGGTTGAAAATAAGTGCAGAAGTTCCCGATGTCAGTGTGGATACATTCAAGAATTTCGTCGTGAGTGGACAGTCTACCGTGACAGCGGATGGTGAAAACGATTCATTTACCTTTGCAGCAGGAAGTGGAATTACACTTGCAACAGACGCGACAACTAAAAAATTGACAATAACGGGAGCAGCTGTTTCAAATTCTGGATGGACAAGCACCGGAACCAGCGTTCATTTAACTACCATATCAGATAACGTTGGTATCGGGACTGCTTCGCCCACAAGTAAATTACATGTTGTTGGTGCGGCAAACTTAAGTTCCAATCTTACCATAGGCGGTAATATCATTTTTAATGGTGACACCATCACCGACCTGTCAGGCAATGGACTCGCAGTTACATCAAATAGCCTTGGTATTGCATTAACCTCATCTGGGGGAACTGGCTCAACATCATCAAATTCTGGGTTGGAAGTATCAAGCTCTGGATTAACATTGCTCAAAGGCTGTGCAACGGGAGAATTACTGAAATGGAATGATGGCTTAAGTATGTGGGAATGTTCAACAGATGCCGGCGCCGGCGGAGTTGGAATTATTAATGTTGAAGAAAACGACGTGGTAGTAAGCGGATCAGCAGGAACATTAGACTTTCTTGGGGCAGATTTCGCACTCACAGAATCTCCATCAGGCGAAATAAACCTAGCCATAGATTACACTAACTCAAACATCACCCGAAAAAATGTCGGAGAAACAATTAGCGGAGCTTGGGTCTTCTCGAACGGCTTATCCTTGACTGGCGGATTAAATAATAACTCGGGCGGGATAACCAGTACAGGAGCTATCACAGGAGCAACCGGAATCACCTCTTCGGGAACGATAACTCTTTCCGGGCTTTCGACCGGTGTGGTTCAGTCAAACGGTTCCGGAGTATTGTCGTCGTCAGCCTTAAATTTAGCTGGTGGATCATCCTATGTTACCGGCGCGCTTCCTGCGACCAACGGCGGAACAGCGCAGTCGACATATACCACTGGAGACATTCTATACGCATCTGCATCAAATACCTTATCTAAGTTAGCAGTGGGAGGATCAGGCACGGTATTAACCGTTGCTGGTGGAGTTCCATCATGGGCCGCTATCACTGGCAGTGGTGGTATTTGTGGAAATTGTGTCGTTACAGATCCGGGAGCAACACAAACCATTACCCCAACCGTAGCAACAGCTACAGGTATTTCAGTTGCGCAAGCATCGGGTGGCTCAGTAGATATTTTCAATGTAACGAATAACGCTGGTTCGACCAAATATCTTCGGGTTAACTCAACCGGTGATGTAAGTATCGCTTCAAATGTAGCCGTTACAGGAACAAGTACCTTTAGTGGAAATCTTATTGGTTCAGGATCACCAACTCTTTCAGGATTTGGCACAATTAATGGTGCTAGTATTTCAGGAGGCTCACTAAGTGGTGGATCTTTAACAGGTGGTACGTACACTTCAAGTGGCGCAACAGTAATAGGCAACTACACAACGCAAATAAATAACGGCGGCACGTTTAATGTGTACGATGGAACTCAGAATATATTCACGATAACTGATGCAGGTACAGTTGGAAATATCACAAATATCGGCGCGATCACCGCTTCAGGAACAGTCGCAGCAAATGCACTATCTGTAAACGGTGGTACCTTCGCAGTAAACTCATCAGGAACAATAACTGCCGCAACCGGTATAACCTCGTCGGGGACAATTACTCTCTCGGGACTTTCGACGGGCATTGTCCATTCAAATAGTTCGGGGGTGCTTTCTTCATCCGCATTAAACTTAGCAGGCGCATCAACAGAAGTCACTGGTGTCTTGCCTGAAACAAAAGGTGGTACCAATCAATCCACGTACACAACAGGAGATATACTGTATGCATCAGCAACAAACACATTATCAAAATTGGGGGTAGGTGGATCAGGAAACGTATTAACAGTTTCAGGTGGAATACCAAGCTGGCAATCTGTTCCCGGCATTTGTCCAACCTGTGTAATTAAGGATCCTTCAGTAACACAAACCATTACCCCAACCGTAGCAACAGCTACAGGTATTTCAATTGCCCAAGCATCGGGTGGATCAGTAGATATTTTCAATGTAACGAACAACGCTGGCTCAACAAAATATCTTCAGGTTAACTCATCAGGTAATGTAAGTATGGCCGGAAATCTTTCTGTAACAGGAACGACTACGTTAACAGGCAATTTAATCGGATCCGGTTCACCAACACTTTCTGGATTTGGAACCATCAATGGTGCTACTCTTTCCGGAGGATCACTCAGTGGCGGATCTCTTACGGGTGGAACATATACCTCAACAGGATCAGTGGTAACCGGGAATTATACTGCTCAAATTGGAAACACTAGTGTATTTAATATTAATGACGGTACTCAAAATATCTTTACCTTAACGGACGGTGGTACAACAGGTAACATTTCAAATATCGGCTCAATCGTAGCGGGGGGAACAATAAGTGGGCTAACAGGGATTACGTCATCAGGAACGATAACCCTTTCGTCGTTTACCACAAATGGAGGATTACTCTATACCAATGGCTCGGGTGTAGTATCCCAATCGGGAGCAGGTACATCGACACAAGTATTACATGGAGGTACAACACCAACGTATTCAGCGTTATCATTGACAGCAGATGTAACAGGAACATTAGCTGCCACAAATGGCGGTACTGGCCAATCCACCTATACCACAGGAGATATTCTCTATTCATCAGCAACGAACACCCTGTCTAAGCTGGGAATTGGTGGAACAGGAACGGTGTTAACGGTTGCCGGAGGAGTTCCATCCTGGGCTTCCATTACTGGCGGCGGAGGTATTTGTGGAAACTGTGTAATTTCAGATCCTTCAGCAACACAAACAATAACACCAACCGTTGGCACCGCAACAGGCATTTCGATAGCACAAGCCAGCGGAGGTTCAGTAGATATTTTCAATGTTACAAATAATGCTGGTACTACAAAATATTTGCAAATTAATAGTTCGGGGAATGTAAGCACTGAAGGCACACTTGCGGTAACGCCATCAGGAGCATTCCACGGCTTTCTCTTATCTCCAGGAGCAGCAGCAGGGACAGAGCGAACTGCAACTATTACCACGGCAGATTTAACTGCCAACAGAACGTACACGTTCCCGGATTCTGCCGGAACGATCTGTCTAACTTCTGGCAACTGCGCAGGTGCAGGGAGCGGAGTCACAACACCAGGAGGCACAACGAATACCATTCCTAAATTTACAGCAGCACAAACACTTGGTGATTCGTCAATAACCGATGACGGCACAGTAATTGGCTTTGGAAATGATATTAACTTTTCAGCTACATCCCCAACTATTACAATCGGCAATGGTAATACGCTAACAATTAATGACGGAACAAACACATTACTTACCCTTGCAGATAGTGGAACAACAGGTACGTTGACAGTAAATACCTTATCCGCCGCAAATATTGGAGCCCATACTTTAACAGGAAATATTACCGGGTCAGGATCACCGACGCTCTCTGGATTAGGCACTATTAATGGTGCAACCATCTCAGGAGGAACGTTATCTGGCGGAACTCTTTCAGGTGGAACATATACGGCAACGGGTTTAAGCGTTGGAGGCAATTACACCGCAACAATAAATAACGGCGGGAATTTCAATATATATGACGGAAGCAATAATCTTTTCACCATCACCGATGGAGGAACGGTAGGAAATCTAACCAATATTGGCGCGATTACTGCAAGTGGAGCAATCACGTTATCGTCATTTACGACAAACGGCGGATTGCTCTATACGAATGGATCGGGTGTCGTATCCCAGTCCGGGGCAGGCACATCAACTCAAGTTTTACATGGAGGTGCTACGCCAACCTATTCAGCCCTATCGCTCTCAACAGATGTAACAGGAACATTAGGTGCAACTAATGGAGGAACTGCGCAGTCGACATACACAACAGGTGACATTTTATACGCATCTGCGACAAATACACTTTCTAAATTAGCAGCTGGTGGAGCAGGCACTGTGTTAACCGTGTCCGGTGGTGTTCCTTCCTGGGCAACGGTTATCTCGTCCTGTTCAACTTGTTTAGTGACCAATCCTGCAGCAACGCAAACAATTACCCCAACAGTGGCAACAGCAACGGGACTGTCAATTCTTCAGGCAACTTCCGGATCGGTAGATATCTTCAATGTTATGGACAACGGAGCGACGACAAAATATCTCCGGGTAAATTCATCAGGTGATGTCAGTATGGCCGGTAATCTTGCAGTTACGGGAACAACAACCTTAACTGGAAATCTGATCGGATCAGCATCGCCGACAATATCCGGCTTCGGAACAATCAATGGAGCGACGTTATCAGGGGGATCATTATCAGGAGGATCCCTTACCGGAGGAACATATACTGCAAGTGGATTTACCGTAACAGGAAATTATACCGGTCAAATAAATAATGGCGGAAGCTTCAATATTTATGATGGTACTAATAATATCTTTACCTTAACTGATGCAGGAACAGTAGGAAATCTCACCAACATTGGCGCGATCACAGCAAATGGCGCTATTACTTTCTCAGGAATAACTACCGGTACAGCATCAAGTGGTTTATGTTTAAATGGCAGTAATTTATTAATCACCTGTACCTATGGCGGCGGAACAATGTCCTCTTTTACTGCAGCAGGGGACAGTGGAACATCACAGACAATAAGTGACGGGAACACATTATCCATAATTGGTGGAATAAACGGCCTAGATACGGTAGCAGCAGCAACAGATACTCTTACTTTAAATTTAGATACAACCGAAATTGGTACCACAACCTTTGGCTCAGGATCAGGAACAACCTGGACCTTTGATGCCGGAGTAACTGATCCTGCATTCACTTTCAGTAGTAACGCGATAAATATTTCGGCAGGTACCACTACATTTTCGGGAGACATACGTACAGATAATGCGAACTTGCTCAGCAGCTCTTCAACCACGGGAACTTTATTTAACACAATAGTCACCAATCTAAGCTTGGGAGGCGCTGCTACAACTGCTTTAAATCTTGGAACAGGTGCAGGTGCATATACAGCAATCAATATTGGAACGGGTGCAGGGGGAAATGGAATTAATATTGGAACAAATAACACAGTTGCAGATACCATTGGTATTGGAAGTGCACTAGATACACTGAGCTTAGCCGGCACAACCAGTATTCTCGGCGCGACGACTATCAATGGTTCCGGTTCTCTTGCAACAAATATTGGAACGGGTACCTCAACAGGGACGATAACTATTGGAAGAACAACGGGTACCGATCTGGCCCTAAATGACGCGAGTTGGAATATTACCGGCGCCGGAGCTGCGAACTTTGCATCGATTGGCGCAACAACACCAGGGACAGGAGCATTCACAACACTATCCTCAACCGGAGCAACAACCTTGGGTAATAATTCCTCCACAGTAGCCATCGACACAACCTCATGGGATGTATCTACCGCAGGAATATTTTCAGGATTAACTGGGATAACTTCTTCAGGGATTATTGCTTTAACTCCTGGATCAACCAACGATATTAATTTAACTCTTAATAATGCCGGCGGAAGCTTCTTAAATTTAGCCGGGCTTGCAACGGGCACTGCCTCTTCAGGGATTTGTTTAGACGCTTCAAATAATATTATTACCTGTACTGTTGGTACCGGCACTATGTCCTCTTTTACAGCAGCAGGGGACAGTGGAACATCACAGACAATAAGTGACGGGAACACATTATCCATAGTTGGTGGAATAAACGGCCTAGATACGGTAGCATCAGCAACAGACACATTGACTCTCAATCTAGATACAACAGAAATTGGAACAACAACATTCGGGTCCGGCTCTGGAACAACCTGGACCTTTGATGCAGGCGCAACCGATCCATCAATCGCCTTTGCAAGCGATGCGTTTACATTCACTGCAGCCAACTCCACATTCTCTGGTGACGTCGCCATAAACGGGGGAGACATAACAACAAACCAAACTACTGCAACATTATTTAATACAACCGCTACAACGCTATCAATGGGTGGGGCCGCAACAACAGCCTTAAACCTAGGCAATGGCACTGGCGCATATACCGCAATAAATCTTGGTTCAGGATCAGGAACTCACACCATTAACATCGCCGGAACAGGCGCAACGGCAGCAGATACCATTAATATTGGAACAGGTGGCACAGGTGCAGACACTATTAACTTGGGAAGCAGCGCTTCAACAACAGCATTAAATTTTACATCAGGTACAGGAGCACAAAGTTTTACCTCCTCGGTAGTATCAGGGACGACAACTGCATCAGCTTTCGCGTTTAATGCAAATGCCTTAACTTCTGGCACAGGACTCAATCTTACATCATCGTCTTTAACTTCGGGAACGCTGGCTTCGATAAATTCAACTTCAACAGCAGTGACCTCCGGTGGATTAATGGCCCTTGATTGGTCTCCTGGCTCAGCAACAACGGGAACAGGAGATCTACTCTCTTTAAATATCGGAACAAATGGTAATCTTGGCAATATCTTCAACATTAAGGATAGTGGTTCTTCTGTTTTCAGCGTTTCAGAAACTGCCATTACCGCCAACTTACCTACATCATTCACAGCACCAGGTGACGTTTCATTCGCCAACAATATCGCAATGACCAACCAAACAGCCTCATACATTCGCTCCAATGCGCCTATGTATTTGGAAGCAGGAGAATCATTTGAAAGCAACGACCTCACACTACGCACGTTTAACAGCGGGCAGTTAGTAATTGATGCACCTGGTGGAACAAATATTAATGGTGTCTCATACACCTGGCCATCAGCACAGGCTGCTGCCTCAGGATATGTTTTATCCAACAACGGTTCAGGAGTATTGTCCTGGGCGGCCACTGCATCAAGTGGCATGACCAGCTTTACTGCAGCCGGCGATTCAGGTACATCCCAAACCATATCAGATACAAATACCTTAACAATTGCCGGAGGAACCAACGGAATAGATACCGTCGCGTCTGCAACAGATACATTAACACTGAACTTAGACACCACCGAAATGGGAACAACAACCTTTGGCTCAGGCTCAGATATGACATGGACCTTCAACACCTCAGGTACCGATCCAACCCTAGCATTTGGAAGCAATAGTGTGACGCAAACTGCTAATATTAATACCGTTACCAGTGCACAAACAACCGGTACTACAACATCATCGGCATTTGCCTTTAACGCAAACTCATTAACAACAGGAACAGGTATGTATCTCGCTTCATCATCGCTCACTTCCGGAACATTATCGCAGCTTACATCGTCATCTATCGCATTAACCTCTGGCGGATTACTTGGCCTCGATTGGACTCCGGCATCAGCAACAACATCAACGGGAGATTTATTATCTCTGAGTTTAGGCTCATTTGGAAATGTAGGCAACTTATTCAACATTAAAGACAGCGGATCGTCAGTATTTGCTGTCTCTGAAACCCAAATCACTTCAGCTTTACCTCATCAGTTCACCGCAGCAGGAGATGTCGGCATTGCCTACGATTTAGCATTCACAAATCAGACTGCATCATATATCAAATCCAATGCGCCGTTATATATCGAGGCAGGGGAGTCATTCGAAAGCAACGATATTAATCTCACCACGTTTAATAGCGGAAGCATTGTATTAGATACGGGGGCAACGGGCTCTATTGATCTTCTTAATGCGACAAACTTCGGATCACAAATTGCCTTTACTGCAGCAGATACCACGCCTGATGTGTCCGCCGGATCACATTTTATTACCACAGGCACTGCCACCATTACAGATTTTGACGCCGGCACAACGGGAACTCTTAAAGACGGTCATCTCATCTTTATAGAGTGTAATACTGCAGTTATTTTTGATGTTACCGCATCCGGATTAAATGGCGGAGCTGGTGATATGACCTGCGGAGCAGGAGATATGGTCACCTGGATGTATGATGGAGTCGATTGGAATCTCGTCTCATGGGTCGATGATACAGATACCCAAACAGGTGCCGACTTAGCAGAATGGTTTGCAAGCAACGAAGCACTCGCTGCAGGCGACGTAGTTTCAATAGACAAATCTGATCCAAACGAAGCTTTTGTAAAAAAGAGTTCAATTGCTCGTGAACCAAGCATGATGGGTGTTGTCACAACAAAACCAGGTATTACTTTGGGGGAACCGGTACAAGGTAAAGCCTACGCCGTAGCTCTCGCTGGACGAGTTCCAGTTAAAGTATCTGCAGCCAATGGTCCAATTGAAAAAGGAGATTACCTCACCACTTCAAACACGGCAGGTGTTGCAACAAAAGCTACCGTTGCCGGACCAACAATAGGAAAAGCTCTCACTGCATTTTCCGGCACTGGAACAGGTGAAGTCATACTATTCGTAAATATCTCTTGGTACGATCCGGATGCGTACCTTGCCTCACTCTCAGGAGTAAATATTACTCCAAACACAACTGCTGATGGTTTCGCGCTAACTAACGCTATGGGCAGCCTAGTCTCACGGATTGGGCTTTTTTCCGACGCATCAGTTGCTAACCTCTCAACAGGATTTATCGACGCAAAAAAGATCAACCTAGATGGTCAAAATCTACTCGACCTAATTAACCAGACAAAGCATACTCAAGAGCAGCAGGCTATAGCCGCAGATGGTCAGTTTACCCAGGAAGATGTTAAATCACTTCTCAACACCGCGTATCATCTTGAGGCAGCTGCAGATACACTAACAATTAAGAAAAAATTAATCGCCTATGGAAGCGTAGATCTTCAAGGCGATTTACAAATATTTGGTCAAACATTTATTAAAGGTAAAGCAACCTTTGAAGAAGAAACAATTTTCAATAAAGTTGCAAGTTTCTTCTCAAGTGTAATCTTCAAAGGAAAAGTATCCTTTGAAGATCAGGTCGCCTTCAACAAAGATACGGCTGGCATCGCAATCATCGAGAAAGATAGCGACACAGTTACCATCAATTTTGATAAAGAATACGATTCAATTCCCCTCGTTACGACAACTATGGTTCATGAAGGCGAAGCAACAGCATCTGCATTCTTAAAGACCTTTTATGTAACTGAGAAAACAAAGAAAGGGTTTAAAATCAAGCTCGATGCGCCTCAGTTGGAAGAAGTATCATTCAACTGGATTGCCATTGCTGTAAATGAGCCAAAAATTAGTAAATCATCAGACGCAACTCCGGCCCCATCTGTCGATCCGCTCGTTCAGGAAGGCGTAGATAAATTAATGAAAGAAGCAACAAAGTCCGCACAACAGGCAACACCAAGCGCACAAATAATCGGGGCAATCGGAGCACCGTAATAAGTATGAACAAAAACAAATCTTTCTATCTGCTAGTTCTCGGCACAATAATAATTGCATTTGTTCTCGGGATACCATTACTAGGGCGTTCATTAGGATTACAGCAGGTACGACTTCCTCAAAGTGAATATGCACAGCAATGTTTAAGCTCTTCTTTTTATACAGTGAATCAGCCATCTGGATATACATTTTCGAAAAACTGCGCTGTGGTTAACGCACAGATATATCAAAACGATAGTCGGTATACTTTTTTTAACATTCCAGTCGGCCAGAGCAATTCTAGCTATATTCAAACCCCAAATGTTGGGATAAAAGAAGATCTGAATCTCACCTGGTCGGTGGATATCACCGCTCCGTCAACAATCTATCTTCTTACCCGCAAAATTCCCTCGGTAACTGCACCCTTACCCGCCTGGATCACCAATGAATACACTAAAATAACTCCGAACGAATTTACCGGAACTAATTTAAATACCTACCTTCTGAGGAAAAATAATGATGGGTTACTAGGGGTGTATGATATTTGGATACGGAGCGGTGGTCCCTCCACTGGTCACGTCACATTTAGTGCAGCTTCTACTCCCAACAATGTTGCATACTCTATGTACATAGTAATGTTAAAGCCAATACTACAGGTAACTCCTATTCCTACAACGTCTGCTACACCAATTGATACATCGCTACCAACTGCGTCACCAACCCCACGACCTTCATCAGGTTCTTCCGATCCAATCATCGCCGCAGCTGGAGATTTAGTACCAGCAGTATGTACTCCTGCCTCATGTGGAGCAGCATATTTAACTTCCAATTTAATATTTAATCAACTTAAACCATCTGCAGTCCTGTTACTGGGAGATATTCAATATGAAAATGGTTCACTATCTTTATTTAATGCAAGTTTTTTACCGTCGTGGGGGCGCTTCAATAATATAACCTATCCTGCGCCCGGTAATCATGAATATGGAACTCCTGGTGCTTCAGGATATTTTCAATATTACGCGACGAATGGAAATCAAACGGTAAAATCCAAACTCGATCCTCAGAAAGGATATTATAGTTATGATATCGGGACATGGCATATGATTTCCCTTAACAGCAACTGCGCGGCAGCTGGAGGGTGCAACGCACAATCTCCACAATATGCCTGGCTAGAAAACGATCTAAAAACCCATCCGAATAAATGTACGCTAGCCTATTGGCACCATCCGAGATACTCATCAGGTCATGATGGAAATAATATCCCACTTATTAGTCAATACATTCCTTTCTGGAACGTATTGCATGCAAATAAAGCAGATGTAATATTAAACGGACACAGTCACAATTACGAACGATTCGCCCCGCAAGATGGACAAAGTAATTCTGTTCCAACGGGTATAAGAGAATTTGTAGTCGGCACTGGAGGTAAAAACTTTACTGGTTGGTGGACCGCGACACCAATCAAGAATAGCGAGATAAGGGACAATACTCATTTTGGAGTATTAAAGATGGCGCTTCATCCCACTAGTTATGATTGGGAATTCTTACCGGTAACCGGAAGTGCCGGATTTATAGATAAAGGAACTTCAGCATGCAATTAACTAAACAAATTCTAGTATGTGCAGTAGTGATTAGCCTGGGCGCTTGCACTAACATTACGCAAACCAATTCGCCAACAATGGGTACCATCGCACAAGCAGAGACTAAACCAATATCCTCATATGAAAATAGTGGATACGGTGTTTCGTTGGACAAAATAGAAAAAGCCACAGCATATGCTGATTATAAAGCAGAAGATAACCATGTTTTATACATTCTCTCATTAACCATCGAAAATCATACTGAAGTTGATTCAGATGTTAATACCAAAAAAGAGATGATACTAAAAACAGAAACTAATTCGTATCACGTTCTCCCGATATCTGACGGAACTTCCAGTTTGGATATTGAGCTTGAGGATAATTCAATAAATAAAGGCAAAGTAATTTTTGAGATCCCTGAAAATGAAAAATTAATTGAATTTCAATACCATACTGCTTGGAAAGATACCGTCACTTTGCTACTATGATAGCAACTAGAAATAGTAGTAATCTGCCCATGAAATTATTTAGAAAAACATCAGGAAAAAAATCCAGATTTCGTATGTTTGCAGCGATGATCTGTCTCGCTTTCGCAGCAGGAATAGGATGGTTATTATTTAACCCAACCGACACTTCTGCGGCATGGTATAACACGACATGGAATTACCGCAAACAATTAACAATTGATTACACCAAAGTTTCTGGCGGTGCAGATCTAACCAATTTTCCGGTATTAGTTTCATTAACTGATTCCAATCTTAATGCGGCGCTCTCAACAGGTAACGATATTCTATTCACTTCATCCGATGGTACAACCAAGCTCTCTCACGAGATTGAGTCTTTTACTCAATCAACAGGAACACTAGTAGCCTGGGTAAAAATCCCAACACTTTCCGCGTCCATAGATACTAAAATATATATCTATTGGGGAAATTCCGGTGCAGCATCTCAACAGGATGTAACTAACGTATGGGATACAAGTTACAAACGTGTGTACCACCTAAACGAAACTTCAGGAACAACAACAACCGATTCTACCGGTGCAGTAAACGGCACCAAAGTTTCAGCCACCCAACCAAATCCTGCCCCCAATGGCTTAATTGGCGGCGCTCAGGATTGGAATGGAACAGATGCCTGCATAAGTTCGGCAACTACCGGCCTTCCAACGGGAGATTTTACGTATGGAATATGGGTTAAACTGGATACCTTACAAACATTCGATGATCCATTTAATGCATCAGGAGCAATGGAGTTAGAATTATATTTGTTATCTGATGGTAGTTATACAGCTGCATTCGGTTCGGGTGGTAGTGCTGCATCGGCAACAGGTGTAGTTTCAACCGGGAGTTGGAAATATCTCGTAGCGACACGATCAGGCTCATCAGTAAAGGTGTATATCAATGGAGCACAAAGCGGAAGTACGGGAAGTAATGGTAATGCAATTTCACAAACCACCCTTTACATGGGATGTTACACAGGAAATAATGATTGGATCGATGGATTAATGGATGAGGCGAAAATTTCAGATACCGCCCGATCAGACGGTTGGATTGCAACGGAGTATAACAATCAGTCTGCTCCTGCTACTTTTTTCAGTCAATCAAAAGTCGAATCAAAAAACTCGCCAGTACTTTATTGGAAATTTGATGAAGGCACCAACACTACAGCGAACGACTCTTCAGCTAATAGTAATGTCGGAACCCTTGGAGCATCGACAGCAGCTCCGACGTGGCAGACTGAAGATCAATGTATTAACGGTAAATGCTTAAAATTCGACGGATCAAATGATTATCTTTCTCGAACATACAGTAATGATACTGAACTCCTACCAGGTACAGTAGGCTTTTCTGTTTCAGCATGGATTCGACACCCAACTGCAATAACTGGAACAGACACAATAATTGCCAGATCCAACGGCGCGGTAAACGGAATTGGGTATAAATTATACATGAATAGCTCTGGTTTTATTTGTTTCGGTATTGACGACGATGTAACTACATTTCCAGAAGATTCAGCGTGCAGCACCACGTCTTTTGCCGACTCCAAATGGCATTTTATAGAAGGGGTAAAATCGGGGACCTCCTCGATTACTTTGTATATAGACGGGCAGCAGGCAGGACAAGATGCCACGCTTTCTGCAACAGGAACACTTTCTGGTTCCTCCGCAACAGTATTTGTCGGTATAGACTCCGACGCAACATCAAATCCCTGGGACGGCTTTATTGATGAAGTAAAGTATTTCGATTTCGCCAAAACAGCAGCACAGGTCAAAAGTGATTACGCCAGTAAAGGATCACTCGATGGCACGGCTGCATCATTTGGAGCAGGAGATCAAACAACTAGTTTATCTCAAGGCCTTTTGGGCTACTGGAAAATGGATGAAACAAGCTGGGCAGGAACGTGCTCAGGGACACCAGTGCTAGACTCGTCAGGGAATGGACATCATGGCAATGCATGTCCAAACGGTTCAGCTCCAAGCCCGGGAGCAGGAAAGTTTGGTAATGGCGGTGTTTTTGATAACACCAATGATGTCGTAACGGTAACGACCACAACTGCATTATCACCGGCAAATGCAATTACCCTATCTACATGGTTTAAGGTCCCGTCCTCAACAACTATTGAGAGCTTTATAAATAAAGGCGCTACTGGTAATGTTGGATATGACCTATATATGACAAATGGAAGTGTGATGGAATTTAACCTAGGAATCAATAGTACTGAATATGATGTGGTATCAAATAGTACGTTAGATGATGGCACATGGCATCATGTTGTGGGAACATATGATGGTTCGGTGATGAAGATGTATATAGATGGGGTACTACAGACAGATACGGTTTCTATTGCAGGAACGATAACTTACAACTCCAGCGACATCTCGCTCGGATCAAATGCCAACGGCACCCTTGATGACATGCGGATCTACAACCGAGCTCTCTCAGGAAGCGAGGTTGCCACACTCTACGACTGGGCACCAGGACCTCTCGGTGAATGGAATTTTAACGAACGAACAGGAACTACAGTTAATGACATTTCAGGAAATGCAAATACCGGTACATGGCAAGGAACAACGGGAAGTCAGTGGGGGGTAGGAAAATTCGGAGCGGGAGGATTATTTAATGGAACTAATAACTACGTAAGCACTAACAATAATGCTCCAATGCAAATAACGAATGGAACCATACAAGCATGGATAAAAACATCCAGTGCCGGAAGTGGTTATCGCGGTATCATAACAAAAAATAATGCTTTTAATATCCTTGTCAATGATAACGTTCTTGTTACCTACGATGAATGTGGAGGAGGAGAGCGGTCAACTGGTATCAACATTGCGGATAACGCTTGGCATCATGTAGCCATGTCGTTCGAAAGTGGGACATCAGCTATAATATACCTGGATGGTATACCAGTATTAAACGCTTCTATTACAATATGTGCTCAGGATACCGAGTTGCGCATTGGTACAAACGATACGTTAGGGCAGTTTTTCAATGGGTCAATAGATAATGCGAAAATATATAATTACATGCGTACACCCAAACAAATTATTCAAGACATGAACGCTGGAGCCCCAGCAGTTGGCGGAGTAGGAACGCCAGGAAATGCTGTCGGTTTTTGGAGTTTCGATGAAGGGTACGGCACCACGGCCTACGATAAATCTCCTAATAGAAACCACGGAACGCTTACAACGGCAACCTCAACATGGACAAATGCTGCAAAGTTTGGAAAAGCCTGGATTGGTACAGGTTCGCAATGGGTCACGGTAACCGATGATGCAAACGATGAAGAAGCATATGATTTTCTCTCAACGGAGGACTTCAGTATAAGTTTGTGGCTCAAATGCACAAGCAATCCAGGTGGAACGCGGTATGTTCTAGGAAAAGCAAATACAACTACACAAGGGTATGCAATACAGATATTCACTGACGGTGATGTTGCCTTTGCCGTCGATGATGACACCACATGGGGGCCGGATAAAAGAGTCGGTGACTCAGCAAACGTCAGTAAATGCGACAGTAACTGGCATCATATTATCGGAACTAAAGAAGGCACAAGAAGAATGAGTATTTATATAGACGGTAAGCATCTTGAATCAAATTCCTCCGGTATTCCAACTGCTACACTTGCCAATACTCTCCCATTCGTCATAGGAGATTTTGACACGGTTGATAACGCGAGTGAGTTTGAGGGGAGTATCGATGAGGTGAAAATCTACCGTTATGCGCTAAATGCTGACGAAGTCAAAGCAGAATATAATCAAGGATCTTCTCAAACACTCGGATCAACATCTACAGCGTCAAATGGAACCACCGCAGACAATTCCGCCGCTCGGGAATATTGTATTCCAGGCGATGCAACGTCATGTTCAGCACCAGTAGGAGAGTGGAAATTCGATGAACGAACAGGGACAACTGCGAACGATACAACGGGAAACAATAACACTGGTACTTTGGCAGGTGGACCTAATTGGATTCCCGGCAAAGTAGGTAGTGGATTATTATTCGATGGAGTCGATGATGCAGTAAACGTTCCCGATGCAAATAGTCTCGACCTCTCAACCGCGGCAACAATAGGATTCTGGATTAAACTAAATACCACTGCAATAGGCGAACCGAGTTCTCTTCATGTTGTTGATAAATGGCTTGGTACGGGTAACCAGCGAGCATATCAAATTGTCATTTCTAGTTCATCCGATAAAATTAGAGCAGAGTTTAGTGCAGACGGGATCGCAATGACTGCTAGTCCAACAAGCGATAACGGTTTAACCGTTGGCACTTGGTACTATTATACGGTAGTTTATGACGGTACCACCGTTTCGCAATACCTCAATGGAGTGAAGCAAGTGGATACAGACACCTTAGGGGGAATATTCAATTCAACAAGCCAATTAACCTTTGCTAACAACAATGATGGAGGCAACTCGACATCAGCCAATGTGAGTATGGATAAGATCCAATTTTTTAATTACGCTCGCACTCAAGCTCAAGTCAATTGGAGTTACAACCAAGGTGGCCCTGTAGGTTGGTGGAAATTTGATGAATGTTCAGGGGCAACAGCGAATGATTCTTCCGGCAATGGCAACAATGGAACCATTACACCGGGATCAGCGCCCAATTCAACAGTCGGTACATGTAACTCAAATACAACATCTGAAATGTGGAGCGACGGATCTGATACAACTCGCGGAACTTCGGGGAAATTCAATGGATCATTAGGTTTTGACGGCAGCGATGATTATGTTACTGTTGATACTGATTTACCGACTGTTGATTTCACCTATTCTGCGTGGGTGTATCCAACATCATCAAGTCTCGGCCAAGTTCTTATGGTATCCACAGGCTCTGGAGGCAACGAGCTAGGTATTATAAAAACTGCAACATTCAACCAGATACAAATTGTTCTTGACAGTGCAACACTTTTTACGTCAAATCAAGCAATCACTTTGAACACCTGGTCACATCTTGTCCTTACCCGCTCAAGTGGCACAGTAACACTCTCCATAAATGGTAAATCTGCTAGTACTGGTACTGATAGTGACACTTTGAGTTTCAGTACATGTCCGCTGCTTATCGGTACTGATAATGATACCAGCGGCTGTGTAAATTCACTCTCTGATTACTTCACCGGACAAATTGACGATGTACGAGTATATAATTACTCATTAACCGCAACACAAATCAAAACTCTTCACAATGAAAACAGTGCCCTCCGCTTTGGGCAGTAATCTCGTTGCCACTCTCATTCGGGTCTGCTACTATGGTATTACTACAGGTAGTATCAAGCTGTCCAGATGAAATTATTCAAAAGATCAGGCCATAAAAAATCACGATTTCGCATTTTAGCTGGAGTTGTCTGCTTGAGCGTCATTACGGGAATTGCATGGACACTATTTAATCCTACCAGCACTGACGCTGCATGGTTTGATGATTCCTATGCATATCGACAAATATTTACTTTTACTCATAATGCCGCAATTACTACTGATGTTGCAGTAACGTTCAGTCTGGATACCGCCGAGCTCATTGCGGCGGGAGTAATGCAAAGTGATTGTGACGATACACGATTTACAGACATAAATGGGAAAGTATTACGCTACCAATTAACGGGAACCTGTAATAACGCAGCTACGACATACGAAGTTGTCTTTCCCTCTATTATTAGTGGCACAAACTCTGCGTATGTGTATTATGGAAATCCAAGCGCCACATCTAAAAGTATAAGTGTAACAGGTATAACCGCATTAACTCCATCAGGAGGGGATCCTGCAATCACAACTCGCACCGTTGAAGAAAAAGGATCATCTCCTGTACTTGCCTGGAAATTTGATGAAGGAAATGGTTCTTCGGTTCAAGATAGCACTTCAAATGATAATGATGGCTCCATGCCGAGCCAATCATCAAGCATTGGTACAGCAGTGAAAATAGACGATGCCGGAGATGCTGCAGTTCAAACAGCCTACAGACAGGTCGTCCGCACAAGCTCAGGAACACTGTATGCATTTATTAATGACAGTGGAAGTTGTGAGATATGGTCATCAAGCGATGGTACAACCTGGACTGAACAGGATAGTGTGAATAATCCGACCTGTATAGTTGGCGAGCTCTCAGCTGCGGTCGATGGAAGTGACAATCTTCACTTAGCATACGAAAGTAACGGTGGTTCAGGGACCAATGTAAGTTATGTACTTTTCACTACGAGTTCAAATACATTCGGCACCCCTGCGCTCGCAACAACATTTACATTCGGATATACTGCCTATGACCAATCTATAGCAGTAGATTCAAGTAGCATTCCGCATATCACTTACAAGTATACAGATAACGGATCTAACCATAGTGTGCGATACACAAACCGTATTGGTGGAACCTGGAAGACTCCAGTGGTCGTCGAGACAGTTCAGAACTTCAACACTACCCTTGCCATAAATGAAGATGATATTCCTGAAATCGCATATATCAATGTAACAGGCGCTCAACTGACTGCCGCAGTAGGTAACGTAAATAACGCAGCAAGTTTTACCCTCCATGACATTGACTCTTCGGTAAACATTACATCTGGTAATACCGGCAGTTCAATCGCCGTAGACGCAAGCGGAAATACGTGGGTCGCCTATCTTGATGATCTTGCAACAGATTACATAACTTTGGTAAAGCATAACGATGCCGACGCCTGGACGACCTGGCAAACACCATTTAATAACACTAACGCAGGTAATGCACCCTCTATTACTATTTCTGGATCTGATATTTACGTTTTTTATGAAGATGAATTAGATGACATCAAGTACGATAAATATAATGGAACGAGTTGGCTAGGTGAAACAAATCTAGCAACAGGCACTTATTCAATCGCGATCGTTAAATGGAGTTATCTATATAATAATTCAGGAAGCACTAAAATTGATTTTATGTATTCAGACACAACCGATCTGTATTTTAATTCAATTACTTTGGCCATTGCGACAACAATATCCTGGCAGCAGGAGGGGGCATGCGCGATAGGTAAATGTCTAAAATTAAGTGGATCATCTGACTATATATCAAGATCATATGCTAGTGATACTGAATTAAATCCAAGCACTACCGACATGACTGTATCTGTATGGTTTCGACATCCCTCAACTACGTCTGGTCAGGATACACTTTTATCGCGCTACACCTCAACCGGTGGGTATAAAGTATATATGAAAAGTACAGGGGTGGTATGCTGGGGTATCGACGATGACAGCAGCTGGTCAACTGATTCCAGCGGGAGTCCTGATGATGAAGCGTGTTCGACAACAACCTATACCGATTCTAAATGGCATTTATTCGAAGGTGTTAAATCTGGGACAAGTTCAATAACAACATATGTTGACGGTAAGCAAGCAGGTCAGGATTCTAGCCTAACTGCTATCGGTTCAATCTCCGGCTCATCACCAACATTTTATGTGGGAATTGATTCAAATGGAAGTTCAAATCCGTGGGACGGGTATCTTGATGAAATAAAAGTATATAACTATGCCAAAAGCGCCACACAGGTAAAAGCAGATTTTAATGCCAAAGGCGGATTAGACCAATCATCTACCACATTTGGTTTGGGGGGTGGTATCGATACCCTTTCCTCAGGTCTGGTTGGCTATTGGAAAATGGACGAAAATACAGGAACCTCTACAGCTGACTCAAGCGGAAACAATTTTACCGGAACTCTTACAAATGGTCCAACCTGGACAGGAGGTAAATTCGGTACGTCCTCGGTAAGCTTCGATGGTGGAGCGGGACCAAATGCAGACGTGATTGATCTTGGGGATCAAACCGCATTTGAATTAACAACATTTACTATCAGTGGGTGGATATATCGAGCAGGTGCCTGTCAGTTTACCAATTGTCCAATTTTCTCTAAAGGCATGTCGACAAATACAGGGTATTCGTTAGAACTCTCCGATAGTAGCGGGTATAAGGCTCGTTTAAGTATTAAGGATGGGTTGCAGGCAGTCACCGGTACGACAACAATTAACACAAATACCTGGTATCACGTTGCCGCATCAATCGATGGCAAAACGGTTAAAGTATATGTTAATGGTATCCTCGAGACAGAAGCGGTCCAAACACAAATCCCCAATTTTACAACAGAAACAGCAAAGATTGGCAATAGAAATACCAATGTTGATCTCACCCATAACGGACGGCTCGATGACATTCGTATCTACAACAGAGCCCTTTCTGTATCGGAAATTAGTTCATTATACGATTGGGCACCAGGTCCAGTGGGTTATTGGAATGCAGATGAGGGTTCAGGAACAACAATAAGTGACTCAAGTGGGAACAGTAATACCTCGTCAGCTTTTACCGGTAATACTGCTTTCACTAGCGGAAAATATGGCAAGGGTCTTATTTTTGATGGGACAGACGATGTTGTTAGAGTTCTTGAATCGACGTCAACAGATGTTGGGTCTACTACGTCTTCATATAGTGTCAGTACCTGGTTTAAAACAACTACAAACTTTGTTGCAAACGCATTTCTCGCAACAAAAAACGCTGAAGCATCTTTATATCCGTTTATTCTTTACCTCGATAGTGCAGAAGAAGTTTGCTTTGAAATCGGAGACGGAACAAATTTTCCCGTCGTCTGTTCTGCAGCAGGATACAACGATGGTAAATGGCATTATGCAACCGGAGTAAGAGATGTTCTTTCAGATACAATAACTATATATATCGATGGTGTAAAATTCAGTTCTGCTACCGACACGACTACAGGGACTACTGCAAATAACGGGGATATTGCCTTTGGTAATGGCGGAGTAAGTTACGTAGCTTCGGACTATACTGGGAGCCTTGATGATATGAAAATATATAATTACGCCCGCACTCCAAAGCAAATCGTCTCCGACATGAACGGCGGCCATCCCTCTGTTGGCTCACCCGTTGGTTCAGCTACCGGATGGTGGAGTTTTGACGAAGGATATGGAACCACCGTAAACGATAAATCAATCAATGATAATGATCTTACCATGGCTGTTGCCAGTTGGACGAATAGTGGTAAATTCGAAAAAGCATATCGTGGGTTTGACGGTGGTCAGTTAGTCTCCCGTGCAGACGACAGTGACTTTGATATGGCAGCAGCAGATAATTTTTCTATAAGCACCTGGGTGAAATCGGCAGCAGCCGGGACTCCTTCTGCTCAGGAGTTTATCTTCAGTAAATCCCGGAACGCTTCTGCTCAGGGATACCGGCTCTATTTCGGTGCGAGTACCGGGTATATTACCTTTGCAGTAGATGACGATACTTCATGGACAACGCCTGACGACGTCGTTGCCTCTACAACCAATTATTATGATGCCACTTGGCATCACGTTGTTGCCACAAAAACCGGTACAAGTAAAATCGAACTATATATTGACGGACGGCTTGCTAGTTCTAAGACATCTCTCACGGCCACAGGCACCCTCGTGAATGCAGTATCGATGTGTTTTGGGGACGGAGACTGTACCATCAATACTGCTGACGAATTACTAGGAGAAATTGATGAATCAAAAATTTACCGCTATGCCTTAAATGCGGATGAAGTAAAAGTCGAATACAATCAAGGAAAAGGCCAAGTCATGGGTGCACTTTCAACGACAAGCGGAGGAGTACCAGATAACTCATCGCTTCGTTCATACTGTGTACCCGGTTCAACAGATACCTGTTTAGCTCCGGTTGGCGAATGGCTCATGCAGGAAGGTAGTAGCACATCTGCCTTTGATACTTCCGGAAATGGAAATACCGCGACACTTACCGGGGGTGCTTCGTGGGGTAATGGCAAAATCGGTAAGGCGACCACATACAATGACAGTGGCCAATACCTTGATATTGGAAATAAGTCGCAACTGGATTTTGCCAATGCCCAGGATTTTTCGATTGAAGCCTGGTTTAATCGCACGAGTGCAGTCACATCGGACACGTTGTTTGCAAAGAAAAACTCAACCTCGAATACCGCTGTTGGATATCTGATTTATATCTCCAACACGGTAGGAGCTGAGGATATCAACTTTGAAGTATCAGATGGGACCAATGATATCCATGTTGACGGAGCGGCCTCTTTTACCAGTCCTGGTTGGCACCATGTCGTCGCTGTCTACGACGACGATAATGACACGAACACGACAGTATATGTTGACGGACTCAATGATAAGGACTCCGTAAACGTCGGTACACTTGCCAACGTCGGGTCACCAAGCAATGCGCTCAGCTTCCGAATTGGGGCCGAGTCCGATGCGGGAAACGTCTTTAACGGGTTAATAGACAGCCTTCGCGTCTACAATTATGCCCTCACTCCGGCACAGGTACGGTGGAGTTATAACCGCGGCGGTCCGATCGCCTGGTGGAAATTCGATGAATGCACCGGTACAACTCTAAATGATGCAACCACGCGAAATACGGTAGGAACATGGAACGGATCTGGGGCTGGTTCACAGACATCAGCAGGCACCTGTACGACAGCCAGTACCGCTTGGGGAAACGGAGTTACGGGTAAAAATAACAGCGCCCTCAATTTTGACGGAACTGACGATTATATAACTACAGCTAACCTCAGAATCCTCGTGAACACAGGCTATGTCGGAGGTGTAGATACTACGATAAATAAATTATCATGGGGTGCCTGGATCAAACCGACAACCACCATTGCATCAAAAACAGTCATACACAAAGATAAAGAATTCCAGTTGACAACAGACGCAAATTCAAAAGCAGTGTGTTCGCTTGACATTTCCGCAGGCGTCGGATTTAGTGGAACGACAGCCGTGTCCACTTCGGCAATCTCACTCTCGTCATGGACCAATGTATATTGCACGTACGACGGGACTACCATCCGCATGCATATAAACGGACTAATCGACCCTGCTGCGACCACCAGCTTGAGTGGAGCGATCACTCCTACCGGCACCACGAATGTCAGAATCGGACGTGATCAGGGTACAACATATTTTTCCGGGATGATCGACGACGTTCGTATTTATAATTACGATTTAACCACAACACAAATAAAAACACTCTATAACGAAAACTTTACCACTCGCTTCGGTCCGGCCACCGGTGCTCCCTAAGGGAGCATCCGTAATCATCTATATTAAATTCACTTCAGTACAAGTAAAATAAACAAACTATGAAATCAAAAATAGGAGCTATCGCAATTGCCTTACTCGCGGTGGTAAGTTTATTTGTATATATCAACTTTAGACAACACGCCTTTCCAGAGCATTCGATAGAATTTAAACTTGATCAGGAGCAAGCGCAACAGAAAGCACTTACTCTTGCCACTGACTATCTGGAAAATCCGACAGCATACAAGAAGGCAACTATTTTTGAAATAGATGAAACCCCGAAAAATTATCTTGAACGTGAGATCGGTGCCAAGCAAACAGGCGAACTAGCTAAGGCCGATGCTAACTTATGGTATTTTACAACCCGTTTATTTAAAACATTACAGAAAGAAGAATTTTATGCCTCGTTTGCGCCTGATGGTAGAATTGTTTCATTTACTCATAACATCGACGAAACTAAGCCAGGCACAAAATTAGATAAAGTACCCGCACAAGCAATAGCAACCCAATTTTTAGAAAGTAAATGTATTATATGTGCCAAAACAAATTTCCCCCAGGAGTGGACTCTCGTGCAGCATACAAAAACCGAGAAGCAAAACAGGGTTGATCATGTATTCGTATATGAACGCAAAAACTTTTCTCTAAAGGATGCCAGACAGCGGGTAAGTGTCGGAGTCGGCGGAGAAAAGATCATTAGTTTTAATGAATATCTAAAGGTTCCCGAACAATGGATTTCTTCATTTAACAAAGAAAAATCGTACAATAATATCGCACAGGTAGTTGCTCAAGCGTTCAGTACTTTATTCATTATGCTACCGCTCGTGATTATATTTTTCAAAAAGTATCGGGAAAAAAAGTTAGCATTAAAGGTACCGTATATTACAGCAATTATCATCAGTGCTATTACAGTATTTGAATCAGTTAACAGTTTTACTTCATACTACTTCGGCTACCCGACAACTCAAGCCAGCGCTACAATCGCGATACTATTAATCTTCGGTTTAATCGTAACCTGGCTTGTTACATACATTACAACAGAAGCGACACTTGCTACTGCCGAAAGCCTCTTTAGAGAAGTGTTCCCATCCCGGAAAAATACCACTTCGTTAATCAAAAAAGCCCTGGTTACTCCTTTTTCAACAAAAGGAATATTTATCGGTTCATGTGTCGGAATATCTTTTTTTCTTTACGAACTAGGATATTATTTTCTAGGTAGATCTCTCGGGTTTTGGGTACCAGCAGATATAAATTATAGTGATGCCTTTAATTCAGTTGCACCGTGGATGTATCCGCTCACTATCGGTCTACTTCCGGCAGTAAGCGAAGAAGTTACCTATCGGTTATTTGGTATATCATTATTTACTAAAGTATTTGGCAAGTGGATAAAAAATTCTAAAGCCGCAATAATTCTAGCTATAATCACCTCCTCCGTGAGTTGGGCTTTTCTGCATAGCGCCTATCCACAAATGCCATTTTTTGTAAGAGGCGTCGAATTGACAATAATAGGAATTGCCTTCAGTTGGCTATTTTTACGTTTTGGCATTCTTTCATCAATCGCAGCTCACTATATGTTTAATGCAATGCAAATGGCAATATTTTTCCTAGGATCAAAAGATCTTATCGTCGGGAGTAGCTCATTTATTGTCGCACTTCTTCCTTTTTGGATAGTTGCCATAAGCGTTGCACTGCAAAAAATAAAAGCGAGGAAAATTACTGACGACCAGATTCCTACCAATCTGGAAAGCGAGACAATGATCGAAGAACAAAAGCCGCAAGTCGAAATGATCAAAACTCCTATTGTACGCGCACCAATCGCACAGCCGATAGCATCGAAGATGAAGATCCTCCTGGTAGTAGTATCTATCTGCTCTCTCGCATTACTGCAAGAAGGGAGCAGCGCCAATCAGACACAAGAGGTCAGTAAAAACTCAATTATTCACCGAAGTCAGGCCATATCAAAGGCGAAGGATTTCCTAACAAGAAGTAACATCGACTATTCATCATTTACAGCTGTCGCGACAATAGACTTTAATCAGACTGATGACACAATAATCAATTACTTACAGGCACATGCTACACCAGGCGCAGTTAACTATTTTACTACAAAAAATAGCGAGCCAGAAATGGTCTGGTATATTCGCTTTTTTAAACCAGAACAAAAAGAAGAATACGCAGTAACGCTTCATCTGGATGGAAAAGTATATACGCATAATCATATTATCGAAGAAAAGGCCGCAGGCGCGCGCCTGAGTCAAGCTGAAGCAGAAGATTTAGCGACTACGTATCTTTCGCAGAAGTCCAGAGATGGAAGCTCTTTTGATGTCCTTAATACTGAAAATCTAAAGCGGGATAACCGTGACGATTACCGTTTTACTTTCGAAGACAAAGAAAAGATTGCGGATGCAACTCGACGAATTGTTATCGATGTTGTTGATGGCAGGCCACAGAATTTACAGAGCTATATTAAAATACCCGACAACAGTCTTCGAGAATCTGAAGCAATCACTTCAAAACAATTACTTTATATGATAGGCGGAACAATTCTTAGCCTCATAGTATTGGGTTTACTAAGCAACACCTTTTTCATGCTCTACAGAGAAAAGAAGTTAACGAAAAAGTTCGGTATCAGAATCGCAATTATAGCAATACTCTTTTCTATAATTTCCCAACTAAATAATGGAACCATATTTTTTGCCACTTATGATACCGATCTTCCCTACTGGGTTTTCATTGTCTTTCAATTAGTTGAAATACTAGTCACACTTGTTCTGACATTTATTGTCGCTATGCTTTGTACAAATGCGGGTGTGTCTTTGTACAACCAGTACATTGGTCAGATCGTACCGGAATCACCTCTTGAGCAAAAAAAATTATTAGGCAGCGCACTATTTCTTGTTTTAACATTGAGTACTATCGGCGTATGCCTTTTATATGCCTCGCAGCATCTGTCTCTATTCGTGTTTCCACCGCCTTCAGAATCAATAAATGATACGTCCGCAATCCTCACTAATGCCGCTGAGATCCAAACATACATCCCAGTACTGGAAGGATTCAATTCTGTCACTCAATCTATTATCGCGTTCTTCGCACTTATCACGCTACTATGCACGCTTCGGATTTTTGCACAATCATGGCGAAATGTATTATTTTTGATCGGAGCGTTTGGGTTAATTATTTTCTTTATCACCGACTGGAAAACTCACGAGCTTCTTTCTACCTTCGTAACAATTGCTCCGGTGATTATTTACACTGCACTGGCCTGGAAATATATTGTTAAAAACAATGTATTTTTCTATATTCTTACAACATATTATATTTTGATTGGATTGACTACAATTTCCTTTTTAAATCTTTCCGACTCGTATTTGCAACTGAATGGGGTATTATATGCATTATTTGCAGTATTGCCATTCATTTTCTGGCTTCTGTATGAAAAAATTATTAGAAAGTCTCCGGATGGTCCTGCATCCATGCAATAATCTTTTCTACACACAGTGGCGCATCTGCAAGTTCACCTGCGACTGGTACAAACTTTCCGCCAGCTGCTCGATCGTGTCCTCCTCCGATTCCCATTTCCTGGACCAGCAGACGCACATTAACACTACTTTTTAATGATCGAAGCGATAGCTTCACAGTACCATCATTTTCAGAAGTCGCAACGATACTCCATTCAACCCCGCTGATACGTGTACCATAGGAGGCCACAAAGATATTTCGTGCCGCGCTAATGTCAAGATCAAGCGGTTTATTCGCATCAAGATATTCACGATCAATATAGGTGCAAAGAAATTTTGGCCATCCAGCAACCTCTTTAACTGAAGTATTTTTCATAAGCTCCTGCATTACAACAAACGTATTTTGAGAAAATGTCGAATACTTGGATTCTAAGTAGGCAATATCTATATCACCTTCAACTACCAGACGTGAAACAATTGCAAAAGCTGCAATCTGATTTTTATTAATAAATCGCAGGTTCCCAGTGTCTCCAAGTATCCCGAGTAGAATGCTCTCCGCAGTCCGTTGAGGGATAGACCGACGTTCTTCATAAAACAAGGTATAAATATTCTCGGAATTAGAGGAGCTGGTCGGTTCAACAAGAAGTAAGTCAAAGGAATCGGGCGGATTCCCGTGGTGGTCAATACATATCTTTTTACCGGTAAATGATGCAAGTTTCTCGCCATTATTGCTGAATCGGCTATAAATATTTGCATCAAGCCCAATTAATAGATCGGCATCCTTTAACTCATCTGAGATCTCATCAACGAATTCTATTTTTTCAAAGTTCTCAAAGTACGACCAGCGATCGTTCCGTTCTGAAGAATAAATAATGCGGACCTTCCTATCAGGGTATTTTTCATGGAGAATGAAGTAAAGCCCGAGTACTGAGGATATAGAGTCATCATCAGGACCCATATGAGAGGTTATAACAATGCTTTTTGATTCGTCGGTAAGTGCAAAAAAATCTGAACGGAACGATAAAACTTTTTGTGGATCAATCATAGTTCTCCTATTATACCGCTTTGTTGACATTCATACGAGTATTGGCATAATAGGCATACTATGCGTAAACAAAAATTATCAAGCATGAAAATAGATGACGAATACACTTCAGCTACAAAACGCTTAATCAAAAAAACACTTATTGGTTTTGGAGTAACAGTTCTTGTTCTTATTATTATGGCCGTCGTAATATTTAAAAAGGCGACGACGCCAGATACCACGCCGCCTGAAGTAGCGTCAGCTTCAACTGAGCAAGACAGTAGTGAACCAACTTCCTCACCTGTACTTTTTGAGATATCAACATCCCTTCCGACTGCCTCGGCTTCCTCCTCTCCAACAGTAACACCGCAAACTACACCTACTGCAAGCCCAATCATGTCAACATCACCTTCACCCACATCATCCATTGCCCTGCCAATCGCTTCAGCTACAACGAAGCCTTCCGTTGCGCCATCTTCTGGTAAAACAATTTCTTCTCAATCTAATCTCGATGGATATCAAACAAGTAGCGCAAACGGCAGCGCCACTGCAGAAATTAAAATTGGCAGAAGCAGTAGTGGTGTTAGCAGAGGTTTCCTGAGTTTCGATCTATCTCAAATCTCCACGGGTACATCTATAAACAAGATTACGTTAAGAATATTTCAGCAAGGAACCACCGGATCGCCCTACAAAGTTGGCTCGGATATTAAAGTCGACCATTTGAATTTCGGAAGTACTTTTGAGCCAAGTGATTACAGTACATCGAGCATCTCGTCCAGCTTCGCAACCATCAGCAGTAATCCAGCACCGGGGTGGAAGGAAGCAGACGTAACTCAAAATGTAAAAGGGGATCTGACTGCAGGAAGATCGCGTTCACAATTCAGAATGCACTTCGCGCTTGAGCAAGCAGGCGGAGGAACTACAGGCGATTTTGCTTTATTTGAGTCTGGAGACAACTCTCTAAAGTCAGGGAATACGCCCCAGCTGGTAATTGGCCTTGATTAAGTTAAATCTTATTACTGTACTCATTGTGTGATCACGAAAAGAAGTATTGCATATTTCTCTTTAATCGTATTAGCTATTCTTATTGGAATATACTTTAATGTGATCAGTGTAAAGCAGAAATTAGTTGCCAAAGTTGAAAGTAAGACTCAAGTCGATCCTACAAAAGAACTTGAATTAAAATTAAATAAAGACATTGAAAACGCAATTAAGGCAGGAGAGATTGATTCAGGCAGCATTTATGTCAAGGATCTGGCAAGCTCTAAAGATATATCAATTAATATTGATTTTAAATACACCCCCGCAAGTTTACTGAAATTGCCCCTCGCGATGAGCATCTACAAGTTGTCCGAACGTCAACCGGACTTATTGCAAAAAAAGCTTATCTACAATGAGGACCCTGCACTGGCGACAATTGCGCAGAGCTTTGAACCTGACGAGAAATTAAAATTGGAATCGGAATATACTGTTGAAGAATTAGTAAGGCGTATGCTTGTTTATTCGGACAATGCCTCCATGCGTTTGCTTCTTACCCAGTTGGATGATGAAAGTTTTATTGAAGTTTATGAAAAGCAGGGCGTTCCATTACCAAGTGATAAAACTACAGATAACTATATGATAGCCAGAGATTATGTCTCATTTTTTGGCTCACTACACAGAGCCAGCTATGTATCTAAAACAAACTCAGATAAAATTTTGGACCTGTTAAGCCAAACTACGTTTGAAAAGGGATTGGCATTGGGTGTTCCACCACGAATCAGAATCGCTCACAAATTCGGCGAACGTGAAGTCGATGGATCAAGTCTAACGCAACTTCATGATTGTGGTATTGTATACGCAGAAAATTCACCATATATCATCTGTGTAATGCTCAAAGGCGAGAAATTTGCCGAAGAGGAAAATCTTATTGGTAAGCTTTCAGAGCAGGTATATTCATATATGTCAACGAATGATCGTGCTCAATAACATGATATACTTCCACTATGCAAATTAAATCTGCCGAATTCGTCAAGGGGATTGTAGGAACCGATCCGATACTTAACGACCTGAGGCCTCAAATAGGCTTCGTAGGTAGGTCAAATGTCGGCAAATCCAGTCTCATAAATTCATTGTGCAATAGAAAAGCTTTGGTAAAAGTTTCGACTACGCCGGGCAAAACAAAGCGAATAAACTTTTTCCTGATCAATGATGCATATTATTTCGTCGACTTACCGGGATATGGGTACGCAACTGCTTCGCGTGATGAGCAGGAGAAGCTGAGACAATGGATTGTCTGGTATATTCAGACAGAGGAAGTTCAGCATAAAAAAATTGCGCTAATTTTGGACATTAAAGTTGGCGTAACAGCTTTTGATCTGGAGGTTGTAACGATGCTCAGAGACTCGAACACTCCATGTATTATTGTTGCCAATAAGAGTGACACGGTTAAAAATTCAGAGCTTACAGCATCTATCAAGAAAATAAAGGATGAGCTGCCAATTGGCCAAAGTAGCGAAATAATAGTGTATTCAAGTAAAAAAAACACAGGAAGGGATGCGCTAACTTCATTACTCTTTGCTAAGTAAAGAAATGTCATTTTTTGTTTATATCCTTCAATGTGCAGATACAACATACTATGTCGGTTGCACAAATAATTTAGAGCGTAGAATTCATCAGCATAATAATACTAAGCATGGCGCACACTACACTAAACTTCGTCGGCCTGTCATGCTGAAGCACCATGAAACATATCCTACGCTAGCTGAGGCAAGGAAACGCGAAGCTGAGATAAAAAAATGGCAACGAAAAAGAAAAGAAAAGTTATTTCACAAATCGCCATGAAGATATAATCCGTTTTGCATTTGGGGTGTACACAGGATTCCCATTATTTGCTGATTCAGTGGGAGGATAAAGCTCAAAAGCATTCTCTGCATTTTCAACACCTATCATTTTACCCGTATCAAAGGCCTTTGTGCCGCTAAGTATTATTGGTTTTACCCCGCCTTTTTTTGATTCTGCTATAAACTTAGCATATTTTTCTTTTGCTGAAGTAGGGAATACGCGTAACCATACAAAGTCACCTTCACCAAAATAATCATTCGGAAGATTTTTCTTTGTGGCGAACGCTATTCGAAATTCTCCGTAAGTGCTTCGACTATACTCCTTATAACTCCAGTCGGTAGGAATGGTTAATCTAAAATTATATTCATCATTAACATATGTCTGGTACACGCTATTCGGCAAGGTAGCAAGTGATGACGATGATTGTTCAGAGCTTGCAAGCGAGTTGTTAACCTTAGAAAGCGATCGGCTAGGTGAAGTAACAAATATAATAGCACCAATTATCACCGAGCTAATACCAAAAAAAACCATGATTCCTAATATCAGGAACCACTTCCCTCGATTTTGATTTATCGAGTTTGTAACGGTACTGGATAAGTCCGACAACGATGCCGACGGATACACTGAACTAATTGCATGGTCCACCATTTTAGTGTCCCATCCAACTGATGTTAATTGTTGCCTTGTTACTTCTGCAGTGACGCCACGCGCGGCTGAATCACGCACATACGTAATTAATTGATCATCCATCTACACCACTGTAACACGAAATGAATGAAGATAAAAGAAAACCCCATCACCTCAGCGATAGGGTTTTTGTAGGATTAAAGCCCACATTATGCTTTAATCCTAACTAAGTCGCCTTCGTGATATAAAAGCAAAGCTATAAGCTCCAAAATTTAGCGCAAGACCGGGGTAGTTTTCTATTTTAAAATATGCGGAACTAATAGCATTAATCATGTATTTTTCGCCTAACTCTGATACATGTGTTGCAACTTCACACACAGGTTGTCCTTTTATAGTTGCTGGTCTCATTCCAAACAGATCAGTTCTTGCAAGATCTAATTCCTGCTCATTAAAAAATCGAAGTCCTTGCAACTCGACAATCATTTGCGCATGCACATCAGAAATTAGAGGAGCTGATACCTTAGGTTCAGCTGAAGCAACGGAGCGAAGCTGATCTCGCAGTATAATAAGCGGTTCGAGTTGTTCCCCGCTAAGGACGTTATTATAGTCGCTTGCATCACTGTCACTGCTCCCAGCATAAGCAAAAACGGTATTTATTTGATTAAGTCCATAACTTGCATAAAGCAATTCAAGTAATGCTACTGCGCGACCATTATTTTTAATTCTCGACATAATATCTCTGTTTGCAGTTGAATTGGATCTATTTTTTACGTTCCTTAATTTTGCTGCAAAGTTGAATGCGCTAGGAATCTCTGTCTCTATTGCAACATCTTCGGCATACTTAAAGACAATCCTATCATCTTCAAACACTCTATTAAGAACGTCAACATTCCGGTCAAGCAGCGCAACCGCCCTCTCGTCCAGGTGTGCAATTGGTCGTGTATCAATGGCGTAGGTTGCCGGATCTGGGCTACCTTCAAAAATAGACAGCACTCGTTTAAGCGCAAATTGAGCAATTCTCTCGGATTCTTCACTCCCTATTCTTCTCGGACTAAATATAGCACCTCCAGGCGGTATTTCATATTCATAAAGTAACATTAAATCCGTGGGATCTGTAATTTCATATAATTCTACTTTTTGTTCTACTCTCATATAATTTCTCCGAAAAAAAAACCTTCACTGAGGAAGGGTTTAGCTAATTTAGTAATGAAAAATGAATTCAATAGGCTAGTAACCCTCTATGTTGAAGGGCGCTTTTGTGAAGATAAATCTGAACAAAAGAGTTTAGTCATAAAACTGCTACTATTCTAATATACTATTCGCAGTAGTCAACCCTCTCGCCCGAATAGTTTGAGATTCTCTTCCGTTTTTGCCAATTCACCCAGCGGATCTAAAACAAATAATTCAGGTGTCGATTTCATATCAACTAAACCTCACTTGCTTTTTCAAAAGCATATCGATACAATCCATAAATATCCCGAAAAGTTAAACGGACACAAAGCCTATGATTAAGGTCAAAAACCTCAATAAAACCTTTGTCTCAAAAAAATCTTCACCTGGCTTTTTTGGATTCCTGAAACCAAAAATTGTCACCGAATTCCAAGCAGTCAGAAATCTCAATTTCGAGATTGAAAAAAGTGAGTTCGTCGCTTTTCTCGGTCCAAACGGTGCAGGTAAAACTACGACGCTTAAAATATTAACCGGAATCCTGTTTCCTACTTCTGGTGATATCAATGTCTTCGGTTATAATCCATTTGAAAAGAAAAAGCAATTTAAAAAAATGATCAGCTTCGTCATGGCTCAAAAAACTCAGCTATTTCTTGAACTGCCAATCAAAGATACCTTTGATTTCTTTGCCGAAATATATGAAGTAGATAAGCATAAATATAAGAAACTAGTTGCGGAGTTAGTTGAACGCTTTGAGCTTGGTGACAAACTCGAAACTACGGGTAGGCGACTTTCTCTGGGGCAACGAATGAAATGCGAACTTATCTGCAGTTTCTTGTACGAACCAAAAGTAATTTTCCTCGACGAACCAACCATCGGACTGGACGTTAATAGTGCTCAGGAAGTTCGTAGATTCCTCAAGGAAACAAATAAATCTCTTGGCACGACAGTCATTTTGACAACACATAACATGGAAGACGTTGAAGAACTATGTGAACGAACTATTGTCATTAATAAAGGTAAAAAGATGTTCGATGGTCAAACGAAAGAACTAAAAAAGCTATTTGGAGATAAGCGAATTATCGAGTTCATTCTGGAAAAAGATAACGCAGTGCTGTCAGACAGTTCAATAAGTGAAATCAGTAGTAGGGGAGGTGAGGTCATAGAAAATAAAAGTAATCGATTCGTGGTAAAAAGTAACCGCTTAGAAAGTTCACAAATCATAAGCACTGTCTTAAATAGTATCCAGGTTATCGAAATAAATTTCCATGAGGACGATTTAGCAGATGTCATAGCAAAGGTTTACAAACAATGAGACTTCTTAAACCGGCATTACTTCTAATGCAGTATTCAATCCGCCAAAGCATGAAATCGAAAGTAGCATTCGTTATGGGGCTTACTGTACCGTTAGCTTACAGTTTAGTATTTATTGTTCAGATATTGATAAACTATCGAATAAATGGAAATGCTTTTAATAATCTACCAATGTCATATTATTTTACAGCCTTGTTTACTTCTCAGACTATTGTGTTCACTGCCTGGGAGCGAAGCCCACGCGAACTGGCGAAATCGGTACTGACGGCAGATATAGATCTGCTGCTATTAAAACCAATAAATTTATTTTATTTCAAGTATTTCAGATATCTGGATATTGTTGTTCCCATAATGATACTACTATATATTTCATGCATGCTGATATCATTCTCAATTACAAATTTACCCATCCATATCCTTGGATATATTTTTGTAATAATAATCTGTGGTAGTCTGATTAAACTAAATCTACGCGCGAGTGTCCGAGGCTTAATATTCTTTTACCGGGACATTCTTAATACAACAAGAGTCGAGGAATCCCTGGAATTACTTAGTCAAAATAAGCCGCCGGAAGTTTTTCCAATCCTTATCAGGACATTTTTAACCCTCTTCCTCCCAGTGATGCTCTTCAACAATTCCACCTTTGATGTGATTCGCTCTCTAGATACTCCACTATTCTGGTTGTTGTTGTTTTTCTGGACCGGGCTGGCTATGTATATAAACAAATCCATTTGGAGTAGAGGATTACAAAAATATGAAAGTATAGGCTAAAACCACATGAATAAATATTGGTACATTATTAGAAATAGTTTTAAAGAAACCAACAGATCTAAACTTATTTTTCTTGTTACGCTATCTCAACCACTAATTTTATTGTATGGGTACATCTTGTTTTATGGCTTTCTCATTAACCCCGGTCATGTAGTAGCATACGACAATCCCATTGTCGCGTATTACATCTTCATTCTTGTTGTTTCAGCCATAGACTTAACCCGTTTTGCGAACGACCTTCAAAAAAAGATTCAGGATGAATCATATATCGGTATCGATAAGCTACCTGTAAATCCATTTCTCTATTATTTCTTTGTAAGCCTCGGACGTTCTATCTTAACCTTTATCATATTGCAATTTGTCGGGATCGCATATTTAATATCAATTAAATTTAATATTCTAGGAGTAGTATTATTTATACCTGCCACAATAATTGCTTTCTTTCTTGCCCATTTAATTTTCTTCGTGCTCACTAGCTTTACGTTTTTCCTTGAGTCACTGCATGTCTGGCTTTTTGGTATAACTACAGATTTTCTGAGTGGAAAATTAATTCCTCTTCATCTTATGCCAGTCGGGCTCAGTAGCTTTTTACTATTATTCCCTTTTCCGTATGCATTTGGTGGACTGGCGCAGAATTATAGTAATTTTGATCTTCATAACTTATTAATAAGCTTACTAATGGCAGTGGTATGGTCAGGGCTACTATTTTTCGTGGCTATAAAGCTGTGGAATAAAGGTAGTTATTATTTTCAGGAGCACGGATAAAGACTACTTACCGGGAATGACTTCCGGAGGCGGACCAATTTCATCACGAATAGTTTTAGTATGGTCTATATAATGCTCCGTGACCCACTTCACAACAAGAGCGGGCGATGTCATAGCTGATTTACCATCATCGTCGTAAAAAATTGGTGTTTGCACCGTATATACATCGGGAGGTAATTGATTGACTCTGTCATCAAAATAGCGCTGTGTTCTTTTAAGAACTTCAAGCATTCTCGGGCGGTCAGACGGAGCGACACCATCATGCATAATTTTTTTACTATAATCTGAAATATCTTGACTGACATGGAATTCTGTAGCGTGCCCTGCCGGTAATATTGAGATACGATTTATAACATCTGTATAAAACGCTAATATTTCCGTTACATGAACAATCAATCCACTTAGAGAGTACTCGTCCCCCTTCTTCAGGAGTGAAAGTTTTTCATTTGGAATTTCTCTGAACGCTGCATCAAATAATGCATATTCGTCTGCGAATTTTTTCAGATCTTCGATTCGTTGTTGTGTTGGATCCATACATTCAATATACACTATTTCTATCGTAATTGCATCACAACTTTTTTAAGCGGTTCGCGACCAAGAACACAAAGTTGATTCATAGCGCGCGTTAACGCAACATAGAGTAAGTCATGATCCACATGACTTCGTTCACGCATTAACTCAGCAGCCATGTTTTTCCCGCCAAAGTAGTCACAATCAACACCAACCAACAACACTGTTTCAAATTCGACTCCCTGTGCTTCATTAATTGTTAATACATGAACATTTTTATTTTTATCAAAAACTCTGCGATATGCATCTAGATACTCGTCAGATTTTCCTAAAATTCCTACGATACCCTCTGGAAAATTTTCGACAAGTTCTTCTGCTTTTTCAATCTCCTGCGCTTTATGCGAAATAACATATTCCGCTACTTCATTTCCTTCTTTAATTCCATTAGGGACGGCGACCGAGAATCCAACAGAATTAATATAGTCGAGAATTTGTTTAGTATTGCGATAAACTTTCTGCAATATAACTTTTCGATCTGCGCCAAACTGTTCGCCAACAGACGACCAATCTTTAATAGTGAAAGTCCGGGTCTGTTGCGCTAAGTCCCCCACATACAACATTGCTCCGGTTTTTTTGCCAACGCAGGAGAGCAGAATTTCAATTTGTTCTTGTAGATAATTCTCGGCCTCATCAACGACAATAAGTGAATACTGTACAGGAGCCTTTTTTTTAGTTTTTTTATGTTTTATGTGCGAGATATATTCATACTCGGTAATGTCACCGAGCAGGCCCCCATCATGCGACATAATATGTTTTACATAAAGCGAAAGGTCAAACCGGTCAACAGTATTGCCAGCTATTTGTCTTTCGAGCACGTCCACTTGGGCGGCTGTAAAGTGTTTAGCATAAATTATTCTCATTAAGTCAAAAGGACTTTCCTGGCGTTCGATTTTATTCAGTTTTTTAAGCGCTTTATTCTTCGCATACTCGTACAAATCTTTCTCTTCCTCACTTCGACCGTATCTTTGTGCAAATCGTATCGTCCCTAAATTACATTTCTCAATAATCCATTCTTCAAATGTTGAAATAATAACTTTATGTATCCCAAGTTCCGGTAACAGTTTAGAAAAGTAGTTTTTTGTTGATGCATCCTGAACAAAAACTATTATTTTATTCGTAGGGAATAGCTGTTCTGTTTCCGGAGCCTGGGTTAAGTAGGCAACACGATGCAGAGCAAGAGTAGTTTTCCCGGATCCTGCCGGGCCGGAAATAAGGAATGAGCCTTTCCAGTGGGCGCGAATCACTTCATCTTGAGCTTTCTCCATCTGTTCAACGATTTCAGGAAGTGAGAAGTCAGATTTTTTACGTGTAAGTCTTTCCTGATAAATCAATTCACGAGGCCGGTCCAGCGACTCAGCTGCCATAAACACAATATGACCATCCACAATCATATATTGCTCTTTGGAAATTAGCTGACCGGTAATATCAAACTCATCTTCAGCAGACTTAAATGAGAATGCGCCTGGCTCTTCATACCTGAGTTTAGCAATAGGAGTTACCCACGAATAAATAGAATCGGTGAAAAATGGGAATCTACCGAAATATACCGTCTTAGCCTCTTTCTCTCGATTAAATTTCACGACACATTTAGAAAAATAGGGGGCTGCCGACATCTTCGCAAGTTCTTCGCTTCGATTCTTCTTTTCATACCGCAGGATCTTTTCAATCTCTACATCTTCTTCATCATGAGACCCTTTAACCGCTCCTTTAATAATATCCTCAAGACGTTCAAGCTCTTTTTGCAATCCATCACGCTCGACATCAATGTTCTTTTGTACGCTATAAATTTGTTTCTGCGCTTTTTCGCGCAGAGAGTCTTTAGTCAGCTGATCCATTACAGCCTCCATATGTGAAAATGGGTAAGAAGAATAGCATACCAAGGCCAAGATATATCGTCAATCTCATCCTCAAACGATGATATACTTATAAAATGAACGAAGAAAACGCCAAAATATTGATTCTTGAATATTTTCCGGCTGTAGTAGTTAAGAAAATTACGAAAATTGGTGAAGGCCTCGGAAACATTGCCTTTGAAGTAAATAATGATTTAATCTTTCGCTTCCCTAAGAATGAAAAAAGCAAAGAACAACTAGGACGAGAAATTCCGAGTTTAAAATTAATAAATAAGCATGCAACGCTACCTGTTCCAGATTTCATTTATATTGCTCCTGATAATTCCCTTGTAGGGTATAAAAAGCTGATAGGTACAGCTCTCCTTTACGAGCGAAGCTTATATCCTAACTGGCAGAGTTTCTCGAGACAAATAGGCAGGTTCCTAACGGCTATTCACTCGATTCCATATCAAGAATTAAAGACATCACATCTTTTAGCGAAAACAAGCTCTGTTGAAGAGTGTCTTAACGAAGGACATGAATTTTTCGAAAAAGTCCGTAGAGTTATTCCTCATAAGTATATTCTTTTAATTGAAAGTTTTTTTCAAGCCCGACATCCTTCAGTTAGTATTGATTCTGTCCTTTGTCATAATGATTTTGGTATTGAGCATATCCTGATTAATAACGGGAAAGTATCGGGAATTATAGATTGGTCAGGTGCAGCAATTACTGATCCAGCACAAGATTTTGGTCGATTATATCGTGATTTAGAAGTTAAACTTGTAGATCAGATCTTAGATGAATACTCAGCAAGTACTGTAAAGAAGAATATAATTCGTGAGAGAGCAATATTTTATGGGAAATGTCTTTCATTCCAAGATATATACTATGGTCTTGAAAATCAACAAAGCGAATATTCAGATAAGAGTTTAAAAAGTCTTGAGTGGATGTTCCCAGTTCTCTAGCAATTCAATTTGCACTTTTTCTTTGTATCTACTATATTTATTCTAATGAAGCAGATCATAGAGAAATTATTTCAAAAAGAAGTAGCAACCAGTACAATAGATAATCCTGAACCAATGCTCGCACTTTCAGTTTCAGCGGGGATCGTCAAAGCGACAATCTGGGAATTACAGGGAAACAATATTGAAATTCTCGGTGTAGGCACCAAATCATATTCTGATTCCGGTAAGGAAAAAGATGTAGATTACAAAATTCTCCTTGAAAAAGCTGCTGATGCCATAGACATGGCTTGCACGGTTGCTGAGGTCGATGTCAAAAAGACAATGTTTGGATTACCACAAAGTTGGATTATTAATGAGCAGCTGCTTCCCGAGTACGATGACTTAATGGAACAGTTGGCCAAGGATCTCGATCTGGTCTCAGTTGCGTATGTTTCAATTCCTCATGCTATATCATACTATCTGCAATATCTTCATAAGACACAGCCAACAACCTTAATGGTAGGAAGCTCACGAGAAGGCGGAAATATCTCATATGTCGAGAATGGAAAAATTAAAGAGAGCCATTACATTTCATGGACCGGCGAAAGCCTGGGGAAAAACATTGATCGAGGTCTAGCGCAATTTAAGTCACTACATACTTTTCCATCGAGTATTTGTCTCTACGGCTACGGTGATCTGAGCGAAGCACGAAATGAATTGGCAAAATATGCGTGGAACGTTGGCGAACTAAGCGCTTCGGCCCAAAGTACCCCGACTTTTCTGCATGCGCCGAAAGTAATGGTGTTGGAAGAACACGTTGACTCATTAGCGGTCTCGCTTATTGCAGGCAAAGATTTTGCTAGACTTCACGGTATCCAGGGACGCCTTATGATAAAGTCGCTTGAATATCAGGATATGAATTCAGCAGCGATCACCCCTGAAGAATCGCACTTACCATCCATTCCGGAAGTTGTTTCCGTACCTATCGCTGCAGCTGCAAATCCGCACACTGAAGGTACTCCTTTTGGTTTTGTGATGAATAAGGACGTTATCGGAGGTTCTGCGCCTGAGCCTGCGCTTGAGTCAGAAATTGAACCGGAATCTGAAATCGAACACATACATGAAGAATCAGACATTGAAGTACACGACTGGAAAGAAGAAAGCGAAGTCATAGAAGAGGAATCAGTCGAACGTCCATGGCAGAAACCATTCGGGTCTAAAGCAAAATTTACACTTCCGGTCTTTACTATGCCTGGCATCTTGAAGGGTCGAAAAACTTCTCAGGTGCTGACAGTCATTGCCGTGATTCTTATCGTTCTTATCGCGGGAAGTAGTGTCGCCGGATGGGCATTGTGGAATATTCCAAAAGCGACAGTGATGGTCTATGTTAAGCCTGACGTATTGGAAAAACAGATTACGATAACAGCAAGTGAAAAAGCTACAGTCTCTGGAACTGACAACACGCTACCTTCGCAACGAATTTCGATTGAACTAAAAGATATTCGACAGGCAGATACTACAGGTACCCGGCCGACCGGTCAGGTAGCAAAAGGTCAAGCGTTTATATACAACAAAACAGGGTCAGAGAAGAGCTTTAGCGCTAACAGTGAATTACGATCAGGTAATATAAAATTCACAACGACAGAGAGTGTTACTATTGCCTCAGCAAGCGCTCAAACGACTGCAAGTGGCGAGACCAAGACAAACGGAAAATCGTCAGTAAATGTTACCGCAACAGACATTGGTCCTGAAGGTAATATTGCTAAGGATACCTCCATGACTGTCACCGGCTATACAAAAGATGATTTCGAAGCCATCGCGATTGCTGCTTTTACCGGCGGATCCAAAAAAGATATTCGTGTTGTCGCCGCTGCCGACCGGACAAACCTTTCCCGCGATTTAAAGTCAGATATAGAATTAAAAATTCCTTCCGAATTGCGATCAAAAGTTCCTGAAGACAGTATCCTGCTGGATAAAGCATGGACTATAGCACAAACGGTCGAAAAATTTAATAAAAATATCAACGATGAAAGTAATACCGTTTCTGATGAAATTACAATGAAAGTTGAAGGATTTATGGTCAAGCGCGCCGACGTAGAACAAATATTAGCGAACATCCAAACGGCCGCGGTTCCCGAAGGGTACGAGTTTAAGGACAATAGTAAAGACATTAGAACAGATTTCGTAAGCTTGGATAAATCTGGCAAACTTACCTTTACTGCCACAAGCAAGGCTAATATCATACCTAAAATTAATGAAAAACAAATTGCAAAAGATATCCTTGGAAAAAGTGAGGATGCAGCACGGAAAACAATTCTAAGTAACAGTAAAGTTCTTGATGTTTCATTCCAATATACCGTTAATCTTCCAAGCCCGCTGTTAACTTTACCTCATGTCGAAAGCAACATTGATGTCAAGCGGGGCGTAAGATAGTAGTTGAAAATACATAATGATATTACCGATAAACACGCTTAAATTCCTTACGGGCTTTTATTTAAACCTTTCCGCAGGTTATTTTTTTACCTTAGGAATATCAGTATCACCTTCTGAATTGTTAAATCGGCTATTACTCTGTATAATATGCTCATACGTATAAATATTTATTGAAGGAATGATTGAATAATATGAATCTTCAGGATTTAAACAATTTCATCAACAGGTCCGAATTCATAACTGCATTGCTGCTAATCGCTACGGCACTCTTTATCATTGCATCTCGTCTTAAGCACTCAAAAAACAATAAATGAATAATATTCTCATTCAAGGTCCTACTAGATTGTCCGGCACAGTAGCCATTCAAGGATCTAAAAACGCGTCAATGAAGCATATTCAGATGGCTCTATTGGTAAATGATAAATTTAGTTTAGAAAATATTCCAGATATAGGCAGCAATCGCAAGCTTCTCGAATTAGTCATGCTGCAGGGCGCTTCGGCAACTTGGGAAGGTAATACCGTAAATATAGATACCACTAAAGTAGATAAGCCGCAAATCATTCCTGCGGAGCTTTTTTATTATACGAGTGGTGCTATTTTTCTAATTCCAATTCTAGCCCATCGCTTTGGAACATGCATCCTAGAGACATTGGATACCCGCGATGATACCGGAGGTTGCCAGATTGGCTCACGGGAATTTAGTATTATAACAAATACACTAAAAGAGCTAGGCATTAATCATACAAGAGAAAATAACCAATATCATTTTTTTGTTGACTCACTTGCACCATTTGAATATACGGTTCCAGTGCGGTCATTTTCTGCAAGCGTTAATTCAGTCATTGCAGCATTATTCAAAAAGGGGACAAGTAAAATCTCGAAAATAACAGGGGAGGCAGATTTTGATGATACTATCCGCATGCTAATGAAGATGGGCGCAAAGATAAAACAAGAAGGAGATATTTTATTCATATCCGGTCAACAGGGTTTACACGGAGTTCAGTTTTTCAATATGTTTGATCGGCATGATTTTATTACGTTCTTATCATCTGCTCTCACTACTAATTCAGAAATTACAATTTGCAATATCGATCACGAGATAATGAAACTTGATGCGCTAGACGAAGTAATAAGTCAGATGGGAATCCAATTGGAATATTCCGCTAATTCCTGTTATGTCCCGTCACAGCTTAGCACATTGAAACCTGTGAATATCGTTGCCGGCTTATACCCCAATTTTATTACAGAATGGCAGGTTCTTTTTTCTCCACTGCTAACACAGATAAAAGGAGATTCAAAGGTGGTCGAGACAGTATTTGCTAATCGAATGCGTCATTGGGAAGAACTCGGTAAAATGAGGGCTCGATACGAATTCTACACGGATAGTTTGTATCCTGAAGCAGGTAATAATCCTCGCGCGGTACGCGTTACTGGACCGGTGGAGTTGCGGGAAGCAAGCGTTAAGGCAAACGATGTAAGGGCAGGCGCAGCTTTAATTATTGCAGGGCTTGCAGCGCGAGGGAAAACGGTAGTCTCCAATACGGAACAAATCCATCGCGGATACGAGCATTTAGTAGAGCGATTACAATTACTCGGCGCAGATATTAAGTATATTTCCTAGAGAATTTGCAAGCTTGCACTACTTTCTCATCTTCTGCTACCATATCTGAGCAATTATGAAACGACTTATTGAAGAAACGCTCTTTATCACACTTGGTATTATATTTCTCGCTATCGCAATCGTAGTTGGTGGTTCGTGGTGGTGGTACAGTTCCAACACTAAACCAGTTTCGGCAGACACTACATTACAGGAAATTATTGTTCCACCCGGAGCATCGTTTGCTGAAGTCGCCGAAAATCTTGAAAGTCAGAAAATAATACGAAATGCCTTTGCATTCCGCGTTTGGACTAAGATTGCCGGCGATGCAGTAACTGTTCAAGCAGGTAAGCATAAATTTTCACCAGCTATGAAGCATGAAGAAATTATAGCTGAATTATCCCTCGGGATTCAGGATGTCAGAATCCGTTTTAATGAAGGCTGGCGCGTTGAGGAAATGGACCAAAATCTGAAAGTAAATTTAGGCGAGCAGTATGACAGTAACAAGTTCTTAGAATTAGCCCGTCCACGCCAGGGAACACTGTTTCCTGATACCTATGAATTCCACAAAACAGCGACTGCCGATGAAGTTATTAATACACTACATGACGAGTTTGAGGAACGATACAAAAAACTAAATGGACCAACCGATATCGAAGGGAAAAAACGGGTAATAATTATTGCATCTCTTCTTGAACGCGAAGGAGTTAATGCAGAGGATCGACCGATAATCGCTGGAATAATTGAAAATAGATTAAAAACGACTGGTGAAACAGTAGGATTACTCCAATTAGACGCAACACTCCAATACGCCATAGGTTACGATAAAAACCGTTCCACTTGGTGGAGAACGCCACAATCACAAGATAAAGAGATAACTTCTCCATACAATACATATATGTACAAAGGGTTACCTCCCACCCCAATTTGTAATCCTAGTGAAGGGTCGCTTGCCGCAGCAATTATTCCACAGAAGAATAATTATTTTTATTACATACATGATAATTCTGGAAAAGCCTATTATGCTCGCACTTTTGAGGAACATGATCGTAATATTGCAAACTATCTGTAAACAGACTATCATAAGATTCAAAATTATTATTAGTTGAAAGAAAGAAGAGCAGGTGTAACTCTGGCAACTGACACCTGTTATTTAATATGAGTGATCAAAACAAAATGGACGAAGTATGTCCGAAATGCGGAAGTCCGTTAGGACCAGTAGAGACAACACCTACCGAGCGACAATTGCAACGTTGTTCAAACGGCAGCTGGAATCGAGAAACTCGCCAAACCGAGGGGTGTGACTATGTAAAATGGCTAAAAACAGAACCACAAGAGCTGGATGAAAAATGTCCAAAATGTGGAGAACCACTCGTTCTTGCGGTAACCCGGTTTGGTAAAAAGATGAAGAAATGCAGCACCTCAGGTTGGGACGCAGCAACCAAAACACCCACAGGCTGTGATCATATCGAATGGATTAACAATTCGAATACAGAAGAGCTTGATGAAACCTGTCCTCAGTGTGGAGCCAAACTCGTTATGTTCACAACATCCGGAGGTAAGCGTGCTAAAAAATGCAGCACTTCCGGTTGGGACAAGGCAAACAAAGTAGCAACTGGATGTTCATTCATCGAGTGGCAAAACGCTAGATAAAAGGCTTACAAAAAAGCCCCGTCCAAAGAGGCGGGGCTTTGCGTAGAATGCATGTAACTATTCTACAGCCGGCGGCGGGCTAGTCGAAGGGGTGTCTTGCACTTCGCTATCAATTGATGGAAATAATGTGGGCTCTATAATAGTTGTAACTGGTTGAACTACCGGCGTCGGACTAACCTGATATCCAGAAGGATAAGGGGTTATATTTCCAGGACCTCCACCAACTCCGTACTGAGGATTATTAATGGAATTGTTCGGTACATCGTATGCGCCTTTGGCAACCCATCCTATTACAAAAAACAACGGTATGAGCAATAAAGGGACCCAATTAAACGGATTGCGTGGATGCGTATTTTGCCGCGTAAGTGTGTCATAATAATTTTGTTCATCATCTGTTATTTGGTGATCTACGGTGTTCATAGAACCTCCTCATGAAAGAAATCATATATGAATAGTATAATAATATATTACATTATTAATATAAATATGTCAAAGGTATAGTAATTATATGTGGCAAAAAAAATCATCCAAAGTATTGCTAAATCATCCACGGCTCACCGTTATTGAGGATGAGATCGTCTTGCACACCGGCAAAGAATCAAAGTATCTACGCCTCGAACATAATGCAAATGTTGCATCGATAATTGCCATAAAAGGCAATAATATCCTGTTGCAAAAGGAATATTCATATCCGGTAAATAAAGTTCTTTATCAGTTCCCGGGAGGAGCGGTCCCGATGGGCGAAGACATCTCCGAGGGCGCGCAACGCGAACTCATGGAAGAAGTCGGATTACGCGCAGAAACGCTGGTACCAATCGGCGAATATTATTTAGAGCACCGCCGGTCAGACGCAAAAATGTACGCATTCATTGGCAGAGATTTAGTAAAAGAATATCGGGAACCTGATCCTGAAGAGAAAATAGAAAGCTTATGGCTTACTGAGGACAAGATAGATTTACTCATTAAACAAGGGGAAATTGTAAATAGTCATACTTTAGCTTGTTGGAGCTTATTTAAAGCACACAAAGACGCAACAACTTACAAATAGGAGTATTGGTCACTTCGTAGTAATATAGCACCATGATTGAAGAGCTTAAAAAGCGCCTCTATTTCCTAATCGCCTGGTACTTCCGGTTCTTTGCACAAATACGCTTGTCTCGTTGGCAACCTCGCATAATTGTAGTGACAGGTTCATCGGGAAAAACTACCTTAATGCATTTTATTGAGTCTCAGCTTCGCGACGTCGCCAAGTGCTCACATCACGCCAATAGCGCACTCGGCATTCCGTTTGATATTCTTGGGTTAGAGCGAAAGACATTAACTGCTTCTGAGTGGCCAGGATTGTTTCTAAAGGCTCCATTCCAAGCTTTCTCGCCAGCGACCACTAAAAAAATATATGTTGCTGAATGCGATTGTGACAGGCCTGGCGAAGGGCAATTTCTCGCAGAGTTTCTGAAACCGGAGGTAACGCTTTGGATTAGTCTCTCCAGAACCCATAGTGAAAATTTTGACGATCTTGTTGGAGAAAAAAAATTCGAAACAGTGGAAGAGGCTATTGCGCACGAATATGGATACTTCATCCGCCATTCAGATAAATTAGTTATTATAAGCGGTGATTCACAACTCATAAAAAACCAGGCGAAAAGAATTCATGCCAACGTTGTAGAAATAACCGAAGCGAATTATCTCCAGCAACATACAATTACCTCCAGTGGTACCGAATTCATAATAGGTGATCAGAATTTTTCTTTCAATTCTCTTCAGCCCAAGGAAATATTTTATGCCATCGCCATGACGATGGAACTCTGCCATTACCTGCAAATACAACCGGATTCGTCATTTAAACATTTAGTAGTCCCAACGGGTCGTTCCTCAGTGTATAAAGGTGTGAAAAGTACAACGCTCGTTGACAGTTCGTATAATGCGAATCTTTCTTCAATGATCGTGATTCTCAAAATGTTTGAACAGTTTCAGGCGGAAAAGAAGTGGGTAGTATTAGGAGATATGAAGGAGCTGGGGAAGGAAGCGCAGGAAGAGCACGAACGTCTGGCAGAAATTGTATCAACCATTCACCTCTACAAAATATTATTACTTGGCCCGTTAATAACAAAATACACGTTTCCGAAAGTAAAAGAATTATTACGGGGCAGCGACAATGTAATTGCCTTCGATACTCACGGAGAGCTATTAAAATTTCTCGAGGACAACATCCAGGGTGAAGAAACAATTCTTTTTAAAGCATCCCAATCATTAGTTTTCGATGGGTTTATTCAACACTTATTACTTGATCCTCAGGATATACCAAAACTCCCTCGGAGGGAGCTTTTCTGGGAAGGATACCGCAGAGAAAGAGGGTTGTAATGAATAACAAAAGAAACGTCGGTATTCTCTTTGGTGGACAAAGTGGTGAACACCAAGCATCACTTCAATCGACAAAATCTATTTATGATGCAATAAATAAGGATAAATACAACGTAACGCTCATCGGGACCGATAAAACTGTTCAATGGCTTGAAACAGCAAAAACTATCGACGTCTTTTTTAACGTCATCCACGGAACAACTGGTGAAGATGGCGCACTTCAAGGAATGTTTGAAGTGCTGGATGTAGCGTATGTCGGTGCAGGTGTCTTGAGCTCTGCTGTAAGCATGGATAAGGATGTAATGAAACGGCTTCTTCGCGATGCGGGTCTACCGGTAGGACAATTTGTTCCCCTTAAAAAGCATAATTATAAAGACGCCGATCTTAAGCAGATCATAGATATGCTGGGGTTCCCGTTATTTGTAAAACCCGCTAATAGCGTATCATCCGTGGGTATAAATAAGGCACATAATGAAAAGGAACTAACTTCATATATCGAAGAGGCATTTCAATATGATTCAAAAATTGTAATCGAAGAGTTTACCAAAGGGCGCGAAATCGAATGCGCCATTCTTGGCAACGATAATCCGCAAGCCTCTGTCTGCGGTGAAGTAAAATATATCGATGAAAATGGCGCAGAGTTGACGATTCCAGCCACGCTTTCAGAACTCCAAATGAATCATATTAAAAATCTTGCGATTCAGACCTATCAAGTACTTGAATGTAAAGGACTTGCCCTGGTCGATTCATTCTTAACCGAAGAAGGCGAAGTTTATATTAATGGAATAAACACCTTGCCGGGATTCACGAAAGTAAGTACCTACCCGAAATTATGGGAAGCTTCAGGTGTGCCTTATTCCGAATTAATCGACAATCTAATAACACTCGCTATTAAAGAAAAGGAAAACAAAAACTCTTTAAAGCGAACGTACAATTAAGTTAGCAATATCTCTTCTGACGAAATTAATTTTATCCAAAGTTTCCTGACTCCGTGTCGGATGAACTCGATTCGAAAGTAATGAAAATGCAACTGCATGATCCGTATCCGCAGCAACTAGACACCCGGTAAATCCGGTTTTAAAAAATGACTTAAACGAAGCCATTTCTCCGATAATCTCTTTGCCATCTAAAGCCCAACCAAGACCATGCACAAAAGGCTTACCCGCAGTTTGGTTCCTAACCATCTCAACAATTATCGCGGAAGATAAATATCTTTTCCCATTTAGCTCGCCATCATTTAGTAACATCTCCATAAAAGTTAGCAAGTCTGGAACTGTCGAGAAAAGGCCAGCATGCCCTGTTTGCATTAATGGCTTTAATGCAAACGCACTTTCATCATGAACCTCACCATGGATAAGTCGGCCTCGCCAAGAGTCAATCTCTGTTGGAATAATTTGATCTCTTTTAAACTTCTCAGGATCGAAAGAAGTGAATTTCATTCCCAGCGGATTAAAAAAGACTTCGTCGGCAAGAGTATCAAGCGGCTTACCGGTAATTCGCTCAATAACTATTCCCATCAGCAATGCGCTCGAATTATGATAAAAGAATTTTTCACCCGGAGCATTTCCAAATTCTGAAGTAAATAACAACTTTAAAATATCAAGCGCAGGTTTGTCCTTAAGTGCAGATAGCTTAAGTTGGAAATCGAGAGTATAGGTCAGCAAATGCTTAACAAGAATATTTTCACGATGTGAATTAGTGAATTCCGGAATATAATTGATCAGTTTATCTTCAAGCTTCATCCGCCCTTCATCAATAAGTCTTAACGCGAGCGAAGCCGTCGGTATAGATTTCGTAATAGAGGCAACATCAAAGATACTCTCACTCTGAACAAGCCTGGCATCGGAATTATAGGTAGTCTTACCAATAGGCACTAGTAATCGTTCACCGTTTTTTTTCACCATGCCAAATACAGCGCCAGGGAAAACGTGTTCCTGTATTGCCAGCGCTAATCTTTCTTTCACAAGTTGTAGTAAATCCATACAGTGAATTATATAATAACGAATATGAAAAACATCCTCATTCTTCACGGCACTGGCAGCAATTCCCAGGGTAATTGGTTTCCCTGGTTGGCTGATGTAATGGAACAGCAAGGATGGAAAGTGTGGGCACCGAATCTTCCCGGTGCAGAAAAGCCAAATATGAAAACATATACAGATCATCTTTTGGGGAATACAGAGTGGAAATTTAATGAGCAGTCAGTCATTGTCGGTCACTCCTCAGGGGCGGTTGCAGGCCTTGGACTTTTAAACAAACTGGAAGAAGGAAAAAAAATTGGCACCTATATCGGCGTCGGCGCTTTTCACACAGATTTAAACTGGGAATCATTAAAGGAATTGTTTGTTGAACCGTTAAATTATGAACGCATTAAAGGCCATGCCGCTAAATTTATCTTTATTCATTCAGATAACGACCCTCACGTTCCAGTAATTGAAGCAGAATATCTGGCGCGCGCGTTAAATGGTGAACTTATCATCAAAAAAGGGCAGGGACATTTTAATTTAACCCGTAGCCCGGAGTATAAGGAATTTCCTTTCCTTCTAGAGACTATCCTCAATCTCCGCACCTCTTGACACCACCTACTTAGACATGATATTACTAACATTACCGTTTAATAAAGACACGTCAAAATACCCTGTTAACTGTAAGGTAGAGTAGGCGAGTGTCTTTTTTTCGTACGTAAAAGCGAATATAGCAATTGTAATTATAACGAAAGATACCAGAGACTAAGCCCGGTTTTTGAACATCACTTTGCATATAATAAGCTCAAATAAATGTGTTAACCAAATAATAATAGTATAGTACACGAAGAAAACGTCGTGGATTTTTTCGTGTAATTAAGGAGACGTCATGGCGCAGCAGCTAAGTACCCCTACGCAATTCCCCATTAATAGAACATTTTGGAGACAAATAAACGAATCCGTCCCAGAGCTCGATTTGAACATGGTCCAGAAAGAATCATATACTGAATTTCTTGAACATGGAGTACAGGAAATCCTTGAAGAATTAAGTCCAATTGAAGACTTCACCGGTAATAACTGGGCCCTTTCCTTTGGAAAGCACTCACTCGGTAAGTCCGTATATAATCCCAACGAATCAATGCTTAAAGGTGTTTCATACGAAGCGCCAATGCGCGTTGAGGCTGTTTTAATCAATAAACAAACCGGTGAAAGAACTGAACAGGAAGTTTTTCTTGGGGACATGCCACTCATGACCGATCGCGGTACCTTTATTGTAAACGGAATTGAGCGTTGCGTCGTTAATCAGCTCGTACGTTCACCGGGTATATTCTTCTCAAGTGAGATGGAGCCGGGGGCACCACGACCTACCTATACCGCAGAGATCCGCCCGATGCGCGGATCATGGCTTGAGTTCACAATTGGTAAAAATGACATTATTACTGTTAAAATCGACCGACGACGTAAATTCCCGGCAACAACTTTATTACGCGTATACGGATTGATCACTGATGAGCAGATAATGGATGCATTTAAGGATGTTGACAACGATCCGGAACACACATTCTTTGCTTCGACTATCGACAAAGATGCGACCAAAACTAAAGACGAGTCAGTCTTGGAAATCTACAAGAAAATGCGACCCGGCGACCCGGTCGTGATCGATAACGCAAACGCTCTGATGGACGCAATGTTCTTCAGCCCACGACGGTATACACTAGGTAAAGTTGGACGATACAAGGTTAACAAGAAGCTTGCGGTCAACGTTCCGCGCGAACAGCAGACACTAGTATTAACAGACATTATCGCAGCACTTAAATATCTCATCGGTTTAACCCGCGGAGAAGGCGAAGTTGACGATATCGACCATCTCGCAAACCGACGTGTTCGTCGCGTTGGTGAACTCGTACAGCAGAACGCTTTCCGCGTAGGTATCCTTCGTTTAGAAAGAATGATTCGCGAAAGAATGAGCTTGACAGCTACTGATCAGCCAATAACTCCAGTCAGCTTAGTAAATGCTCGACCAATTATTGCGGCCATTAATGAATTTTTCCGAAGCTCACAGCTTTCAGCAATTTTAGACCAAACCAATCCATTATCTGAAATTGACAACCTTCGCCGTTTAACCGTGATGGGATCTGGTGGTATTACTCGCGAACGCGCATCCTTCTCAATTCGTGACATCAACACCTCACAATACGGTCGCGTATGTCCGATCCGTTCACCGGAAGGTCCGAATATCGGTTTAGTTACCTATCTTGCACTGTACACGAAACTCAACGAATTTGGATTTCTTGAGGCACCGTACCGCAAGGTAATCAAAGAAGCCGACGGTCGAATGAAAGTTTTGAACGAAGTAGTATATCTTTCAGCAGATGACGAAGAGAAACAGTTCATTACTCACGCCGAAATAGACATCGATAAAGATGGATATATCCTCGATGAACGCGTACCAGTGCGCTACAAGGGACGCTTCTATGTAACTGAATCAACAGTTGTTCAGTTTATTGACATGGTTGCAAGGCAGGTTGTGGGAACATCAGCATCCCTTATTCCGTTCGTATCACACGACGAAGCTAACCGCGCGCTCATGGGTACCCACATGCAGTGTCAGGCAGTACCACTTATCCGACCACAAAGCCCATGGGTTGGAACAGGTATGGAGAAGACAGTAGCAGGATCAATGGGACGTGTAGTATATGCAGAAAACGAAGGTGTCGTTTCATTCGCGGACGGAAACAAAGTAGTAATGAAGTATGATGGTCAGAAAGAACCAACCACTTATGAGCTACAGAAATTCGTAAGAACAGCACAGTCAACATGTTATTCACAGAATGTAACAGTAATCACTGGTCAAAAAGTGAAAAAGGGTGATCTTTTAATCGATGGTCCATCATCAGATAAAGGTGAACTGGCACTTGGATCAAACCTCCTCATTGCATACATGGCGTACGAAGGACTTGGCTATGAAGACGCTATCGTCATCTCAGACAGACTCGTAAAAGAAGACGTCTTAACTTCGATCAATATTGAAGAGTACGAAGCCGCTATTGTCGACACAAAACTCGGATCAGAAGAGCGAACAGGAGACATTCCAAACGTTTCTGAAGAGGATTTAATGCACCTCGATGAAGGCGGTGTTGTTATCGTAGGTTCCGAAGTTGGACCAGGCGATATTTTAGTCGGAAAAATTGCTCCAAAAGGAGAATCAGAGTTAACTGCAGAAGAAAGATTGTTACGCGCTATTTTCGGAGAAAAGGCACGGGAAGTTCGGGACACATCCCTCCGTATGCCACACGGCGACCGCGGGGTTGTTGTTGAAGTTAAAATTCTCGACAAAAACAAAGGTGATGATCTAGAACCGGGAACAAATGAATTAGTTAAAGTAAAAGTAGTGCAGATGCGAAAAATCACTGTCGGAGACAAGTTGGCAGGACGTCATGGAAATAAAGGTATTATCTCAAAGATTGTACCTCAGGCAGATATGCCATACCTTCCAAATGGACGACCGGTCGACATTATCATCTCTTCGCTCTCAGTTCTCTCCCGTATGAACCTGGGACAGTTACTAGAAGCACAGCTTGGCCTTGCCGCAGAAAAACTTGGATACAAAATCGGTATACCAGCTTTTGAGGAGATCGGCGAGGACTTCATTGCTAAGGAGCTCGAGAAAGCAGACTATCCAACATCAGGAAAAATCAAACTATACGACGGGAGAACAGGTGAACAGTTTGAACAGGAAACAGTCGTTGGAGTCTCACATATCTTGAAGCTTATCCACATGGTTGAGGACAAAACTCATGCTCGTTCGACTGGTCCTTACTCTCTCGTTACACAGCAGCCTCTCGGAGGTAAAGCCCAAATGGGAGGACAAAGACTCGGAGAAATGGAGGTCTGGGCACTTGAGGCCTACGGCGCAGCACATATCTTACAAGAGATGTTGACAGTAAAGTCAGACGATGTAGTCGGACGTGTTAAAACGTTCGAGGCAATCGTTAAGGGAACAGCAATACCGGAAGCACTGATTCCTGAGTCATTCAAGGTGCTCGTTAAAGAGTTGCAATCACTTTCAATTCAGGTATTAATGCTTGGATCAAATAAGAAAGAAAAGAAAGATGCAGAAGAGATTGCTAAATCAGAAATAGATACAGATGAAAAAGCACAGCAGCAAGCAGTAGAATTAATGAAGGCCCTTGATGCAGAAACTATAGTCGCAGAAGACGCAGATTCAGCAGAAGATGTACCTGGAGTTAAGGTAACTGACGTTGATGAGGCAGACCTCGCCGCAGGTAGCGGTAAATATGAAGAAGAAACTGAAGAAGGGGAGGACAAATAATATGGCCGACATTTTAGACTTTGATGCTATACAATTATCAGTTGCTTCACCAAGTACCATCAAAAACTGGTCACATGGAGAAGTAACCAAGCCTGAAACTATTAACTACCGCACACTTCGTCCGGAAAAAAATGGACTATTCTGTGAAAAAATCTTTGGACCAACCAAGGACTGGGAATGTTATTGTGGTAAATATAAGAGAATTCGGTATAAGGGAATCATCTGCGATAAATGCGGAGTTGAAGTAACTCAGTCTAAAGTTCGCCGTGAACGCATGGCTCACATTGGCCTGGCAGCACCAGTTGCACATGCATGGTTTATGCGTGGTACTCCATCAGTGCTCGCACTTCTCCTCGATCTCTCACCACGGAGTATGGATGCAGTAATTTACTTCTCTTCGTACATTATTATCTCAGTCAATGAAGAGAAAAAAGCAGAAGTTGTTGAACAGCTCTCAGGTAAACTCGAAGGACGCAGATCAGAACTTCGGGACAAGACAGAAGAGCAAATTACAAAACTTGAAGAAGAACTGAAAGAACGGCTTGGTGCGTTAAAGAGTGACGAGCTCAAAAAAGAAGCAAAAGAATTATCTAAAACAGAGCTTGAATTAAAGACCCGTCAAAAAGTTCAGCAGCTGCGAACAGAACTCGAAAAAGAAGAGGGACGACTTGAGGAAGTATACAAAACTGTTAACGAGATGGTTAACACTATCAAGCCACATACGCTTCTTTCCGAAGACGAATATTACAAGTTAATGGAATATGACGCAAGTGAATTCCTCGACGTTGGAATGGGTGCTGAAGCCGTTTATTCAATTCTTGGTCAAATCGATTTAGGTAAACTCTCATCTGCGCTCCGCGAAGAATCAATTAAAACGACAGGGCAACGACATATCAAAGCTGGTAAGCGATTAAGAATCGTTGAAGGTATGAGAGCTGCAAAAATCGATCCTCAGTGGATGATTCTTCAGGTACTTCCTGTTCTTCCTCCAGAGCTTCGTCCAATGGTGCAGCTTTCAGGCGGACGTTTCGCAACATCCGACCTCAATGACCTCTACCGACGCGTTATTAACCGTAATAACCGCTTGAAGAGACTTATTGATCTTGGCGCACCGTCAATCATTCTGCGTAACGAAAAACGTATGTTACAGGAAGCAGTTGACGCACTTATCGATTCATCGCGCAAAACAACGTCACGTCTTTCTGCACAGGCAGAAACAAAGTCATTAACAGACATGCTTCAAGGTAAGCAGGGACGTTTCCGACAGAACTTACTCGGTAAACGCGTCGACTACTCAGGACGTTCAGTTATTATCGTTGGCCCGGAGCTTAAATTAAACCAGATGGGGCTTCCAAAAGAGATGGCTCTCGAAATGTTTAAGCCATTCGTATTACATGAATTGATAGTTCGTGGATTTGCCCCAAACGTAAAGTCTGCAAAACACGTACTTGAGCGCCGTTCAGGTGAGGTATGGGATATTCTTGAGGAAATAACTAAGAACCATCCAGTGTTACTTAACCGCGCGCCTACCCTTCATAAACTCGGTATTCAGGCTTTCTTTCCGATATTAGTTGAAGGAAATGCTATTAAAATCCACCCATGTGTCTGTACAGGGTACAACGCCGACTTTGACGGTGACCAGATGGCTGTGCATATTCCACTTTCACAAAAAGCACGCGATGAAGCAATTGAATTAATGCTCGCTTCGAAGAACTTGCTCTTACCATCAAACGGCACACCAGTAACCCTTCCAAACCGTGAAATGTCGCTTGGTTCCTACTTCTTAACGTATACACTCGATGAAAAGCCAAAGGATGACAAAGTCTTTGCAGATTTTGAAGAAGCAATTTATGCCAACCAGGCTGGTAAGCTATCACTGCAAACAATGATTAATGTCCGCTACGAAGGTAAGATGATGCAAACCACTGTTGGTCGTGTGCTTTTCAATGAAGTAGTACCAAAGAACATCGGCTTTGTGAATACAATTGTTGAAGGTAAATTAATTCGTAACTTAGTAACACAAGCTTATGAAACCTGCGAAAACGAAACCGTACGCCAGTTTATCGATGACCTGAAAATGCTCGGATTTAAATATGCAGATATGGCCGGCATCTCAATTGGCATCGTTGACTGTGTAATCCATCCTGACCGCGATAGCGTTATTGAAGAAGCAGACGAGCGTGTTGCAGAGATCGATTCTTCATATAAAAATGGTTTAATCACACGCGACGAAATGCGTTCAATCTCAAACGATATCTGGATTGAAACAACAGAAAAAGTACAAAAAATGACATGGGACTTCATGGAATTCCTTAATCCTCTTAAGATGGTTGTGGAAGCTGGAGCTCGTGGTTCTAAAGACCAGGTTAAACAGTTACAAGGTATGCGCGGACTCGTTGCAGATCCTAGTGGACGTATCGTTGAACTGCCAACTAAGTCTAACTTTCGCCAAGGGTTGATGGTATTCGAATACTTCACCTCATCCCGTGGATCGCGAAAAGGGTTTGCTGACCGCGCGTTGCGTACATCAGCATCAGGTTACTTGACTCGTCGTTTAGTAGATGTAGCGCATGACGTGATCATTCGTGAATTAGATTGTCATGCAATAAACGGCTTCTCAGTCACACGTAAAGAATTCGGACGACACTTTAAGGAAAGACTTATCAGTCGTTTAATGTCTGAGGATATCATCGATCCAAAGACAAAGAAAGTAATTGTTGAAGCAAATACACTCGTTGACGAAAGAATGGCCGAGACTATTGATGAAGCAGGTATAGATAAAGTAATGGTTCGTTCTCCGCTTACCTGTCAGACCAAATTTGGTATGTGTCAGGCGTGTTATGGCTGGGATATGTCAAGTAAAAAGATTGTTACACTCGGTACACCTGTTGGTGTTATCGCAGCACAATCAATTGGAGAGCCGGGAACACAGCTCACTATGCGTACGTTCCATACAGGAGGTGTTATTGGTCTCGACATTACACAGGGTCTACCTCGTGTGGAAGAACTTGTTGAAGCACGTACACCAAAGAATCCGGTACCAATCGCAGATATTAGCGGTAAAGTTGAAATCTTTGAAACATCAGACAACATTGTTGTCCGCATTAAAGATGAAAACGTTAAGCCAGTTGAAGAACGCGAATATGTTTTGCCATTAACTGCTGACTTAAAAGTAGAAGACGGAGCAATGGTTAACATCGGTACACCACTTATGTCCGGTCACTTGGATATTAAGCAGATCCTCCAGGTACAAGGCTTACAGTCTGCCCAGAAATATCTTATTGCGCAAGCACAGGATGTTTATGAGTCACAGGGTATCCCAATTCACGACAAGCATTTTGAAGTTATTGTTAGAAAAATGTGCGATAAAGTTAAAGTTGAAGCACAAGGTGATACCACACTTCTTCCAGGTGAACTCGTTGAACGTGCCCGGTTTGAAGCAGAGAACGCAAAAGTTATTGCTGAAGGTGGAGAGCCTTCGTCAGCACAGATTGTGATGCTCGGTATTACTAAAGCCTCACTCTATACTGATTCATTCCTATCCGCAGCATCATTCCAGGAAACAAAGAATGTACTTACGGAAGCTGCAGTACTCGGAAAGATTGACCACTTAGTTGGACTCAAAGAGAACGTTATTATCGGACGCCTTATTCCAACAAGCCCTGAACGTGCAACAGAAATGATGCACAATCAATAAACACTTGTAACACAAACACAAAAAGAGAGCCGCTTAGCAATAAGCGGCTCTCTTTTTTTACATACTATGGATTCATTATATTTTTCAAGATTCTATACTTCAAAAAACGAAAAATTAACCAGAGAGGGTATCTATTCTGTATTCGAGCGCTATAGTGTTTTGTTCGAGAGTCGCTAATCATTTCAGCAATAAACACTGGAACCATTCTCATCGCTGTTTCTTCATCAAACCAACCAACTTCAATAGTCTCATCAGAAGTCACTGCAGCATAGTGGTCAGTTTTACAATGAAAAGCGTGGGTAAGATCCTTCATTAAAGGCAAAGTCTTGATATACGTTCCGTAGTATTCACAATTAGTTAGAACAACACTTGTTTCTTCAACAACTTCGCGCTTAATGGCGGCTTCGAGGCTTTCTCCAAGTTCAACCATCCCACCTGGAATCGACCAATAACCAAAATCCTTCCGCTTAATTAGAAGAATTCTATGATCATCCAAACGTCGACAACAAGCGATTACTCCAATAATCATATTAACGTCCAGTTAGTTCTGTTGTCGCAAGTAATGTTTCTTTATCAACAATAACGGAGCTCTGTCCAATAAAGCTAGCAGCGTTCTCGCCTGCGTTAAAAAGCAAATCGACAGTGCTCAGCCCATCCGTAAAGAGTTGTCTTCTATTGTATTGTCTATACGGTTTAAAATCTATTTTCTGATAATGCACTTCAATCCCACTAAGATTAAATAATTCTTCGTCCAACCATAGTGGAGCATTTTGTCCAGCTATATGTCTTGTAGCGCGAAGACTATTACAAATGGCTAAATTCGCAGCGGTCGCATGGTTAGCACTAGTTGTGTCCATATTTTCATTATAAGAAATTGATAATTCTCGAATTGCTTTAATTTGATCAAGTCCAAGTCTCTTAGCGATATAGAGTATAAGAATGGTATTATATTCTCCCAGAGATAAAGCTCCGCGTTCTTCGAGCAAAGAGAGTAACCCCTCAGAATAAAAAAATCCTTTAGAGCTCTTATAAGTTCCATAAAGCGTCTGCGCATGTTGTTTTTGCGTTTCCCAAAACTGATCCGAGAGTGGAATTTGATCAAAAGGTACTCCTTCATATCGAGGAGGAATCGTTTGTGTGAGAAAAATAAAATCTTGCGGTGCCGTAGGATGTATTTGGATAATTCGTGCTCTACGATGATTAGCACGAGTTCTATTTAATGGAGAATATTCATTTATCACAAACCAATCACAAGCCTTTGCACGATCAAAAAAGCCTATATAAGGCAAATAATATGGTTGATTTATTCCAACAGTATTCTCCATAGGCTAATCTCTTGTGCGGGCAATAAAATGAATAAAATCTCCTTCTTTGAGTTGTAGCTGTTTATAAACTAAATCATCATAATCTGAATGCGAATAAATAGGCTTTGCATAAACACGGTCATCAGAAATACCGCTCACTTTACATCCAAGGTTTATAGAAAGATTTTGTCCTAACCCCTGCGTAATGATTGGGAGCACTAATTCTTGAACTCTCCGTAATTCAGGGATAAATGGATTGTCAACGCGCGTTGTCGGATATACGTCCTTAAACCAGGTATTAATAAGGTGAAGAAGCCGTGGACTTTGTGTAAGGCCACTAAGATATCCAGGCTTTAAGTCATCGGGAAGTTGTCGGCAGTAATATCTAAAACTCGATAATACATAGTTGCGACCTTGATATTCTGGCAGAATATGTCCCGAACCAGTATGGATAATCGTATTCCCGCCATTATCACGAACAAACGTACCATCAGTATTTATCAAATGATACGAAACAAACCCAATCGGAATAGCATCTTTTTCTAATAAGCATAGAGTCCTACCTCTATCAGCGATACCAAATGCATAACGCCGCACTTGTTCTGAGGTGCGACGAAGTCCTGTAGTTTTTTGCATGATTGCTTCTAACTGTCCTGGAAGGCTATCTTTTTGCCTATCAGTCAGCGCGCATTCTGGGTTTTCGATAATTATAAGATCAATCGCATCTTTTGACGAAAGTTTATATTGTGAAATTCGCGATGAGGTTAAATATTTTTCTACCATTACTGGTACTTTACCAATACTGGCACCGATATTGAATGACACTGATGTCCATTTCCCTGACAATATTGTCAACTGCGCATCGGGGAAGTGTCGCCAAAAATAGCCAGAATCTTAACCGGTTTCTTTTCAGCACGCAACGGATAAATCAAGGCAAATATTTTTTGCAGGCGTTCTTGCACGAGCTCTTTGTCTGGTAGCCATCGTAATTAGCCATGAATAGTTTTATTATAATTTATCGCTTTTATGCACTGGACAAGCACCCCATAATCCAAGACCAAATTCCTGGGCTTCTTTTTGAGCTTCTTTAAAAAGTTGTGAGTATTTAACGTCTGGCGGATACGTCGATGCATAGGCGAACCCCTGGCGGACTAATAATTCATTAATCATAACACCATCAATATAGACAAATCGCAAAAGCCGGCCATACCTGTCTACTTCAGATACATCTTTCTCAAGCTCGGCCTGTTTACCTGCAGCAAGCTCTTTATTTTTATTCGATGCATCCTTTCCAAAACATTCAACCGGTGCATTTGGTTTTACGGTTTCAGGAGTATCAATTCCGATATAGCGAAGTTTCCGCCCATCTGAAAGTTCTATAGTATCCCCATCAATAATGCGGCGGATAATAACCTTCTCTCGCGTTGTAGTGCCCAGGACAGTGCTTGAATCGGTTGCGCTAACACTTACAGACGGAAGGGGAGAGGCCTGCGTGATCGAATCAGAAGAGGAGGAAGGTACAGGGGATAAGCTTGAGGTTTGTTGAACCTTCTGAGATGCAATTACTGTACTTAAAATGGCTGCAACAAGAACTAAAACAGAGATAAATGTTTTTAGTTTACTCGAAAAACGACCATCCATACAGATTAATATACCATAATAAATATGCGCGATTATTTTATAACTGACAACAATGGGCAACGGTGTTCGTTTGTCTCACTATGCGCTTTTTCATAAATCGCTCCAATAGCGTCTGTACGGGATTCGTACATAGAATACTTAATTTGGGAATAGACTTCCGTAGCCTTTAATTTAGCTTTTACATCCTCCTTAATCCTGACGTACACAATATGAATACCGATTTCATTCAATTCCTTGTGCAAGGAGTAAATAGTTTCAATACCAGTAGAGTCAATAAAATTAATCCCTTGGGCATCGAAAATAATATATCTTGTATCCAGGTGTCTATCTGCCAGAATGGTTCTCATCTTGGTTTCAAGATACGCAGCGTTTGCAAAAAAGAGCGAGCCATCAAAGCTTACAATGGATATATATTTACATATTTTAGTTTCCGGCTTCCTAAGCTCGATAAATTTGCCGGATCTATTTGCAGTAAACTGACCAATATGTGGTTTAGTACGGGTATATATGTAGTATGCAGTTGAAAGTAAAACTCCCGCTAAAATACCCTTATCAAGGTGCGGAGCAAAGAATAATGTCGAGATAAACGTAACAAACGCTATAATTCCGTCGCTCCGGATTACTTTATAAACCAGCTTTATTTTATCTAAATTAATTAGACTGATTACGGAGCTTATAATAATGGCCGAAAGTACCGACTGTGGCAAATGGTAAAGTAGAGGCGTAAAAAACAGTAATGTAATGAGAACGCAGATTCCGGTAATAACACTTGAAATACCGGTGATCGCCCCCGCCTTATAATTAACTGCAGATCGGGAAAATGATCCGGAAACCGGATACCCTTGTATCGAGGCAACAGCAATGTTAGCGAGTCCCTGGCCAATAAATTCCTGATTGGTGTCGATTTTCTCATTACTTTTCAACGCTAATGATTTAGCGATTGATATTGACTCCATAAAGCCAAGAATGGCAATGATTACTGCAGTTGATGCTAGATCAGGGATGGCAGCAATATTAATAGATATTCCACTCAGCTGAGGTAATCCTGAGGGAATGGACCCAACCACACTTCCTCCCAGGCTTTCAAAATTAGTCAACCAGGACACACATATTGCAATGATCATCACAATAAGCACACTAGGAGTCAGCGGGCTTATTTTTTTCAGTACCATAATAAAAAGCACAGCAGACATCGCGAACACAAAAGAAAGTAGATGAAACGACCAGGGCAGGGCAATCAGAAAGTGGTACATCATCTCGTATTGATGGTCATAGTTTCCTATACGTATTCCAAATATTTTCGGAAGTTGCGATGACGCGATAATCAATGCCGCGGCGTTTGTAAATCCAAGCATTACCGGATGAGAAATAAAGTTGATGATCACGCCAAGACGCAATAATCCAAAAAGAAGCTGAAATAAACCGACAAGTACTGCAAGAAGAATCGCATATTGTACCATCATTGCGGGATCAGTAAGATTTAATGCGCTCAATGCGCTCGCCGTCATCAGTGAAATCACTGCTACCGGACCGGTCGATAATTTACCGCTTGAACCAAATAATGCACCTATAATAGGAGCAATAAACGCGGCATATAACCCCTGTTGGGGAGGAAGGCCCGCTAGTTGGGCATAAGCAATAGATTGCGGTATTAGAATCAGTGCCACGATAATTCCGGCAATGGTATCTGCAAAGAAAGTATGTTTGTTGAGAGACCCCTTCCAGCGGAGGAATGGGAACACTCGCTTCAGCTCTGTTCGATCCAGGAACACATTATGCAACATACTACTATAGTAATATATACGATATAATAATATACATGGCAAAGATCGCATTAGTACACGGCTATGGCTCGGGCACAACCAGTAAGATCCTGAAACGAATGCCTCAAGAGTACGCAGGATTTTCAGCATTTAAGCACGAAGTAAAAACAAAAGAAGCGGCAGTGTTTAAATGGTATGTTGAAGAGGATTTTCCAAACCTGGAATATCTCTATAACGTTGCTAGGCAATTAAAAGTATATAAAAAAGAACACCAGCTCGCCCGCAGCCATGAATTAAGAGTGCGTTTTGGTGAATTTCTTGAATTAGAAAAGCCACAAGTAGTCGTCGCCTTTTCCTTAGGGAGCATGCTCGCCTTCACCTATTTCGAACTGTTCGGGGTACCTGGGTTTGTTCACACTCTGGTTACTGTTCAAGCCGACCTTCCGGATAATTTTAAGTTTACAAACCCAGATATTATTAAACGATTTGAAAGTAAAAGTTTGCGCTGGATAAATTTCTATTGTCCGTGGGATATGTTATTGCCATTTTCTATAATTGTAAATAAAGCCGTCCCGTCGGGGATTAGAGGATCAAAGAATAAGTATGCCGAAAACAGACTTTTTCCTCTACTCGGAAAATGGAATATCCACACAGGAAGTATAAATGATGCTAAATTTAGAGACGCAGTTGTTAACCTGCTAACCTAAGCTATTGTAACTTTACTCGCATTTTCTTCAGTCCCGGGTTTTTAGAATTAATTGTAACAATTTGTTCAGGAGATCCGGGTGCATTTACCTGAAGCGTTATTGAACCCTTATTAGGTAGAAGAATCGAAAAGTATCCTCGTGCATCACTGGTTGTTTCAAGCGTTCGCGTTTGATCAACTATCCGCGCATTCGGGACAGGAAAGCCAAATATATTTTCCACACTGCCATATACAACAATCGGTTTATAATACTCTCTCAGCACCTTCGCCACCGGTTTCTCCTTCATTTCCGTATCAAGCAATGCCGTGGATGCATCGCTAAGTGTCCAGTAATTAATAGCAGGGACTAGTGAGTGTCTCTTAGTAAGCGTTTGTAATAATGAATTAACAAACTTCGCCTGTCCTTCATCCGTCATCGCCCCATTAATATCGGGAATTGGTGCTCCAAATTCTCCTAGTGCAATTTGAGCACCGTAAAGAGAATTAAATCGTGAAATGTATTCATCCATTTCTTCAGGTGACGAAACATAATGATCAAGGGTAACCGTGTTATTCAAATCGGAAACGGTCTCTTTATCCAAAGCGTAAGTGGCGACACCTCCACTAAGTGAAGTAAATTCAGTATGAACATCTCTATCAATTTGCTTGAATGCTGACGAGGCACTCAAACTCGATTGCGAAATAAAGCTACGAAACAGAGCAGGCTCTTTTTCAAAGAGTGGCTTAAAAAAAGGACTGTTTTCAGGCTCAGGGGCCGGGGTAAATATATCGCCGCTCTCAAAAAGATCTTTATGCTCAATAATAAAGTTCTTCGTTTTTGTATGGTGTTCATCAAGACTTACAAGTTTAGGATACTCAAACCAGCCTTCGTAGCCTGCCCAGTTTCCCCGAAACCACACCTTGAGATTATGCGTACGGGCTTCTTTTACCCAGAGCGACAAATAAGGCAAAAATTCACTATCGTAAGGGGTCCCTATTGATATGCAATTTGCCCCTAGTGAAGCTATTTTTTCAACCTGAGACGTAACTTCAGACGTGGATAATTTTCCTTGAGAAAACGCACGAGCACGGTCCCGTGAATATTTCATAGTATCGATACACTGGTATTTCCAGATCGTCTGTTGGTGGGGAGGGGCGAGCACTAGATACGAAATATCTGAATGTAGTGCTCTAATTGTAAAAACACCTATAACACAAAGGATTAGCGACAGGAAGATATTTCTAGACATAAAACCACACTTTGCTGTTTCTTTTCGAAAATTAAAATTTCTTCAGACGTATACGCCTTTTCAAAGTATTTATAGAGTCTGTCCTGGCGATCCTGGTTATCAATTAAGTTTCTCCACACCGTATCGTCTTTTTGCATTATAATCCATTTTGCATATTTTTCTGGTTCAATAAGCGATTCTTCCCAGTATGGCCTATTTCCAATATAAATAATATTCTGCATAGGTATATCAGACCGTACAACGCTTACTGTTCGGGCATAGTCATCAAGGAGTACGAGACCGTCGTCATAATTCGCCTTAATCCATTGTTCAGCGTCAGGGCGTTTTGCATGGGATAACCCGACGATACCATCAGCAAGGGTCAGAACAGGAACGTTTTTATTAAGAAAGAGTCCGACCTGAAATAGACACAATAGTACGAGGACTGGCCTCACAGCTGACGGCAGCTTATGAAAAAAGTACCCACAGAAAAACCCGACAAAAGGAACCATCATAATTCCATAGCGTACATTAAATAAATTCCACTCAAAATCAACAGGAGTCAGCTCTGGAATAAAGATAACCGATTGCCCAAGATATAAAGTTACAACATAAAATATCCACGGGACAAAAAATAAACCTGTTATCAATAGCGCTGCCTTATTGCGATTGTAGGCAAGAAAAGTAAGAACACCCATTAACGAGAGGGCAAATACGATGGCACCGGTATTACTCCACGCAGTGACAGTATAATACACAACAGATTGCTGGATATTGTGGTATCCCGGAAGCTCACCGCGGGCATTCCAGCTATTCTGCTGGGATTTTGCTGAGAATTGACTATTAGTAAAATAAAGTGGATCGCCAAGAATAAGGAAATCCCACATCAGCCACGCGGCAATACCTGAGAACGCGAGTGTACAAAAAAGAATCGTAATACCTTCAAGCTTCGTCCATTGCATTTTCCTGGCTATTAACCGGAGAAAAATTGCCAGTGCCTGGAACATAACCAGGAACCAACCGTCATATCGTGAAAGCGTCGCACAGAAGCCAAAAAACGCTGCCAGAAAAACATCGTAGACTGAATTTGTATCGTAGATATAACGAATCGTGTAATACGTAGCAAGAGTAAAAAACATGATCAGCGGGAGTTCTGTCATCGGTGTTGTTTGCATATATAAGATATTTGGGTTCGAGGCAAAAACCAGCGCACCAAACACTGCGGGAATATTCGATTTCGTCATAAATCTGATCGTTTTAAAGAGAAAAAGCGTAGAAACTATATAGGAAAATCCGGACACGATCGATCCAGCTAAACCAGTTCGGTAAAGTGGCTCAATCGAAACAAAGGGAAGGAGCAACAAGTGTGGAATGGGCAACCAAATACCGCCGAGCTGGGCAAAACCTGGAGTGATACTATGCATAATTCTTTTTGCAATATTGAGATGAGATTCGGAATCCCCGTACGCCACAATCCAGTCATTCTGAAATGAGATTATTGTCGCGGCCACAGACAAAGCGAGGGCAATCGCTATCACCCCCCCTCCCATATGACGCTCTGAATGTATAAAAGATTGTATCGTCATATCACCGCCTGCTTTGCTACGGGCTGGAGTTGTTTCAAATGCAACCCGTGCTTTGTTTTCGCCCAGCTATGAGGAGCAACAATCATTTGGTAAAGCGCTACCCATGCCGAAATACTCATCATAAGCCAGTAAAACGGGATTAGGAATGAATATTTAATAATTCCATAGTGTTTACGTTTGGCACACCCGAGCATATATGCATATAAATACATAAAATTTCCCACAAGGAGTGAGGTAACCGCCATGTATAAGATTATTGGTGGGAATAATGATTCAATAGTTGGTCCGACAACTGATCGGGCCGCAAAATAAATAATTGTAACCACCCACATAAAAGGATTAATAAATAGCGATAGAATCTTTGCACCTACATTTATCTGAAGTGCCATCAGATGCATCTTTTTTTTATTACGGACAAAAAGATAGGGATCGCGCATATGCACGAGATACGACTGCATGTATCCTTTTATCCACCGGGAGCGTTGCCATATCCAGTTTTTAAAATCACTATTTGCTTCCTCAAGCGTTAATGAATCCATAATCGCTGTAGTAAATCCGCGCTTAGCCAATCGGATCCCTAGGTCACAATCTTCGGTCACGTTAAAAGCATCCCACCCATTCATTTCAAGTAAGTCACGACGCCTGAAATGATTAGAGGTTCCTCCAAGCGGAATTAAGGTGTTAAAAGATTGTAAGCCGGGAAGAATCAAATCGAACCACAGAGAGTATTCAGCGGTAAAAAGCCGTGTCAAGAGATTCTGTTTAGGATTATAGTAATTAAGTTTTGCCTGAATACATTTGACTGATTCAGGAACACTCTCGAATGCGAGGACGGCCTGTTTCAATTGCAATGTATTGGGTGCATCTTCAGCGTCATAGATTACAATATACTCTCCTTTCGCTTTAAGTAAGCCATAATTACACGCCTTTGGTTTTGTCTTTGGTTTGGAATCAGGAACAACGACAATATCAAAATATGATGGCAAATTGAACTCGCGTGCCTTCTCAACAGTTTCAGGGTCATTCTCTTCAAGCAGGAGCATCACTTGAAGCCTATCAGGAGGATAATCCATACGTGACATCGCGTATATAAATTGTGGAAGCACTTCCCATTCTTTATATAATGGACAGAAAACAGTATAGAGTGGCCATTCTCTAGCTGGAAGTTGAGCTATAACTTCTTTACTTATCCTTATCTCGGGCTGCTTAGCTAGGCCATGGTAAATTAGGTAGAAATTAAACAGAAGGTCTGCAAAATAAAAAAACGTTAAAATAGCGATAATAACTATTAGTGTTGTCTTCAGTGCCAAAAAGAGCCCGATAGTAATGCTAGCAGTGAGTACAATAAAAATAAGTTTCTGCATCATCGTAACGCTAAAGACTGCGCTTTCTGAATGATGTAATGAAGTATGAGGCACAAAACGCTTTCCTTTATGATGAAAACCAATTCCGTACTTTTCAGTTTCACTTGCACGAAACGGCGTTATTGCCGAAAGACTGGATTTAAGCTGTAAAGCATTTTTACCAATTTCATACGATGCCTTAAACAAACTGATTTTCGTTTTTCCGGCTGTGCGCGGCGAGAAAACAATTGGAAAACTCTCAATAATAAATCCGGTCTGTTTAGCACGCAACAGAAATTCAAGATCAAAGGTCCAGGCAGTTGGTTTGACCGTAATCTCTTCGATCACTTCTTTCTTAAACACTTTGAGTCCGGATTGGCTATCTATTTTTAGATCATGAAGTTTATTAACAAACACATAGTGAAAGGCATTACTAGCAACCTTGCGGATCAGTGAAGTTTGCTTATCCACCCGCTCACCCACAACAATATCTGCCCCGGAGTCGAGTCTTTCCATCATCGCGGGTAATGCCTCAGGAGGATATTGCAAATCTGCATCGATCATTGCTATATAGTCGCTATTAACGAGATCAAACGCTAACAGCAACGAATAGGCCTTGCCTCGGGGTATTGTTTTAGGCTTAACGGTAAACTTAATAGGGAATTGTATGGTCAATTTTCGAATTTCACGGATCGTTCCGTCAGTTGAGCGGTCATCTACAAAGAAAATAGAATAAGGATTAAGAGAATGCTCAAACGCTGCTGCTATTCTCATAACAAGCGCGGTTATATTACCCTCTTCGTTGAAAGTTGGAACTATGATAGTAATCAAAGTGGTAGGTCTCTTTGTAAATAATAGGTAGAAAAGTAATTTATACTATACAAAGAAGGAGTAGTCAAATTGACATTACAGCTAGAATACTTACTTAAACTATACTGAGAGTAGAATTTGAAATCGAGATATATTGCTTGCTATGGGCTAAAGGAGTATAATCTATTTTTACAAAAAAAGTATGATAAATGAGTTAAATTCACAGTTAAGACAATATTCCAGGAGTGAGGGTGTTGATCCTGCCGCTCTTCTTATCGATATCCAGAGAATGGAAAGAGCACATAGCGTCTCCGGTAAGATTGAAACCGTAAAAACAAAGCTACGCAATTTAGGAATGAACCCAACGATAAGCGATGCCGTAATTTTCGGCATCGATGAAAAAATTTGTGGCGAAACGCAGCTCCCAGCGTATAGATACTTTGAATCGGGTGGAACAGTGCCAGAATCCAGATCTATTGCACTGCGAAGATTAGCAGTAGGGGTAACTAAAGGCACATCGATTGTCGGAGCGATTGCGACAAGTTGGGGGTTTTCTGAAAAAAGCCCTTCAGCATTAGTGTACGGAGCAGGTCTTGCGCTGCAGGGAGGTGCAGACTTTGCGGAAAACCGTATTCTTAACTCGACTGGTTCAAGGTGGAACAATCACCTCACTAGAATAATTATGCATGTCGAGCACCTCACGGGGATGCTGAAAAATAACTTAGTGGATGGAGGGTACACACACCAGGAGATCGAAGCAATTGGAGATATTGGAACAAATACTTACTCAGCTGAGTTAAATAGCTCAACACTCAATCGACTTGAAAATCACGTAATGCCATTTGCTGTTGCAGGAACAATGATCTCGTATGATCAATATTTGCTTGCTGGGGCTGTAGCATTTCTTGGATCTATGGCCATTCCGGTTGGTGAAAAAGCATATATCGAATCAAATATTAAAAGGAAATCGGCCAACAGGTCAGCTCGAAGCGCAAAAGCAGGAGATTGGCTTGAAGCATTAGGGATAAAACATGTAAATATGGTATCTCGGCTAAACTTAATATCCCAAGCAGATAGAGTTTTGCAGGTCTTAAATGTAATCTTCGGAAGAAGTGATCCCAGTTTTATCGCAAACGTTTTTGGTATAGGCATAGGCTTGAAAGGCTTACATGGAACATTAAGTATGCAGCGCAGTCGCGAAGATTCCCGAAGATTCACTAAATTTGCAGAGAGAATAGTCAATCTCATTAGTTCACCTAATTTAATCTTAACGTTGCACCGGTGGTTAGAGCATGTGAAACGAGATGGAATCTCATCATTAGAATGTCCCCCAGTAGAAAATGGCATTTATATTAAAGAATTCAAAACAAAATTGCCGAATGGTCAATTTACTAATCTACCGGAAGTCACCCTGGCTGCAGAATCAGGAACAGTAACAGCATTGATAGGAAAATCCGGTGATGGAAAATCTACATTTTTTACAGGTCCACTCCACATCGCAGAACATACCGGAGACTGTTTTATCATTAACGATGGTCAAGCAACTGATGTGCATATGTTCAGAGATCAAAGAGCTATCGACAACTATATGAAAATGATAAGTGTCGACATGGTAAGTCCGAACTCAAGAATAGTAGATATTTTTAGATCAACATATATTAAAACATATAATGATGAATTGGAAATAGATAAAAAAGATCGAAAATTATGGGAATATGCTAAACAGGTGTCGGATAATTTATTACAAGAAGAACTATCTCTGCTTGAAAATATCAGGAATAGTAGTGGAAGTACTCTATCAAGATTGGTTGGAACGAATAGATCTTACTTTCCCGCGAGGATGCTCGAACCACTAAAGCATTATAGAGAAAGTCGCTTAAAGTGGGTAAATGAAAAATTAAAAACAGCGGGAGGTAATTTGGCAATTGACCAGATATCAGCAACAAGCAGATTCGGGGATGGCTCAATGGCAGGAGGGCTCTCATCGGGACAAAGACAACGAGTGGTGATGTTATTTGCAGAAGTATTGGCAGAATCAGAATCTGATCTAAAGGCGTTAATATTCGATGAGCCATTAGATAAGCTCGATGAGTCGGAAAACCTAGTGTTTCAATTAGAAACTATTCGCAAAATACAAGAGATGCGAGATTCACCAGCAATATTAATTATAACGCACCAACATATTAATGCACTAGCAGAAGCTACAGGCGCTCGATTAGTTAATTTAAATAACCCTAGAACATAAAATACTATCGTTTCCAACGTCTAGAACTTCGCAAAGGTCCTAGTATAGGCCAGGGGTCACCTTGTCTGATTCTTGCGAGAGATTTTACCACCACGATCTGATTAAAATGCTCATCATATGTATCTACCCAATTTTTTTCACCACGCAATACTCGCCACTGCAGAGCACGGACTTCCTTATGAAACTCAGGTCTATTCCTCACATAGAGTAAATTAAGTCGACGAGATTCCGGGTGGAGAACCATGTGTTCTTCATCTGACAATACGATTAAGTTGTCATAAGTATTATAAAGCGGAGCTCCTATCTGACCAAGTGGATCAAATCTGCACTGTAGCCACAAAACACTTTGAATATGATGAATACTCTTGCGATTTATTCGATATCCCGTCCAGTCGGAACGAAGCACACCATCTCTATCCAGAGAACGGCGAGTTAACCACTCATCTTGTTCTGCAGTTAGTACAACGCGATTCGGTATGGTATCTGGGCAGTATTGGTTATGGAGTCTTCTAATAAAGTGAGGCGGTTTGAAACCTAGAGGAGGAAGGATACTTTCTATCCTATTTGTTGGGGCCGTTGGTGAAGCAAGCGCTTCAATCGGCATTAATAATCCTTATAGGGAATTTAACCATTATGAGCAATAACTCTCTTTCTATTTAACTTATATTATAATCAGATTAACTCGTCAATCGCTCAAAGCTAACTCTGGACCAGATACTTCTCTCTAATATACTCCACCCAATACTTCGCATTTAGCTCCTCTCCACTCACTTTCTTCATCAACTCTCTAGGTTGGTAAATCGAACCGTATTGGTACATATTCTCAGTTAACCAGGCCAGTACTTTCGCCGTATTCCCCATCCGCAAGGTCACTTTCCACTTAGGATCATATTTTGTATATGCATTCCATATCTGCGCCGCCCCTAAGTTTCCCATCGTATATGTCGGGAAGTAGCCAATCGATCCATGCGACCAGTGAATGTCTTGCAGCACTCCTTGTGCGTCATTCACCACATCAATTCCAAGATATTCTTTATATTTAGCATTCCACAATTCCGGCAACTCAGATACCGTAACCGCATCTTCCATTAATGCTTTTTCAATCTCGAATCTAATTAAAATATGCAAATTATATGTCACCTCATCCGCCTCAACACGGATAAAGCTAGGCGCGACCTTATGCATCCGTAAATAAAAATCATCAATTGAAACGTTTTTTAGTTGTGCCGGGAAAGCTTTTTGCAACTCAGGATAAAAGTCCTCCCAAAACTCGTATCTACTTCCCACCATACATTCCCAGAATTTTGACTGGCTTTCGTGTATACCCAGCGAAACTCCGGTATCAAGCGAACTTCTCGTCAGTTTTTCAGCAATACCCTGCTCGTACAGTCCATGACCGCCTTCATGCAGTGCAGATGAAATGAAATCAATATCATAAGGCTTGTATCTATTTGTTACCCGTCGGTCATTATGCCCCATCGCTTCTGTGAAAGGATGTGGTGCCTTATCCTCCCGTCCTCGATTAAAGTCATACCCTATTTTTTTAAGTACCAGCTCTGAAAATGCCATCTGATCCCGTTCGTCAAACGGTACATCAAAAGCAAAATCTTTATTCCATCTATCTTTCGATTCGGCCAGAATCTCAACCAGTGGTCGTTTTAGTTCATCGAACATTTTTGTCACATCATCTGTCGTCAGTCCTTCTTCGTACAGGTCCAGAAGAGCATCATAAGGGTGTTTTACATATTCAAGATATTTCGCTTGTTGCTTAGTCATTGCTACAATTTTTTCAAGATAAGGCGCAAACAGAGAAAAGTCAGATTTCTTACGCGCTTCAACCCATGCGTGAACGGATTGAGAAGTAAGTTGTGTAAATTCAGTGACAAACGCTTCAGGTAATTTAGTGGATTGATCATACGATCTCTTCATCACACGAACGAGCGCTCGGTCTTCAACGGAGAGTGACTCGTTATTTTCCTCTAAGCGAGTGAGAAGCTCTCCAAGCTGCTTGGAAGTTTCTTTCTGGTGAATGATCGTCGACAAGGTTGAGAGCTGGTAGGCACGGTCTGGAGCGGCTCCAGTTGGCATATATACTTCCTGATCCCACGCAAGCAGTTGCATTGTACAACGTAAATCGTAAATCTCAGCTGATAATTGCTTCAATTTATCTATTGTATTAGTCATACCTTCAATTATAACATGTAATAGTGACATGAAAGCAAAACTATATTATGTTGGTTAGTCGTTTTATAGCAAAAATTTTGGAAATACCTCGTTCTATATCTCATAATTTCAGATTTTCTAAAAGTAATTTTTAGAGAGCCCGAGGAAGAGTAATCATTTTTTGGAAATATACGGATTATCTTTAAGATAAAACCGTAAAGGCTCTTCGGCTGCTTTTACAATACCAACTCTCGTTGTAACAACAATAGTATCTTCATGTAAGGAATTTCGATCGCCCGATTCAACAAAGATGGTACTGTCCGTGAGATCAGCTCCATTCATTAACGGGGTAATTCCCATCGCCATTACAAGTTTTGCCGGCCCGTTACACTGATCAATCAGGGCATCTTTCCGTCGCCGTACCTTCATAAGATCAACGCCCTCTACAGGTTGCAGGGCCCGGATAAGCACACCTTCACCAACTCCTTCTTCACCAGTCGAGATATTAAAGCAATAATACATTCCGTAAATAAAATAAATATAAGCATGTCCGGCTGGCCCGAACATTACCGCGTTGCGTTGGCTTTTACCTGCAAAAGTATGGCTCGCAGGATCGTTTTGATGATAGGCTTCGGTTTCAACAATTATGCCTGAAGTGAGCCCTTCAGCTGAATTATGAACAAATAGCATACCCAACAATTCACGGGCAACTAATATCGAATTTCTATGATAAAAAGATCTATCTATTACCATAATACTGGATGATTTTTTTGACGCTATATGATATTATATTACCAGATTCGGTATGAGTGAATATCCCATTGTGAAGCGAGTGGTTTTTTCAGATTTTGATGAAACCATCGTTGATATAAATACGTTTAAGATCTCAAGTAAGCTTAGTTCTTACCTTAAGTCACACACATCACTTCTGTCATTAGTTATTGTAACAAGCAGAGGGTGGGATGGACTCAAACCGTATGCAAAAGCACTTAACCTGAAAGTCCCTCAGATAATTGAAAGCGGAGCTAAAATAATCGATCCAATTACTGAAAAAGTATTGTTTGAGAACAGTATTAGCAGACGAGCACTAAGACAAATTTACCTCCTTTCAACCACCGTCCCGTTACGTGTCACTTTTAGTTGTGGCCTCGAGTCTCATAGAGATATTAAGTTGTTACCAAAATTCTCCAACATCGGACGATTGTCACTTATTGTGCGTCCTGAGTTTTATAAAGAAACAGTTACCAAACTAAAATTTATTAAAGAAATTCACTTCGCATGCGGTGAAGGCATGATGGATAATCCTGAGGAGTATTTAATAGACATTACGCCAGTAAGTATAGATAAACTGGCTGGTATGAAAAAGTGGCTTTCTGAATATGGTGAAAATGTAGAAGAGCTGTATGTTGCAGGAAACAGCGAAGGAGATATCCCGCTGTTTAAACTTAAGAAGAAAAATAAACGGATTGTAAAAGTCGCGGTTCAAAATGCAGTGATGTCTCTACAGAAAAAAGCAGATGTAATAATTCCTCCACCTCAGAACAATGGGTTTTATCTTTTCTTAGCGCAAACATTCCGAAACACCAGTGAAAGTAATGATTTCTGGGGCGCAGCCTATATCCAATGGTATTCGCTTATACAAAAAACTCGCGTAAAAACGCTTCAGTTTATACAACCTGCTATAAGTTCACCAAAATATATTTATGGGTATGTACGACCAAATTCGAAATAGTTATGTCCGATGAAGATCGTAGGCGAGAGAAAGATATTCCTCAACCATTCGTTCCTTTGAAAAATTCTCCGCTACATGGTTACGCGAATCAATACGTTTAAGTTTGTCGACCTGATCAAGTTTTTCCTGCATTTCTGCGATTGACTGCACAAAGAACCCTGTTTTATTATCTACAATCTGTTCTCGCATCGATCCGCGAGGGTTACTTATGACGGGAGTACCACAAGCCATTGACTCAATAATAGCAAGACTAAACGGTTCTTCCCACGATAAGAAGTGCAAAATCGCTTTTGCTCCCTTCAATAGCTTAACTTTAACGGGGTGATCTACTTCACCAAGAAATTCAATCTGTTCACCGTCAATATATGGTTTAACTTCTGTCTCGAAATACTTTCGATCAACCGGATCAACTTTAGCAGCGATCTTTAATTTGTGAGACGTTTTTCGGATCATTTTACAGATTTCACCGATTCCTTTTTCGGGAGAAATTCTTCCGAGGAATACAAAATAATCACCAGATTTATCGCTAAATTCAAATGCTTCCACATCGATTCCGTTATATATAGTTCGTACCCAATTCATGTTAGGCATCGCTTTTCGCTGATTATCACTAATGGAGACAAAGTTGGATTGAGAAAAACGGGTATAGGCGGTTCGCTCAAACAACGCAGTAAGCGGACCATGTACAGTGGTGAACATAGGTGCCCTAATAAATCGTTCAAACATTACCATTCTCCAAGTTAAATGGTTGTGTACTACATCGGGTTTAATTTTACGGATTACATCGAGGATATCTGCTAGTGCACTAAAGCGGTAATAATTTCTCCACAATTCAAGTTCATCTCCTTCATACGTATTACGAAGTGACTTAGGAATAAGAGGTTTCAAGCGACCATTTGTTTTGGAATCTCCTGACGCCAGTAAAAATACCTCATGTCCGCGGGCAACCATTCCTTCGGTTATATTCGAAACGACAAGCTCTGTACCCCCATACTTATGAGGGGGAACTGACTCTTCTATTGCAGCTATCTGTACTATGCGCATATAAGAAATATTATACCAAAGTAATCAGCTTCTCGGCAATCTCAATATAATCATCAACCATTTTTTCTATTGAGAAATTTTTCTGTACTTGTTCGCGGCACAATGAATGATCGAGTGAGTCAACTTCATCAAGTCTTTGTGCCATTTGCTCTATTGTATCAACCAAAAATCCGGTTCTGCCATTAATAATCAATTCAGCTGGAGATCCAATCGGATTAATAATAACCGGAGTTCCGCACGCCATCGATTCTACATATGCAAGTCCAAACGGTTCCGCCCGATTGAGCCAAGTTAGTGACGCCTTTGCGTTTTTCAATAGCTCGTTTTTAGCGGTATGGTCTAACTCTCCAAGGAATTGGATCTGCTCTCCATCAAGATATGGTTTAACTTCTTTCTCATAGTATTCCTGATCAGAAGAATCAAGCTTCGCGCCAATTTTTAATTTATGCTTTGTTTTTCTGATCATTTGAATTATCGCTCCAAGGCCTTTTTCCGGAGAAATGCGACCAAGAAAGGCAAAGTAGTCCTGTTTCTCTGCCTGGAAATCAAACCGCGAGACATCAATGCCGTTATACACAGTACCTAGCCAATTAAGTTCAGGCATAGGGGAACGCTGGCTGTTGCTAATGGAGATGTAGTTAGCCTGAGGAAATCGTTTATACATTTCAATATGCTTACGAATCGAAAGCGGATTATGCATCGTTGTCATCATCGGACAGGGCAAAAGATGGGAAAAAGACAGAAGCCTCCAGCCAATATGATTATGAACGATATCAGGCTTAATCTTATTGATAGTTTCCAGTATTTGACCAACCAAATAGAAATTATAAAAATCCCTCCAGAAGGCATGCTCCGCTACAGGATGCATCGCACGCATCGATTTTTCAAAGTAGGAGATTAAATGAGCACTTGTTTTTGAATCTCCTGAAGCCATTAAATAAACATCCTGCCCGGCAGCCACTAACCCTTCCGTTACATTAGAGACAACGAGCTCAATTCCGCCATATTTTTCTGGAGGAAGGGACTCTTCAAATGAAGCTATTTCCAGAATTTTCATATAATAATTATATCATTACTGACGGGTAGAAACGTATCCCCGCTTTGCTCATATTTTAGATGGTATATAATCTGCTAATGAAACCTTATCAATCGATTTTACGACAGCTACAGGATCAGTTCAGCGCTCGAAAAGGTAATTATTTGAATAAAATACCTCTCTATATTATCTTTACTGATGTTGATGGAACGTTGATTAGATATTCACCTGAAGACGAATTAACTCAATTGTTTGAAGGAGATAAAATAACTAGAGAAATTGTAAGCTACGCAAAACAGGAGAACATACCTCTTATCCCGGTAACAGGTCGCTCTTTACAAGGCGAAAATGGTCTGCTGACGCTTTTTTCCGAACGATTTAAAGATTTTCTCGATGAAAGTCCTTTCGATGTTGCAGTAACAGCGGTTGGAACAGAAATAAACATAAAACAGCAAGGTAGTGAGTGGAAACTTGATCCGCTGTTTATACAAAATATTGAACAGTCCGTTAAATTTAACCGGGAAGAAATATATAAAGAATTAATTAGACCAGGTGGTGTAAACGATCAATTAATAGTGACATTTTCACACATTGGACTTTGTTTCCAGGAAAGAGATACAGAAGAAAATGTCGAAAAATGGAAAAATAGTGCACTGGATGGATTTATACCAGGTGATCACTACAACACGAATATGCCAGGTAAATTCAAGATATCATATTATTTTGAAGGTGACGAAGACACAAGAATCTCGGTCTCTCTGGCTTTTAGAGATATACTCAATAAACTAGGATTAAATAAAGTTCTCATTGTGACATCCAAGGATATCACCTTGCCGCAAGGCGTAATCAGATATAATTTGGACCTTCTCGCTGCAGCTAAAGATTATGCGGTGAATTACATTCACCGGCATCTCGAGGAAGAGCTGCAAAGTCTCGATCTTAGCAATGCCTATCTTTTTTCCATAACTTGCGGCAATGCTGGAAATGATTTACAAATGCTTCTCGATTCAGGTAATCAGAGCATGTATGTAAGTGACAGTACTGCTGAACTTAAAAACGAAATAAAAAAGGAAATAAGATTGAGTAAAGTAATTTACGAATCTCCCTTCACTGCGCCTAAGGCGATTTTGGATATCTTAAAAAACAGAGACATCATCCGGGAAGATTCTTAACCAATAATCTCTTTCGCTAATTTTATATAAGCTTCGGCCATGGTTTCCTGGGAAAAATGATCTTGTACATGCTTGCGGCAATACGCACGATCGATCATATCCACCTGGTCAAGTTTTTTCGCCATCTCTTCAATGCTATCGATAAGGAATCCGGTTTTACCATTCTCGACAATTTCAGGTAAAGATCCCCGGTTATTGCCAATCACCGGAGTTCCACATGCGTATGCCTCCGGAAAGACCATACCAAAAGGCTCTTCCCAGTTCAGCCAAATCAGAAGTGCCTTAGCATGTTTTAACAATTCATTCTTCTGGGCATGATCAATCTCACCTAAGAATTCTATTTGTTCACCATCTATGTATGGTTCAACCTGAGTTTTATAGTACTCATAAGCAACACTATCCTGGTAATCAATCTTGGCACCTATTTTGAGTTTATGATTAGTTTTTCTAATCATCTGACAAATCTCCCCTAATCCTTTATCGGGGGAAGTCCTGCCTAAAAAGGCGAAATAGTCACCTTTATCTGCAACAAAATCAAACCGGGATGTATCAATACCGTTATAAATAGTTTTTGACCAATTAAGGTGAGGCATTGCTTTTCGCTGATTATCGCTAATTGAAACATAGTTCGAGTCCTTGAATAATTTAAAAGTTTCAAGATCTTCAGGTCGTTGCTTCAATACATGACACACATTGATTACCGGAGCTGAAGTAATAGGCGAAAGCATCAGGTATCGCCAGTCAGCATGATTAATAACAATATCAGGGTTAATTTCCACTATTCCTTTAACAGCTTTACTTGCACTGTATATTTTATAAAAGTGCCTCATCGTGCCATAGGAAGATCCCAGCATCTCGCGTAGAGAAATATCAAACAGGGGATGGAGGATTGCTGAGGATTTTGAATCTCCGGAAGCAAATAGGTGCACTTCATGCCCCATTTTTACCATCTCTTCACACATATTATAAACAACGAGCTCAATTCCGCCATATTTTTTTGGCGGCACCGGCTCATCTGGAGGCGCAACATGGACTATCTTCATGAAATCACTCCTATATGTCTCAAAAAGTCCCGTTTAGCATGAGCGGAAGGATGTTTTGCAAGGTCCAGGTAGGCCTGGTAAAATTCCTGAGCACGCGCACCCCAGGTATAGTTTTGCTCGACATGCTTTCGCGCATTAGCAATTAGTTTTTTTCTAAATTTTTTATCTTTAATTACACTGGCTAGGTCAAACGCAGCTCGTTCAAAGTCATGAGGGTCTACTAAAATGCCGTTAGTATTCATGGTAATAATATTTCGCGGACCTCCATTAATCGTTGCAATTACGGGGATTTGAGCATACATCGCTTCCAATACGCTAATACCAAACGGTTCTGTCTCGGATAAACATAAATAAGCATCACTCGCACTCAAGACATATCTAATTTCCTCGTGAGGGACAGCATCTTTATATAGAACACTATCTTCGACGCCAAGTTGTTTAGCTAACCTTTCAAGTTCCTGCTGGTACAAAGTTTCATCGCTGGTAAGATTTTTGTGTTTGCCGGAGAAGATCACAAGCAATGCGTCAGCACTAGTATTCTTTTTAAATTCAGCAAACACTTGAATACAGTTGTGGTATCCCTTTCGCTTATCTAAACGGCCAAAACTTACAATAATAGTTTTATCCTGTGGCAGATCAAAATGAGCTCTGGCTTCTTTCTTATCAGCGGGTTGTAACACATCAGTTTCAATTCCAATCGGTATAATCTGAATCTTATTAGGCTCAATTTGGTAATCCCGTACAACATGCTCCATCTCATCTTGTGTTGACACGATAACCATGTCGGAAAGGAGCATCGTATAACTCTCCCACATCAGCCGGGGAATAAATTTATAAATCATTTCATTATCCACCCCGGCAAAACGTTTTCGCTTATCTACCCCGAGAGAATGCGGAGTCCACACCATCGGAAACTCATCAGGTATATATTTATACAGGTGCAGAGCGGCTGACCCGCCATCCCAATAATGTCCACAGACTATTTGAGGAGGGGTGCGTTTTAAGTCTTCACTTACCTTTTGTGCAAATTCATCTATCAACGGTGCAAGCTCTTCTTTAGGGATGAATTCGTCACCACCGCAGACTATTCGCTTAACCAAGAATCGTTCATTAACATGGGAAATATACGGATAGTCAAACTTTTTACGACAGTAGATTGTAACCTGAACACCTTCAATCATGCTCAGATTCTTTGCCAATTGAAATTCATACACACATTGTCCGCCCGAATCAACCTCGCCGAGACGGGCTTCGGGATCGGAATGAGGAGAGAGAAATACAATATGAAACATATAAAGATTATTATACCATTTTGCCATATTTTAGGTATAAATAAAAAAAATCCTAGCTCTGATTTAGGGAAGGAATTCAAGCGGCTGATCATACTTTAAGTTAATATAAATCAGATCTCGCAAAATGCGACGGAAGCCAACCGCAGACCATAGTTGGATATAGCTAACCTGTCCATCCCGTACGGTTTGCGAATCATATCGAATGGCTTTCCCATCAACATCAATATAGAGCTCAGGAACGCTATCGAGCTCCACAAAAGCACGAATACTTTTCTTTGCTGTTTCGCTTAAGGCAGTCCGCAATTTATGCATATCCCCAAGAGGCCATTCTTCATAGAACGCTCGATCAAGTTGTCTCCTCAATCCAGCCACAACAAGGGCGGTTTGTTTAGGCCAAATAACTTCTCCATGATACTGACGTGGCGAATATCCCTGATTCTTACCAACAATAATTGGTCCAGAGTCGGTATGGAAATATTCTGGACTTAACAAGCGCGTAGCGAAACTAACGCATTCTGCTCGAGTGGGCCATCCATATAGAAAATAGTATGCTTCGTCGGTATGGTGGACTGGAAGGGGAGTAGGGGCAATGCCATACAAGCAGAGCGCAAAGCCGTTCTGACCATGAGTATCGGTAAAGGCATACTTATGGTGCACTTTTTGCCACTTTTCCATTAATTGTAAAATATCATGATCCTCTATATGGAGCATATCCTGGAATTGAACGATCTTTTCAAGCGCAACGGGGTAAAACACGGCATTCACATCAAATGGTGCAATCGGACCTTTAGCGCCATTAAAGGCACTGGGCGAGTCTCGCCAATTCCCCACAAGCGGATCTTTGAAGGTAATAAGTTCGCACTCCCGTGCTTGTGCCACTACATATTTTGCTATAAGGCGCAATTTTTCAATATTTTCAGGTTTTCGTAAAAATTTTTGAGATAACTTTCCAAGTCCAAGCAGATACCTGGGCTCGATATCAATCATTCGGCGATCAATAATATCCAGCCCCTCAAAAGAAAATCGGGTTGCCGCCTCACCAATGACGTCTTCATGCCACCCTTCTCCTTCGGGAGATACATTTTTAAGTGCTTGCCCATACATCTCTTCAATCGTACTCGGTGAGAGGTCGCCAATGCCTAGCTCTGCTGCCTCCATCCAGTCCCGGGGGAACACCGTTCCATATTCGTAGCTACTGGTCTTACTGTAGCTTATAAGATGCTCTATCTCTTCTTCAGTTCTTTCAACTAAGTTTTGTAATTCTTCGGGAAGAAGAGAGTGGGAATTTTGAATAAGCCCATTGCTGACAAGTCGTCGGATTTTTAGTTTATCTGAAGGAAAGTCAAAGAAGCAATTAAGAATCAAATTGACCGCTCCTGGTGATGAAATGCGATAGGTTCCGTCTTCTTGCGCAATAGTCGCCTGTTTTGGAAAATCCATTTCAAATCCATAACGGTAGCCACTAAATTTTCGGGTAAAAACTAACCGCAGAGTGCCACTATGCTTTATTACCGTTTCAGAAGGCATGAATTGTCCGGGATAGGTTTTTTGCATCTCGGCAAAAGTAGGCCGCGCGGTATTAGGAACCTCGGTCACAGTTCTCACGCTACGAATATCTCCCATAACCGGTTGATGAATAACAATCTCTGCGTCTTGGAATGATAAATGAAGCCTCAGTTTATTATTAGTCTGCTTCATCTTGGAGATGCCAAAGGGCTTGGGTAAAGTCAAACCACAAAAAAGATGATTACCTGGGCCTGCTATACGCAATTGTCCGTACTCGTCTAAATCAATATAGTAACCCCCAGCGAACCAAAATTTGCTCATAGTTATTTTAAACTAGCCTATTAAATACAATTTGTAAACGGTGAATTCATTTATTGTACAATTTTGATGTAAGAGTCGCGTTAGAAATGGTATAATAATCAAATGCAGAATATCTTAAAAATCCTCAAAATAGCTCGTCCGCTTTATAGCCTGATCAGCGTAATCGCCGGACTGATTCTCGTTGGAGCCTTACTCGATCTGGTTACCCCGATATTGTCCAAGTTCATTGTTGATGAGGTTGTTAAAAATGTTCAAAACAAAACGGGTAATTACAACACCTTAGTGGTTTTTTTAGCCTTATCCTTTGCTGCAACCGTGCTCAGTACCATAATCGGCTCTATCACTGAAAGGCTCGGCGATCATTTTGCAGGAAAGTTAAGAAAGTTCCTCACAGAAAAATTTTATCGGAAAGTACTGACACTATCCCAGAGTTACTTTGATTCAGAACTTTCCGGGAAAATTGTAAATCAGCTGAATCGGGGAATCCAATCCATTCAGGGGTTTATCAACACCTCAACCAACTTTATCCTCCCTACATTTTTACAAAGTATTTTCACCATCGTCGTCCTAGCGTACTACAATGTGCCGGTAGCGCTCCTTACATTTGCACTCTTTCCCATTTATTTGTACCTAAGTCACAAATCCACGACGATTTGGGGAAAAGAAGAGCTTGCTAAAAATAAACTGGAAGACACTAACCGCGGACGCATTCAGGAAGTAATCGGAAATATCAAAGTCGTAAAAAGCTTCAATAACGAAAAAACCGAATATGGAATTGTAGAAAACAACATGTCCGAGGTTAACAAGATTTACGCCAGGCAAAGTAACACCTTTCATGTTTTTGATTTTCTACGCAACATGAGCCTTAACATTATATTGCTTATTATTAATATTATTGTTTTTGTCAGCACGTTTAGAGGCACACTCACTATTGGTGAGTTAGTGCTTATCCTGCAACTTATTAACCAGGCACGTCGCCCTCTTTTTGCAATGTCTTTCATCTTAACGCAGGTACAAACAGCCGAAAGTGGTTCCAAAGAATTCTTCGAGATCCTCGAGCTGGAGTCTACAGAAGAGTTTGATCAGAATAAAAAAATTGAAAAAATAAATTTACCGACTATCGAATTCAAAAAAATCAACTTTAAATACGATAAATCGGAAATCGTTTTAAAAGATGCATCATTTAAAATTAATGAAAAAGAGAAGATCGCTCTTGTGGGGCATAGTGGTGCCGGTAAATCCACCATCGTAAACTTAATCCTTAAATTCTATAACCCGACGGAAGGAGAAATTTTACTTAAAGGTAAAAATTATACTGAATTTAATTATCAAACAATCCGTAACAATATTGCGCTTGTTTTTCAGGAAAATGAATTATTTTCATCGAACATCAGAGAGAACGTATCCTATGGAGGTCAGGCTTCAGAGGCTGAAATTATAGAAGCTCTTAAAATGGCAAACGCCTATGATTTCGTTTCCAAATTACCTCAGGGACTTGATTCTGAAATAGGAGAACGAGGAGTGCGTCTATCTGGAGGGCAAAAACAGCGGATTCAGATTGCCCGGGCTATTCTTAAAAATTCTCCTATTCTAATCCTCGATGAAGCAACATCTTCACTCGATGCAAAATCAGAAAAGGAAGTGCAGGAAGCCCTGGAGAATATGATGAAAGATAAGCTCGTCTTAATTATCGCGCATCGATTCTCTACCATTCAAAATGTTGATAAAGTTATTGTTCTTGATCATGGAAGCATCGCAGACTATGGCAAGCCAGGAGAACTCGCACAAAAACCCGGGCTCTATTCCGAACTCCTGAGATACCAGATCGAAGGAAACAAAAAGCTACTCGAAAACTACGAGATTTATTGATATCGACATACCCAATAAACATAGGTTCATAGTATAACAAAACTTTAGATTCAATATGAGCTAGCAACATCTTTTTTATTGGAATAGGATGGAAATACGCATACTCGCATTTTTGGAGGACATCTTATTTCCGCAGCATCTGGTTTTATAGAGATTCGATCGTATAATTCTGAACCCAAAGGGATTTATAAAGAACCTCGGTACATTATCCCTAAGATATCACCTATAAGAAGAATCGGTGCACTATTCGATACAATCGCTGTAAATCTTCACATGGCACACATAAGTCATAAATTAAGCTATCAGGGTGGGGCTTCAGTTCGCATTATCGAGCCTAACGATGAAAAAACATTTAAGACTGCATATCGGATAGGCGATAAATCCGCGGATTTAACTGAAGATGCTGCACTCCAGATCTATAACAGAGACGGAAATCTAATCGATCGCACAACTGCGAGAGAACTTCATCGTCAGCCCCTACTTCTGGAGACCTTATCTTTTAGAAGAGTATAAAGTCATTCCCTTTCCAATAATCAAATTCTCAGATATAATCAAATGATATATCAATAGTATAATAATTTCATGATGGATAATATTCTCGAAAAAATAAATAGAGCGGCCGTGAAGTTCATGGTTCCACTTTCACCAGAGGAAACATATAAAGTTATAGTCAGAGAGGGCGTTAAATTAGTTAATGCTGATGACGGCTCTATACTAATTAAAACAGGAAAAGATATAAGAACGATTTTCAGCTTATCAAAATCTGAGATAACAACTAAGCCACGAAGAAAAGGGTTTTCCTACGAAGCCATAACTAAACGAAAAGCATTCGTACTACAGAAAGAACAATTCCAGCAGGTCCATCCGGAGATGGTTGAACAGGGAGTAAATTCAAGCATCTTTATTCCATTGTTTTACCGGAATAGATCAATGGGTGTGCTTATTGTCAGATCATTTAAAAAAAAGAAACTGTCAGAAAAGGAATTAGAAATATTGAAAATTTTTGGATCAATGGCAAGCTTGGCCATTCGAAATATACAACTTCTTGATGAAACAACAACAGCCTTAAATACGCGTGATCTATTTATTTCAGTAGCCTCTCACGAATTAAAAACACCTTTGACCGCGATTAATGGGTATGTTCAAATTTTACAAAAGAAAGCAGTTACTAGAAACGAAAAAGAAGCAGAACGGTTAAACAACCTCGAACGCGAGACCAGACGACTAACCAAGCTAATACAGGAATTGTTGGAGATGAATCAAATCCGGACGGGAAGTTTTCATTTCAACCTGAGAGATTGTAAGCTTCCGGATATTCTTTCACAAGCAATCGAGAATTTCAATTTTGTGTACCCGTCCAGGAAAATTAACTTCATAAATGCTATTCCGGATAACCAGGATACTATTGTTGGCGACCCGGATAAATTGGTACAGGTATTGACCAACATCCTTCACAATGCTGCAAAGTTCTCAAATCCAAAACATGATATAATGCTATCCTTATTGCATAAAAACCATTACGCAATTATACAGATTGAAGATACAGGAATAGGAATCTCAAAAACTGACTTACCAAGAATATTCACCGGTTTTTATAAAGGGAAAAGTGGATCAAGAGAAGGTATGGGGTTGGGATTATATATCGCAAAGACAATTGTTACCGAACATCGTGGAGATATCTTAATCACATCTTCAGAAGGAATTGGAACTAAGGTAGAAATTAAACTCCCACTGGCTAAAGTATGAAAAATGAAGCAGTTCAGACCCAATCTCAAGATCTAATCGCTAAAATCAGTGGTACGGCAGTATATAGAAGACAAAAAGCATCGCATCCTTTTGTCGATGAAATCGCGAGTCAACTGGCCGCCGGTTACAATGGCGTACTGGTATATAACGCTGAACCTGGTGTAAGTAAAAGTGCGCTGGCTGGGCATGTTGCACGGCACTTAGGTGGGCAGGAAGGTTTACCCGATCTCCAAATTCGCACCACCTCAACCGGTCATATTATAGGGGTAGGTCGTGAATTAGGGTATGTACAAAGTCCACATTTCGATTACTGGGCGACACCGAACAGGAAGGAGAAGGTCCCGACCTCGGTGCTGAAGCGTTGAGGAGGGCTATTTGGGAAACGCGTATCGAACAGTTTCGCTTTCATCGGGCAATTTATTTGGTAACAAACGATTTCCAGGCAGAAATAGCTATTCCGCTACGGAGAAAACTGGGAGAAATAGTTAAAGGATTTGAGAATGGCAATGAGGATGAATTGATAGAGCAGGCACGAAGGTTGCTCAACAATAGAGTACCGGATAACTTTGGGTGGACCCGCGAAAACATTCATATGTACGCTCTTAGTATGGCCGATGCCGAAACAGTAGTACAGTTTAATTCGGTTATGAACCAAACGCTACAAAAAGCGGGAGAAAGAAAATTAATTCCAATAGTCTCTGCTGCCGAACTTGCAGAAGATCCTGTACTCCGACGTAAACAGCAAAAGAGGTATTACAGAGTACTCTCCTTAATTCAAGGATATACTGCGGACGAGGTTGTTGTCACTGCGCCTCTTAGAGTCGATGAGTTGGAATTGCAGTCAAATGATCAGTTTATGAGGCAACAAAATTTCACTAAGGAGGAAGTAAAGAGTGCCCTTAAAAGAGCCAACCCGGTTAAATATGCCTGATTATTCTTTTAGCATGTACCCAAAACCGCGGATAGATCGAATTAACTTCTTTGAGAATCCTAAGTCAATTTTCTTACGAAGATAGCCAATATACACATCAACAACACGTGTCTCTACCTCCGGAGACGACACCCACAACCTGTTTAGTATCATATCTCGTGTAAGGACTCTGCCTTTATTCATCATCATGTAATTAAGTAATTTAAACTCCTGTGCCGTTAGCTCTATCGCTATGTCATTTCTGATTACATCATGGGTATTCAAATTGAGAGTTAGGTCATCAATTTTAATAACTGAATTCTCTTCATTACTGTATCTTAATCGTGCATTTATTCTTGCAAGAAATTCGTCGGCGACAAAAGGCTTCGTAATGTAGTCATCCGCACCAAGCTGAAGACCGTTAATAACATCTACAATATTATGTTTTGCCGACAAAATAATTACTCTTAAATGGGGGTATTTTTTTCGTATCTCAAGGCACACAGATTCGCCGGAAATATCGGGAAGGCCTAAATCGAGTATAACAAGATCTGGGCGAGTTTGATCAATCGATCGCAGCCCCTCAGTCCCTCTTGATACAACATTAACAGCGTATCCGTTATCCAGCAGTAAATCTTTTAAAAACCCCCGAATACTCGGATCATCTTCAATTACCAGTAGTGATTTATTCATTCTTACCCATTTCTTACAGAGATAACATTAAATATTAACGCTAATTCATTATACTAATGATATAAGGTTATTGCAACGTATTGATATATGAAAAAATACAACGGATTACAAGTAACGAATATTCAGACCTTTTGCCTTAACTTTATAATCGGCATCAGCATTGTCCACTTTGGTGTGTACAGTATGAATGTAATACATCAGCTGGGAGTTGTAAATAGTGTGCAAGTGATGTTAGTAGTAATTGGTATAACGTTTGGAGTAATAGATACTTTAAAAAGGGTAGTGAATAAAAATAGAATGGCATACTAACCAACGTGAATAATAATATCTTCAAGTCGGGAAGCTACATAATCAGATTTATTAATTACTGCCTGGCGTGATATATTTTCGGTAAAGGCGAAGAAAGTTGTTGCATTACCACTCTCTCTAATTTGGTAATCTGTATATCCGTCACCTATTACAACTACATCTCCAACTAAGTTCAGTGCTTGGACCTGTAATACTTTTCCATTGGCTTGAGAAAGAAAGCTTTTTGTGTCGTATCCAGTCACAAATCCATTAGTGTCAAATATAAATTCATTTGCGAGTATATGCGATTCTGGAATACCGAACTTCATCACGATTGGGGCGATGTATTCCTTAAACCCTCCGGAAATAATATAAATATGCTCCGAATGGGTTTTAAAAAAGGCTTCATTGCGGGTGAAAGAAGTACTAATGCGTGATTGCAGTAATAAAATTAATTGTTGTATGTGCTCTTTCGAAATACTAAATAATGCTAACCTACGGGACAGAGAGTCGCTAAAAGTAATCAACCCGTCCATCCCAAGTTCAGTAATTCCCTTGATCTGAGAAACTATCTCATCTTTATCAATAGCATCTTTAAGCGCTATTGTAGCCAATTCATCAAGTGCTTCAACTTGAACAAAGGTACTATCAAAATCAATAATAAAATTGGTATTAACCATGAGATTAAATTGTACAAGGCGGATAAATATTTTAATAGGGTATAATTAAATAATGAAAAAGGTCTATCTATCTCTAACAATTTGTGTATTTCTGGCTTCCTGCACGACAAATAATCGTGTACCCCTAACATCACCGCTACCTTCAGCACAACCCCGCTCAGAAGTTTTTTCAGCCAGTACCTCTCCTATTCCACCCACCGAAACCAACCCTACAGAAACCAGCGAAGAAGATCTTATTAAACAATACCTTGCCAATAATCTCAAAAGTGCACAAAACGGTAAGCTATATGTAGCCTATGAAGAACTACACCGCGAGGAGAAAGAAGGAATGAATGAGATTCTTATCTGGGCACTAGTCCAGGAAATATCCAGGCAGGACGGCGGTATAAAAAGGCATGAAGTTATCAGTACTCAATTAAGTTTAATAATGCAGGATCAGGGAGACGGAATGCCCATTGTTACTCAACATGCAATTAATTCTATTCCGTCAATGACAGACAGCCATAAACAGATAGTGGATCGACTTCAAAAGAAAATAGATATTGAGGCTCAACAATATTTTGCTTCAGGCCAATAATACTAGGATACCTTCTTAAGCGCCATTAGCTTGTAGCTTGCCGATCCGAGAGTAACGATTCCATAGCCGAGGAAGCATAAAATAAGTAGTCCAAAGATTCCTGCCACTTGGGCGCTCTGAGGTGTAGTAGGGGCCTTAACCAGCGAAGATGGTACAAGTAAAATACCATTATAAATAGCGTGCATTAGAAGTGCGTATGCAAAACCATAACGAATCCGTATAAATCCCAAAATGGATCCAACAATAAGTTGCGGAATACAGAGTAATAGGACTATCAGTACAATATTTTGAACATTAGAATAATTAGTGATATGCATGAGACCGAATAAAATAGTGGCAGTATAAAAAAGCAGCGGGAAGCGGTTGGTATAAAAATTAATAACTCGCTTTTCAACTCGCTCCAGGCGTAATAGAAAATAGACTCCGGTTGTGAGTACAAGCGGAATAACTCCGGCCATAAGTGAAGTCTGAGCTAAATTTGGAAAACTTTGTCTGAGAAAAAAAACAACAATAATTCGAATTACCATAAATGAGGAAAGAAGGAGATACGCTCTATGATATCGAAGAGGAAGTCTGAACGTAATTTCTTCAATCAGTGGCGCCAGTACCACTCCCAAAAATAGTACTTCCCAAAATTCTCCGTTCATAGCTAATTCATTAACCGCATTGACTCCATCATAATTGAGCAGTTTAAGAAGAAGCGTTATAGCTATTGCAACGGGAAATACAAGCACATATAGCCATGAAATCAGTGTTAGTAATTGTTTAAACACGAAAAGTACGCTTTGCTGCTCCGCCCCCTCGCTTGTTGGATGTTTCAAAAAGGCGAGAATTCTTTGTAGCAGATCTAAATTTGAGCTTTGCATTCAAGTATTCTATCATATAAAATTAGCCTATGAGTACTTACGCAGTCATTGATATCGGAACTCTTAAAGTGAAAACCGAAATTGCTTCAGTTAATAAAGATAAGTCATTGGATCGTATCTATAACTCAAATACATTGACATGTTTTGGTTTAAACCTGGAAGAAAATAATGGAAATGTTCATCAAAAAAATCTGGTAGCAACTATCAATGAATTAAATCGGGTTAAAGTAATTCTAACGGAATACGACGTTAAACAGTGTAAAGTCGTTTCAACTCACGCCATGCGTAAAGCAAAAAATCGTGAATACATATTAGAAAAAATGCAAAAAGAAACCGGCTTTACTATCGAAAATATATCCCAGGAACAGGAAGCAGAGCTATTTTTTAAAGCAGTAATGAGTACGTTTCAAAAGTCTGACCGTGAATACGCCATAGTTGACGTAGGTGGCGGAAGTGTACAGGTATTAATTGGCACTCCTCAAAAACTAAATCGATCAATCATGATGCAAACAGGCACGGTAACAATTTCCGAGCAAGTCGAATCCAATCCTCATTCACCAAATAGTCTTACCACAAGTGGAGATATTGAAAAAATGAAGCAAATTATCATCGAACAATTGTTAAAACTAGAGGCTGGCGCCGATATTCCTTTGGTATACGGATCTTCAATGATTATCGATGTGATGCAGAAAATTGGCATACATATGGAGCCTCATGAAGATTCAAAAACACATCCCTACAAAACCTATTCGAAGCATCTGAACGATTTCATAAAGAAAATCCTGCCGTTTACTTTCGGTGAACGCGAAAAATTGTACCAGCTACCGCACGGGTTTATGTATGGAATAGATAAAGGTTTCATTAACGTCATCACCATAGGTGAACATCTAAAGAGTCCATATATCATTCCCTCAAATGCAAATATTGCACAAGGAATTATTTATTCTCTAGCAGAAGAATAGGAGATTTTTTTCTACCCTTTACGCTTTGAAGTCACTATCAGAAATGAAATAGAATTACCTGAGATCATCAACCTTCTCAGGGCATATAAAATTAACCACATTTATCTAACTCATAAAAATGCAGAGATAAATTCAGTTGAAATTGCAATCAAATTAAAAAATGAGTTACCTGCTCTTGATATCATCGCAACTCTTTCCACAAAATATTTTGAAAGCATAGACCAGATCACAGCTTTAATTGATGCCGCAGAAAAGAAAGAAATCTATAAACTACTTATTGTTAGTGGTGCAAAAAAGGGTACTGTCGATTCTGTTCAGATCTTTAACCAAATTCAAAGTTCCAGTGTTGAACTATACTGCGTATTTAATCCGTATCTAATCGGCGAAGCATTTATTACTGAAAAACATCGACTGATTGAAAAACTCAATAATAAATCAATCAAAGGAGTCTTTCTGCAAATCGGCACCGATAGTAATAAACTCGCAGAGGGGATCTCAACTGTAAATAATATAGCACCAGATATTCTAGTTTCCTCCAGTCTTCTTTTTCCGAATCAGGAATTTTTGACTAGAATTAAAGCAAAGCCGTGGAGAGATGTATCCTTCGAATTAAGCTATTTAAACGATCTTTCGTATGCGCGGCATAGAACTGAGGAAATATTCTCATTCTGTCTGCGGTTCAACGTTGCGCTACTTATACAGCTTCCCTTTTTAAATGTAGAAAATATTGAAGAGTTTTTCAAATGGAAAAATGAGTTACTATACTAATATGGATATTCTCGTGGTAGACAACGGTAGTTACTACCTGGATAATCTCATTCGCTTGTTACCACAAAGTACGGTAGAAGTTATCTCATACAACAAACTACTCGGTATAACCTGTAATAATTACGATGCAATTATTTTATCCGGCGGTCATGGACTCTCGGTAATAAATCATGAAAAAAATTATGAAGCAGAACTGGAATTAATTAGATCTATTCAAGTCCCTTTGCTTGGTATTTGTCTTGGCAGTGAGTTAATTGCATTTGCCTATGGTTCACAATTAGTAAGAATGGAGCATAAGGAAAAAGGGCTGATTCATATTGAAATTACGAAACCGGATCCGGTGTTTAGAAGTGTTTACAATATTCTGGTATACGAAAGCCATCGCTGGGCTATTAGTACGTTAAGTAAAGAGCTTGTACAGCTGGCAATTTCAAAAGATGGCATTGAGGTTTTTCGGCATGCTTCCCGTCCTATTTACGGAGTACAGTTTCATCCCGAGGCGTTCGTAGAAGTGACAAACGGGAATGTCCTGCTTAAAAACTTTTTTCGTCTAGTGTCCGAAAAAACGCAAAAATTTCCGTCCACTGATTAACTGTTAATTCAGAAGGAGTAGCAGTAATGGCAAAGCCTTGGTTCTGCACGAGCCGCTTTCATTGCCCAAAAGCAAATCGGATAAAATTTTTATAGATTAATTCATTTCCATCTGCTTTTTAGCAGACAAATCTGTATAATATCTTAAATGCGGAACTTGCTTAAAAACAGTATTACAACAGTTTTCTTTGGTTCCTTACTTATCGCCTTCTGCTCTATTGGAATCTACCGCTACAATATTGGTCAGGTTTTTTACTACGATTTTGGTATTTTTGCACATACTATCTGGCAACTGTCACGTATCCAGGTTCCTGTAATACATCATATTGTACTGGGAAATGTAGTTTTTCTTGGTGACCACTTTAATCCCGGACTCATGCTACTTGCACCATTATTCTGGTTGACAAGCGACTTACGCATTTTACTTATTGAACAGGCATTCGCTCTAACCGCATCGGGTGTAATGGTGTTTCTCATAGCGCTGAGATCACGTTTAAGATATATTTCAGCCATTGCAGTATCAGCAGCATATCTTTTTTTTGCCGGGTCGGAGAATCCGCTTGTCACCGACTGGCACCCTGAAAACACAGCCGCTTTTTTTCTTCTGCTGTTTGTTTATTTATATATATTCACAGCGAGGCGTATTCTCTCCATTTTCGTTTTTATTGCATTTCTATCACTTAAGGAAAGCAACGCAATTAGCGCAGTAGCGCTACTTATTCCTCTTCTTATATTTATTCGCGATAAACGCAAGCAAACCGCTTTGTTAATCGTATTCTCTATGCTGTATTTCGTTATTGCGGTTAAAGTTATTATTCCTTATTTTGCTCACCAACCTTACATTTATTCCCCTCATATATCATATTCACCTATACAAATTGCTCAAAATTTCGTCAACAGTTCAAGTAAAATTAAGTTAATCAATGATTCATTTCTATCATTCGGGTATCTCCCGATACTTTCAGGCGTATTGCTATTACCCGTATTTTCTGAACTTGCGTTTCGTCTGGCTCCCGACAGTACCATCTTCAATAATCTTACATTGGGGCAACACTACAATGTATTATTGGGCGTATTCCTTGCGCTGGCAACACTTTTCAGTCTTAAAGTTATTCAAAAGTTGACCAGAAATAATCCAATTCCTGAAGCAGGATTCTCACTATATTTGATACTGGTTTCGCTCTATGTAGCACGAAAAATTACGGGCTCTCCGATAAATCTAGCCATAAATCCAACATTTTGGCAGCAGTTACAACCACGAGAATCATTCTTTCGTTCGATTGAAAAAGTACCCCGTTTGGGAAGCGTTATGGCACAAAATAATGTATTGCCATTTGTAGTAAATCGAAAAGAGCAAGTTTTTTTAACCACGGTTAACTATGAGTTGGTCATGCCGGAAATTATCGTCCTTGATCTTTCAGATACACAAAATGTGAATAATTTTTATGGATCCAATCGAAGTTCAGTTGAGGATGTCGAAATAAAGTTACGCTCAGATTCTAAATACACAAAAGTAGATACAGCTAATAAAAAGATATTCATTTATGTCAGAAAATAACATATTTACCTATTCCTGCTTTAAAAAAAACTATAATACTATTCAAGACGTCATTATTCAGATGGATGCGCTTAATAATGAGTTATTGCATTCCAATATGCAAAACCTTCGCGCATTCAATACGACCTATCTAATAATAACCAAAGCAGTAGAGGCGCGGCTGGGATCTGGATATTTCGAAGACGATGCTTCGATGCCCCTGTTTGATATTATTTTCGCGCAGTACTATTTCTATGCTCTCAAGGATTATCTGCAGGACAAAGAAGTCGCTCCAGCATGGAGGATTCTCTTTGATGCATGCAAAAAAAACAACCTATTCCAAATCCAATATATGGCCATTGGTGTCAACGCTCATGTCAACAATGATTTGCCTTTATCACTTTCGGACATGGACAAAAATAATTACCAAGATTATTTGAAAATTAATCACGTAATAAGTAACGCCATCCCGGAAGTGATTAGCTCCATCAAAGAGAAAAACATAGTTATAGAAAATATCGAAAATAACCTTCTGTTCGTATATAAACCTTTCCTGGCTTTTCTTATTAAAAAATGGCGTCACAGTGCATGGCAGCAGTATGCACTACTTAAGGAAAATCGTATCGTCAAAAGCCAAATAGAAATTCGAGCTAAGAAAATAGCGAACTACCTCTGCATTTTAACCTCAAATAAGATATAATAGGTAGATGGAAAGATTTATCCTCGTTAATATCGTACCTCCAAAAGCAGACAAAGAAGAGGCCGAAAAAGATTTAGCAGAACTGATGTCCCTTGTGACCACATTCGGCGGAGCAACCGTGGTTAAAGTTTTGCAGCGTCGCGATGATCCCGACCGCGATACATTTGTTGGAAGCGGAAAAGCTGATGAAATAAAAGAGTTAATTAAGTCAGAAAAAATAAGTGCTGTTGTTTTGAATGCCGTTGTTAAACCCACTCAGAAATATAATTTACAACGCATCATAACTGAAACAAAAGAAGACGTGGCGGTATGGGACAGAGTCGATCTAATTTTGCATATATTCTCAAAGCACGCCAATACAGCTGAAGCAAAGCTACAGATAGATCTTGCCCAGATGCGTCACATGGGCCCGCGCATGTTTGGTCTGGGCAATGTTTTATCCCGCCAGGGCGGAGGAATTGGTACCCGGGGTATTGGTGAAACCAATACCGAACTGATGAAACGCCATTGGCAGCGCGAGATCAAACAGACTGAAGACAAACTAAAGAAACTGACGAATGAGCGCGAAAAACAGTTAAACAGACGTAAAGAACTCGGCTTGAAAACGGTGTCAATTGTCGGGTATACCAACGCCGGAAAAACATCCTTATTTAACATTCTAGCCAAAAAGCAAAAGCTTGTTGAAAATGCTTTATTTGCGACGCTTGATAGCGCTGTCGGTCAACTGTATTTACCAGGTCTACAGTCATCTATTCTCATCTCTGATACAATTGGGTTCATTCAGAATCTTCCGCCACAGCTAATTGACGCGTTTAAATCAACCTTAATGGAATCAGTAAATGCTGACGTATTGCTTCATGTGATTGATATAACCGACGAAAAAATGGAAGAAAAAATTAAGGCCGTTGAGGATATTCTTACTGATCTAGGGTTAGCCGACAAGAAGAAGCTGTATGTATTCAATAAAATGGATATAGCCACGACGCAAAATAGTGTCGATATCCGCCACGCGCATAGTCAGTTCAGCCCGCTCTTCATCTCTACACAGAGCAGATCGGGGATACCTGATCTCATTGCCAAAATCGAACAAGTTGTCGAGTTCATGTAGTCACTCTCGTTTGCCTTATTCTCCTGGTATATCTACTATATAAATAGATATGTCATCAACAGTTCTTATTACAGGCGCCAATTCGGGCATCGGAAAGGAGCTGGCCTTCCTCTATGCAAAAAGAGGAGCCAGACTCTTTCTTACGGTAAGGAATCAGGTGACAGCAGATACGCTCGAGACGCATATTAAAAAAAAACACCCTACCACTGTCTATACAATCTACACCCTTGACCTCGGTTCTTTAAAGTCAGTTAGAACCTTCTGTGATCTTCTCGCTCAGGAAAAAATAAAAATAGACACAGTTATCTTAAATGCGGGTATTCATATTCCTTTCTCTTCAAAAAAAACAGTAGACGGATATGAGCAGCATTACCAGATAAACTATCTCTCGAACGTTGTACTGGTAAACCAGCTGCAAAATAATAAAAACATCATAGCTCAAGCCCAAATCGTATATATCTCGAGTACCGCTCATCGGTTAGCTTCTGGTTTAATTTCAAAATTAAATCAATTTATTTACAATTATGCATACTCAAAGTTTTGTGCGACTACTTATTTTTTACGGTTCAGCGAACTAAATCCCAGTTTTGATATAAAAATTATTCACCCTGGATTGGTTGAGACTAGTATCCATCGGTATAAGTCAGGATTAATTAATCATTTAGATCATTTATATAAGAATTATCTGAGCCATAAACTGGCTGCAGATAATATATTAAATATTCTAAGCATCAAGGATAAATCCGTGTACTGGGAAGTAGGTAAAAAGAGTATCCCGGCCGCTTCCTGCTATGACTACGCGCTTTCATCCGAACTCTGGAATAAAACCTCACACGAATTGACAGAATTTTTACCTGAATCGCATCAAATAAAGCTCTTTGAAACAGCAAACTGGTCAAATACGTATACGTCCCTAAGTCCAAAAGCTCACCACCCCAAAGCATTAATGAAGTACAAAAGATGGTTGCCCGAGCCTACAAAGAGCATCGTCAAATAAAGGTGATAGGATCAAAACATTCATATAACGATTCGTGGGATTCAAAAGATATGCTCATCAGCATGAAAAACTTCAAAAGAATTTTTAAAATAGATAAAAAAAATAATCGGGTAAAATGCGAGGCAGGGGTAAGCATTAGCGAGATCGCGCTAGAATTGCATAAGAACGGTTTTACTTTAACGACCGCCGGAAGCTTTGGGGAGCAGACGATCGCCGGTGCAATCAGTACCGGTACTCACGGGTTTAGCCGAGAAGGAGGTTTATTATCCGAACTTGTAGTCGAGATGGAAATAATTGATGGAAAAGGTGAAATTCACGATATTACTAAGGAAAAAGACCTCAGGGCATTTAGATTATCGTTAGGAACTTTAGGTATTATTACAAAAGTTACGTTACAAATAACACCACTGGATAAATATTGCACATTCGAAATTGACAGCACGCCTCAAAATATTGTTTACAATAATTTAGAAACAGATGTTCAATCTAATAAACATATTAGATATTTATTAAATCAGTTTAATCCCGACTACTTTACCGTAATTAAAATTAATGAAGTAAACATTCAAAGTATTCGAAAAAATGCTATTCGAAGGAGAGTACACTTTGTCCCGGGGGGTAAAGAATATATTCCGGTCTTTCTTGTTCTGCTGACAAAGTTGTTTCTGACCAACCGCTACATAATCAAATATGTGTTGCGTAGTGCAAGTACAAAAATCCACATTAAAAATTATTTTCTGTATGATACTGGAATTTTTATCAGGGGAGATCTCGCTAATAATCATCCAGTAATTGGCAGGCTCGTTTATAATGCATTGAAAACAAATGCGGAATATAATAGCGAAATAGCGATAAACCCCAATACTTTTGAAATTTTTAACCGAAAATTTATTACATTGCTCAAAAAGTATCAGAAAAATGATTCGCAATTCAACGCGCAGCTGGCAGGACGATTTCTCGGAGGGAATGCAAGTGCACTACTAGCGGCTAATTATCACTCATCTGTTTTATTTATTGACGTACACATTTACAAGAATTGTTCACATGTTCATGAATTTTTGAAGGAAATAGAAGACTTCGCTATGGATAACTGCGAAGGAAAAATGCATTGGGGGAAAATGATAATGAATTCTAAAGAACGTGTCCTTAAAAATTATACTAATGAATCTATTACAACATTTACAAATTATAAAATAAAATATGACCCAGGCAATGTCTTTTCTAATAACTACACCCGACGACTATTTGGGTTTTAAATTAATAAAATTCTTTACTGATTGACGTGGAATTTTCAAACTGGTACAACCAGATTATACTATTAAGCACTTTCCAAGATGCCTTTTCGAATTGAAATTTTCTCTATAGTTCCAGATATCCGAGCTGCTATTCGTAGGAGCCATTGCGATGAATTAGGCTATTCTCATGGAATTAACGATCTCATGATCATAGATGTTTATACTATTGATAAAGATCTCGCAGCTCAACAAATAAACATCATTACTGATCGATTAGTCAATCCGGTCACGCAACAAGTTAAGAATCATCAGGACAGTTTTGATTGGGCTATTGAAACAGGTTCCTTGCCTGGTGTAACAGATAATGTTGGGACAACAGCAAAAGAGATTATCGAGGATGCTCTTCAGATAAAATTCGAAGAAGAAGAGGCTGTGTATTATTCACAACTACACTTCATTTCAGGGACACTCACAGCAAGCGATACTCACACCATTGCATTTAGCCTCATCAATCCGCTCATTCAGAGAGTGCATATAAAAAGTCACAATGAATATATCCGCGATAATGGAATGGATACTATAGTCCCTCGCGTTATTCTTTCACAAAAGCAGCAAGTGAGCACGGTTAATTTAGAAATACCAGATGAAGAGCTTATTATTATAGGAAAAAAAGGGATAGCAAACCCGGATGGCACGACACGAGGACCGCTTGCACTCGACCTAACATACATGAAGGCCATCCAGGAGTATTTTAAGCAGAAAGGTCGTGCGCCCACCGATGTTGAACTCGAATCGATAGCGCAAACTTGGTCAGAGCACTGTAAACATACCATTTTTGCGGATCCTATTGATGACATAAAAGATGGCCTCTATAAAACATATATTAAGGCAGCAACCCAAGAGATTCGTAGGAAAAAAGGAGATAAGGATATCTGTGTCTCTGTTTTTACTGATAACGCAGGAGCCATTAAATTTGACGAAAACTATTTGGTTACAGATAAAGTAGAAACACACAATAGCCCTTCAGCGCTAGACCCTTTCGGAGGGGCAATAACGGGAATAGGCGGTGTTAATCGTGATGCAATCGGATTTGGACTGGGAGCAAAACCAATCGCGAACCGCTATGGATTTTGTTTTGCAGATCCTGCCATGCAAACGGTTTTATACAAAGACCAAAAGTTAACACAGAAAATGCTCTCACCAAAAAGAATTAATGAAGGGGTCATTGCCGGAGTCAATTCGGGAGGGAACTGCTCGGGTATTCCAACCACACAAGGCTTTGTTTATTACGATAAACGTTATCAGGGGAAACCACTTGTCTTTGTCGGTACACTTGGTCTAATTCCAAAGAAAAATAATGAACAGGTACTGCACCAAAAAAGTGCATACCCCGGAGACTTCATAGTTATGATAGGTGGCAGAGTCGGCCTTGATGGAATTCATGGTGCAACATTTTCATCGGAAGCATTGGATACAGGAAGCCCGGCAACCGCTGTCCAAATTGGTGACCCAATAACACAAAAAAAACTAAGCGATGTCTTAGTAAAAGAAGCACGGGATAAACAACTATATACAAGCATTACAGATAACGGTGCAGGAGGCTTATCGTGTTCTGTTCCGGAAATGGCGAAAGAATGCGGCGGCTGTTATGTCCAGCTTAATAAAGTTCCCGTAAAATATCACGGAATTGATCCTTGGCAAATATGGATCTCTGAATCACAGGAACGAATGACACTTTCTGTTCCAAAACAAAAATGGAAAGAACTTCACGATCTTCTCAATAGTCGAGATGTCGAAGCTACCGTGATTGGAGAATTCACAGATACAGGCAAGTGCTTAGTTGAATTCAATGGTGATATTGTAATGGATCTCGAAATGGAATTCCTACACAACGGACTTCCACCACGCCAAATGAACACTCGTTATACCCCCCCAACAAATGAAGAACCCATTATTCCCATCTCGGAAAACTTAAATAAACCGTTCGAAGCACTACTTGAAAGGCTCAATATATCGAGCTTTGAATATATTTCCACTCAGTACGATCACGAAGTTCAGGGAGGATCAGCACTAAAGCCGTTACAAGGAAAAGGACGAATAAATGCTGACGCAACAGCCATAAAGCCAGTGCTTGAATCAAGCAAGTCGGTAATTATGGCGCATGGATTAGCCCCTTCATACAGCGATATCGACACCTATGAAATGGCCGCATGTTCGATAGATACAGCAATCAGAAATGCGATCGCTGCGGGTGCAAAACTGGATAATCTCGCGATGTTAGATAACTTCTGCTGGTGCAGTTCAAATGACCCTCAACGCTTAGGAGAACTAAAGCGGGCCGCCAAAGCGTGTTATGATTATGCACTTGCCTATGAAATTCCATTCATATCAGGGAAAGACAGCATGTTTAACGATTTTAAAGGTTTTGATGAAGCAGGTAACGCCATCACCATCTCTATTCCTCCCACATTACTCATCTCAACAGTGGGAGTAATCGACGACACCACAAAGCTCGTATCTCTTGATGTCAAAATGCCGGGAGATCTGGTATACGTTCTTGGAGATACATACGATGAACTCGGTGGGTCGGAGTACTATGCATATTGGAGCGATCTGGAAAATCATCGATATGTTGGTGAAAAAGCACCATCGGTTTATGCACCAAAAAATAAAGAGTTGTATGAAAAAGTATCGCAGTGTATAGATAATAACTTAATTGCATCATCAATCAGCATTACTCGAGGAGGACTCGCTGTCGCTTTGGCAAAAACTTCATTGGGAGGACAACTCGGGCTAGATGTCTCGATTCAAAATCTTCCTGGTAAAGCAACCCGAGATGATTTTTCCCTCTTCTCAGAAAGTCAGGGAAGAATAATCGTGACCATCAATCCGGAAAATAAAGAACAATTCGAGAAAATTATGAGTAGATCTTCATTTGCACAAATCGGCGAAGTAACAGCAGAAAAAATAATTAGAATAAAAGGATTAAAAGGAAAATCAATTATTGAGGTAAATTCAAATACAGCATTAAATGCATATAGATCAAACTCCAAAAAACAGAACGCTTCTAGTTTTAAACCAAAAACCCTTATACTTTCAGGATACGGATTAAATTGTGAAGAGGAAACAAAGTTCGCATTTGAAAAAGCCGGCGGTGACGCTGATATCATTCATATCAACTCGCTAATTCAAAACAGTAATCTGCTGAACGATTATCAGATTCTTGCTATTCCCGGAGGATTTTCTTATGGCGATGACACCGGATCAGGTAATGCATTTGCAAACAGAATAAAAAATCACCTTTGGGAAAATATTCGAAAATATATAGAAAAAGACCACCTGGTGATCGGTATTTGTAATGGCTTTCAAATCCTGGTAAATCTAGGATTATTGCCTGCACTCGATAAAAATTATGGCAATCGTGACGTTGCACTTCTTCATAATAACTCTGGAAAGTACATTGATCGCTGGGTAGATTTAAAGATAACAAATCAAACACCATGGCTTTTAGATATAACAAACCTCTCATTACCTATCGCTCATGGTGAAGGGAAATTTTACGCAAGTCCGGAAATTTTACAAAGAATAAAAAGCAGAGAACTCATTGCGACACAATATACGAGCGGTGAAATTTGTGAAATCCAAAATCTCCCAGCAAATCCAAACGGGGCACTTGAAGATATCGCTGCACTTACAGATGAAACAGGTAGAATCCTGGGTATAATGCCCCATCCTGAACGCGCTATTTCGTTTACCCAACTACCGCATTGGACATATTTAAAAGAGCTGTACCGTCGTGAAGGGAAAGAAATACCTGAAAAGGGACCTGGGCTAAAAATATTCCAAAATGCAGTGCAGTATTTTCATTAAATATATGAGAACATACATCTATGGCCGAACGTCTTGCTATTCTCATCTCCGGTGGCGGGACCACAATGCAGGAAATTATCAAAGCATGTCAGACCGGTGAAATAAATATGGAAATTGCCTGCGTTATCTCAAGTAACCAGCAAGCTGGTGGAATTGAAAAAGCTAAGAAACTAAAGATTCCGGACAAAAATGTTATCATCATCAATCCGCAAGACTATAAAAATGAGAGCGGAAAAGTGGATCTCCTTCTATTTGGCAGGAAAATTATCACCGAGCTACAAGATCGTAAGGTAACAATCGTATCTCAAAACGGATGGCTTCCGTTAACCCCAGAAATAGTAATTGATGCCTTTGAAGGAAAAATATTTAATCAGCACCCTGGTCCGGTTCCCGAATTTGGAGGTAAAGGTATGTACGGTCGTCGTGTTCACGCCGCTGTAATATTATTTCGCCGTTGGACAAAAGGAGAAATGTGGACAGAGGTAATCGCGCAGCGCGTTGGCAAAATATACGACGAGGGCGAGCTGTTATATACCGAGCGGGTCGAAATCCTACCAACAGATACAGTGGATGATCTTCAGCAACGAGCGCTACCAATAGAACATCGATTACAAATCCAATTATTAATAGATATCGCAAATGGCATAGTCAAGAATCCTGTCTTGAGAGATCCGATAGTCAAACTGGAAGAAGAAGAGATCCTAAAAACCGCTAAAAAGGTAGCAAAATTATTATTTCCTACGGGTTAATAGGAGTTAATCTATGGGCCCACAACACACTATTCTTATCGTTGACGGTGGCGGTAGAGGAGCCGTACTTGTCGATAAATACGCACAAAGTCCTCATGTCCAAAAAATTCTAGCAGTACCGGGCAATGATGCCATGCAGCTTAATACCACCAAAGAAGTAATTACATACCCGAATTTAAAAACAACTAGCGTTGCCGAAATAATAGAAAGTTTCCAGAAGGGTTGAGAAAAAATGAAAAACTTCCACATCCGGTTATTACCCCTACAACTCATGGTGGAGGAGCTGGAGGCCACGATGAACGATTAACCCGAGAAGAAATTATTCAACGGGGGATAGTCGATACTAAGCTATACGAACAAATAGAAAAAGCGACATATGCTCTATTTTTAATTGGGAGCAGCTGGTGTTCAGAAAAAGGACTTATTCTTGTCGACACAAAATATGAATTTGGGTTATACAAAGGAGAGCTCATGCTAATTGATGAAGTGCACACTCCTGACTCATCACGCTTTTGGATTGGCGACACGTACAGGAATCGTTTTAATGCAGGTGTCGAACCTGAGAATTTCGATAAAGAATTTCTACGACTCTGGTATGCAGAAAAAGGCTACCGCGGAGATGGTGAGCCGCCGGAAATGACTGAGGACTTAATTATTTCGCTCGCTCAAAGATACCTTAGTGTCTATGAAAAAATTACCGGCGAAGAGTTCACAGAATTCGAGTATCCAATTGAAGAGCGAATTAAAAATAACATAAATAAAATCTTATAGTATTATTCACAATTGACATGTGCCTTGCCATGGGCAATAATCAGTCACGTGTTCACTGCTATTCGACTTACCGAGAAACTCATCCATTCGCTAATAATTTCCTTATTATTCATTCCGATGATATTCAATCATGTTATCTATGCATCAAGCGCATACCACCATAACGTTACCGGTTTTGATATTTCCTATCCTCAATGTAACAAAGAGTATCCGAAAGATCCGGCATTTGCCGTAATCGGTATTAATGGCGGTCGACCTTTTACAGACAATCCGTGCTTTTCTCACCAATATGCCTGGGCGCTTGAACATTATGCCAAACCTGCCATATATATGAATCTCAGCTATATTAGTCCTAAAAACCGGGAATTTGCATTTAATGGTCCGTGGAAGTGCGACGAAGCCAACGAAAGTTGTCTAGCATATAATTATGGCTACCAGGCTGCAGTATTTGCATATGACAATGTCGAAAATATCAAGACAAAGCCTGCGATGTGGTGGTTGGATATAGAAACTATGAATACCTGGTCCGATGATAAAGAGCTCAATAAGTTAGTTGTACAAGGTGCGATAGACTTCCTCCAAAAAGAGAATCAGACCGTTGGCGTATACTCCACAAACTACCAGTGGAACACAATCGTCGGGGATTTTAAGCCAAATCTTCCCGTTTGGGCAGCTGGAGCTAAAAATAAAGAATCGGCTTCTCAGAGATGCCAGGACAAATATGCCTTTACCGGCGGGAGCGTACAAATGGTGCAGTACGTTCTAAACAACTTCGATCATAACTACCTGTGCAGCAAGTAATTTGCAAATAACGTTATATCAATGTTATAATAAAAAGTGTAACACCCCTTCTAATAGTTCTACTCTATCGTAAATCCTTTACAAATATAGCATAAATGGTATATCATTAGTATACGAATTTATTATAATACAAATATAAAGATATGAATACAAACATTACCTCGAATCTGCACGACATAATAGTTTTCTGTCATCTTCGCTGGGAATTCGTTATCCAGCGGCCACAGCATATTATCAACCGCCTGGCTCAGGATCGCAAAGTTTTATTTGTCGAAGAGCCGCTGGAATATGATGAAATGAATAAAGGAACGTTTAACACATTGCAACCGTCCAAAAATCTTACGGTGATCCAACCGCGAATACCTTGGGGAGACTTTGCAGATATACTTGGTCCGATGGTTTCCAAGCGCGCAAAAGACGAAAACATTACTAAACCCATAATTTGGTTATATTCTGCAGCGTTTATGAAATGTGTTGATGCGGTAGAGCACTCCTTACTCGTATATGATTGCATGGATGAGCTATCCGCATTTAAAGGCGCACCGGCAGAACTTATATCCATGGAAAAAGAACTACTGGAACGCGCCGATGTAGTATTTACGGGTGGAAAGTCTCTCTATGAGTCAAAGAATAAATTGAATGCAAATATACATTGTTTTCCGAGCAGTGTTGATCAAGTACACTTTGAAAAAGCATTAGTCGCAACTACTGAAATTCCGGAGGACATCAGCGTGCTAACGGGTACCGTTGTCGGATACTACGGGGTTATTGATGAGCGTATCGATCTTGACCTGCTGGAAAAAGTTGCTAACAAAATGCAAGAAATACAGTTTGTAATGATTGGTCCAATAGTAAAAATAAGCGAAGCAGATCTACCGCGTACTTCAAATATTCATTATCTTGGAAGTAAGCCTTATGCTCAATTACCGAACTATTTAAAACGCATAGATATAGCGATGATGCCGTTTGCCTTAAATGAATCCACTAAATTCATCAGCCCTACAAAGACATTAGAATATATGGCAGCTCATAAACCAATTATTTCAACAGCCATTTACGATGTTGTAAGAGATTACAGCAACGAAGTAACTATAATTAATAATCCTGACGAATTTATACAAGCAATAAATACCTACATTGCTGAGCCAACTGATCAAAAAGAAAAAAGAGTAATCCTGCAGAAAGCCGTAATAAATAGAACTTCATGGGATAATACGGTCGACCAAATGAAAAAAATTATCGAAAAGACATTGAGTCATAAGTAGTAATAAAAGGAGGAGGCAGTATGAAAAAGACAGATATTGTCATTATCGGAGCAGGTATTTCAGGAGCAGTTCTTGCAGAACGCTATGCAAGTATCGGAAAGTCAGTCCTTATAATAGAAAAGCGTGGCCACATTGCGGGCAATTGTTACGATTATTACAATGAGGACGGAATATTGGTTTCGAAGTACGGTGCGCACCTCTTTCACACTAACCACGAAAATGTATGGGAATACGTGAATAGATTCTCGAAATGGTACCCCTATGAGCATCGCGTCTTATCTCGTGTTGATGGTAAGCTGGTGCCAATTCCCGTAAATATCACGACGGTAAATGAACTTTTTAACTTAAATATTCAAACAGAAGAAGAGATGCAACAGTGGCTGGATTCTGTTCAAGTAAAAAATGAAAATCCTCAAAATGGTGAAGAGGCCGCAAAGGCCAGGGTCGGAGAAATATTGTATGAAAAAATGTTTAAGCACTATACGAAAAAACAATGGGATAAGTATCCTGAAGAGCTTGATGCTTCAGTAACGAACCGAATCCCAGTCAGAGCAAATTTCGACGACCGCTATTTTTCAGACAAATATCAGTATCTTCCTGAAGGTGGATACACACAAATGTTTGAAAAAATATTGAACCATCCTAATATTACGATTATGCTCAATACCGACTATTTTGCAGTTCGCGATCAAATCACTCATCATGAGAAACTTTTCTATACCGGTCCGGTAGACCGCTTTTTTGACTTCAAATTTAGTCTTGAGGAAAAGCTCGAATACCGGTCAATAAATTTCGAATTCGAAACCCTTGATCAGGAATATTTCCAGGATGCTGCCGTCATCAACTATCCCGCTCCAGACACAGGCTTTACGCGAGTTATTGAGTACAAACATATGACGAAGCAGCAACATCCCAAGACTACGATCTCCAGGGAATATACAGTTGATGTGGTAAGTGAAGAGCAGGAGCCATATTATCCGGTACCCAATCCTAGAAATCAGGCTATTTATAGTCAATACAAAAAAGAAGTCGACAAACTAACCAATGTCTATTTTGTAGGACGTCTGGCAAACTATAAATATTTTAATATGGACGAGGCGTTTAAAAATGCCCTCGAGCTCTTTAAAAAATTACAGGCTGAAGATAAACAGAAGCAAACAGCAGGACTATCCACGAAGTCTACCAAGAAAAAGACACCATGGCTTCCACGCAGAAATTATGAATATCCAACACCTGCAGCATCTAAATATTCCGGACACGAAGTATATCAACCAGTCTATATGAAACATAAAGTAGATCCGGAAAATGAATAATAGGTATGAATAAACCGCCACAATTCTCATCATATTTCTGGGCAGGGTATGAATGCACTTCGTCTTTACCTGAAGATAGAAATAGACTGGATATGCTCAGGGCAACGAAACACGATCAATACTGTAGAGAGGACTATCGATTAGCAAAAAGTATAGGAATCTCTACAGTCCGCGAAGGACTTGCCTGGAGTCGAATCGATAAGGGGAATAATGCATACGATTTCGCCCGGTACGAGGCAATACTGAAGATTGGGCAGGAGGAAAATATTCAGCAGATATGGGATTTAAATCACTTTGATTTTCCCGGATATTTAAACGCCTTTAGCGATAAATTTGTCGTGCAATTTGCAGAGTACGCCCGAAGATCAATTCACCTTATACGAAAATACCAGCAGGGGACAATCTACATCGCACCAATAAATGAAATATCTTTTTTCACCTGGATTGGGGCTGATAGGGGGAATTGGGCACCCTATCGAAAAGGAAGAAAAAATGGATTACTATTCAAAAAACAGCTGGTGAAAGCAAGCATTGCAGCAATGGATGCAATCTGGTCGGAGGATGCGGATGTGCAATTTATTCAGGTAGATCCGTTCATGCGACGAAAGGCCAGGGAGCCTGCAAATGAACAGGCACTCGCGCATGTTAAAGAGTTTAATTCGGTCATCATGTACGAAGCGTGGGATATGTTATACGGAAAAACATACCCCGAACTAGGTGGGGATCCGAAGTATTTACAAATTGCGGGTATCAATTATTATATCTACAACCAGGAATGGGTAGTCTCTAAAAAACGCGGGGGAATAGGTCATCGCATGATGTCCTGGACCGACAAAAATAGAGTTCATTTGAAAGAACTACTACGGGAAGTCCATGAACGGTACAATTGCAATCTAGTTATAACAGAAACCGGAAGTTACGGTGATCTTCGTCAAAGATGGTGGAAACGGCTTCTAAGCGAAATTGGCGATATTAGAAAAGAGAATACCTTACCTCTCTCCGGAGTATGTGCATATCCTGTCCTCGACAGACCAGATTGGACAAATTTTCTAATACCAAATTCAGGACTCTGGGACTTTAAATCAGATGACCCGGAATGTAAAAGAATACCGCACGAACCATCATTGAATTTGGTTATGCAGTATATTAATGAATGGAATAAACAATAAGCCGTTCCTTTAACATCGTACTTAATTGCTCAAGGTCATACCGTATAAAACGCAAATGCCATGGGTGTCCATCTCCAAACCGCTCTTGATATACTATTTCCAGATTTTTATCATTCACAATTGTGTCAGGATGGCCATGTTCTCCAAACCCATAATCGTTCTGTGTGGGGTGGAATGGGGTTCCGAGCGGAATATATTTCCCGTTTAATTCATACGATGCAGCAAAAAATACCCGTTGGCGGGTACCAAGTGCATTTGGTTTAGGTAAGAAACAGACCCCGATCAACAAAAATATACCATCAAAAATCTGTATTATCTTTCCACCTTCAAGCCCCCACTCGAAATTCTCATTTGATGGATCATTGTGAAACGGCACATCCTCTTGAGCAAGGATTAAAGTTGGAGAAGACCAAGAAGCGCTCTGATCATACTTAGGTCTTGTAGTCATATAAATATCTCCACAACCTACGCGACGGTACGCCGAAAAAACCATACACAATAACTCGGTATCGTCTATAGTAACTTCTGAGATTCCAGCATCATAAACACCAATTATAGGATGTTTTCCTTTTATAATTGTATCCTTTGAAGCAATTGCTTCATCATGACCTCGAAAAATATGACCGTCCTCAGAGGTTGCAAAAGCGATGATTCCATTTTCTGAAAAACATGTCGTCTGAATGTACATGGTAAATACATCTTTACCATTAATATTTTCTATCGAAACCGCGGGAGCACATAATTCAGCCCCTGAAAGATTCTTAAACTCAACGGGAGGCAACTCTTTCCAGTGCCCATTTGACTGTGCCGCGGCAAATCTACCCACTATCCATTTTTGTGTAACAGAGCTACCCACTGAGGCATACATTAAAAAACTACCATCAGTCAGCTGGACGATACTTGGATCTTTAAGCTCGTTAAACTCAGTATTATTGTGTTCTGGGAGTCGCTCGATTGAAAGCAATTGATTGTCTAAAGAATACGGAACAAGGATATCCGCGAACTCTTCGCCTGATACTTTAAGTAATGGTTGGCGGTTTAATGTAGCACTGGCAGCGTGTAACATAAGAACTCCTCAAAAAACTCATAAATGTAAGTACCTAAGTATATAAACAGATTCCATAGCATAATAAAACCCGTCAATTACCTATAAAAAAAGGGTATACCAAGTCGCCATGATCATGTGTTTAGAAAGAGAAATAATCGCTAATAGTGAATTCGTCGGAGGTAAAAATCAAACTCATTAAAGTCGTTGTAGACTCCGGGCTCCAGGTTTTGCAGGATAGCCAACACCTGATTTTCCGCCTTATTCATCATTGCAAAATGAATAATATCTTCTTTAGTGACGGGATAGCGAATACCTACGGCATAAGACTCTATATAGTCAATAGTAATTTCCGGGGTGGAGTCCAGTACATCATCCATATAACAATAGTATAACATAATCTATGAAATATTAAACAATATGAATTATCGATTGTATAAATAAAAAATAATAGTATAGAATAAAAGCATGGTCTCTCAGGATGTTCTCAATTACATCAATCAGGAGTTAAAAAAAGGTAAAAGCCCGGAAACAGTAAAACAGGCAATGATGGCTTCAGGGTGGCAAAGCGCAGACTTAGATGAAGGCATCGCAAGTGCTCTAGCTATGTCGTACCAATTAGCTGCACCTAAAAGAAACACACCTCTTATATTAGTGTCCATATTCCTCATGTTACTACTCGGTACTGGATCAGTTTTAGCCTATTTCTTCGTTTATGACACTCCTGAGCGTATGCTCGATACAATGTCCGGTAATCTTGAAAAAGTTACATCCTATAAATTTAAAGGTGATGTAAAAATAGATATAACCACAAGTGATTCCTCAACAACCGGAACAGATGCAGACAGTTATCTGAACACTTTACAGCAAGTTCAGTCAGCTTTAGGTGCAACACAGGTGATGAACATAGGAGCACAGTTCGATGGACAGTTTGATGCGACACAGACGGACAACAAAAAAAGCCTTCTAAATATTTTATTCCAATATAAAATGCCTCCTGAAGAAGACATCGAAGTAGGCCTTGAGACACGACTGGTAAATAAATTTATCTTCTTTAATGTTAAAAAAATACCTACAAACGAAGAATTAATCAGTTATGCTGCTTTGGAAAATAAATGGATTAAGATAGATCTTGCCAGCACTGGTTCAATTCTACCGGAATCAAGTGGATTGTTCTCAGCCAGCGAATCTGCAGAAATGAGAAATTTAAAAGCTAACGAGGAGAAAATTAAGGCTATCTACCTGAAAAACAGGTTTCTTGTGTTCGACAAATCCGTGCCGAGTGAAGTCATAAATGGGATAGAAACAAGACATTATAAATATACCCTGGATAATAACAGATTGAAGACATTTTACGTCGAGGTAGTCCCTTTAATAATGGAAGAAAAATTTTCTCACACAGACCTCGAGTATCTAACTAAGAGTCTTGATTATCTTACAAACGTGAGGGGTGAAATCTGGATTGGTAAAAAAGATACACTACCGTATCGTTTTAATGTAAGTATGAATTATGTTGACAAATTAAGTAATTCTCACAGCGGTGCTAAAATCAGTACATCCGTGGAATTAAGCGACTACAACGCACCGGCAACAATCACTGAACCAGATGGTGCAAAAACAATGGAAGAAGTAATGACAGAAGTAATACAATCTTCTACATTATATGGCGCGCCAGCAATAGCCGCAAAGGCAAGAGATTCACAACGCTTATCTGACTTGAGTACCCTGAGGAAAGCTATCGATGCTTCATCAGCCGATGGCTCACTAACGAAACTGCGCGTTTGCACAGGAACAATGGATGCTAAAATTTGTTCAAGCTCTATAGGCAGAGATTGGTTCCCTATGGATGTATCAAACTATCTGGCATCTTCACCAGTGGACCCTAAGAACGGACAAGATATTTTTACGCTCTCCGGCAAACCGGTTAAGGCCTATTATTTCTACCGATCAAATGGAAGTACATACAAATTAGCAACCTATATGGAAGATTCAGATAATATCTTACGTGCAGGATCTGATGGTGGCACCGATCCCGACTTATTTGAGACAGGAACCAATCTAAAATTACCTATATAGGAATTTTATTTATTAACCGTTACGCTTTTCATAACAATCGGCTCGGTCGGTTTATCATTTGCATCAGTCTTTACATTAGCAATTGCATCCACAACATCCTGACCTTCAACGACATGACCAAAAATTGTATAGGAGTTCGGTAGAGGATAATCAGCATGCATAATAAAAAATTGGCTTCCATTCGTATTTGGACCGGAGTTTGCCATAGCAACAACACCTTTTTTGTAACCGGTCTTATACGATTCAGTTTTCGGGTTTAGCTCGTCATCAAATTTGTATCCTGGGCCACCAGTACCATTGCCGGTTGGATCGCCTCCCTGGATCATAAATCCCTTAATGACTCGATGAAATGTAACATTATTATAAAAGCCTTTATTTGCAAGCGTCACAAAATTTTCTGCCGTTTTAGGCGCGTCATCATTATAAAGCTCAATAACAATCTTTCCCTTGTTTGTTTCAATAGTAACTTTTTCTCGATTCATATTTTTATTCTCCGACGTATTTGCAGTCTGTGTGCAGCCAGTCAATACAACAACCAGTAATAATAAAGAAGTCAGTAATATTTTTTTCATATTGTAAGTATACCAAAACTTAGTCCTTTCCGGACATAAGATGTAAAATACTAAAACCGGCTAGCGAAAGCAGTACTATGGCTCCACCTGCCGCCAAATTAAAATAATAAGATAAGAACAAGCCGGTAATAACTACAAATAAACTGAATAAAATAGAGGCGATGAGTGTTTGCTTAAAACTTTTGGCAATAAGTGAACCTGCAAGGACGGGAATAACCATCAGCGCGCTAATCAGTAAAACACCCACGATTCGTATCGATAATGCAATCGTAATGGCAGCAAGTATCATAAAAATATAGTTAATTTGAGATGCAGGAAGGCCGCTTACCCGTGCCGACTCTTCGTCAAAGGCAACGTAAAACAATTCTTTATATAAAACGCCGATGACAAGTATAATTACTGCCGCAAGGATAATCGTAATCAGCACATCGCCCTCCGACACAGTGGTAATACTGCCAAACAAATATGAAAAAAGGTCCACCGTAAAGCCACGCGCAAAACTAATAATAACCGTGGCGACAGCGAGTCCACCTGATAGAAAAAGCGCGAGCGTTGACTCTCCCGTAATCCGTTTCGAATGACTCAATTTTTCAATACAAATGGCTGAAATCACTGAAACAATAAGAGCGGTATAAACAGGATAAATCTGTAACAACATTCCGATAGCTACACCTGCAAGGCATACATGAGAGAGAGCATCCGCCATAAGGGAATATCTCTTACTCACCAGAAATATACCAATCAATGGAGCGATGCAGGCAATAATACTGCCAACAATCAACGCGCGAATCATAAAACTGTATTGAAAAATTTCTAACATAATTCCTCAAGGCACTTGCACTTAATGCGCATGCAATATAAATTTTCTTGTCTTACCGTATAACTTCTCCATGTAGTCTTCTTTAATAAAATCTTTAGGAGTTCCCTCATATACCAAAGTTCTATTTAAGCACGCAACTTTATTCACTTCATTAACAATGACATCAATATCGTGGGAAACTATAATAAGTGTCAGTTGATTGCCGTTGAAAGATTTTTTATTGAGCTCAGCTAGTAATTCATAAAACTCATCCTGTGCTTCTATATCCACTCCCACGGTAGGTTCGTCAAGTATCAACAATTCAGGTTCTGAAGCGAGCGCCTTGGCAATAAACACTCGTTGCTGTTGACCACCGGACAGCTCAGTGATGAGCTTATCCTTATACTTCTCCATCCCCACAGAGTGCAGCGCAGTTTCAATCGCATTAGTATCATGATTGGTAAGGCTGCTAAAGATTCCTGCCTTTCCAACGCGACCAAGGGAGACAACTTCTCTGACTGTTACTGGAATTTTAGTTTGAAATCGAGCTGCTTTTTGTGGCACATATCCAATGCGTGACCATTCGTTAAATTCCTTAATAGGCTTATTAAAGAGCGAAATATTTCCTTTTAAAGGTGATATGAGTCCGAGCATCAGGCGGAGAAGTGTTGTTTTTCCGCTACCGTTAGGTCCAATAATTCCCAGGAAATCTCCCTGTTCAATATCTAAAGTGATGTTTGAAAGAATGACTTCGTTTCCATAGGAAAAAGAAACGTTTTCTATTTGAACTGGTATTTTCATAGCTCACATTCCAATGCAATTTTTAAATTCCGCAGGTTCTCTTCTTGTACACTAAAATAATTTTCACCTCGATTTACTTGTGCTTGAGTCAATCCTTCAATTGGATTAAAGACTAAAGTTTGTGCTCCGACCTCTTTTGCTATTGTATCCGAAAGCCGTGGACTAACTAAAGACTCAAAAAAGATATACTTCACCGCATTATTTTTAGCAAACTGAGAGATTTCAGCTAACCGCTGAGCGGAAGGTTCTTCCTCTGGAGAGAGCCCGGCAATGGAGACAACGTTTAGATTATAGCGTCTGGCATAGTAACCAAATGCATCATGCGAAACAATAATGTCACGTTTAGTACATCTACCTAATTGCTCCGATATAGTACGGTCCAGCTGTTCGAGGCGGTTAATATATGAGTCAGCGTTGCGACTATAGTATTCAGCATGTGTAGGGTCAATTTCGTCGAGAGCTTGTTGAATTGCTGCGACCTCTTTAATAGCAGATTGTGGATCAAGCCAGAAATGAGGATCAGGCATAGTATCGTCTTCAAGGATAAGGTCAACTTTGGAGCTCATATTTACTATTTTAATCTTATTTGTTTCAATTTGAGGAATAACTTTTTCAATCCAGGATTCAAATCCTGCACCATTGTATATAAAAAGAGATGACTGATCCAGGTGAACAATTTCTTTCGGAGTTAAATCAAAGTCGTGAGGTTCACTTCCGGGAGGTATTAGCGTCTCGACAGTAATCCAATCAGCTCCAACTGCCTTGGTAAACTCAGCCAGTGGATAAAAAGTTGCCGTAACATTTATTTTTGTGGTATCTTGCCGGATAGGTACACGCAGTAGCCGATATCCGACTGCGGCAACAAGTAAGAGTGAAATAATTATAAGGAATGTCAGAATTAACTTCTTCATCTCTCTATTGTATATGAATAGCTAGATTTTGCAAGTAAGTTGCAATAATGGTATAATATATATATGGGTACATTACAAAAAATCCTAAATCAGCTTCGTGATGAAGGACTAAAAATAACTAAGTACCGAATCGCCCTCCTCGAGCTTTTTACAAAGAATAAAAAGCCTTTAACCGTAGCAGAAATCTTATCCAATCTCGCTTCCAATTCATTGGAACCGAACAAAACAACTATCTATCGCGAGATCGATTCCCTAATTGAACTCGGACATTTACAGGCACTCGATTTTGGCGATGATAAAAAGCGCTATGAATTATCTTCACGCGAACATCACCATCATTTAATCTGTCAAAAATGTGACATTATAGAAGATGTCGTCTTAAAGGATGATATTCAAGAAATTGAAAAGAAAGTACAAGGAAAAAGTAGATTTAAAATTAAAAGTCATTCTCTTGAGTTTTTTGGACTGTGCTTAAACTGCCAACTATAATAGAATATATTTATGACCAAGAAATTTTTATTGTGTCTTGTAGTTCTTTTTGCTCTTTCCGGTGCTATTGCACCCCGTTTACTCGCGCAAGAAAGGACAATGGAGTTCATCGAGTCTTCAGATTCAGCCATTCCTCTCGCAGAAGTTCCGGAAACATTTCCAAAAGACGAATATTACAAAGGGAGAGTCGAAGCAATTGGAAAAGAAGAGATAACAGAGTTTCAAGGCTTTAAATCGGTTAATCGCGAAATTACAGTCAAACTTTTAGAAGGTCCGGAAAAAGATAAATCAGTAACTATAAAATATACCCAGCTTGAAGGTAAAGAAAATATCGCTTCGCCTAAAATTGGTGACACCGTAGTAATAACTAAATCCGAACTCGGAACGGAAGGTCCAACATATGTCATCAGCGATAGATATCGACTTCGACCGGTCATGTTTTTACTTGCTACCTTTTTCATACTCATCGTTATATTTGGGAAACTGAAAGGCTTTACTGCGACCATCGGGCTCGCGGTAAGTGTCTTAATAATAGTTCAATTTATTGTGCCAAAAATCGCAAGTGGAAGTAATCCCTTCATGATCACGATGGCAGGTATTTTGTTAATCGCGTTCAGTTCTCTGTATCTTGCCCATGGATTTAGTAAAAGAACAACAATTGCGTTAATAAGTACCTTAATTACACTAGGTATATCGGTGGCGCTGGCAGTTTTTGCCGTAAACGTGACGCAGTTAAATGGTCTCGGAAGCGAAGAGGCTATGTTCTTACAGGCAGGGGTTTTCGGAGCGGTAAATCTAAAAGGACTTTTACTGGGCGGAATATTGATCGGAACACTCGGCGTACTCGACGACATAACTACGAGTCAGGCAGCCGCTATCGATGAAATCAGTAAAGCAAACCCTTCGCTTAAATTTGCCGAGCTGTATCGAAGCGGTATTAACGTCGGACATGAACACATTGCGTCATTGGTTAATACTCTTTTTCTTGCGTACGCAGGCGCATCGCTTCCGCTATTTTTATTATTATCTCAAGCTCAAAGCGGCCAGCCTTTATGGACGATTTTGAATAGCGAACAATTTGTTGAAGAGATCGTTCGAACCATTGTCGGCAGTATTGCTCTAATTCTGGGTGTGCCGGTTTCGACAATTTTGTCTGCCTGGTTTTTTAGTAAACGATCAAAAAAGGAGTTACAATGACAGATTTTAAAAATATGCCTGATTCGTATTGGAAAGAGAAGCTTACACCAGAGCAGTATCATGTCACCAGAGAGCGTGGAACAGAAGCACCTTTCACTGGAAAATGCGATGATTTTTATGAGCCAGGTAGTTATGTCTGTTCCAACTGCGGCAAGGTATTATTCCATGCCACGGATAAATTCGACGCGCATTGCGGATGGCCGGCCTTTTCGCAGGAGGCGAATGATGCTGCAATACAGCGTGACGAAGATAATGCCTTTGGAATGAGACGAATTGAAGTAACCTGTAGTAATTGCAGCGCTCACCTCGGACATGTCTTTAATGATGGCCCACCTCCTTCTGGAGAAAGATATTGTATTAATTCCGCATCACTGGAATACGTGCCGGCATGATACTATAAATCAATGACATTAAAAAAAGGCGATAGAGCTCCCAATTTTTCAATAGTCGATTCAAAACAGGAAGTTCAATCAATTGAAAAGTATTTAGGAAAAAAGGTAATGCTTTCATTTTACCGATACGCAGGTTGCCCTGTTTGCAACCTAAACTTGCATAAAATAATCTCACATTACGAACATTTCTCTAGTCGTGGGCTGAACATTCTCGCCTTTTTTCAATCAACACAAGAGAAACTTAATGATGAAACGCCAACTAAGCAACAACCCTCCTTTCCCTTAATCCCAGATTCTGAAAAGAAAGTATATTCCTTGTACGGTGTCGAGTCATCTATAGTTGGTTTAGCAAAGAGTGCACTGGATATTCCACAATGGATCACTGCCAATGCTCAATTTAAGCAAGGTGCTTTTGAAGGGGATATGCTGCTACTACCAGCCCAATTTCTGATCAATAAACAAGGTATAATAGAATATGCTCATTATGCCGTATCAATAGGAGACTTCACACCTTTTTTAAAAATCGAAGAGTTCTTGGACTTCGGAGAATAGTTGATGTTGCCTTAAACACGTTTTTCTTTTATGCTATTATTAATGAACAAATCCTTTTTTTCTTCCCTTCTTACTACTCGTACTTTAATTCTTGGTGGAATAGTAACTGCAGCAGCACTAGCTATTGTTGGTACACCACGAGGATTATTAAGTTTAAATCTTAACGATGCTGATCGCGCTGCGGCTGAAGAAGGTGGCCCAATAACTAAAAAAGCGTTTGTCTTGATCTATGATCCAGTTATGCCAGACGGCCGGAAATTAAGCGCCTATAAAAATTGGAATAATCCGCTAACTATGCCTCAGCAGGTTGCGGCATTTTTTCAACAGGCAACTTCAGGAAAAATAAATTATGTCATTACTGAAACAAAAGAAATTGACGGTTTCCCTGTTAAACAGGATGGGTTTACTTATACCCCTCAGTCTTACCTGAATATGACAGCCGGAAACACTCCTCCGCATGACCCTGACGGTGTCAATTATCATGCAATCCTGAACGATCCTACCCTGGATATATGCGGTAAACTGAACCGCAATGAAATTGATGAATTATGGCTCTACGGAGGCCCCTGGTTTGGATACAATGAATCTGCGCTCGCCACATCACCCGATGGGCCTAAAGGTTTTGCCTATAATGGCCCAATTTTAGACCAAACAGCATGTGCTCGATTAATGCCGGTAATGGGTTTTAATTACGAGCGTGGTATCGCAGAAATGATACACAACTGGGGACATCGAACCGAAGCAACAATGAGTCAAGTCTATGGAGATTGGCAGGAAAATAGGACTAGTCATAATTGGGATAAATTTGCTTTAGTTGACGAGCAGTCTCCAAACTATACTTTCAGCGGTTGTGGTTCGACTCACTGGCCTCCGAACGCCGCAAGTGACTATGACTACAGTAATGCTCGCAGCGGAAACAGTTTCTGCGACGATTTCTATGGGTATCCCAATCTTTCTGAAATGAATACTGTTTTAAAAACTATCACCTGTTCGGCGTGGGGATGTACTCAAGAGGGATATCTCGCGTGGTGGTTTAAGCATCTTCCGCGTTACGCTGGGACAGCACCTGACGGTAAGCTCAATGACTGGTGGGAGTACATAATGGATCCGAATAAGGCTTTAATTACCGAAACTCCAGGTACCTTTAGCACACTATCTTCCAATTTACGCACATCAAATGCAACTTTTGCTTTCAGTTACAGTGGAAGCACAAATAAATACATCATTGATCTTTCAACACTTCCGGATATGTCCAGCGATGTGTATCTCTCATTCAAGGAAGGGCGCAATATTCCGCTTATAGCACAGGATCCGCAAAATATGTGGGATAAATATTCCTGCGGTCGAACACTATACTGGCGAGTGTATAACATCGATCGAACCGTAACGAGTCCTATTCAGACGGCCATTGTCGATTGTACCGCTACGCCATCTCCTAGTCCAACGACAACCCCAACACTTTCCCCGTCACCAAGTCCTACGCCGTCGCCATTCCCCGGGACCTCCACTCCTATTCCTACACTAACACCTAGCCCAATGCCAACGGCACAACCAATAAGTTATACTTTTCTGCCAATTGCAGATTCCTACATAAGTCAGAAAAATTCTTCAACCAATTATGGCGCCTCAGTTAATTTATTCGTTCACAAAACTAATGAAGGCGTAGGACTGCAGCGGGCATATCTAAAATTTAAAGTGGCAAACGTCCCTAAATTTGTCAAAGCAAAATTACGGCTGTATCTTGTTGATGGATCATTCGACGCACCGCAGTTATTTAGAACATCAAGTTCCTGGAGTGAAAAAACTTTAAAATGGACTAATCAACCCTCACTTTCAGCTGCAGTCTCTAACGTAAAGTTTGCGTCAAATAACGCCTGGATAGAATACGATGTCATCTCATACGTAAAAAGCAATGCAACTTTCTCATTCGGACTTGCTGGTGAAGGCTCAGTCACCGATGGCATTATTGCCTCATCTCGTGAAGGCACACATCCTGCTGAACTGGTAATTTCAGTTAAATAAATAATATAGAGTATAATAGTCGTATGAAAATAAAATCTATACGTAATCCTAGCGTTGAAGATTATCGTGAAGTGATAAAGATTCGTAACCAAGTCTTTTCTGCTTTTCCGGGTTATGTAGAATATGATCCAGAGACAGCCTTTGAGAAAACAAAAGATCAAAAAGACGTAATTGTATACCTAGCCGTATCCGATACAAATGAAATAATAGGTTTTGGTATGTGTTACTCGAGATATCCAGGATATTATCACCTCTGGCAGTTGGGAGTAAGAGAATCATTACGAGGACAGGGAATTGCTCAAAGATTATACGAGCACGTAGAAGAATTTGCAAAAGAGAACGAATATAAAGGCGTAACTCTTAATTCAAATAATATGTATAAATCAAGTCTTCGCCTCGCGATCAAACGGGGATACGAGATTTACGAACTCGATCACTCGGGGAATTCTGCCCTCGGTCCAAAGATCATGTTAAAGCTTACTTTTTAAAAAGAAAAGACCCGACCATCTTAATAAAAAGATAATCGGGTCTGTGCGAACCCTTACATATTTCCTTCTTCCTTGCGTTTCTCAAAGCACTCCGCCTTGGGCAAGAATAAAAGTGAAAGTAAAGGGAAAACTCCAATCATGAGCAGTGTCGCGCCGAACGAGTATTGTATTACTATGCTCACGGCGATGTTCATCACCACTACAAGGATTGAAGTCATCATTCCGATATATGACACCACCGTTGCCTGGTACTTTGGCGTCACATGAGGATTAATATAACCTCGCAAGATGTCATTTCTTGTTAAGGTAAATAGCCCTCCTATCGCGATGAAGATAATAGCCGATGCAGCTGACAGAGAATAGGCAGCCAGCAGATAGGCTCCACTTGATAGAATCGCGCTGAGAAGTAGGTATCTCCGTTCCGATCCAAGTTTCCGCACTATCAAAGCGAATCCCAACAGAATCGTGATCTGAGCAACGAGTAATCCTGAATGGGCGAATCCATAATACGTGATAGGAAACATCACTCGCTTTAATAGCGGCTGGTACAACCATAAAATGAAGTATCCAGGGACAGATGATATCATCATCTGAACCATAAGTCCTCGCACGCACGCATTGTGGTGTACCTCCCTGTATCCTTCACGGAACGCATCCCGTACGGTGATAACATGTGTTCGATGTACCTCCTTGAATCCAAGCGCAATGATAGCGGCTATCAGCAACGGAATTGCCGAACACAGTATCGGGTAATTGAAACCCCATGCTGAAGCAATAAATCCTCCGGCGATCGAACCAACAATCATCGTGATACGACGAATAATGAGAATGATGCGCGTGACACCAGCGTGGATTTGAGGGTCTTTAAGCTCAGGTACAGAAGAAAACAGAAGAGCCTGATCTGCTCCCTGCATCAGTTTATTCCCTAATGCGAGAATCAACTCGCCAGCAATAAACACATAAATGCTCGGGTAAGATCCATAGATCACCAAGCCACAAGCACAAATTAGCGCACCCAGAATCAGCGATAGTTTTCTGCCGCAGCGGTCAGCAAAGATGCCAGTGGGAACGTCGAGTGTAAGACCTCCGATCATAAACCAGGCTTGAATAATCGAGATATACGACTCATCCAACCCTGCCCAGTCTGTGTACATAGGTACCAGAACTGCACTAAAAAAGTGCATCGATGCAAACATACTAAACAGAGCGTACCGTACCAGAGCCGACCAGCTTGATTGACTGAACATGCTTTTCTCCCTTTAATGATGGTAAAGAGCCACATAAGCGTACAAGTATACAAACCTAGCTGATTTGAACTTATAAGCTCAAGTAAACCCCGGAATATGAAGGAAAAAGCGTGGACTATACGAAAAAACCTCCGTTTTCCGGAGGCTTAAATCAAATTACAAATTGAAAAATTAATTACACAAACACTACTGTAGCCTCCGAAACTGAATCGACGGAAATCCCGTCAACCTTTGAGGTGACGAGAGCGGGCATTTGGTTGTTCCAACTAAATCTACACATAGTAATAAATTATACATACTATAGGATAAAAAAGCAATAGCAAATGTCAAATCTAAGCCATTTTTGAGAATTTTTCAATAAAAAATCTAGCGTCTGGGGTCAGTTCCATCGTAAGCGCCTCTACTGGCGTTAGCCACATATAATTAGTATGTTCCCAGTTCAGCGAAATCTGTTCAAATTCAGCAACGCACGTATATCCTATGATCAGTACATTCTCCTGCTCGTCACTTAAATATTGACGAACGGTAAACGGAGTCAGACCAGTAACAGTTAATTCGGTCTCTTCACTAATTTCACGAGATACTGCCTTCAATGGTTCTTCATTATATTCAATCGCACCGCCGGGTAACGCCCATTTACCGCCAGCGCCACTCTTATTCGAACGCTGCAACAACAGAAATTGCCCATGACTATTCTTAATAATTGCTTTTTGTCCAACTAAAGTAAACACTTTGTGTGGAATATAATTTGGATCGTAGTCGCTCATAGAACAAGTATACTAAATGTGTATGATAAAATCGTAATAATATGAACGTCCTTCACTTTGTAATAATCATGCAATGGTAAATTCAAACGAAAGCAGCGCATGGTCGGATGCGCGGGTATTTACGATTACACTAACATTTTGTGTTGAGCCGCCCCGGATATATACTCTATCCAACTGGTGCCCTCCAACATGTTTGATCCCTTTCGGGAAATTAACTCTGGTCAAGTGTAGTTCTTCGGCCATTGTATCCAATATTTTTTCTCTTCCTGTTTCCCATGTATTAAAATCGCCGACAAAAATAATCGGTCCGGTGTGCTCGAGAAGTTGCTCCCGTAATTGTGAAACTTGATCGCGAAAGGATCGCCGTAGTCTAAAATTAATTCCGTGACAATTCATTACAAGCAGTGCCCTTAAAATATTTTGAGAATTATTAAGCGGATACCAGGTACACAATGCCATTTTAGGAGTACGTGTTAACGGTTCAAGCGACCGGGAAGTAACTACTATTGACTGAAGTGATTTAGCTGTCGCCACAGTACATACTCCGGTCGGAGATATTCTCATCCGCATCGTATAATAACTCACGGCAAGGAGGGCATTACTGGTCTCAAAGATCTGCTGATGAAACGAATCAAAAGCCTGACTCTGTCTGAATTCCTGAAGTAAGATTAAATCGGCATTAGATATCTGTTTGAGTAAATTATCTCGGTATTCAGGACGATTCCCTTTGTAGGTATTCCATGAAACAATTCGTAGTGTTTGGCCAGAGCTATAAGTAGAGAATGGCGCATTATCTTTTACTTGCAGAAGTTCGGATCCAATCTCGGGGCGGTCTGGATGTAATCCATAAATAAGTCTGGAAAGGGCAGTGCGGATAGCAGGAGCTCTCATACACCTATATACTACCACAATATAAACCTGATAAAATAAATTTACAAAAAATGGAAATATTTTTAGAAATCAGTATCGTCATTATAATTGCTACAGTCGTCTCAATCATAATGAGAGCACTAAAACAACCTTTAATTATCGGGTATATCCTCACAGGGTTAATTAGCGGTCCATATCTTTTTAATATAATCCAGTCAAGCGAAACCATCGAAATATTCTCAAAAATAGGCGTAGTAATTCTGCTTTTTATCGTTGGCTTGAATTTAAACCCTCAGGCAATCAAAGAAGTTGGGAAAGTTTCGATTGTATCAGGCATCGCGCAGGTATTATTAACAACATTAATAGGGTTTTTTATTGCGATCAGTTTGGGGTTGGATCGAACTGCTGCCTTGTATGTGGGGCTGGCGTTAACTTTTTCAAGCACCATTATTATTCTGAAATTACTTTCAGATAAAGGCGATATTAACGCCTTTTACGCTAAAATAATCATCGGGCTGCTCGTTGTTCAGGATATCATCGCCACTGTGGCTCTGGTAATAATATCTTCACTCGAGCAGACCAGTCAGATTGGTTTCGGAACAGTTGTCGCACTCACTCTGTTAAAAGGAACATTATTAACCGTTGGAATTTTATTCGTAAGCAATTATGTAATCAAAAACAGTATCAGATATATTGCTCAATCGCAGGAATTACTCTTTCTATTCTCTTTAGGGTGGGGACTTTCAATTGCAACATTGTTTTTACTCGCTGGTTTTTCAGTCGAGATTGGTGCGCTCGTAGCAGGTGTCACCCTGTCCGTTACGCCATACGCACACGAAATTAGTTCCCGACTCAAGCCACTGCGGGATTTCTTTGTTCTACTCTTCTTCATCCTTCTCGGATCACAAATAACGTTCACCAATTTGGAGAGTACGATTATTCCTATAATTGTGCTTTCATTGTTTGTTCTGATCGGCAACCCACTCATTATGGTGATTATTATGAACCTCCTCGGTTTTAGCAAGAAAATTGGTTTTAAAGCTGGATTAACTGTGGCGCAGGTAAGTGAATTCTCATTAATTTTGGCTACCCTCGGATTTCAGTTAGGCCAGATAAATCAGGAAGTATTGTCCATTATTACAATTGTAGCCTTGATCACGATTGGAGGTTCAGCGTATCTAATTATGCATGATGAACTTTTATACGCAAAATTATCTCCGTACTTAAGTCTGCTCGAATTCCGTAAAAATCGCAGACAAGCCCCCCCCCAGAAATTACCATACGAAGTTGTACTTTTTGGGTATCACCGTGTCGGAAAAGAATTTGTAAAGGCATTTAAGAAGAACGGTCGTCCATTTGTAGTAGTGGATTTTAATCCGGAATCAATACGCGATCTGGATCAGAATAATGTTCCGTATAAATACGGTGACGCCGAAGATGTCGAGTTTCTGGAGGATTTGGAGCTTAAAAATGTCAAACTGTTTGTTTCCACCATACCTGAAGATCGAACCAGTAAAGTGCTAGTGAAGACCATACGAAGAATGAATAAAAAAGCCATTATAATGGTATTAAGTCATACTATTAATAATGCACAGGAGTTATATAAACTTGGAGCAAATTATGTAATTATGCCGCATTATTTAGGGGCACAGTATGCAGCGCAGCTCATCACGGATTTAGACATTAATGATGAAAAATTTAAAAAAGAGAAGAAACACCATCTGGAATATCTCGAGAAACATTTCCTATAAACTTCGCTTAAATAATCCCTCTTTACAACATGAGTATAAAGAAGGTACAATTCACTAATTATTAAGTAACTTAAGTAATTAAGGAGATCGTATTATGAATAAAGTGTTTTTTCTTATCGTTCCGGTAGTGTTACTACTTGCAGCATGTACATCAAATACAGCAACCACGTCACCTTCACCTGAAGCAATGACAGAAGATACAGCTGTGACAGCATCTCCGGCTGGAATGGCTGAGGCAGGTGTTATGGTTGGAGGAGCAGCTATGGTTCCTTCAAAAGATATCGTAGATAATGCGGTAAACTCCAAAGATCATACAACTCTCGTTGCAGCGGTCCAGGCAGCTGGGCTTGTTGAAACACTTAAGGGCCCAGGTCCGTTCACTGTGTTTGCTCCAACAAATGATGCTTTTAACAAACTTCCTGCAGGTACAGTAGAGTCACTGGTAACGCCAGCTAAGAAAGCTGATTTAACAAAAATATTAACATACCATGTTGTACCTGGAAGATACACTTCAAAAGATATTAAAGAAGGTATGAAGCTGAAAACCGTACAAGGTGGCGAACTTACTTTCACGATGAAAGATGGCAAATGGTGGATTAACGGTTCATCAATGATTGAAATCGCTGATGTAATCGATAGCAACGGGGTAACCTTTGTTATAGATACAGTATTAATGCCTAAGTAAAAGTTGTAGATAAAGGAACAGCTCCACTCGTGTCAAAACGGGTGGAGTTTTTTTATGCTGTATATTCTGTTGTAATAGCGCTCAGAACACGCAGGTAGGTACCGAGATCTTCAGGACTAATCGACTTGTAAATTTTACGCATCGCATCTTTTACTTTTTCTTCAACAACGGGAATGAGAGTATCACCTTTCTTTGTCAGGGTAACTGCTTTCGCGCGGCGATCCTCTTTTGACTCGGTACGCTTAATAAGGCCTTTTTTTTGTAGTTGATCGGCAAGATTCGTAGCAAAAGGTGCTTCTACATCGAGGATTTGAGCTATTTCAGACAGCCGCATCGTTCTCGCATCATAAATGAGTCCCAGAAAAGCCCACTGTGGCATCGTTAACGAGTACTCAGAAAGCTGAGAACTTAGATAGCTCTTAAGCATTCGGTATGATTTTGCTTGCAATAGTCCTGTTTTGTACGTAGATAACATCGTGAGGAGTGTATCATGAATAGTTAAGTAAGTAAACTATTACTACTAGTTAACTTTTAAAAAAACACAAAACGGTTCCCCGCGCTTTTAAGCTAATCCCAAGGTTGACTTGGTAAAGTACTACTACCTATAAAGGAGGGGCAAAAGACATCCGGCCGGAAGTTAATTAAAATCCTTTGTATTATTGTTATAAGGAGATTTATGAAAAAACCATTTACCACGAAAAATACATTAACAGCCGTCGCACTCATCTTAACTTTTGCAGGAGCCAGTGTCTTTACGGTCACGAAAGCAAATGCACAGTCATCTGACACGACAACCAGTCCAATGTCGGCCTTAGTTCAAAAGCTCGCGACGAGGTTTAATCTTAATCAAACCGAAGTTCAGGCGGTATTTGACCAGGATCGCGCCGACAAGGAGGCAGAACATCATAAGAAATATGAAGACCAGTTATCCCAGTATGTTACAGATAGAAAAATAACAGCTGCACAGAAGGATCTCATCATTGCTAAGCATAAAGAGATGAAAGCAGATATTGAGACCGAGATGGAGAGTATGCAGACTATGACACCACAAGAGCGCAAAACAGCAATGGAAAAGAAGCGAAGCGATCTGGAAGCCTGGGCTAAAACGAATAACATCGATTTACAGTACGTAATGCCTGTTATTAAGTTTGGTCACCACGGTAAAGGTATGGGTGGAGAATTTAAAATGAAATTCAGAACGGATGCAAGCCCAATTCCAGCTACACAATAATAATCATACAAATAGCAGAAAACTCCCGGATTAATCCGGGAGTTTTTATGTATATAGTCTTATTTTAACTTTTTAGTATAATATTCACTACATAACTATGGAAAACCAAAAGAACACGAGGACTGTTAAGATAATCTCATGGAATATTGCCGGCGGTCGAAAAGTTAAATCAGGCGCGATGTTTGACTATGAATCTGAAAATTTGGAATACTTCGCAAACGAAATAAAAAAACTAGATCCGGATATTGTCTGTTTACAAGAAAATCTTTTGAACAAGAAAAGATCTGTAGGCAAGGATATATCTCATTTAATAAACGTAACTAATATATATGATACTTCGGCAAATCATATTGCTAATCATATTGATCCTGAATATGAGTTGGGAATGACGATTCTATCTAAAGATCCTTTTGAAAACGCAAAGAGTACTTTTTATCCTAATCCTTCCTTTCCGTTGCTCTGGAAAGATGGATCAGAAGCTGCAATCCACAATAAATTTATGCAGGAAGTTGCATATAATAGTATCACCATAATTAATACTCAGATGTTGCCAATTCGGATCTGGGGATACAACTATAGTGAAGAACCAGGCAAGTCTTTTTCAGATGCAATTCAGGAAACGTTTAAATTATCGAAATTACCATTATTGTTTTGTGGAGATTTTAATACGAATGATCCTCAAGAGCTTTATAATCATACATTCGATAAATTAGGACTTAAAGATGCACTTAATTCTGATGAAACTAGACCAGGGACTACCGAGCAGTTCAATAAACCTGATCATATCTTTTATTCGCCAGAATTCAAGCTCATAAAGTCTGAAATAGTTAAAACTCAAACTGATCATTACCTTTGTTTCGCGGAGTTTGAAATCTAAATTATGAATATACAAAATACCGAATTTGAAACAAAAGTCATTGATATTAATATCATTGAAATCATAGCTAAATTGCGTGCACTAGGTGCACAAGAGTCATCTGAGTTTTTAGCGAAGCGCTACGTGTACGATCTTTCTACAGAAGATATCGGATGGATCAGATTGCGTCAATCCATCGGTCCTGCGACAATGACCTACAAATTTAAAGAAAAAGGTAATACAGTTGTTGGCAAGACTATCGAGATTGAGGTTGAAGTGTCAGATTTTGAAAAGACAGCGCAAATATTATCTAAAGTTCCGTGCAAGGAAGTGTATTATCAGGAAAACAAAAGTCATCTTTTTAATCTAAATGGCATAGAGTTCTCAATCGATTCCTGGCCACACATTGCCCCGTATCTGGAAGTAGAATCAACAAGTATTGAAAAAGTACAGGAAGGCCTAGGACTCCTAGGGCTCGAAGGAAAAGATGTCGGCGATAAAGACATTAAAATAATCTACGCTGAAAACGGAATAGATATACATTCGTTCAAGGAGCTAAAATTCTAATATGATAGATACTTCAACGGAGCTTTTCGATATTGTAGACGAAAACGATAATTTACTTGGTATCACCAAGCCTCGCGATCAGGTTCATAAAGAAATGATTGACTGGCACCGGACGACTGGAATATTCATTGTAAATAGCAAAAAACAGGTCCTATGTCAACAGCGCTCAATGCAGAAAGATGTAGAGCCGGGCGTCTGGCAACCTTTTTTCGGAGGACATTTAAAAGCAGGAGAAACATATATTCAGAATGCAATTGCAGAGCTTAAGGAAGAATTAAATCTAACAGTCAATGAAAAAGATTTAATGAATGTGTACAAAGTTAAGAGAGAGTATTACATGCACTTTAGTGAACTTTTTGTATATTACTGGAACGGTGATGCATCACAATTGCAGTTTAACGACGGTGAAGTAGAACAAGTGAAATGGATGAGCATACAGGAATTTGAAAACTTAATCCGAAGCAAGGGGAATCAGGATTACAAATTTAATGAAAAAATACACGAATTTATTGATGCTCTAGAAACTGGAGAGAGTGCTGGTGGAGTATTAGTAAATAACGAAGGTAAAATTGCGGTTGTGAGCCAGCGAACCTCCTGGTCTTTACCAAAAGGTACAATAGAACCCGGAGAAGAAATTCTTGAAACTGCTAAGAGAGAAATATATGAGGAAACAGGAATTTCTGATCTACAATTAATTAAGCTGCTTGGTAAATTTGATCGAAGCGGAATTAATAATTTTGGTAAAAGATATTCAAAAACAATTCATATCTATTTATTTAAAACTAACCAAACAGAACTCAAACCAATCGATCCACAAAATCCTGAAGCTATTTGGATGGATAAAGACGAGGTCTCTAAAAAGCTAAGTTATAAAGAAGATGCAGATTTTTATGAAAGTATTAAGAAAGAAATAGATTTATGATTCGAAACACAACAATAAATGATTTGGAATCCTTAGATACAATAAAAAACAAAGTTAAACTCGATCCAGCGCGGTTGGACGATTGCGAGTATCAATATACGATACAAAAGACAGGGTTTCTTCTTGGTAGTGATGAAATATACGACGCTAAAGCGTTACTTAACAAAGCAGAAGAATTTTTAGTTCTCGAAGAAGGTAATAAAATTAAAGGTTTTATATCGTGTGACCATGAAGATAAATACTTAGATGATGAATATAAAACCTGGTTTAGTGAAGATGCTAAAAGTATTTACTATTCTGATCCAAAAGCTACTTCAATTTATGCGGTTGCCGTTGATTTGGAATGTGCTCAATCCGGAGTTGCATCCAGCCTACTAGGAGCACTGGAACAAAGACTCATGCAAAAAGGATTTAGATACCTCTTTTCGATTGTTACTATGAGTCCGGTAACTAATTGTCCTTCACTACTATTCCACTCAAGGAATAATTTTAAAAGAGTTGCCATGGGACGTCCTCGAGAATTGTTTGGTCTCAAAAACTTTGCATCAGTATTGTTAATGAAAGAGTTGGCCAAATAGGATACCGTCTCGAGTATTTTATAGCCTATGATGGCGATATTCCCGTAGCGGTTTCAGCACTAAACAGCTTAGGTGGTATAGGATACATTTCAAATGTCGGATCACTAAAGTCAGTCCGGGGAAAAGGTTTCGGTAAATTAGCTACTTTATATTGTGTAGAAAAGTCAAAAGAGCATGGCAATACTCAGCATGCCATTGCTACAGAAGAAGGTACTTATCCCAACGAATTCTATAAAAGACTCGGTTTCGTTACCAAATTTACCGCGCTCTGTTACTCAAAAGTAACATAAGGTATTATTACCCCATGCCTCGAAGAGAACAACAACCTCCCGAACACCCACTTACATGGACACAAGTATTTAAAGCCGCCTGGTATTTTATAGCCAGTGAACGGACAAAATACGTTAGCTTACTCGCGTTTCTTTCACTCGTATATTTTTCTTATCTTATTCCTCCCTATGTTCTAGGCGAGAGTATCGATTTTTTTACTACATACAAACCAGGCGACGATTTGAGTTATTTCTATAATCTCTGCATATTTATAGCCGTAAGTACAATCGTAATTTCTTTCATAAGGCAATTCAGTAAAGGCGCAATTGCAAAAATAAGTGCCAATACCAGATACAACGTTAAGGTGTGGGGTTTTGATCGTCTTACTAGCTTTTCTCTCGAGTGGCATCAACAGGAAAATACAGGAAACAAAGTACAACGAATTTTAACTGGAAGTAAAGCCATTGAGAATATATTAAAATTAGTGTCAAACAATTTGCTCGTACTAATTGTAACTTTTATCGGTACTGCAGTGACTGCCATTAGTATCAACCCTTCGTTTATCTATTTCTATGTAATCTATTTTGTTGTTATTCTGGTCACTGAATTTAGTTTTAATCGAAAGCTGACAGTATTACTTGATGAGTACAACCGCGAAATAGAAAACACCAGTGGAACAGTATACGAGAGTATGTCTAACATGCTAGCAATTAAAGCCTTAGGTGCAAGGGATACCGTGTCCCAGAAAGTTCAGTCTAAGGAACTCGCCGCAAAATTAGTCACATTTAAAAAGATTAGATTAGGAAATCTAAAATGGTCGCTGTTCCAGACTGCCAACGGAATCTTTTACGCGACCTATTTGCTCATGATGGGCTATGAGATTATTAACGGCAGAATGAGCCCTGGTGGCATTCTCATTCTTGGACTCTACTTTACTAATCTTCGTGACCGAATCATCGATTTTGCTGAAAGCCTAAGTGATCTACTCGAAATAAAAGCAGATATCTCACGCATGATGCCAATTTTCTGGCAGGGGCATATCCTGCAAACTGGGAATGAAAAATTTCCACCACGATGGAATAAAATCCAACTAAAAAATGCTTCTTTTGCATATAAAGCAGATTCAGCCGCTCTAAAAAACATAAACTTTACTATCACAAGAAATGAAAAAATTGGAATCGCCGGCCAATCCGGTTCCGGGAAATCTACCCTCGCCAAGATATTTTTAGGACTGTATCAAATTAATGACGGAAGCTTCACTGTGGGAACTCAGGATTATTACAGTATTAATCACGACAACATCATCAACAATATAACTGTAGTATTGCAGGAATCTGAATTATTCAATATGTCCCTTCGAGAAAACATTACTATGATGAGAGAAATAGATGACACACTATTTTATCAGGCACTCAGCATATCCCAATTGAATGAGTTAATTGTAAGGTTACCACAAGGCGTCGATACATTGATTGGCGAAAAAGGATACGCTCTCTCAGGCGGAGAAAGGCAACGAGTAGGGATTGCTCGGGCTATTGTCCGTAACGCTCCGATAATTATTCTCGATGAAGCAACGTCTGCGCTTGATAGTACGACTGAAAAAAACATTATGGAAGCGCTTCTAGGAGAGTACGGTCAGAAAAAAACAATGATAATTATTGCACATAGAATCTCTACTCTAAAAAATACTGATCAGGTATATGTCTTTGAAAAAGGTGAGATTATTGAAAATGGAACGTTTTCTCAACTTGCTAAAGCAACTGGGTCTAAATTTAAAGAACTCCACGATATCCAAATGAAAACGAACTGAAAGTAGGGTATAATAAAGTAATGAAATTATATAATACCCTTACGGGTAACATTGAAGAACTAATTCCGTTTGAAGAAAAAAATATAAGAATGTACGTATGCGGTATAACACCGTACGATACAACACATCTTGGTCATGCCTTCCTCTACACATTTTTTGATGCGCTCAACAGATACTTACGTTATAAAGGCTACAACGTTACGTATGTCCAAAACGTTACAGACATTGATGATGATATTCTCAAGCGGGCAAAACTCCAAAACCGGGATTGGAAGGAGCTTGGGCAATTCTGGACAGATAAATTTGTTAATGATTTAAAAGCATTAAATATTTTGATGCCGGAACATTATGTGAAAGCAACCGATTCAATACAAACAATTATTAAGATGACTAATGGACTCGTAAATAATGGTTTCGCGTATGAAGTTGACGGAACAATATTCTTTAGAGTCAGGAAATTTCCCGAATATGGAAAACTTTCTACATTTACCCCGGACGAGATGCTTGTCCTTTCGCGTGAACGGGGCGCAAATCCCGAGGATCCCCGTAAAGAATACGGACTGGACTTTATTCTCTGGCAGAAGTCCATCGAAGGTGAGCCCGGCTGGTCATCTCCTTGGGGTCAAGGCCGTCCAGGATGGCATATCGAATGCTCTGCTATGGTCCAACAATACTTAGGGCAACAGATAGATATTCATGGAGGTGGCCGCGACCTGGTATACCCGCATCATGAAGGCGAGATAGCCCAATCCGAAAGTTTTAATCAAAAAAAACCGTACGTTAAAACATGGATGCACGCAGCAATGTTAATGTACCAGGGTGAGAAAATGTCTAAATCACTCGGTAACCTGATAATGGTCTCCGATTTACTTAAATCATATTCACCGGATGTTATCAGATGGGTATTATTATCGCACCACTACCGTACTCCATGGGAATTTTTCGCACGGGAACTGGATGAAGCACAGAAATCAGTAGACAAAATAACCGGAGTAATCTCTACAGCAGGAACAACAGAGGACAAATCGCTAGTTACTAAATTTAAAGAATTAATGGATAACGATATGCAGGCAGAAAAAGTATTGGAATTATTAAAAGACTCGCCTTCAAAAGAAATATTTACAACGCTTGGCTTTACAGTAGGTTGACATTATGACCGAAAATGGATACTTTGTAGAGGTGAAAAAAACTGCAGACATACTTAATCACGACGCATGGATCTCATTTGTCATAGTAACGCTCGTACTATGTGGTGTAATTATTATTGTGACTTTGAGCCCTTTATTTCTATAACTAAATCATTTGGCGTATAATACTTCCATATGACAAAAGGAATTCACCATATCACCGCGATTGCTTCCAATGCCCAAATTAACGTGCATTTTTACTCTAAAGTATTAGGATTACGATTGGTGAAGAAAACGGTAAATCAGGATGATACTTCTACTTATCATCTTTTTTTTGGAGACAAATCGGGGCATCCTGGAATGGACCTTACCTTTTTTATCTTCCAGCCATCAATGCCAGGACGGAGAGGAACCGGTCTCGTGACTACTATTTCACTCGCGGTACCAGTTGGATCACTGCCATTTTGGAAGCAAAGATTTATTGAGTTAAAAGTAAAACATGACGCAGTTTCGGAAAGATTCGCTAAGAAACGGTTAGTCTTTTTTGATGATGACAATCAACAATTAGAACTTGTAGAAACGCCTCAGTCAGAGGATAGTGAAATCTGGATAACCAGAGATATTAAATCTGAAAACGCGATAAGAAGTTTCCACTCAGCTAATTTAAGTGTTGTTAGCAGAACAACAATTGAACCTTTGCTTACACATGTTTTTGGCTATGAACATATGTCGACAGATGGTCACATTCATTTCTACAAAACAAATGCGTCATCCAGAGCTAACTATTTGGAAGTTAGCGAAGAGCCATCACAGGCAAATGGACTTAATGCTGCCGGAACTGTTCATCATATCGCCTTCCGTGCAACAGATGAAGCCGAACAGTCAGATATGAGAAAGAAAGTCGAAGAGTTGGGATTATTCCCGACCGAAGTTATTGATAGATTTTATTTTAAATCAGTATATTTTCGAACACCAGCTGGGATTCTATTTGAAATCGCAACCGATTCTCCTGGTTTTACTGCCGATGAGAAAGAGGATGATCTTGGCAAGAAATTAGCCTTACCACCGTTTCTCGAACATCAACGGGCCGCAATTGAATCACAACTTCCCATTGTGACGCCGGAGGAATAATTGGAAGAAGACTTAAAATTATTTGACTACGTTTTTATTAATAACAACGCTCCCCGCACATTAGTACTGCTTCATGGCACCGGTGGGGATAAGCACGATCTACTTTTTTTCAATGAGCTTTTAGACAAAAAATATAATCTCATTGGGCTACAAGGAAACGTAACCGAAAACGGTATGCCCCGTTTTTTTAAGCGCATATCATTCGGAGTCTTCGATCAGGAAAATATAAAGGAAGAATCAGAAAAATTACAAAAATTTATAGTCGCATTTAAGACTAAATATTTATTACCTAATGAAAACATATTCGCATTAGGGTATTCCAACGGCGCAAATATGTTACTGGCGACATTATTTTATTACCCTGAAAGCATTAGTAATCTTATTCTATTGCATCCAATGCTTCCATTTATACCTGAGGATAAATCTCTTAAATTATCTGACCACACTATATTTATAACGAGTGGAAAAAATGATCAAATGATTTCAGAGAATGATAGCAACGAAGTCGTAACAGTACTGACAAGCCTTAACGCAAAAATAGTAGCGAAACAATATAGTGGCGGTCACGAACTTACCCAAAGCGAAATTCTAGATATTGTCGAATTCTTAAAATACTAAAAAAAAGCAAAGAAAAGCCCCGGGTTAGAAAATGTTTATATCTGCTTGCGCAAACATATTCATTCCCAACTCGGGGTAATTTTCTCCGCTTACTTTCGTAGCGATTTTAGTTTAGTGCAGACCAGCAATGGAGAGCTCGGTGGTTTTGATAGGTTTGAAGATGTAAATGCTGTTATGCGTGCTTCCGATAATCTTGTTGGTGGTCGCGTCGCGAACGTCGTCTCCAGCGGAGCCGATTAACGTAACTTGGTCACCAAGATCCGAATTCATGACGGAAACATCATCAGCGCGAACAATGTTCATACCCACATAGCTATAGCCATGCTCAATACCAAACTGGTCGGTGAGAATGACAACGTCGTGGGTCGTTATAGACGGTATGATCGAAAACGGCTGCGAAGCCGGGTTTTTCCAACCGCGGTCAAAAGCCCAGACGGACACGTTCGAACCGATGAATGCGGAGCCTTCGAGCCAATTGCCGACACCCTTTAGGGTAACGTTTGTCGAGTCGACGGACTGGATTTCGATGTCTAGCGAAAGTCGTGATCAAGTAATATGTTCCCGCACCGCTTAATGAGAGAATTGCAACAATTACGGATATAAGCAAAGAGCGTTTAAGTAGTACATCCATACATTAACTATTGACCTTTCTCCTGAAAGTTGCAATAACTATATCAGATTCAATACATACGGGTCTACTTCGGAAGAGGTAGGCCCTTTTTTTGTATCAAATCAGTCTTTCAGCATACCGTACGACTTAAAACTGCGGTGTCCCAACAGGAAACTTCGGGAGTTGGTGGGGGAGCGTCGCTATACCAACGTTACAAAAACAAGCACCAGTATTGAGTGATCAATATTTGTTTGACCTTCCTTGGGTGAGAATCCAAGCTAACAATGACGTCGATCCGCAGCTTACTCTTTATTTATTAGCCTTATATTCAGAGGGTGCGGGGAGCAGGGATGGGAGAAAGGAAGGTGAGAATAATATGAGTCGACAAAGTGACATAAAAGTATCAATGCAGGTAAGAATCGGTACTAATTTACATCGTGTTCTAAAGATTATGGCAGCCGAAGAAAATAGATCTATCAAAGAAATTTTGGAAGATGCGATTAAAAGTCTACTTGAAAGCAAGCGAATAAAAATATGACAACTACCAAGGCTCGGGAGATTATCGAAAAGCAGGGCTTATCACTTTCAGATGCTGAGATTGAACGAATCGTAACCATTTTCGAGGCAATTATAGAACTAGGTTTCAAAGTGTATGAAAGAAGTATGAATGACCAAGAATGAATACCTTGTAAATATGCGGACTCAGACCAATAATAAAACCATGACAAAATACGCCTATGCTTATTTGAGAGTAAGTAGCGAAGAGCAAGTCACAAACTTTAGCCTAGGCAACCAACAGGAATATTGCGTTAAAGAAGCCGAACGACAAGGATTTGAACTTGTAGAAATATATCGAGAAGAAGGCGTCAGCGCCAAAACAACAAACAGGCCACAGCTTATAAAGCTACTTGAAGATTGCCGTAAAAATAAAGAAAAGATTTCGGAAGTCTTCATTTACAAAATAGATCGAATCTCACGCGACACGTTCGACTTTTTAGCCATAAAGAAACGCCTAGCAGAATACGGCATTAGAATTGTATCTGTAACTGAACCCACTGAAGATAACCCAGCGGGGGAGTTCTTGGAAACCATGCTTGCTGCAGCAGCACGGTTAGACAATGCCACAAAGAGCCAACGTACCTTGGACGGGATGAGAAAACGAGTAGAAGCAGGGTATGCCCTTGGACGCCCACGAGTAGGATATTTATCCTCAAGTATAGACGGCAAACAAGTAAACATTCCCGATCCCGAACAATTTGATTTAGTTAAAAAAGCATGGGTTGAAATGGCATCAGGAGCACATACCCTTGAATCCATTATTCCTTCCATGCAAAAGTTAGGGATTACTATCAAAATCGGAAACAGGAGATTACCAATTACTCGAAATCAACAAACCCAGCGGATATTTAGAGATAAATATTATGCAGGATATATTGTAAGCAAAGAGTTCCAAATTGACAAAGTCGGAAAACATCAAGCTATGATCTCTGAGGACATGTATTATCGAGTACAGGGGATAATAGATAATCGTTCCTACGCAAATGGTGTAAAACATACAAGGCAGCACGAAGACTTTCCCTTAAGAGGAGTATTGTGCGGGGAGTGTGGGAAGCCAATGACAGGCTCTTGGAGTAAAGGCCGATCCAATACCTATGCTTATTACTATTGCGGGCAAGGCGGGCACAAAACACCATCGATTCCTAAAGAAAACTTTGAAAACGAATTCTTAGAATTCCTCCAACAGATAGAGCCTAAAAGAGAGCTAGTCGAGCTATTCAGTGCGATGGTAAAGGAGAAATGGGAGGGGCGATACAAAAGTATTGCTAGTCGAAAGAAAGACGTAGAAACAGAACTAGGAGCCTTATACGAGGTTCGAAAGCGACTAGTTGATAAAAATTTAAAGGGTATATACTCGGACGAAATATTTCAGGAGCAATTACAAGTAATCGAAGATGAGATCCTAGTCAAAAAGACATTAAAAAGCGAAGCAAGTCTTGAGAATGTTGATATTGATGTGATCGTCAATTTTATGAATAACTTTCTGTGCAATATTCATAAAGCATGGATAGAAGGCAGCTTACAACAAAAGAAATTGTTACTTGGTTCTATATTCCCTAAAAACATAACCTATGGAAATGGAGGATTTAGAACCGCAGAATTAGGGCTTCCATTCAATGTTATCAAAGGGTTTGGTACCCCCTCTACCTCGTCTTGGGTGATCGACGGGACTCGAACCCGCAACCGTCAGTACCACAAACTGATGCTCTACCATTGAGCTACGACCACCATAATGATGTAATCACCTTTAACAACCAGTACCCTCATTGATCCCGTTCGTAAACTCACGGGACCTTCGGCTGTGGAAACTGCCTCGGGCTACGACCACCATATAACAAGCCAGCGGCATGTTATCCCCAGAAGTATACCAAAAAGCACCTTTAAAGTATAGATTTACAAAAAATGAAATTATCTTCACAATAAGACGTTATCGAGGTATTAGCAGGTGCAGTATAGGTTTTTCGTATTACATAAAGATAAGGTATACTAGCCATACAGGGAGTGTGTCAATGATAGACAATCTAACATTCATCACCGGTAACGCGGGCAAAGCAGCTGAATTGCAAGCATTTCTTAACATCGCGATTAAGCATATAAAGCTTGATCTTCCGGAAATACAATCGCTCGATCTAAAGGAAATCAGTTCAAAAAAAGCAGAATCAGCATTTTCTCAAATCTCAAAGCCGGTATTGGTAGAAGATGTCGGACTTACATTCAAGTCCATGGGCAATCTGCCGGGTCCATTTATCAAATGGTTTCTTACCGAATTAAAAAATGACGGACTATGTAAATTATTAGCAGGATTTGAGGATAAATCTGCTACAGCCAACATTATATATACCATTTATGACGGAAAGCAGATGACTTATTTTGAAGGAGAATGCGAAGGAACTATTTCAGATTTGCCTCGCGGAGAAAACGGATTTGGATGGGATCAAATTTTCATACCTTTAGGGCAGGAAAAAACATATGCACAGATGAGTATAGACGAAAAAAACATCGTATCTCATCGTGGAAAAGCACTGCAAAAGCTGCAGCAGTACTTTAATGACCTTGGCAAGAACGCTTGAAAACTATAGAATTAAACAAATGACAAGTAAAAGCTTTCTTTTTGCAGCTCTCGCCCTAATCGCACTTATAGGCATGGTCCCGGTAATGGGGAAAATCGGAAAAAAGGTAGGAGAAATTCCGCTTCCAACGCCACTTGATGTACCAAGTGCCTTAAGAAAAATAGACACCACCTACGCCTCTCAAAGTTCCGATCTGAAAACAGCAACACCATCTGGCATCCGGTATTAAAGGAATATCTCAACTTCTATGGTCGAATTTAGATTAAATCCGTTCTATTTTTATAAAAAAGTAGGCCGCAGGAAAAAAGTAGATCTTAATAAAAAAAACTATATTCAGCTCTCGGGTGAATTATTTAAGCGTGTGCAGATTAATAAAATATTTCCAGACTCAAAAACGTTCACTGACTCAACTCCGCTGTTCGATGCAAAAACAATTGAGCGGAAATATGCCCTGGAAAAAAAACACAAGAACTTCAATCTTAAAAATTTTGTCATAGCAAATTTTCAAATTCCTATCGCAGCCACAGAACTTATTGAAAACGCAGTCCCAGCAAACCGGTCAGTTGAAACGTATATTAATTCTCTCTGGTCAGTGTTGTACAGAAATCCTGATGGAGTTATGCAAAAGGGAAGTACCCTCATTCCATTGCCCTATCCCTACATAGTTCCGGGGGGCAGGTTTCGGGAAATATACTACTGGGATACTTATTTTACAGCGCTTGGTTTAGTCAGCAGTAAAATGATCGATATGGTACGAAATACCTGTGATAATTTCTGTTATTTAATTGATCAAATCGGATATATTCCGAATGCTAATCGGATCTATGAAGCGACACGATCACAGCCGCCATTTTTTGTTCAGTTAGTAAAACTATTAATAGAACATACCGATACTTCTTGCTTGCATACCTATTTGCCCTATGTCCAAAAGGAATACGAATTTTGGATGAAGGAGCGGTCGGTTCAGCTTGATCAAGGATTCATTTTAAACAGATATGGCGATAAAGAAGCAACACCGCGTGAAGAAGCATACCTTGAAGAGCGACTACATGCACATAAAGTTAATATAAATAAAAAACCTCAGTACTATTTACATAACCGTGCAGCAGCTGAATCTGGTTGGGATTTCTCGGGCCGCTGGTTTGCGGATCACAACTCACCTTCAAAATGCATTGCCGCAAATATTATTCCTGTTGAACTTAACTGCATGTTATATTTATACGAAAAACAATTACACGCCTGGTATAAACTTATCGGAGAGGATAAGAAAGCAGGCCTTTATCTGAAAAAAGGCACTGAACGCGTAATGATAATACAAAAATATTTGTATAACAAAAATGAAAAATTCTTTTTTGATTATAATTTTGAAACAAAAAAGCAAATTAATTATCCAACTCTTGCCGGCGTTTTTCCTCTCTATGCCGGTATCGCAACAAAGGAGCAGGCACAGCATATTGCCGATAAGCTAAAAAAAGACTTTTTATATCCTGGCGGTCTGGTAACATCCTTGCATGAATCCGGTGAGCAATGGGATTTTCCAAATGGTTGGGCACCGCTAGAATGGATTGCTATTCAAGGCTTGAAAAAATACGGGTTTACAGAGTTCGCGGGTGAAATCAAAGCCCGCTGGTTACGCACTTGTGAAAACACTTTTAAACATACGGGAAATATGTACGAGAAGTATAATGTGGTCAAAGTGAACAGACAACCAGAGGATGGAGAATATCCTCTGCAAACTGGATTTGGTTGGACAAACGGTGTATACGTCGCACTTCTTCACGACAAATAGTATAGTATAATATCTATATGGGCAAAGTTATCGGCGTACTGGTAGTATCAGTACTCATTCTAGTTGGTATTTCCTTTGCAGCGGTTAGTTTAATCACTAAGCCTGTGATCGCCCCGACACTGTCTCCGTCACCACAAGCATCTGCGTTTCCCAATTCAACACTAAAGCAAAAAGTTACGATATTCCTGGTATCCATAGAAGATAATGGATCGAGTGGTCCTAAAATTGGATGCAATGATAGCATCATACCGGTCGAACGCGAAATAAATGAATCGTCAAATATTTTACAAGCGACTATAAACGAGCTATTGGGTATTCAAGCACAGGCTTATCAGCAGGCAGGACTATATTCAGCATTTTATAACTCGAATCTAAGAGCGGAAAGCGCCATTATTGAGAATGGGATAGCAACTATTAAAATAGTTGGAACTCTTTCTCCGGGAGGTATCTGTGATATTCCCCGCATCGAGGAACAGCTTAATCGAACGGTCAGACAATTTGAACAGGTAAAACAGGTCGAAATGTATATAAATGACAAGCCGCTCAAAGAATTCCTGTCCGAAAAAGGATAATAATGGCCAGACTAGGAACAACATTCAGTCAAATACAATGCAAATATCTTAAAATAGACTATAAAGAAACGCTTAAGGCGATTCTAACGCTTCCACTTGAATATATTCGAGTTTGTGCTTACTGGAATGAGATCGAACCTCAACCGGGTCAGTTTAATTTCACTATACTCGACGATATTATCAGTACCATTTCGAAAACAGACAAAAAAATAGTTCTGGCCGTAGGTATGAAATCCCCCCGGTGGCCAGAGTTTCACTTTCCTGATTGGGTTAAACAAAAATGTGATACAAAACTAGCGCATATCCCCATCGATACCCAAACGGAACTTTCCTCAGCGGCTTTCAATTTTATTTCAGCAGTAATATCGAGGTATAAAGACAATCATTCTATCTCATACCTTCAAATAGAGAACGAAGCATTCAATAACTTCAGTTTCACCCATAATAAGTTTGTAAGCTACTCATTTGTCAGAAGAGCTGTTATTTTAGCTCGTACCCTGTGTCCTGAAAAGAAAATTCTCTTGTCTAATGCGATAAATCTTGCACCATTTGACTGGAGACGGGAATATAGTAGTGCCTTTGAAAAGAATCTTACGATAGCGGACGCAATAGGCGTCAATGTATATACAAAGGTTCCGGTAAATAAACAGTACTACGCTCATCCCACTATATTTTTCTGGTGGAGATTATCCAAGTGGCGTAAACAAATGCAAAAACTTGGAATCGAAAGTTGGATCACCGAAGCGCAAAGTGAACCATGGGAATATAAAAGTGCCGTGCATACAGATAAAAAAGAATATCCAAGTGCTTCACCGCAGCGAACAAAGAGCCTGATTAATAAATTAGATAAAATAGGATACCAGGTCATTCTCCTATGGGGCTGCGAATATTGGTATTGGTCTAAGCTGCAGGGGAGAAATGACTGGTGGAAGGGTGTAGAGAGTTTATGAAAAATTATAAAAATGTTATTCAATTCATCCTTATTTTTTTCTCAGTCTACCTGGTAATGGCGCTACTATTTTGGATCTATGGTATCTATTCTACTGGACGAACAATGCTCATGCCAACTGAGAAGTATGCTTCCATACATCAGCAAGAGCTGAAAGATCGATTATTTGGCACCATTTTTAATGAGGGAAAAAGATGCCAGATGTATGAAAAACTATTGCGAGAGCAATGCGAAAAGGAGATTACCTTTAGGATGGCACTACTAATAAAAGAAGAAGAATTTGAGGATGAAAACAAAAATGGCTGGCCACACGATATCTTTTTTGTAAAGCAGGAGGAAAATTCATTTTATAGGCTCGGTTGGGAAGGTAAAGTGGTAAATATAAGTTCAACGGTAGATAAAATTCTGTTGGATAATCGGACTCCATTTACTTTTCGTGTTATTACGCATCAGTGCAGAGTATTTGAGCAAACAATAAACGAAACGCTAGATTGTCAGATTTTTACATCACTTCCGTTAGAAAACAATAATCGTGGATATATAGTGAGAAGAGTAGGCGTCGGGGAAGAAGAAAATGATTTTGTTTTTCTTTTTATATTTATTCCGCTTGCACTTCCGCTGGCACTATTCAACGGCTATCTGTATCCCGAAGGTATCGTAATTTTTGGTATCTATTTCCTGCTGCCTGCTCTCATAACAGTTGGTATTATAAAAGGAATATCGTATTATAATGATCGAAGAAAAAACAAAGTATAATTACTACTTTTCTTGTGCTTTTTGGTAAGGTATAAGATACGTATGGCTAAAGGTTCAATAGAAGTATTACAAAACATTGCAGGTTCTCAACCTAAAATAACGGAAGTCTCACCTGGTGAGCGGTTTACGCAGCACGAAATTAAACTCTTGGGAGTAGTGCCAATTTTTCGTAGAACGGTAGAACCGTTAACGAATGGTAAAGTCGTAACCGCAAACACCTATTTTGGGATGTTTAGATCCGGAGTTGGGAGAAGAGCGACACTTGATGGTGATAGCGTAGCGACTGCGGCTAATTCGTTGTTGTTGGAAGATGTCGTTGTACGAAAACCTGAGGAACGAAGAAAAACGTATTCGGTATTATAAAATACAAGATACCACTCGAACTGGTGTAGCTTCTGTTTCATATTTTACTGGAAGTGCAACCACATTAAATTCTCCCACAGCAGTTAATTCTTCTAAATTAACCAGATTCTCAATAATCAGAATATCATTACCAAGCAATTTTTTATGTGTTTCAAATGGTTCATGATCCGGGCTTGCGCTGTCAGTTCCTACGATTGATACGCCCGCAGAAATAAGCTTTTCTGCAAATGCAATGGTAATGTCGGGATAATCAGTAAAGTACTTTTCATCTTCAAATCGTGCTGACCAGCCTGTTAAAACCAGGACAATATCACCAGGCTTTAGCGCAACTCCATTCAGTAAATCAATATCGATATTGTCTTTACCTCGCGCATCAATAATAATTCCGCGACCAAAAAATTTTTCAACGGGAATCTCGTACATCTTTTTGCCCCCTAATATAAAATGGAGAGGAGCATCCATATGGGTCCCGACATGCATACCAGTTCTAACTTCAGACAAAGTAAAGCCGTCCGCTTCAACGGTATTTACCGTTTTTATTTCAGGATGAGGATCGCCAGGGTATACTGAAACTCCTTCTCCAAATGAGCGTGTAAGATCGATATATTTCATACTATTTTATCTGCATTTCCGGGTACGCGGTACAGGCTTGATTATGATTTTCCCGGATTGTATCAACTGAGAAATCTTTGTTCAAGGGGCTCACCATTAAAGATAAAGTAGTCTTCATGTCACCGTGGTCAGTACGAGCTTGATTCATGCACGTATTAAAAGCTTGTATTGAATCATGAGCCTTAGCGCAGACCTCAATTGAAGAGTTAGTCGTTTCGCTCTTAACAGTAGTAATAACTTTACTCGATGAATAACAATCTGCAATCGCTTGACGCGCATTTGCTGTCACTGGTTTAGAAAGAAGGAATCCTCCAAGCAGAACAATGATAACAAGAATGATAATCACAACTGGTTTAGACATAGAAGATATTCCCCTTATACGTATACTATACAATTTCCATTAAAAAGCACAATAGAATATACTATTAAAACGGTGATATTATAAGCATCAATTTGAAAGGAAATTACAATGTCAGAAACCATAAATAATGTATCTAATCCCGAAGAAAAGAAAAAAGGTGGTTCAATCCTAATAGGTATCATTGCAATCCTCGTCGTGATGGGAATTGCCCTCGCAGTCGTAGCGGGTAATAAAGGTACTTCAAATGAAGGAACGGCTGCATCTACAGCACCAACTGAAGAGGCAAGCTCGATAGTAATGGATTCAAGCACGCCTATGGCGAGTGCTACAGCTGCAACAGATTCAGCTCAGGGCGAGGTAACCACAATCGATGTTGAAGCAGGCTCGTTTTATTACAAACCAGCTGAAATGACAATCAAAAAAGGTGAAAAAGTAAAAATTGTATTGAAGTCTGTTGATATGATGCACGACTTCAATATAGAAGAGCTTGGAGTGAAAGTGCCTATCGCTAAATCAGGTGAGACATCAACTGCTGAGTTCACCGCGACAAAAACAGGCACATTTGAGTACTATTGTTCCGTCGGCACACATCGGGAAAAAGGACAGGTCGGTAAAATCACCGTTGAATAAGAAAAATACTGCTCATAGTATTATCTGTGCAATAGTGTATAGTGGTCAGACTAGAACTATTTAAGGAGTACACATCGTGAATAATAACAGATTGTTCGTAGGCAGCTTATCCTACAACGTAACAAGTGAACAGGTTGAAGAGCTATTCAACACAGTTGGAAAAGTAGTTTCAGCTAAAGTAATCATGGATCGCGACACAGGTCGTTCAAAGGGATTTGCTTTTGTTGAAATGTCATCAGCTGAAGAAGCAAAGCAAGCAATGACACTTGACGGAACACAGCTTGATGGCCGAGCAATCTCAGTCAAAGAAGCACGTCCACAAGAAGCAAGATAATTTCTGTAGCTAAATAAAAATTAAAGACGCTCTAACCGGGCGTCTTTTTTTGTGCTACTCTGTATATACTATTATATGTTCTCAGATTAAGGAGACTTTATGTCAGACATCGCATCATCTTTAAAAGATGCTTTAAATTCAGTTGTTAGTGGTGCCGGGAATGTTGTTGAAACAACCCGCGATGTAACTAAGGACAACGTCAAAGGTGTATTAAAAGCAACCGGCGATATCGCAGCGACAACCGTAGACACCGTTGCCGATGTAATCGAATCAGGTATTAAAGGAATTTCAGATACCGGAGTTTCAATCGCTCAGGGAATAACCGGACTCGTAACAGGCGCAGTTGATGGCGCACGCGACATCGGAAAAGATGTTGGTAAGACCGCAGAAGGCGCCGCACGAGGTGTTATCAAGGGGGTTCATGGAGTTGGTGGTGATGTTGGATCAGCAGCCGTATCATCGGTACAGGGAATAATTTCATCGGCCGGGAATATTGGCGGCGATGCAGGCGAACTTGCAAAGAGTGCCGTGGTTGGAACATTACATGCAGCCGACGAAATTGGATCAGAAGCAGGAGCTATTGTCCGTAAAGCACTGCTTAACACCGCAGCGCTTCCACACGACATTATTGATGCACTTTTGCACGGAACAAAAGAAGATAAGTAATCTGGTTACCAAAGAAGTAGATTCAATCTCTATGTAACTCTTTAATGTATGTTTCAATTGGTACTGTATAAAAGGCAGTTTTAATTGTTCCTGAAACTGAAGGTTCAATTAAGACTGCTTGTCGTCTTAATCGTTCAAAAAAAGAATTAGGCAAATGTTTCGCTGCATATATATCTGATTTACGATATCTTCCAAATCGCACTTCTTGGACGTCAGGCATATGTTTGTACGCTAAATGTATTGCTGCAGCGCGTAATTCAGTAGCAATTCCTATACCTTGATACTCCGGCCGCACATCAACACCCATGAATCCTACTCTCCGAAGTTGGGGGCGAAAGTTTATGCCAAATTTACCAACCACCTGATGGTTTGCTTCAGCAGCCAGTATTAAGTATCCGCCAGTGAGAGGACTTGAATCTTCAGGAAGCAATCCCTGCCCCATAAGGTTTGGTCTCAAAGCCTCAGCCGCCCTGATAATACCAATCCAATCACTCGCGGTTGCAGGATTCTCATGCCTGCGTAAGTTAAGGTCTTGGCGCGGAAGTGAACCGTTTGCATAAGCTGCTTTTCTCGCAAACCACATAACTTCTGCAAGCGGATACAAGTCATCTATTCCGGCAGTGCGTGTTGTAACTGAGTACGGTTCCATATCAGTACGCAGTATAACAACTGCACTAGAGAAGATATATAATATAATAATTGCATGAACGAGATAATACCTTCCTGGTTGTTTTTTGCTATCATCGCGGGGCTAGAGTAGTTTTTTGGGCATTGTATTGTTAGAGGAACTATTAAACAATAGTGGCATGTCAGAGTATAGAAAACATGCAATGTTTATCGCTTTATTTATCGTAATTGGAGTTTCTGTATCGCTATTGCTCCTAAATAAGATTCAACAAAAAAAATATTTAGATTCCTCTAACAGAACTTTTTCCTTAAAACAAATTAGCTTTAATAATTCTACAGTCTATTATCCTGAAAATGTATTCCAAGTACCTACCCAGATTTATTTAGGGGATGGTACGAACAGTAATCATCTTCCAAAAGGTATTGCACAATATAAAGACTATACTCTAAAAACTACGCACTCTAAATACTTGGCTCAACCAGACCCCGCAAACCTTAATTTGAAAATCGAAATCAATTACCAAGCCATTAATACACAACAGTGCGAGATCTCCGAGCAAGATTTTACGATTTACCAATATGATTCACGAAACAGAATCATAAAATTAGCAACATCTATCGACACAAGAAATAAGATAGCATCTGCCAAAATAGATACGCTTCCTTTAGTTGAGATTAAAACTAATCAGGGTACAACATCTTGGGAAAGGTGGGCATATTTTATATTGGGGAATAAACAAAATCGCTTTATTGCAGGTGGTTGCGGAGAGGATGCGTATGTGTATTTAAAAGATAACAAAGTATACAACCTCACCTCTGGGTTTGTATTACCTTATCAGTTGGATGATGCAGTGTACGAATCAAAACTAAAGCGTGCGGCAGGGGCCGGTCTATCATTTCCCTTTTCACTGGAAAATGGTCCGCAAGAATATGACTTATCAATTGATACCTATTTCACAGATTTACCACTTAATAAATTAGAAAATCTAAAACATGGATATGACATGTCACGTATAACTCCAAGAATGGTACAAACAGACGAAAAGGTAATATCACGAAAAGTAGATACTTCTAAAGGGTTATATATTCTTGAATTGGAAGGGCTCAATTATAAAGTGGTACGCGTCGCACGGCAAAGTACCCTTCATACCACTTCAAAACAAAATATCTTTTATATTTTAGAAGTCTCTTTTGCCCCTACTACTGATGCAGCGACATACTCTACCCTTAAAGAATATGTAATCAATAAGGCATCTGCTCTCGAATTCATACAACCAAAAGGGCTTGAATAAGCACGTAAATATAAGTATTACAAAGTTAAGGACAACTCCGACCACAACATTATTATTTAAGCGACAATCACACAGGCTTTCGTTGGTTAGATGTAAATCTTGATAATGCAAATACGTATTTTAAATCAGGTTTACTCGACGGCGTTCGGATGTATTTACAAAAGGAAAAGGTTTAGTATTGGGAATCGGTGATTGAATTAAACTCTCCCATAAACTGCTCGTACGTATCAAATTGAATTGTATGCATTTCTAGTTTTTTCGCTTGCTCTACATTCTTTGATGCATCATCAATAAATAAGCACTCCTCAAAACTACTTCCAGTTTTCTGAACTGCTAACTCAAATATCCGTGAATCTGGTTTCTTTAATCCAACCTGGTACGAATTAAGAAAATAATCAAACTTATCACGCAGGCTGTATTTGTCGATCTCACCTTCCAACCAGTCATCAATTTGGTTAGACATCATTACAATGGTATATTTTCCTTTAAGTCCTTTGATTAACTCAACCATCCGAACATCCACAGGAAACGTCTGTATCAGCATTTCCTCTAATTCATCCCCAGAGATATTTAATTCCTTACCAGCATCATTCCAAAACTGATGTGATGAAATATGATTAAGAGAAGCTTCATCCCAGTTCTTATATGTTTTCTCCATTAACGCTAAAGGACTCACGCCAAAGCGGTCAGCGTACTTAGTCGCAAAGAGATAATTATCTCGAGTAGGACTAATTACACCTGCATAGTCAAAAATAATAGTTTTTATCATAGAAAGGGTTGAACACTATATCTCAGCGTTTTTAAGGTCAACATAGCGAAACGGTCAATGTTGACTCCTTTGAGTAGTGTGCAGAGGGAAGGATTCGAACCTTCGTAGACAGTGAAGTCGACAGATTTACAGTCTGTTCCGATTGGCCACTCCGGCACCTCTGCGAAAAAACTTTCACTTAATACAAAAAGTTTTTTCGTCCCGGAACGAAGTGAACGGGACTTCCTTAATGTATTAAGTTTGGAGCCGACTGCCAGATTCGGACTGGCGACCCACAGTTTACAAAACTGTTGCTCTACCACTGAGCTAAGTCGGCTAATTCTTACTATTATACCTGTTCTTCAAAACTATTTAAACTATCAGTTAAGGCTAAAACTGCCGTAACAAGCTTGCCAGCGCTTGCTATTTTCCATGCATCAGCAATATCATTTAGCCGCGCAGTTGCCACTTTTGCGTCATGTTTTAATCTAGGGTCATCCTCACGCGGATGTGGAAGGAATGCTGCTAAATTAAAGTAATGCAGTTTTACAATTTCCGATTTGCCCAATAATTGACGTATTTGACGTACTGCAACAGCATCTCCAAAGTGATCATCTGGGAGCACTACTGTATCTAGCAATCGCCGACAAACAAGTCGAACATCACCTGCCGTCCCCTCCGAATTTTGTTCAATTGCAGAGAGAGCGTTTTCAATAACTCCAGGAAATCTATCTTCTTTAATCATGATTGATCTATTGGATTCTACAAAAAATCTCCTTGTGGCGCAAGGAGATGACTTTGAAGGCATTAAAATACCCACCAATAGCGTGAACTCCTTTTAAACTTTTCCTGAATTGAATCAGGTGGGCGGCAGGGTACAACCAACTTACGTTAAGAAGTACACCACACCATGCCCAAGTTTAAAACTTGTAGAGAAAAATTTATCCAGAGCCTTATACGCATACCGGTGGGCAAAATGAATAACAACTTTCATTATTATTCATAGTTATGATACGCAATCGTTCAGCTAATGTCAAGAATCGTATACGAGCGTTGTAAGGTTTAAAAACCTAAAAGATTCATAACCAAAGTAATAATTGGTCCGATCACATTGGAAATAATTCCGCTACCTGAGATGACCAGGAAAAGAAGAATATACACACCATACTGATCTAAGAATTGCCAAACAGGCAGAAAACTCTGTGGGAATACAGCCCTATATATTTTAGATCCGTCCAATGGGGGGATAGGCAATAAATTAAATACAGCTAATGAAACATTTACTGAACCAACAAGATAGAGAATTGCTCCAAAAAGTCCACTATCTGATGGAAGGAACCGGAAGATGGTTCCGGCTACAGCAGCAATAATAAGGTTAGAAACTGGTCCTGCGAGAGCAATAATTGCATTGTCTTTAGCCTCATCTCGCAGATTGAATGAGTCTACTGGCACCGGTTTACCCCAGCCAAACCCTGCCAATAGGAACATAATACTACCCCAGAAGTCTAAATGTTTCCGCGGATCGAGAGATTTCCTGCCTAAAAGCCGGGCCGTAGGATCGCCCAGTTCATCGGCAGACCAGGCATGCGCAAATTCATGCACCGTTACGGCTAGTATGATTGCCGCTAGGAAGATAATAACTTCAAGTGGACTTTGTAGTAATCGTTCAATGTACATATTCCTCATTTCTGCTCAGCCGCCGTGCTTGACGCTATACGCTTTTTTATGGTAAACTCCTCTAGATTATACCAGTAATTTGGACGAGAGAACATATATGAGAACATGTGACTTAACAGGAATATCAACAAGAATAGGCGTAACAGGCCGCCACAGACATTCAGGTGCGTGGGCTATGAAAGCTCCATCTACTCAGAAAATCTGGTACCCAAACCTTCATTCAATTTCTATCAAAATCGATGGTGCTACAAAAAGACTTAAGGTAACAACTAAAGCGCTACGAATGCTCAAAGCTAACGGTGGAATTTTCACTCGGCAGGAAGCAAAAGCCCTCGGTTTAATATAAATATCTGCTACAATTAATTCATGTCAGATAATCCTTTTAAACTCCTCAGTACAGAAATAAAATACCAGAATCCCTGGATATCAGTCCGTGAAGACAAAGTTATTCGTCCCGGCGGTAAAGAAGGCGTCTTTGGAATTGTAACAATGCTTCCTGGCTCAACCGTTCTGGCGATCAATGAGAAGACACAAATAATTCTCACTAAGGAATTTAAATACGGCGCCAATCAATACTCCAGTGAAGTTATTAGTGGAGGTTTGAATAAAGGTGAACTACCTATGGATGCTGCTGTTCGAGAGCTAGAGGAAGAGGTAGGATACACTGCTGGTACCTGGATTGACGCTGGAGTTGTAAATCCCTTTCCAACGGTAGTAAATTCTCCAAATTACATGTTCATCGCAACAGATTTGACAAGTACAGCAATAAACCCTGATGAAGGAGAGATTATCTCTTATGAGTGGGTGGATCTTGAACTAGCGTATGATATGGTGATTCGAAGTGAAATCATTCATGCAGCAAGTGCGATGTTGATACTCCGAGCATACATTCTTAACAAAGACGGGAAACTATTTACACAATCTTAAGCAATTCAAATGACGTCTTCTGTTCGCCTTCAATCTGCACTTCATCAAGCACTAATGCCTTATCTTGAATAAATGCAGTTAAGATCTTCATCCGTTTACGAGCAACTCCATCCCAGTTCTCCCGGCCGTGTAGATTCAGTCCTAGTTTTCCCCGTATTTCATCAGGGAAGTGGATTTGACCCTCATAGTCTTCCCATACCTCGGTCCAGGTTCCTGGCCACGGCGTAAAGGCCCGGACCATTCGTTCAATCTGTTCAATACCTTGCGACCAATCAATTTTACCGTTATCGCGTGATAATAATGGTGTATTGGTTGCATCTCCATTAACCTGCTGAACTGGTAGATGTGTTCCCTTAAGGTAGTCCGGTAATACCTTCATCATCAACACTGTCCCTAACTTAAAACCTTTTTCATAATACGTATCAGGAATTTCATTCACGGCTACCTCAAACTTTTCCTGCGCGAGTACAGGCCCGGTATCCTGCCCGGCTTCCAGTAGCATAATGGATACGCCGCTCTCTGTTTCCCCCTTTAAGATCGCCATTTGGCCAGGCGCTGGTCCACGATATTTTGGCAACAGACTGGGATGGGTGTTAACAATTCCTTTGGGAAATGCATCAATTACTGTTTGAGGAAGAATTCGGCCATAATATACGAGAACTCCAAAATCGGGTTTAAGTTCCTTAAGTCTTGCGACATTAATATTTTCTCCGATAGCGGGATCTATTTTTTTCCATGAAGTTGCAGCAATCAGTTCAATCTTGTGTTCTTGTGCCCACAGACTTACCGGAGTAGGCGTGATTGTTTGTTTTCTGCCAACAGGCTTATCGGGCTGGCTAACCACTGCCACAAGCTCATATTGGTCATTAGCGTATAGATCATTTAGAGCATATAAACTAAATTGTGATGATCCAAAAAAAATAACACGATATTTCATATTATTCATAAAATAGTTCCTTATGAAACTATGCCTGTTGCATCAGTGCATCAAGCGATATCTCCTCTAGCTCATCTTCTTCAGTTACCACGTATAATTTTCCTTTTTGAGAAATAACATGATCGGTAAATAATACACCATTTAAATGATCGATTTCATGTTGTGCATAGCGCGAAAATGGTTCTTTATATTTTCTTCGATGCTTTTTGCCTTGTAGGTCGAGATATTCCATTTCAATACTATCAGGTCGGATAACAACACCATAAATATTTGGGATAGAAAGACACCCTTCAAGAAACGTATCACCTTTACGCGTGAATCCGGTAGTACTAATCTCACTGCTCCAGACTATCGTAGGATTAATATACACCTGGTAGTTTTCTTTTCCTTCCCGAAGAATAAACATTCGTTCAGAGGTACCAATTTGTGGAGCTGCGATACCGACTCCTTCGATAGAACTGTGAGTTAATGCATACCAGAGATCTACGGCTATCTCTTTGGTATCTTTAGTTATCTTTTTAATCTCCTTCGCTTCTTTACGCAGCGTCGGATATGGTACGGTAACGATCTTTTTCATCTATGCGCTTATTGGATCAACATCAATAGTCCAGTCGGGAGGAACTGTTTCTATGAGCAAATCGATACTCTTTTTATCACCTTTTAATAATATCTGGTAATACCATTTATTTCGTAATCGAGGAATAATTCCAGTCGTTGGGCCGAGAACCTCGATATTCTGTAACTCCTTAGCGGTACTTTCCAGTTTTTTAAACAGAACTTCGGCTTTGTATTCGGCTTTTTCCTGTTTCTCGTCACAGTATACCAGCTGGGCAAGCTGAGAGAAAGGGGGGTACATAAGGGACTTTCGGAAGCCAATCTCTTTAGTATAGAAATCAGCATAATCATGCATGGCCGCTGCCGTTACGGCATAGTGTTCAGGAGTATAACTTTGCAAGACGACGGTACCTTGTTTTTGAGCACGACCAGCACGTCCGGCCACCTGGGTAATAAGTGAAAAACTATTTTCGGCAGCTGAATAGCTGGGCATATGTAACGCGGTATCTGCATTAACTATACCAACAAGCGTTACATTAGGAATATCCCAGCCCTTAGTAATCATTTGAGTTCCAATAAGAATATCTGCTTCGTGATTAAGAAAACTAAGATAAATCTTTTCATGGCTTCCTTTTGCAGTGGTTGTATCACGGTCCATTCTTAAAATTCGTGCTTTAGGAAATACTTTCAATATATCCTGTTCAACTCGTTCTGTCCCTGAGCCCAGCGGTTTAATATATAAACTTTCGCAGTCAGGGCACTGAAAAATCATCTTATTCTGATAATCGCAATGATGACATACGAGCATATTAGAAAGCCCGCTTGCATATTCTTTGTGCAAAGTAAGGGCAATCGAGCAGCGTGGGCATTCTGCAGTCCACCCACACATTCGGCACATTAGAGAACTTGCTACGCCTCGTTTATTAAGAAAAAGTAATGACTGTTCACCCTTCTCAAGTGCCAAAGCAAGTGCACTTTCCAGATCATCAGAAAGCGTCGAAAAGTTCCGTTTTTTAAGTTCTACTCGCATATCAACAATAGTTACTTTTGGAAGAAATGCATTCATCGCTCGTTCTGTCAGAGTAAGTAGCTGAACGGTTGAGCTCTCACGGCTAAGATAAAAGTCTTCAACCCGAGGAGTAGCACTACCGAGAATTAGTGGAATTTTTAATTCTTCGGCCATATGTTTTGCTGTTTGTACTGCGTTATACCGTGGACTAGATTCCTGTTTAAGTGAGTGATCGTGCTCCTCATCTATTATTATTAATCCGATACGGGGAAATGGAGTAAATAAAGCTGATCGTGAGCCGATAACTATTGGCTTCTCACCGGTAATACTACCCAGAAACGCTGCATATCGCTCGCCATCTGAAACCTGACTATTCAGGACCGAAGTTTTTCCGGGGAAACGCTCTTCGACACGCTTAATTGTTTGTGGTGTTAGAGCGATCTCAGGAACCAGGTAAATCACCTGTTTTCCTTGCTTAATCACTGCATCCATAACCTGTAAATATATCTCGGTCTTACCGCTGCCGGTAATACCATGAAGCAGAAAAGTAGTATGTGTATTTATAGATGTTAGTATCTGGTCAAATGCAGTCTGTTGCTCGGTGTTCAAGATTACTGGATTTCGTGCAATTTCCATCTTTTTTTGTATTTTAGCTTTAGGAATTCGTACTTTTTTCTTAAAGATCATTACTGTTTCTATACAATTCCTCAATGGTTCATGATAGTATTCTGACATCCACCGAGCCGTATCAATCAATTGCGAGGTAATAACAGGGGTTTCGTATATAAGCTCAGAGATAGGTCTCGTTGGAAAAGACGGTATGCTATCATGCAGTGCTATAACCACCCCGCGAATCTCTTTTTTGCCATAGGGAACTGATACGAGCGACCCTACCTGTATCAGATCTGCTGCCTCGAATTCAGGCATCCCGTAAGTAAAAACAGATTTTTTCGGATCGCCGTTTGTCAGCGCAACAATATCAGCAAATTTATTCATTAGCAGCGAACAAGATTTTATTCAAATCCCTTCTTATACCCCTCATTAGAGCCATCCAAAACTGATGCTTTATACCTGTATTCATTAGCTTTATTCTTATCATTTTCGTTCTTTGTTTTCTGGTAGCGCGCGAAGTATAATTCTCCCAATCTATTCCACCCCTCAGCCAAGTCCGGCTTCCACTCAACTGACTGCGCAATAATCCGAATCGCAGTATTCAGATCATCGAGTCTTTCATAATACGTAGATAGGACAATCAAAGTACTCGCATCTGTTGGAGCAAGTGTCATAGTTCTATCTGCTGCTTTCTTAAGGTCATCCTTGTATTGTTCAAAGTCAAAGAAAGTAAGGTTGTAATACGTATCAGAAAGCTTTTTCCAATATAAAACATTGTTAGGACTCATAGAAACCGCAATGCGGGAATTATTTTCTGCATGCGGGACAATATCAGCAGCACTTGAAGCATCATTTTGCTTCATTAGAGAATACACCATTTCACCCTCTGTCCAACCTATCTCAGAGTAATAAAAAGGCTCATCTCTGCGTAATTCCAATGCACCAGCAAACTGTTTGTGTGCCTGACCTATTTCACCTTGCCTATTTAGCATTCTGGCTTCGGAAAATCGTATATCTGCAAACCAGTAATTAAATAGCGTGCTAAATAAGTACAGTCCTGCAAAAACTATCAATCCATATAACCCTAGGTGCAACCAGTCGAGTGTTTTACCATGCGGAATGATTCGATCAGCTATGGATCGTATCCGGCTGATGATTCCCAGGGAAAATCTCTCCCTTGTCGAAATAATTGCGATAAAAGCTGGGAATAAAAAGTAAAGTAGCGCAACGTTAACAACAGAGAATCCAAAGAAATTAGTAATGAGTATCGTAGCGAAACCGGACACAATTCCAATCGTCATCATGAAGACATAATAAGGATTCTCTAAGTGAGGTATGGTATGTGCATCATTTATCAGCTGTTTCTTCATTCGATCAACTTTTAGGTCTAGCTTTTCAACAGGTGCTTTCCATTTTTGACCAACCGACGCCGCGAGAACATAAGTGGATTCTTTTAGAAAACTAAATACATATAAAATAAATATGATGACACCAAATAATCCTGTTGTTGCCAGAATATTGAAGTATTCATTATGGGCTTTATTATAAAGAAAGTCCCATTCTGTTGTTCTAAGAAGCTCAATCGGCCGAAACTGATAAAAGGAATAGGCAAAAGTTTCAACTCCTGACCCGAGTATCGGATAATGGGTAAAGATATCCCACGCACCTTTCCATACAATAAAACGGATAGCACCAGTCTCGGTACCTCCTGCATCCTGCGGAATTGCATTAGGTGCATCAGTGTTTGCCCCTGGAGCGCCGCCCGTTACCCCGAGTCTGAAAGTATCGGGCGAGGAGTAAAGGAATCCGGATATCATCAAGATGACTCCCACCGCAACAATCCATATCCGGTTCTGTCGAGGTGATGCGAGAAAAACAATACTGCCTGCCAGCGCTATCGAAATAAGCGAGACCACAATCGCATACTGGGGGAATTTGTAATAAAGCAAAATATACATGCCGGCAAAGAATAAAAAGCTGACTAGGATCTGAATATACTTCGTATAAATAGTAAATTTTTGTGCCATAAACAATGATGCAAATAAACCTAAGGAAAGTATCAAAGCCAATAGTCCCGAGCGCGACGCAGTAAATAAGAAACAGATAAAAAGCGATGAGACTGCGGTTAAATACCATGCTTTATAGAATGCTCTATATTCAAAAAGAAAATAACTCAAAGTTACAGGAATCAGCGCTACGAGAAACGCCGCCAGCCAGTTTGGTTGTCCCAGTGAAGAAAACACACGAGCTTGAACGTCTTGAACCCAGAATTCCTTGTCTACTCCATAATGCTGGGCAATGCCATACCATGACACAATTGTTGCTGATAAAATTGCAGTGTTGAGAAAATGATGTACGTACTTTCTACCGTAAAGATTACTCACCAGTGCCCAATAAAGTAGCGCATAACAAACACTTGATAGGAGACCACCATGAAACCGCGAGTAATATCCCCAAATTGATGTATGAATGTCTAAAGACAAAATCGTAGATAATACTTGCGAAAGCAGAAAAAAAGCTAGCGGATAGTCAAGAAATGTTTTCTTGAAAATAACACGTTTCTCTTCAATTGATCTAATTAACCATAATGTAGATACTAAAATCGTAATACCGTAAACAAAATACATTTTGTTGAATTCAAATAGTTCATAGGTTTGTGGATCAATACCAAACACAACCCAAGGTATAGGGAAGAAGTGCGTGAATGGATAAAATAAAAAGGGAGTAATGAAAAAAAGTAATATATATAGTGTGTAGATCGCTCGATGAATATAGATAGAAACGTTTTTCATAGCTCAAAGTATAACATAAATAAACTTTTGAAATTTAGCTCTAACAAGTATATACTGCCACCTATGTTCGATAGATTTTGGAATGCAGTATCGTTTGATATAGGAATAGATTTAGGAACAGCAAACACACTAGTCTTCGTTAAAGGAAAAGGGATAGTTTCAAGAGAACCTTCAATTGTTGCTCAGCACAAAAAAACAAAACAGATAATCGCCATTGGATCGCAGGCAAAAAAAATGCTCGGGAGAACTCCTTCATCTATTCAGGCGATTAGACCATTACAAAGTGGTGTAATTTCTGATTTCGATGTTGCCCAGGAGATGTTACGTGCGGTAATCAAGAAGGTACACGAAGGGAATTCCGGGTACCTTCCCCGTATTCCGCGACCACGCGTTGTAATAGGAATTCCTGCAGGAGTTACTGAGGTGGAAAGGCGGGCGGTTCATGAAGCAACCTTACACGCTGGTGCACGGGTCGCTTATTTAATCGAAGAACCTATGGCGGCGGCTATAGGAGCGGGACTACCGGTTGAAGAGGCAAATGGGAGCTGTATTGTTGATATTGGCGGTGGTACGACAGAGATGGCGATAATATCACTCGGTGGACTCGTCAATAATAAATCGCTTCGTATTGCAGGAAACGAATTTGACCAACACATTATTGCCTACGTTAAGAACCATTACAATTTATTAATAGGTGATAGAACCGCTGAGGACGTTAAGCTTTCTATCGGAACTGTAAGTGAAACTGCTCTGCAGCGCGATTACGTAATTAGAGGACGGGACTTAATTACAGGCCTTCCTAAATCGGTAACGCTACGGTCCGACGATGTCCGCAGGGCATTAAAAGAACCTATTGATCAAATAATCCATGCCATATCTGATATGTTGGAAAATTCTCCTCCGGAATTAATCTCTGATATCCTAGTATGTGGAATATGCTTAGCTGGCGGCGGAAGCTTGTTAGACGGTTTAGCAGAAAAAATTGCTGACAAAGTGAATATGCCGGTCTGGGTGGCCGATGATCCTCTCACCTGTGTTGTTAGAGGTTGCGCTAAAGTTCTGGAAGAAATTCAACTACTCGAAAAAGTAAGAATTATTGGTGGATTGCGGTAGTTTTATGGAACAATCATCACGAAGTCGGATAGTTACAATCGTAACTGCAACGCTTATCAGCGGACTTGTCTATATAATAAGTGTATTGCATATCACAGATCCAATTTCCAAAGCAGTCACGTATTCTATTTCTCCATTGCTGTCATCAATTAATAGAATTCAAATTGAAATCCGTAATGAAATTTCTACTATTACTCAAGCAAATACGCTAACCAACAAGTACGAAGCGCTCCAGGAACAGAATTTAGTTTTACGATCTCAAGTAGCACAAATTGGTGCTATTCTTGATGAAAACAAAAAGCTCAGGGAACAGTTAGGTGCACCATCCCTTGATAAGTTTAAGCTGGTTCCAGCAAAAGTTATAAATCGCGAAAGGGAATTAACCGTAGTTTACGATACCACCAATACTGTCTCAAAAGGAGCAATAGTTGTGTATAAGAATCAATTTGTCGGGAAAGTGAAATCCGCTGATACCCGTTCAGCTACACTTGTTCTTGCTACCGATCCGCAAATGGAGCTCCCGATACAAATTGTTAATGAAGAGAATAATCTCTATAAAGGAACGATTAAAGGTGACTTCGGAACAGGAATGACTGCAGAAATGATTGAGCAATCAGCTAAAATTGAAAAAGGCGATTTAGTGGTTCTGGCTAAATCTCCTGGGTTACCGGAAGGTGTTGTGGTTGGAGAGGTGCGGGAAGTAAAAAAACGTGAGAGTGAGTTATTTCAGCAGGCAAAAGTAAACTCATATCTTGATTTTGAAAAGCTCGACACCGTATTTATTATTCAATAAATTATGCAATCAATTTTAAAACATTTCATAAAGCTAATACCGGTTATGACGGCAGTATTGCTACTTATAATTATCCAGCTACTATTTATCGGGATAAATATAGTAGGGATTATTTTATTTACAAGGTTGTTCATTTTTCGAAAAATGTATCGAACTATAAGCGCTGCTGCTCTTGTGTCTCTAATCTACGACTCTGTCAAAATGAATCCGCTTGGTGCATGGAGTAGTACTTTTTTTATCGTAGCGTTACCTGTACTCATATTATTCCACCTATTAAAAATACAAAGTGAAAAAGAACTGAATTCATGGCCTTCAACTTTCCTTGTAGTATTTTTAGTTGTAGTATCGGCTTCTTTACAATCTTTTCTGCTTATGCGAATTAGTGGACAAAATATATTTGACTTTAATTCGCTGTATAGTATAGTTGCTCTGAGCACTCTATATATTCTATTTCAAAAGTTCACTCATATAAATGAAAGAAGATTCTTGTTGGATTAATAGATGTTAGGTATAACCTTTGCAGATTACATAGATGGTGCGTCATCGCGAAAGTTCAAACCGGGACTTGAAAATACAGAGAGCCTGGAACTAATTGAAACCTCTCAGCAGTATCGTGATATAAGTCCACCTTCTCTATGGAAAAGAGCAGGACTAAAGACTATATTCTTTATCATATTTGCAGTAATTCTTACTCGCATTACTACGCTTCAGATTATTAAAGGGAAATATTATCAGGGATTATCCGACGATAATAGAATTATAGATCGTCCTCTTTCGGCTCCCAGAGGTGTCATCGTAGACAAAAACAATATTGTCCTTGTACGGAATACTCCGTTTTTCAAGATAAAAGAATCCAATAAATTACACAATTATGCAGAATTCGCGCGAATAGAAAGCACCTTTTCGGCTGACAAGAAGGAAAAAGCTACAGTAGAATCAATTCGGGAGTATCAATTTAATAAGAGTATTGCACACGTACTCGGGTATATCTCTCCAATAAGCGAAGAGGAGCTGAAGAAATCAAAAAAAATAACAAGTGAGAATAAGGCTAGATATGGATCTGATGATTATATTGGCAGAACTGGAATTGAGGAGGAGTATGAAACGTTCTTGAAAGGATCGGATGGAGGAGAATTCGTCGAAATTAATTCAAATGGTGAAGTACAGAAAGTGTTAGGCATACAAGCTGCAGTTCCAGGAAAAACGATTCAGACAACAATTGATATCATGCTGCAACAATTCGCCTATGAGCAAATTGAGAGAGTAGTAAAAGAAACGGGTGCACCGTCCGGAGTGGTTATTGTGCAAAATCCGAATAATGGAGAAATCCTTACTTTGGCTAGTTTTCCTTCATATGACGACAATATTTTTACACATCCTGAACGTGCTTTAGAAGTAAGCAATGCTTTATCAGACAAATCACTACCGTTACTCAATCGTGCTATCTCAGGAACATTTCCTCCCGGTTCAACATATAAAATAATAACCGCTCTCGCCGGATTAAATTCAAAAGCTATTAATCTCGATTCTCAGTTTGAGGATACAGGAAACATTTCGATCTCCGGAATTACCTTCAATAACTGGTATTTTACCCAATACGGCAAGACTGAAGGAAATGTTGATCTTAGAATGGCGCTGGCAAGGTCAAATGATACATTTTTCTATAAGCTTTCTTTAGCAATGGGTCCTGAAAAGCTAATACAGGAGTCACACAGATTTAAACTGGGAGAGGTTTCAGGAATAGATATTCCCGGTGAAGTCAAAGGATTAATTCCTACTCCTGAATGGAAGAAAAAAGTAAAAAACGAAATCTGGTTTCCAGGGAATACAGTAAATATGTCAATTGGTCAGGGCGATGTTTTGGTTACGCCACTACAGGTATCATCATTTACCTCAGCTATTGCAAATAATGGAACAGTCTTTCAGCCTTCTCTCGTGTCAAACATCCTCGATGCTGATAATAAAGTCATTTGCAGGAAGATAACTGAAAAAAATAACTGGTCTGGTGAAAGTTGTGAAGACCTTAACGTAAACTTATCTCCACCGGCTAAATTAGATATCGAATCTAAAAATATTGTTACTGTACAGCAAGGACTGCGAATGGTTAATCAGAAAGGCGGTACTGCGTATACTTTTTTTGACTATCCGATCGAAACTGCAGGTAAAACGGGTACCGCCGAAAGTCATGAGGATCAAAAACCTCATGCGTGGTATACAGGCTATGCTCCATATAAGAATCCGGAAATCACGGTAACGGTTTTAGTAGAGCGTGGAGGAGAGGGTTCTAGTGTCGCTGCTCCACTTGCAAAAGAGGTAATGGATTTCTATTTCAAAACGAAAAAAAAATAGTTTGAGCCTGAAGTGCAAATTCCCTCTTGCAAGAAAATGTACAAAAGATGAATAATTTTAAGAGGAAGGTTTCTGTCCAATGAAAAAATTGAAAATATGTATTCTGTTTGTGTTGTTAGCAGTCATTACACTAATAGTGAATGTTAGCGGAGCAATTAATTCCGTCGAGGCGCAAGAGTTACCGGACTTTAGTGAAATAACGGAAGTAGAAGAAACCGATGCTGCAGGAGAGAAGTATTCGAAGCCTACCGAAGATACGCGTGTAACCGAGAGCGATCCAAGAGTAAACTACGGAAAGTCAAAATATTTAGCTGCAGGAAGATGGAAAAAAGGCAAGGTCGAAAGCTTCCTTAAATTTAAAACAAGAAAAGGCTATCGCGCAGATAAATTATACATTTATTTAGTTAGCGGAAAAACGAATGGACTAAGTGTGTATAGCGCCTCCAGGAACTGGTCTGAACGTAAGTTAACCTGGAAGACACGACCTGCTAAAGGCTCCCGGCTTGATAACACAGCAAATAAAAGTGGTTCGTGGTGGGAGTTTAATATATCTTCTGCACGGTCGGTAAGCGGTGAATACTCCTTCGCAATAACAGGTCCGTCAAATAAAATCGTCAACATTTATTCTAGAGAAGGTAAACGTGCTCCCCGTCTTTCTTTTGTTAAAGGTTCGGAGAAAACACCAAGTCCAACTAATAAGACCTCAAATCCAACCAGCATTCCAACGAATAACCCTTCAAATAACCCGACGAACAATCCAACAAACAACCCAACCAACAATCCAACTAATCAACCTACAAGTGAACCAACAGTTCAGCCAACTCCGAACTGTGACCCGGGAATTGATTGCGGTAATGATGGCGATCCTCAAACGGGTGGTGTAATTATCGACGAATCGGATGATGGACTTGCGTCAGGAAGTACACCGGTACCTTCAACATCCTGTGATCCAGGATTCGATTGTAGCGTTGATGGACCGTCAACCGGAGGTGCTTCACCTATATGCGCACCAGGCATTGATTGTGGAAACGATGGACTACCTACTACTGCACCAGCAACTAATAACCCGTCACCTACCTGCGCACCAGGTATTGATTGCGGAAATGATGGACAACCTTCAGCTGTCCCAACGGCACAACGTACACCAACTAACAGTGGATTGGTAACACAAAGGCCGTCTATCGTGCAAAATCCAACTCCTCCTCCAACTGTTGGTGGCGGACCGGGTGGAACAGTAGCCCCTCCTCCAAACACTAAAATCGCATTCCTTGGTGATAGTGGCGATGGCAATGATTTTCAGGCAGTATTGAATATGGTGAAGGCTGAAGGTGCTCAAGCAGTAGTCCACTCAGGAGATTTATCTTATACGAATAGTTCAACGACATTCATAGGAAAAGTTAATGCAACTCTTGGCGCGAATTTCCCTTATTTTATGGGACAGGGAAATCATGACACAGGTTCTAAATGGGATGGATATGTTCCAAGAATTCCGGCTCAATATGTTATTGCTGGAACACCGGCTTCTGCAAACTATGCAGTTAATTGGAATAATATTTATATCGCATTCGGAAAAAGCAGGATAAGTACACCTTCAACCTATTCGTCAGATTTAAAGTTGGCTCAAGCTCAAAATATCTGGAAAATATGTAGTTTCCATGAAGTAAATCGCGCTATGCATACCGGGTATAAATCAACAGAAATTCCATACTCTATATATGATGAGTGCCGCAACTATGGTGCGATGACTACAAATGGCCATGCTCATACGTATAGTCGAACAATGACATTACTAAGTGCCGCAGGTCAACAGAAGGATCCAGCCTGGCCAGATCCATTCGCGCTACGTGTTGCAAGAGGAGCGTTCTTTGATCTTCACACAGGCGCAAGCGGGCATGGAACGGGAACATGGGAGCGATGCCGCAGAACAACAGATGCAAGCGATGTAGCGGGTGGAAAATGTGATATATTCGCTAATAGAAACGGGGCCGTAATCACACGAACAGGTAATCCATTCGGTGCAGGTTTTATTACCTACAACGTCGGTGGCGATCCTCGTAAAGCAACAGGCTACTATAAAGAAGCCGGATCAAGTACCCATGTGGACGATTTCACAATCACCGCCCAATAACAAGGGAAAGGCGTAATAATTTTGCGCGTTTCCCTTGACACTACGAGCTTCAATATATATGGTATCAGCATGACCTCCGGTTCAAAAACTGCTTTAGCTATTGTACTGCTTAGCCTTACCGCTTCAGTATTTATAGCAAACAATATAAAATCAAATACTAAAATCATAACAAAAAAAGTATGTGAAAATCAGCGAATCTATTCTTCCATTGATGAAGGCATAAAGGCTTCATCAGAAGTATGTACACTGGACCTCACTGCTGATGACCCCATTAGCATAACGTCAGAAATTAAAAATCTGACATCTACTACTTCTTTATATCTTGTAGATACGTCAATAAGATCACTTCCCAAGGAAATATTCTTTCTGCATAATTTAAAAATACTTTATGCTCAAAGGAGCGATCTGCAAAGCCTAACCCCATTTATAAAAGGTTTGTACAACCTTGAAACGCTTGATCTCTCCTACACAGATATAACATCACTCCCGCGTGAGATTAAAAATCTAACTAAACTAAAAAGGTTAAACCTTGAAGGCACCAAAGTTACCAGACTCCCACCTGAATTGGGGCAATTACAATCCTTGGAAGAGCTAAATCTTAAGAAAACACCAATTGATGCACTTCCTGAATCGATAGGTGATCTCCAAAGTTTAAGAATTCTTGATATTAGTGACACTAAAATTACAGAAATAATAGAACCTATTACATGGTTGAGCTCACTGGAATCTTTAAGGGCAAATAATACAGGAATTGAATCATTACCTGAATATATCGGAGATCTGAGCAGTATTAAGGAGATAAGTCTTGTTCAAACAAAGTTAAAGGAATTACCTATTCAAATCGGCGACTTGCGGACATTAGAAATACTGAACTTAAGCAAGACAAACATTACAAAACTTCCAAATGAAATCGGGTATCTTAGTGCACTACAATCGCTAGATTTATCTAAAACACCCGTAACAAATTTATCAAGGTACGTTCTCGGGTTAAAGGATCTGCATGGGCTAAATCTTGAAGGTACACGAGTCAGGGCTCTTCCTGCAGAACTGTTTCAACTAACTAAACTCAATCTACTGATACTGGATAGTACTCAGATTGCCGTTCTTCCAGCAGCAATTGGTAACTTAACACAGCTGCGCATTCTAAGTCTTAATAGTACACAAATTGAGGTGCTGCCTCCTCAAATCAATAATCTAAAAGAGCTTGCAACGCTTAATTTGAATAATACCCGGCTAAGTGTGCTTGCACCGGAATTGGGAAACTTACCAAATTTAGGTATCGTCAATGCAAATTTCACACCATTAACTCAATTCCCTACACAATTAGTTAACTGTAAACATTTCACCCAGTTATTCCTGAATAACACCAAAATCAGCTATCTCCCTCCTGAAATAGCAGATTTTAACAGTTTGATGACATTTGGGCTTGCAAATACTCCACTGGTCGAGCTCCCACCGCAAATAGGTGGAGCAGAGAATCTCAATTATCTCGATGTAAGTTGGACACAGATAACAAGCATTCCCGGAGAGATTGGAAACCTTAAGAAATTACTCTCATTACTCGTTGATCACACACCATTGACGCACATTTCTCCTGGGATAAAAAATTCTCAACTCTCGAGTTTATACCTTGCTGAGACCAGACTTTCCGCAAGCGAAATTGATGCCTTGAAAAAGAATTTACCAAATACAACTATTTTGGGTCTATAAATGTCTAAAGACTATTTAAAAAAATGGGTTTTCCCGATCCTGTTATTTATAATTGCATTTATTGCTCATAGTTCATATATTGCAAATGAATTTACCTGGCTCGATCATATCGATTTAGAAGAAGGATTCGGACGGGTGCCATGGCAAGAAATAAATACTGTTTTTCAACATCCATACAGTCAAACTACATTCTACCGCCCTATGATCACAATTGTTCATAGCATCGACTACTTTCTCTATGGTCTGTGGGCTCCAGGATTTCATCTAACCAATATCTTTATACACGCTATTGTCACGGTACTAACATACATTTTAGTTAGAAAGTTAAATCTGGCAACTCCGCTAAACGGTTTTATAGCAACAGTAATCGTGGCAATCCACCCTGTTAACGCATACTCAGTAGGATTAATATCGTATCGTGCCGATCCTTTAGCCGTAGCGCTACTGTTGGGGAGCATTATTGCTTTAATTAATTATATTCAACATAATTCAAAAAAAGCGCTCTTGATCTCTTCCGTACTTTGCGTGGCAGCATCGCTTGCAAAAGAAACCAGCCTCATCTGGTATCCAGTATTTGCGGCGCTTATTCTTTACTTCTACAACAAAACAAGACAAACAAGAATTTGCTCCTTGATCTTATTTTTATATGCTCTAACGGCAGGGCTATTTATTATATTAAAACTAAGCTCAGGCGTTCATTTGTGGGGAATAGCACCGAAGCAGCTTCCGTTGGATCAAGCAGTAGGCACACGCATCGAGTCTTATCATACACTGATCAGATATCTGTTAATCCCTGTTGTACCTCCAATTTCAGATGCGGTTAAAGTGGTCGGTATCTCTTTTTATCATATACTCGGAACGTTACTAATAATACCTTTCCTCGTCACCATATATAAAAATCGAAACAATAAAAAATATATATTATTAGCATTTTTGTTTATTCTCTCATTAGCACCTGCCGTAAATATAGTTCCCTTGCCAAGGTTTGTATCACCACATTATCTTTATTTTACTACGGTGATCATGTCTTTAATTTTTGCATTTATATTGGAGAATGTAAGGGGAAAGAGCTATAGAATTAGTATCATTACGATGTTCTCAGTATGGGTATTCATTGCCGCTTTTTCGACTTACTATGAAGGAGAACGATTTAATGATGATAAGTCATTATTTTTTTTAGAGGTGCAATCGGATAAGCACTTCCGTGAGGGAGCGTATTATATAGGCAGGTATGAGTTCTTGCATAAAAACTATTCGCAGGCTGAAAAATATCTGCTTCAAGCCGTTACTTACAGTCCCGGATATCTTAGTTATGTAGATTCACAGGCTGCAAAAAATAACCTTGCGCTTGTAATGCTTCAGATGAATAAATTCGAAAAAGCTGAGCATTATTTTGAAGAGGTTGTAAGGGAAAATACCGGCAGAAATAGAGAAAATAATATCTATAACTTAGCCCTGACCAAGATCTCATTAAATAAAAATATCGAAACAATAGTATTACTGGAAAAGGAAATTATTAAAAATAAGCAAGGTTCAGTTGAAATGTATATTATTTTAGCACAGGCATACAGTAAAAGCGGACAAAATGATAAATCGGAAGCTATTTTGAATGAAATAAATCCGCTATTGAAATCTGATGCACAAAAGGAGATGTGGTTAAGCACAAAAAAGTTGCTGCCTTGACAGAATTACATAACTTTAGCTACTCTAGTTATAGATGAAAAAACCAGGAATAACACTTGTAATTGCAGGATTCGTAATCCTGCTTGGCATAATATTATTTAACCCCACATATAAGCTCATAAGGGGTAATAATAATCAAGCCGCAGTCACATCAGGAGACGATCTTACTGAGCAGGAAGATAGTACCGTATATGCTGAAGAAGAATTGGTGAGCGACTTTCCCGATGTGCCGGTTTTTCCAGGATCTATTGTTGTCAAATCAGCCGAAGTTAATAGTGAAAATAAGTACGGGTATTTTGCTACCTGGAAAACAAATACAAAATCGGTTCCGAATGTAGCAAGGTATTACATTGACGAAGCCAAAAAACGCAAATGGCAACTCACACACACTCCTGACACTACCGGAAAAACCGCGGACGAATATCTGGAAGCACTAGTCGACAATAAGAAAATAACAGTATACATTGAACGCCAATCTGATAATGACGTAGTTGAAGTTCGCGTAAATATTCCTCCTGAGGGTCATCTCTAGCCCCATTCTTTATAAAACCTTTACAGTCTTCAAAACAAGCAGAGCACCTACCGCTATGATAACGGAAGCGCTTATAATGGGAAAATATCCGGCAATTCGTGCAGACGGTGTAAAACGGTCAAACAGACTTCTTGAGGTAACCATAAGAATTCCGAGCACAACGAGAACAGCCGCAAGCCCGAGACTGAAAAATACAATAAGAATCATACCCAATACAGTTTTATTTAATCCTATCGCAATAATCATAATCGCAAGTGCATCTGCACACGGTACTATTCCACCTGAGAACCCCAACGATACAAGAGACTTAACACCAAGTCGGTTGCCATTAATGGAATGCGAATGTTTGCCAATACCAGTGCCATGGGTATGAGGAGAGTCATCATTTAATCGGCCGATCTTAAGTTCATCCCATCTTTTGGTGAATAACCAGATGCCGAGACCGAAAATTGAAAGTGCAGATATAGTTTCAAGAGCTGGTATTATTTTTTCAGGTAGAAAATAACGAGCTGCAAAAATAGAAATAAACCCGAGTATATATATTGAAGAAGTATGGGTAATAGTAGTTACCATAGAAAGGATAAGAGCATCTTTTTTAGTGCCGTGCTGACCTACCAGATAGGCAGCAACAAGTGTTTTGCCATGACCAGGGGTTAGAGCATGCAAACCACCGAGTATAAATGAAATTAATAACGCCCATAACAATAGCCTGCTATCAGTATTTTTATCACGCAATATTTTAGTGATATCTCCTGTTTGATTCGAAGTAGTGTTTGCGGGGGTCTCCTTTGTTGATTCTGTCGCCAGGATTCCTGCTTTTTTCTCAGATTCAGACAATTCTTTACCAATATATGCAACTGCTTCATTGCGGGGAGATTTCAATGTAGTTACGGATATACAACCCTTTTTATCAACCACAAAAGTAAAAACATCATCATCAATCGACATAAAAATATTCGAATCGATGATCTGCACCTTTTTAGATTCATTACAGTTAAACTGTACAGGGAGAGTTCCGTTAAACTCAACAGGCTCTCCTTCATTCATTAGCCCATCTATCTCCGGTATCCTAAGTCTCATCTTTTCTATAGGAATACGCGTGTCATTGATCTTTATTGAAACTCTATTTAGATAGGTTTCTCGCCATTTTCTCACTTCCGATTCATCCACTTTTCCATCCATGTTTGGATCGAAATCTCGAATAAATCTATTTATTATAATCGGATCGTAAAAATATGTTACTTTTACATCAGTATGTAATTCTTTTGGAGTTATTATAATTGTGTGCGTTACTGTTGGTATAACATGAGCAGATAGGGATGAGGGGACGAGTCCGGCGGTGCCCACCATAAGAGAAAATATAAATAGGTATCGATTCATAGCTCTTACAGTAATATCACATTGTATGTAATCGCAGCAAATAATATCATACTATATATGCTACAACTCAGCGAACGCGAAGCATTACTTGGCTTAAATACCATGAGTGGCATCGGGGCCCAAAAACTGAAAAATTTGTATCTGCAGTATCATACATATGCTGCAATTTGGAATTCAATCAAATCCAGAGTATCGGTTGAATCTATCCTCACTGAGCTAAAGATCAAAAATATCAGCTATCTAACATATATCGATGAGGACTATCCATATCTTCTGAAGGAAACTGCCTCTCCGCCTATTGTTCTCTATTTCAAAGGTGATAAGACATTATTACATTCTCCCTGCCTTGGCGTTGTAGGTACAAGGATGGCATCAAGTTATGGTTCTCAAGTTATTGATTATATGATACCAGAGCTTACTTCTGCTGGTTTAACTATAGTTAGCGGTTTTCAGCGTGGTATAGATACCCTAGCCCATACCCAAGCAATTCGCTCGAAAGGAAAAACAATCGCTGTACTTGGAACCGGACTTGATGTGAATTATCCACCAAATAACAAAAAATTATATCAAGAAATGCTTAGCGACAACAACCTCATCATCTCAGAATATCCCCCAGGAACATTGCCATTTAAGGGTAATTTTCCTCGACGAAACAGAATTATCTCCGGACTATCGTTAGGAGTATTGGTAATTGAAGCTGCCAAACGGAGCGGCTCACTTATTACGACGAGTTATGCTGCCGAGCAAGGGCGGGATGTTTTTGCAGTACCTGGCTCAGTTCTTTCGACATATTCAGAGGGGCCACATTATTTAATACAGCAAGGGGCCAAGTTAGTACAAAATGCGGCTCAAATTTGTGAAGAGCTCGGAATCATTTCCAGACCGACAGGTTTAGTCATTAAACAACTCGAGATATCCTTAAGTGAGTGTCAGAAAAAAATACTCACCATCCTGGATGTATATGGAAAAGATATCGACAGTATTATTAAGGAACTCAGCAGTCCGGCAGCAGAAATTCTTTCAGAATTAACAATTTTAGAGCTCTCGGGATGCGTTATTAAGACCGAAAACGGCATATACAGTAAAACTATACCGTAGTATAATACGGCCAGTATGAAACTCGTCTTGCTTGCTCTCTTAGGAGTAGTTATCGTCGGATACACTGCTTTTACCATTATTCGCCCCTCCTCAAGTATGAACTTCTTTGCGGGTTCATCCACTAAAATTGAGACTGTACAGGCGAGCCCAATAAGGTCATCCAAGAAGATTTATGCCGATAAAAAAAGCCAAAACACCGATTTTGAAAAAAGCCCCTGTCTGTCTGAGGACATGGGCAACGGATACGCTCTTGATATCGTTCATAATCCACGGGAACAAATCGATGATCAAGTCTATTGTACAGGATTTTCTCAGGGTAACGTTAAGCACATTGTTGAAATGACCCCTGACGGGAGTATCCTCCGCGTGCAATAATAGCCAAAGGACATGTACAATAATAAGGAGGCCCTATGAACGAAAATATTCCCATTCAAGATAGCATCCATACGCCACGTTCAAAGAGCGAACACAGTTCTCCGGTTTGGCCGGTTATCCTGATAGCGGTCGGAATTGTTTTTTTATTAAAAAATTTCAACCTGGTCAATGCTGCTGTTATTGCAAATACTGTTAAATTATGGCCACTAATCCTTGTGTATCTGGGCCTGGATTACTGGACTCGATCAAATCCGCGGATCAGGACAATAGTTACAATACTTTTTGTTTCAGGCGTAGTTTTTGCTATACTTCTTCTCTCCGACCAAAGTGCAGGTATTTGGCGCTAATAGCAGAGATTTCGTGAAAGTGATATAATTCAAACTTATGGCAAAAGATCTTATAATCGTTGAATCTCCTACAAAGGCGAAAACCTTAACCCGCTTTTTAGGTGGTAAATACATTATTGAAGCCTCATTTGGTCATATTCGGGATTTACCTAAGTCTAAGATGGGCGTGAATGAAGAGACATTGGATATCGATTATGTCATTCCAAAGGAGAAAATCAAACGAGTAAACGAGCTTAAAAAAATTGCCGAAGGCGCTTCACGCATTATTCTTGCTACCGACCCCGACCGGGAAGGGGAGGCAATTGCCTGGCATATTCTGCAAATTTTATCTGAAGGTAAAACTAAAAAAGCACCTAAGGCAACATCAAAAACTACAAAAAAGGCTGCAGCAGTAAAAGCAGAATCAAACCCAATTAAGGAGATTGCCTATGAGAGAATTGCCTTCCACGAAATTACCGAGCACGCAATTAAGGAAGCTCTGGATAGTCCAAGGAAAATTGATCGAGCCTTAGTCGACGCGCAACAAGCTCGTAGAGTATTAGATCGCCTCGTCGGATACAAATTATCGCCTTTATTGTGGAGAAAAATAAGGACCGGATTATCAGCAGGAAGAGTACAATCTGTAGCTGTTCGTTTAATTGTTGATCGGGAGCGCGAAATCGAAGCGTTTAAGTCTGAAGAATACTGGAGTGTTGATGCTTTGTTCGAGGTTCCGGAGCGCAAACAGGACAATAAGTTTATTGCGAGTTTATTTAAGATTAACGATAGGAAAATAGCAATCAAGACAGAAGCTGAAGTAAAAGTACATGTCAAAGAAATTCAAAACGATACTTACATGATTACTTCAGTCATAAAAAAAGAAGTTCGCAAATATGCAGTACCGCCTTTTACCACATCAACGCTGCAACAGAACGCTTCAAATAAATTAGGATTTTCAGCAAAAAAAACAATGATGCTTGCACAAAGTCTGTACGAGAACGGGCTAATTAGTTACATGAGAACGGATTCTGTAAATTTATCTGAAGAAAGTATTACTGCAACACGAGAGTTTATCTCGAAAGAATATGGAAATCAGTACTTACCGGAAAAACCTAAAGTATTCAAAACTAAATCTAAAGTAGCGCAGGAAGCCCATGAAGCTATTCGACCTACCGATGTAAATAAAACACCGGGTAAAATGTCAATTTCACTCGAAAAAGACCAGCTGCGTTTATATTCACTTATCTGGAATAGAACGACGGCTTGTCAGATGAAAGAAGCGATTTATGATCAAACAACTATTGATATCACTTCACAAAAAAATGTAACTAAATATTTATTTAGAGCTGTAGGAAGAATCATAAAATTTGATGGATGGCTGCGAGTATACGGAGTAGAAGCCGAAACGGAAGATGTAAAAGAGCAGACAAAAGAAAATACTGAAGAAAATGCAGATGATAAAGATATTATTAAAGAGAACACCCGATTACCAGATGTTTCGGAAGGCCAGGATTTAAACTTACAGAAAGTAACTCCTGAACAGCATTTTACTCAGCCACCACCTCGTTACACAGAAGCTGCACTGGTTAAAGCACTTGAGGAACGGGGGATCGGTCGACCTTCTACATACGCACCAACAATATCAACCATTCAGGATCGTAAATACATAGAGAGAGAGCAGAAAGCGCTCAAACCGACACCGATAGGCATTGCCGTGAATGATTTCTTAATGGCAAATTTTCCGGACATTATGGATTTCTCGTTTACAGCAGACATGGAACAGGAATTGGATGACGTTGCCAATGGTGAGGCAGAATGGAAACCGATGTTAAAAGCCTTTCTTGCGCCATTCTCCAAAAAAGTCGAAGCAACACAGGAGACTGCAGAGAGAGTAAAAGTTGCGACAGAAGAGATCGAAGAACCATGTCCAACGTGTGGCAATGGTCTCGTAGTGCGATTTGGTAGATTTGGCAAATTTATCTCATGCTCAACGTATCCTGATTGTAAATATACTCGTCCTTTTGTTACTAAAGTCGAAGGCCAGCTATGCCCTAAAGATGGTGGCCAAGTCATCATGCGAAAAACAAAAAAAGGTCGACCATTTTATGGATGCAGCAATTATCCAAAATGCGATTGGGCATCATGGACAAAACCGGTTTCTCCTGAAACAAATGCCGAGACTAATGTACAATCACCTGAACCGTCAGTTCAGGTTTAAATTCTTTTTTTTTACCCATTGTCAAAAGTATTTCTTCTGATCTACAATAATATATAGCATATATATATTACGTAATGAAAGGAAAATACATATTTATGAGGTATTCACACACTCGTGAGAAAGGCACAGAAATAGCCCGTCTATTTAAAAAGAATAGAACCTTAGTTACCGGTTTAATATCTGTCCTATTTGTTATTCTTTTCGTATCTACTATTCTCATATCAGGGAAGTCAACCAGTTTATCAAGCTCAGATCAGTCCTTTGCTGTAACACCAGCTGTTAGCGTAACTTGTAGTTTAATCCATGCAACCGGATTAAACCCTGGCGGGCAATATGTAGTGAAACTTCTAATCAACGGCGATGCCAAAATAGTTGCACCTTCATTCTTGCAGCCAAATACATCAGGTGTACTCGATGTGAAAATACCGCAGGCACAGTTCCCTCATTTGAATGGAGACACCTATGGTGTATATATTATAGAATTTGGAAGCGTGCAACCTACTACAGCTGATGGTAAATTTACCGACTGCGCACCCATATCATCTGGAACAGGGCAAATTACTGTGAGCTGTGATCTAATCCATGCAACCGGATTAAACCCTGGCGGGCAATATGTAGTGAAACTTCTAATCAACGGCGATGCCAAAATAGTTGCACCTTCATTCTTGCAGCCAAATGCATCAGGCGTACTTGATGTAAAAATACCACCGTCTCTATTCCCACATATTAATGGAGATAAATATAGTGTCTATATCATTGAATTTGGAAGTGTTCAGCCAAGCACTCAAGAAGGAACTTTTAGTGGATGCAGTGATACTGTTGCAGCGGTAACCTTCTTAGGAGCAGTAAGCCTGTCAAACCCAAGGTGCAATCTACCTGGGGTAGGTGGAACAATTTTACTAACATTACAAAGCAATAGAAGAGACGACTTAGGAGACTATCGAATTCGAGGAGACAAAAAAGGTGGAGAATCATTCTACGACCGAGATATATTTAGATACAACGCAGACAATTCAGTAGTGAGTAGAGGTGCTGTATTTGTCAGTCCGATGACAAGTGGCGAATACAAATTTCAACTCGAAAAAAGAGTTAACGGCAATTTTGTAGGCGTAGCAAACGCAGTATATCCATCGAGTGGATATCAAGCACTAACTTGTTCGACAACGCCGACCTCATCTACACTAGGTGATGTAAAGGCAATATGTACTGCTCCAGGAGTTATTGAAGTTTCTTGGAGAGCTCATACCGGCACAACTCAATACGCGCTTGAAGTATTTAGCGAAGGAATCGGTGGTGCAGGAGGTGGTAGCAGAGTTTTTGGTCAGATAGGTACCACAGCTACCAAATACACTGCACGTGATCCAGATTTCTTGGCAGGCAAAAAATTCACCGCTGATGTATATGCGCAAAGTCCAAACGGTGTAAATGTTGCAGGACCGGCTTTTTCCAATACGGTTACTTGCCCGGGAACTAGTGTTCCATCTCCCGTTGCCTGTACCAATAAAGATATTATGTTGGTAATGGATACATCAGGAAGTATGTCGGCTGAGAGAAAAGATGCGAATGCTGCAGCAAAAGCTTTACTCGGACGATTACCGACAAATGGTTCTGTACAAGCTGGACTGGTAACATTTGGTAGCAGTTCCAGGTTGGTATCAGGATTAACAAGTGATATGCCATCGATAATCAGTAAGGTCAATCTTGGAGCAAGCGGTGGTACCAATATCGCTGCAGGGGTAAACAAAGCAGATGCCCAATTTGGTACAAGTAAAACAAATATAGTAGTTCTAATGACAGATGGAATTCCTAATAAAAATCTGGCCGGACGAACAGTAACACTTCAAGAAGGTCAGAACGCTGCGTCTACTGAAATTGTTAATTCGTTTAACACAAAAAAGACAATTTTCTACATGGTTGGTTTAGATACGAGAGATGCTGATGTCAATAGCAAATGGCTAAATGAAGTTGCGCTAGGGACAGGTGGAAAGAGATATATCACTTCAAGTTCAGCAAATCTTGATGAAATATTTGCTAACATGACAAGAGATCTTTGTACGGAGAGACCGGCAGGAGCCAACCCTGGTTTATTAAATAAACTAAATAGTATTGTTGCTCAATAAAATTAAAAGAGTTTAAGCTAAGAGAGAGAGTTACAGAAAAACGCTCTCTCTTTTAGCACTTGCAATACTAATATTTTTTGTCCTACCATTAAATAGCAAACTATATTGCACATTTTTATTATTTAGAGGAAGGATAGAAGGAAAGTATGTTAAAACACCATTCAGGACAGGGGTCTCCTCTGTCATATTTTTATAAAAATAAGTCACTCGTGACAGGACTAGCTGCAGTCGTTCTGACATTAGGATTTGTTTCAACGGTTCTCATCTCTGGACAGTCCGGAAGATTAGCGCAGGTAACAAATTCATCAGCCGCTGGAGGCGGGACAGTAACTTTCAGTCAACCTACCTGCGGTTCTATTTACGTTACGGCAACTAATCTTACCAGTGCGTATGGTCCCTATCATATGGTTCGAATTAGCGATTCTGCTGGTAACACTTATACTGAACCAGATGGATGGAATGCAACTAATGGCACTCTTACTAATAGACAGGTTGGATTTTCAAAGCAACTCATTAATGGACAGTCGTATACTGCACAACTCATGAACTTTGATGCTACTGTTTCTTATACATCAATCCCAGTCGGCAATCCATTAAGTTTTGTTCCAAGTTGTCCTTCCTCAGTACCTGATGTACGCGGAAACGTATCATACTCAAATCTTTCTTGTGGCGGTCTTTCTGTAAATGCTTCAAGTTTATCAGGCACAATTGCAAACGTCTTCATGGTTAAAGCCACAGACACAACAGGCGCTGATCATCGCTCGTCCCAAGGGTATGTATACTCAAGTGGGACCTCAATTATTAATGGTGCGGTTACATTTAACCCAGGTCTCGTAAATGGCCATAGATACGAATTGTCATTATATAATGTTGATGGAACCATCTCCTTAGCAGGTTTTGAAGTTAAGAATCTTTCAGGTGGCAGTAACAACGTAGCTTATACCGCAAACTGTCCGAGTGGGGCGGCAGATGTACGCGGAAATGTTGAATGGTCTAACTTAACATGTACAGGTGTAACAGTAAATGCAAATAGTATTACCGGTGAAATTGGTAATGTATATGGCGTTAACGCAACTGATCAGACCGGCGGGAGCAACAGAACCGCAAGAGATTATATTCGCTCTAATGGAAGTGTGCCTGCGACAATAACAAACGGTGTCGTGGTATTCAATAATCCATTAGTACATGGACGCGTATATAGACTCACCTTATTAAATGTGGATGGAACCGTTTCTTTAACTGGATTTGAAGTTAAGACTCCAGCTGGCGGTAGTACAGCAATTAATTACACCGCAAATTGCCCATCTACACCAGTACCAGTCACACCATCACCGACTCCAATAGCATGCAATAATATAGACGTAGTGTTGTCTTTGGACAATTCAGGAAGTATGAGTGGTTCAAAAATAACTGATTTAACAAAAGCTACCAACTCATTTGTAGCAAAACTAAAGAATACTGCCTTAACAAACAACAGCAGTATCTATAGTGGCGTCACTATATTCAACAGCTCTTCAGCAGTATTAACTTCTCTTCGACCTGTAGCAGGGTTAAGAACCAACTACACATTTACCGCCAGCGGTGGAACCGCAATGTGGAAAGGTATTTTAGCTGCAGATAAAGAATTAAACCGAGTTGCCTACACTAAACGCGCAATTTTGCTTATGAGCGATGGACGAGCAAACTTAACATTCAGCAACGATCCACATCCTAAAATGAAGCTCGGACCAAATGATCCTGAGCGATATAAGTACGTAGAGGATTGGACGGCTAAAGAAGCGTATGCGAAATACAATTCTGCTACCGGTACTAGCAAAAGTACTAGCATCTATACTGTAGGGTTTGGTAGATCTCATAATGCCCCTTGGCTAACAACTCTCTCAGGAATCACCAATGGAAAATATTACTCGGCTGCAGATGGAACGGCTTTAACCAACGCTTTCAATGACATAGCTTCAAGAGTATGTACGACAAGTCCATCAACTATCTCAAGCAGTGAATATACATCACTCCTTGGTAAAAACTAAGCTAATACTAACAGTTTAAAAAATCAGGCCGGATCGGAAACGATCTGGCCTTTTTTATTATATTGACAGCAAATACACATTATACCTACACTAATAATACAAATGAAAAAAGCAAGAAATACTGAACATTCTGATAAGATTATTCCTCTATTCCTTGCCTTTGTCTCATTTTTAATTATCGGCGTTATCCTCACCAACCAAAATCAAATAACAAAAAAAGATCCTAGTAGTGCCGCTGGCACAGTTTTAAATACCTACCTTCGTCAAACGGTTTACAACGAAGCGGGTACTCAGGAATGGACACGAGATTGTCCGGTCAACCAATACCAAGGACCTGATTTCCTTAAATGTACCTCGTGGTCGAGTCCAATCGATATAACAAGTCGAAGAGGCATTGGGGGAGAATCATACTCAGCAATAGGTGCATTCGTATTTAGTAAAAACGGAGTACAGACACTTCGACAAACAGCATTTAATGCAGGACGTATAAACTTTAATAGCGTTATATTCGATATTGGTCAAGCCTCATTTAAACGAGATTGCGATATTAGCACTGGATTTATTGAGTCAAAATGTGAGCCAACCTGGAGTGGACCATCAGATAACAGATCTCTACGAGGAGGAGTAAACGAGTCTTACCGTGGGTATACCGCATTTGTATTAAACAAGAATAATATTCCTTACCTCAGACAGTCTTTTATCGATGGAAATGGTCAAAATGCATATTCACGAGATTGCGTAATGGTTGCGTCCGGCCCGGAATTTAATCAATGCACTTGGAATCCTTCTACCGTTTTAACCAATGAAGTGCCACAAGCTGTTGGTTCTAACTTTTACTCTGTCAGTGGCACAATATACTCAGCTAATGACCAGCAATGGTTTCGTCAAGTACTCGTTGATACTGGGTTGAAGAGCTTTTTACGTGTATGTAAAGTAAATAATATTTCAGGAATAGATTTTAGTGATTGTCCAGGAGGCTTTGTAACAAATCCACTACCATGGTTACCGACTATAACGGGAAGTATCAATTATTCCTGGGGTGGATATGAAGAATTTATATACACAAGGGTTGAACCGGCAACACCACCACCGACGCCTACTCCAAGTCCAACACCAACAATAATTCCAATTCCCGGTATACCAACGTCAATTAGTGCTTCATGTAATACAAACGGTACTTCAGCCGTAATCGAATGGCCCGAAGTAGCAGGCGCCACAGCATATTCACTTCGTATTAGCAATTCTGAGTATCAATTTACTTGTCCAATAACCGATCGGAATCCGTATGATCGTTGTCATGATACAATTTCGATCGCATATGGACTGAGCCCCGTTAAGCCAAATAGCCAATATAGTATGTGGGTACATGCAAAGAATAGTTCTGGTATCAGTACTGCACGAATAGGAAGTTTCAAATGCGTTGCACCAACCCCAACTCCCTCCCCAACACGAAGTCCGAGTCCGACACCTTCTCCAACGCCGGTCCCGTACGGCTGCAATAATGTCTTATTTTTATCAGCAGATTTAATATATCCATATACTAGAGATTGTTTCGCTGTTCCAAAACAGATGTATGTCAAGGAACCAAGATTCACAATATTTCATATTCCTCAAAAATTCGGAAACTTCCCGTATATTAAAACAGATAACGTAGGGATAAAAGAGGACAGGAATCTTCGATGGACCGTAACCTCAAAGGTATCAGGAAACATTTTAATTATGTATCGAAAAATTCCAGATCAAGTTGCACCAAAATGGCTGACTCAGAATTATCAAAAATTAACAAATGATGATTATTCAAATCTACAGCAATTTGTATTAAGAAAAAATGAACAGGGCCTTATCGGCGTATATGATGTTTATTCTCGTATCATTAAAGCTGATGTACCGGAATTATTAGGGCCTGCATCAGATGAAACAGTCACCGCGTTTTCGATGTATATCGTTGGCGTGAGTCCTGGATTGTAATTTAATAATTCCGTTTTCGTTTCGCAACTTTTAATTCGAGAAGTGCCTTACGCATCGCACCCTCAGCAAAGGCGTAATCTTCGTCAGTAACTTTCTGAGACATCGCTTGCACTGCTCTTCGTTGCGCTTCTGCGACAGTTGCTTCATCTATCTCTTCAGCCCGTATCGCATCTTCAGCAAGGATAGTAACAATATCATTGGCAACTTCAATAAATCCGCCATGAATCGCAAGAAAATGTTCATGTCCATCTTTAGTATAAGTTAATTCGCTTGGGCGTAATTTAGAATAAAGCGAAATATGTTTAGGCAAAATACCGATCTGTCCTTCAACTGTATCAACAGTCACTATACTGATATTTTCTTCAGTCAAAATTCTTTTTTCTGGTGTAACAATATCTAAAGTTAACATATTATTTGTTTTCAGCTTTCAATTTCTCTGCTTTTTCCCTAGCACTTTCAATAGTGCCAACCATATAAAAAGCCTGTTCTGGTAAATCGTCATGTTTTCCATCTAAAATCTCTTTAAATCCACGAACTGTATCTTCAACTTTGACATATTCACCAGGAGTACCGGTAAATTGCTCGGCCACGAACATTGGTTGTGTCAGAAATCTTTGAATCTTTCTTGCCCTAATCACCGTAAGTTTGTCATCGTCAGATAATTCTTCCATACCGAGAATAGCAATAATATCCTGCAAATCCTTATATCTCTGCAGTACCCGTTGAACTCCCCGGGCTACATCATAGTGCTCCTGACCGACAATATCTGCAGTAAGAATTTTTGATGTAGATGCTAAAGGATCGATGGCAGGAAACAATGCTTGTTCAGCGAGCGCCCGCTCGAGTGAGATAGACGAATCCAAATGTGCAAACGTCGTTGCTGGAGCTGGATCGGTATAGTCGTCAGCCGGTACATATACAGCTTGTACTGAGGTAATGGAGCCATTTTTAGTTGAAGTAATTCGCTCTTGTAGTTCACCCATTTCAGATGCCAGGGTCGGCTGATACCCTACAGCAGATGGAATACGGCCAAGTAGCGCTGAAACTTCAGATCCTGCCTGTGAAAAGCGGAAAATATTATCGATAAAAAGTAGAACATCTTCATGTTTTTCATCCCGGAAATACTCAGCATGAGCAAGTGCCGTAAGGGCTACACGAGCACGGGCTCCTGGAGGCTCATTCATTTGTCCAAACATCATAACAACGTTTGGCAATACACCAGCTTCTTTCATCTCTTCATACAAATCATTACCTTCTCGTGTACGCTCTCCCACGCCTGCAAAAACGGAATGGCCTGCATGTTCGATAGCAATGTTTCGAATAAGTTCTTTAACAATAACCGTTTTTCCTACACCGGCACCTCCAAACGCAGCAACTTTTCCGCCACGCAGGAATGGACAGACAAGATCAATCACTTTCATCCCTGTTTCAAGCATCTCTACATGGTCAGATTGTTCGGTAATAAGCGGTGCTCTACGGTGAATAGGATAATTTTTATCCGAGACTACCGGACCTTTTTCATCAATCGGCTCACCAAGAACATTAAATATACGACCTAGTGCTGGCTCGCCTACAGGTACAGTAATCGGGGCTCCCGTATCGATAACATCCATTCCTCGGTAAAGTCCGTCAGTTGACGACATCGCAATTGTGCGAACCTCGCTTCCCTTTAATTGAGTTTGAACTTCCAAAACGACTTTCTGCTCGCCATTTTGAACTACAAGTGCGTTTAAAAGACTGGGTAATTTCCCATCTTCAAAGCTAACATCAATAACCGCTCCAATAATTTTCGAAATTTTTCCTTGCATATATTCCTTTCTATACCATCGTCGCGCTTGCTATTTCAGCAATCTGTTGTGTAATTTGCGCTTGTCTAGCACTATTATACTCTAATTCAAGGGATTTTCGTACATCTTTAGCATTATCAGTGGCATTCTTCATCGCAATCATGCGGGCGCTATGTTCTGAGGCACTCGACTGCAATACAAACTGATACATTTGCTGTTCTACATAGTAGGGAAGCAACCAGTTTAAAATGGCTTCGCTTGAAGGTTCAAATACCGGTACCTGTCCGGCTGTATTATGAGCTTTTTTATCACTCTCTTCAAGGGAAATTGGCAGTAATTGAATACGTTCGGTTTTTTGAACTAGAGTAGATACAAAGCGTGGATAAATTACATAAATAGCGTCATACTTTTTTTCTATAAATCCTTCAATAATGAGATGAACAATCGGGGTGATCATTCCATACTGAACTTTATCTCCCAGACCATCAAAAACTGCAGCAATTTTACGTCGAGTATAGCGTAAAAATTGTGAGCTTCTTTTTCCTATAGCTATGAACTCTGTTTCTACACCTTGCAAGGTCAATTGACGTAGTAAGGTTCCGGTTTCCCGATAAACATTTGAATTGAGTGCTCCTGATAAGCCTTTATCCGAGGAGATTACAACAATAAGAGCATTTTTAGGAGAAGCGTTCTTATTTAAAAGAGGATGTTGGGCATTTTTAACCAAACCTGCAAGCGTCCTCAATATTTGGCGAAGCTTTGTCGCATACGGTTCGGATTGGCGTACTCTGTCCTGAGCTTTTTTCATCTTTGCTGCCGAGACCATTTCCATCGCTTTAGTAATTTGTGCAATGTTTTTGGCAGATTTGATTCGGGATTTAATTGCTCTAGCTTGTGCCATTAACGCTCCTGAAACCCACTAACAGCCGTTTTTAATAGAGATACAATATCGTCAGTAAGGACTTTTTCGGTGTTCAATTTCTCGAGCAATTCAGGATAGGTTGTTCGCATATATCCAACAAGCGCGCGCCCCCAATCTGAAATAGCGAGTTTATCGAGTTTATTGGCAAAACCTTCGCTCACTGCCCAGATCTGCACTACCTGCTCGGCCAGAGATAAAATTTCAGTTGTTCCCTGCTTTAATATCTCAGTTAAACGTGCCCCACGATCAAGTGTACGTTTTGTCGTGTCATCAAGATCGGATGCAAATTGTGAGAAAGCCGCTAGTTCACGATATTGTGATAGCTCAATTTTCATTTTTCCTGCAACTTTTTTCATTGCTTTAGTTTGTGCAGACGAGCCAACACGGGAAACCGAAGTTCCAACGTTAATCGCAGGACGAACTCCTGCATAGAATAGATCGGTCTCTAAAAAGATCTGTCCGTCAGTAATAGAGATCACATTTGTCGGAATATACGCTGAAATATCGTTGGCTTGTGTTTCAATAATTGGTAAAGCTGTAATAGATCCGCCACCATATTTTGCATCAATTCGGCAAGCACGTTCCAGGAGACGTGAATGTAGATAGAATACATCTCCAGGATACGCCTCGCGCCCTGATGGGCGTCTAAGCAACAATGACATCTGGCGGTAGGCCCAGGCATGTTTTGACAAGTCATCGTACACAATAAGAACATCCTGACCTTGCTTCAGGAAGTATTCGGCCATCGCAGTACCGGCATAAGGCGCTATATATTGCATCGCAGCAGCGTCTGAAGCATCGGAAACCACTACAATAGTGTTTTTCATCGCGCCCATCTTCTCGAGTAGTGCGACGGTCTGTGCAACGAAACTTGCCTTTTGCCCTATTGCAACATAGATTGAGATAACCCCACTATCTTTTTGATTTAGAATCGATTGTAGAGCAACAGTAGATTTACCTGTTTGTCTATCTCCAATAATCAATTCGCGTTGGCCGCGACCAATCGGCACAAGTACGTCAATCGCCTTAACTCCAGTCTGGAGCGGAACGTCAACAGATTTACGTTCGATTACCCCGGGAGCCTTCTGCTCAACCGGCATTGTTGTTGTAGTTTTTATTGTGCCTTTTCCATCAACTGGCTGTCCAAGCGCGTTAACAACCCGACCAAGAAGGGCATTACCTGCCGGAACAGAAAGGAGGATACCAAGAGACTCAACTGATTGTCCTACAGATAAACCGGTCAATTCGCCGAGGACTACCGCACCTATCGATTCACGATTAAGATTCAAAACAAGCCCGAAAACACCAGTCTCAAAGCGTAACACTTCGGACATACGAGCCTTCTCGAGTCCGGAGAGAGTTACAATTCCATCTCCTAGTTCAGTTATCGTGCCAACACTCTTAATTGATGCGGATGGGGAAAGGCTGGACAGGTGTTTTTCTAAATCTTCTATAAAACTACTCATAGACTCCTTATTTTTCTAATTGTTCAGTAATTTGTTTTAGTTGTGCACTAACCGTGTAATCAATTACAGTATCTCCAACCTGTATATACATACCGCCGATTATGCTCTCGTCGATATGTTCTTCAATCTGTAAAAGTCGCCCGAACATTTCTGAGAGTTGTTTTTTTATAAGCTCACGTTCTGATTCGCGAAGTTCAACTGCTGTTCTTATAACCGCTACATTGTATTTACTTTGTTTAGCCTGATATTCAGTCAGCTGTGCGATAACATCAGGAAGGGCCGCGATTTGTCCTCGCTTTTCAAGTAATTGTAGCAATCCTTCTGTAATTTCATGAGCAGAATTCATAACAAACTCCTTCTATATCTAACTAATGCGAATGCACTTTCGCGTTTTTAAGTTCCTGTAATTGCTTCTGCAATAAATCATGCTGTAAATTTATATCCAATGCGCCAGCAAGTGATTTCTTTGCAATCAAGCCTGCAAGGTGTACTGCCTCGTCGTTTAAATCCTGCCTTCTCTTTTCGGCATCAGCTTCCGCTTGTGACTTAATTTTTTCTGCTTCTACCTGAGCAGCGGTTTTCGCTTCCTCATGCAATTTTAATGACAGCTCATCAGCTCTGACTCTCATTTCCTCAAGTAATTTTTGCCCATCTGCCCGTGCGGAAGCTAGGATCTCACCTTTAAGGTTTTCAGCTTCGGCAAGTTGCTGCTTTACTTTATCGGCATTAGACAACCCCTCACGAATCTCTTGATCTCTCTTGTTTAGATACTTTTGAGTAGGCGGAACAACAAACTTTGCAATTATCAGATACAGAATCAGAAAATTGACTGCTTGCCAGATAATTTGTTGTAGATTCAATATTTCCATGATTTTTCCTTAATGTCCTTTTTTTATACAACCGGTACAAATCTAATAATTAGTGCTACCAAAAGTGCAAAAATCGCCAGCGCTTCACAGAAAACGATACTCAAAATCATATTAGTACGAATATTGTTTAAAGCCTCAGGATTCCGCCCGATAGCCTCTACTGCTTTTCCACCGATAATACCTATTCCAATACCTGGACCAATGGTCCCGATTGCTATCGCGAGTGCAAATGCTAATTGCTCCATAAAATTCTTTCTCCTTTAATGATCATTATGCTCAACTGCTAAATTAATAAACACTGACGTGAGCATCACAAATACCAGTGCCTGAATTACTCCGACAAATACTTCAAATGCGAGAAACGGGAAGACAAGAAATCCGAGGTAAGTGCCAGTTAAGGCCAACATAACGGCTAAAATGACTTCGCCTGCGAAAATATTTCCAAACAATCGGAACGAAAAAGTTACAATACGCATAACCTCCGATACCAGTTCAAGCAACCCTACAAAAACATTAACAGGCGATGAAAAATTAAAAAATTTCTTTAAATAACCGACACCGTGTTGCTTAAAACCTAAATATTCGATAAGAATAACCACAATCAGCGCAAGTGCGATTGCAGTATTAATATCAGCAGTAACTGCGCGAAAAATTGGCACGGGGATCTTTTCGGCGTGAATATCTGATGAATGGGACTCTTCAAAAAATCCGATAGTATTCGCACCCGGTAAAAGGCCTGCCCAGCTCCCAAACATTATGAAAAGAAATAATGTCAAAAACAGGGGGAACAGCTTATCAGTTAAATCCTTACCGAGTACACTGTGAACAGTTGAATAAACAAATCCATATACCATTTCGTAAAGACTTTGAACTACACCAGGTCGTTTCTTGAATTTGCTCACAATGGATAGAAGTATAAGTGAGATAAACAACGTAACAATCCATCCCGTAAACATACTGTTTGTAACAGCAATAGGGCCAAGTTCAAAGATTTTTTCAGCACTGAGAGAGATATGTAATTTATCCATAGTGGTAAAGTCGCTTTTGAATTATACCGTGCCTATGGATTTATCACAAGTGCATGGCTTTATTGATGGGACCAATCTGTCCACGACATGTTTTTGCCACCACCACTTACGGCTCTAGTTGGATAAGTTTTTCCATAAGCTTTATTTACAACCCAGGTCACCCACGGCTCATCATTAAACCACTGAGCTCCAAATTGCTGAGATAAATAGTACTGATAGTCTAGAGCACGAAGAGGCGCGTTATTTTGAATTGCATATGCAGGGTATCCAGCACGCTGTAATAGCTCAGCTTGCATAATAAATCCCTGCAGTCCCTCCCAAGGATAGGCCGTATATCCAGGTGGCCATTTAAATGCACCCCCACGGCCTTGATCATTGACTATTGCCCCGTCTATACGTTGTCCATTTTTTATAGAGCCTGCAGGATTAACAGCCACTTGTGATCCTACATTAGCGGTGTGTGACCACGTGATACCGGCATCATTAATATTCGGTTTACAAGACGGGCATTTTGTGCTGTCGCCAGAATATCTCTGATACGTTTGCCATGCTTTCTCTACCTCTGCTTTATCACCAAGATATAAAGCGGCCGCCATTCTAGCACCGCCGGCAAGCGCATCACCGTTACTTGAACCATTATCATGTGATTCACTTAAGGTGTATTCAGGAACACTGCCATTATTTCGACAATTCTTTTTGAAGCGAATGTAATTAACATAGTCTTCCCAACGTTTCCCATCCGCCCCATCAGTTCCTGATCTTAGGTTAATTATATCTGAAGCGATTATATAGCTAGGCAAGTTGCGAGAAAGGCCAAGCGAGCGTGCCTTACTTGGTGATGTTTCGCAATCAGGATCACTATTAGCATCAGTACCAATAGCTGAAAGAATCGCGGCTACTGCTTTTGCTCGATAGTTCGGCTGACCTGTTTTCGCTGCTACAAGTGAAACCGCTAGTGTATTTTGATCGTGTTGAAGATTTTGATCTGCTAAGTTAGCCGTTCCTATTGCACTATCAGCACGAGCTTTCAAACTGGACCACGCAACTCCAGTTGTAGGTAATCGCGCGATTTCTGTCGCTGACAACCATATACCTGTTTTTGCCTGTGCCGAAGGTAGAGGACTGGATGAGCTGCTCGGAGCTGCAGTTTGTGGAGATACACCAGCGATATACATTGAAAAAGCTTCTCCAGAGGCTGAAGATGCAGGTCCAAGAGATACAGAGGAGGCATTATTTAATGTTTTTTTATAGATATCATAAACACCTATTAATCCTTGGTCATTTTTTCGTAACAAAAATGACAATAAATTGGAATAGTTATCACTGGTCACTTTCGTGTAGGATGATAGCCAACTGGGAAAGGTCTGGCCTGGAATCTTGCGATAAAAAACATAGAAGTCGGCAGGCCTCGTAATTTGGACGTTCCAGGATAGTTGCGGATTCGCTTTCATTGCTATATTTTCTGTTTTAATAAAAGCGATTTGTCTACCCTGAAGTGAAGAAGGTGTATTAAAAAAAGTAAATCTATTCTCTTGTTGGTACATAATAGTACCTGGCAACAAGCATTCAACCTGAGCTCCATAATTTAAAGTTGAATTGGAAAAGGTAATATTCCCAATTGTAGATAAAGTTTCATTTGAGCAGGCGAGGCTTTGTGCTTCAATAGTATCTTGGTGAGTAAAGTTGTTATTGCGAATATTTCCGATGGAATAAAACGTTCCTAATGAAAACAATAAGCTGAGCCCACTTGCAATAGCTAGAGTTTTGAATGCGGAATTTTTCATAGAAGATAACATAATAATAGGTAATTAGTTTTCGAAATACAAGTTCAATATATATATTAACATAGGGGGCCCTACATACGCTATGATCATAGTACGTAGGAAATTAAGTTTATGAAAAAACTTTTGTTAATTATTTTTTCATTTGCTTTTCTCGCATTATTTATCAAAATAGGATGGGAAAGCCAAGCGAAAAGTGCTTCATGTGGGGCAAATTGCTCACTTAAAGAGATTGGCTCCATTAATCCTATCGGCGGTAATTTTATCCCTACAACCACACTTGAGTTAAATAAATCTTACTGGGTCAGGCTAACCATTAATGGCCAGGATACAGTTACTCCTCCATCGAGCTCGCCAATTCCGACATCGCCACCATCTGCACCTGGAGCAGATATAATGCTGGTAATCGATAGTTCAAGCAGTATGGCCGACACTATAGATAAATCATCGGTCGATCCAACTCAAATCATAAGATATACGGCAGCGGCTAATGCCCTAAAATGGTTTATAGACAACGCTAAAACCAATGACTATATGGGGTTTAGTTCTTTTCGCTATTGCAGAGATTACGCTACCTCACCGGTTCGCGTGAAATGGGTATACGAGGACTATTCGAAATCCGGCGACGGTAAGTATAGGGGATTTGGGGCGCTGCATTTTCCGCTCCAAAGCATCTCAGGTCAACAAAATACCCTTAAAGGGATATTTAATAATATTACCTTTAGCTCAGGCGGAGATGTTAACTTCTGTTCAAGCTTCGGAGATTCTAATGGGGGCGGCACAAGTATTGGTGCAGGAATTAGTGTAGCTGATACTCAACTTACTCCGATATTAAGTGGAAATCCTAAACGATCAGACAATACTCCTTATAGCAAAAGTACCTGGGGAGTCAACGGTGTTAATGCCGGAAATGTAAGTCGCGCTGGAGCCAAAAAATATATGATTTTAGCTTCGGACGGTGGAGAAGGAGTTCCTCCTTATGCGATGACGAGCGCCGAAATCGACGGTTCAGGCAGGACAATAGTTCAGCGGGCAGCGGATAATGGAGTCAAGATATATACAATTTCATTTAGCAATCCTACCAACCAGAATTCTAATTACTTAAGAACTATAGCCAATGCTACAGGAGGTAAAAGCTATTCAGGGGAGTCAGAAAAAGAAATAATGGATTCATTGCAGGCAATTCGTACCGATATTACTGCAACGGGAGGATCTTCCAATCCTTCCCCAAATCCCGGTGGGGTAACTGATAGCATTGTTAAGGTCAATGAAAAAATTAATGTCACTAACTTCAAAATAGACGAACCGGTTTACAATACTAATCCGACGATTGGAACATTTAAGATAACTAAAGGGTCCGCCAGTGGTGAAATTGAAGGTACCTCTTCAATTTGTCCTTCTCTTAATTGTATTACTTCCAAAGTATACAGTGGTGGAAATTTAAATTCATTTTCCGTGACCCTTGACCCCCTAAAATACGGAGATACACGTTATGTTTACTTTAGGGTAACTACTAAAGCAAGTTCAACGGGATTAATTCCTGTTGATGATAATTCAAGTACACTTAACTATGTCGATCTTCCAGCAACGGTTGCAATAGACAATGTTTCAGTAGTAATCAATAATCCAAGACCTTTCTTTCAGACTTTCGCAGGGGGAGACGTATATTCAGGGTCGAATAGTCTCAATAGTTCAATCTTCTCTCAGCTGCGCCAGTCGACAGATTATTTCGCTACTGCCGGAGATAGTGTTGTAATCCATAGGGGAGGGGCAAATTATGGGAATGGTACGGCAAGTATTAAAAATAGAGAGCTAAGAAATTATTCCTTATCATATGATCCATTGCAGCAAAGCTATAATTCACTTTACGAATCATATCTGAACTTAATTCCACCGGAAAATATAAAAAATATTAGTGGAATCGATGATTTTACTAACTCAGGATATTACATAGATTCAACCAGTCAAAATAATGTTAAATATACCATTAAAGGCAGTGGCTGGTCAGGCAAAAATATCTCAGGTAAGAAAATCGTGTTCTTTATCCCTGGTGACCTGTATATAGACGCAGACTTTTCTGTGCAAGAGGATGGCCTAAGTATCATTATTTTTATAGTCAAAGGTAGAATTGGTATTGACCCTTCAGTCAATTTTATTCAAGGGGTATTTATTGCAGACGGAATGATCGATACGGCCTGCAATTCAACAAGCTCATTTAATTCAAGCAACGATTGTTCTCCCTCATTGGGGGGATCGTTAACAAGTAATCAGCTGACTATAGAAGGAGTAGTATTTTCTAACTCCGTCGACTCTTCAGGAATATATAACCCATCAAAAGGTGGATTCTCGCTGGACCGAAGTCCGATTTCAACAACGATTCCCGGCGAACGTTTTGTTTTTCGCCCAGACTTCTTGGTTACAACGGCTGCAAGTATCGGACGTAAAAACTATAAATGGCTGGAATATTTACAATAAGAATCTAGCCAGAACAAGCACAATTCTTCAAATTGACATGCAGGAATAAATACGCGTACACTGATTTAGAACACGTACTTGAAATCAATATCTATGTATAAATTGAAAAAATTGTCATCTATTTTTCTGCTTGCTACAATAATTGCCGGAATTTTTGCCGTCACCTTTCAAAGTAATGCGGTAACCTCGGCGGATGCGGCAACAGCAGCCTGTTTAATTTATGGGGTGCAAGATTCCGGAAGTTCTGATACACAATTTATTACTTATAATCCAAACACAAAGACTGCGGCAACCCTTGGACCTGCCAGAGCGGGGTATGATGTCGAGTCGTTAGAAATTCATCCGGTCACTAATGTGCTTTATGCTGTTATACAGGGAGGTTCACTCGCAAGAAAACTAATAACAATTGATGGTGCCTCGGGAGCTATTACACCAATTGGAGATACTCAAACTCAAGAAATAGCATCGCTCGCATTTCGTAAAAGTGATTACTCATTATGGGGATGGGATAAAGGTAATAATCAACTACGTAGGATAAGTATTGCCAATGGTTCAACGACACTTGTTTATTCTAATTCTGGCATTACTAATGTTGAAGCGATTGCATGGAGTAGCAACAGTCAGCTCCTTTATTTCACTAGAGAAGATAGCCGTTCTTTATTTGCATACAACGACGCAACTAAAGCGATAACAACTATAACTACGAGCTTACCGACTTATGTTGAGGGGATGGATACACTTGCTGATGGAACCCTTTTGATGAGTACCGGGCAAGGTAGTACGACCATTGAAATGTTCTCATATGATCCGGTTAATAAGATTAAAGTCGCTAACTTATTGATTGGTACTACATACAACGATTTAGAAGGTATCGCGTATCCTGATACGTGTCCAAATCCATTCTTTCCTCAAACACCAACACCGACCCCTACTCGAACTCCATCTCCCTCACCTACTCGTTCTGCTTCTCCGAGTCCTACACGCTCAGCAAGTCCAAGTCCTACTCGTTCCGTGAGTCCAACTCCAACACGTTCTGCAAGTCCTACCCCAACACCAAGTCCATCGCCTACTCCCCCTGTCACTCCTCCACCAGATTGCGGAACTTATTGCACGAATAAAACCATAGGAAATTTAAGAACCTATGCGTTTGGACGTGATATAGAGCAGGTTAATCCTATCGAAATTAATAAATCGTACTGGGTCAAAATTGCAGTAAAAGGACAGTCAGACACCTTCAATCCTACAAACGGGACGTCTGTGACAATTACAGAGCGAATAAATAACGCTAATTTTACTATTTCTCCTTTCTCTTCGAGTACTTTCACACTGATTAAACTGGCTTCAAATGGAACCCGAACAGATATAACTTCAAGTTGCGGATCTAGCTGCCTTACACAACAGGACGGCCAAGGATTTACGATAACTATTGCGCTTCTCCCCCCGAACGATCAGCTATTGATATATTTCATGGTGACTCCAACAACTCCAAGCACTCCAGGTCAGAAAGTTCCAGTAGATAAGGATCCTGATAGTATCATTAAATATGGCAATGGTTCGGAAAAAAATATCAATAATACTCAAGTAGAAATTGTCAGTTCTAGACCATATTTTGAGACTCAGAATGGTGGAGATGTTCACTCCCAAGGAGGCCTTTTGGTCGATATGCCAGGATCTGAAAAATTTATTAAAGGGACGACGCCAGGCATTTTGACGCATAGTGGATCTGCAGTTGTGCGCCCAAATAATAATCAGCTAAGCACCAAAAACTGGAGAGCAAACACATATACCGTAAATTCACAAAAGTTCACCTACTCCAACATGTTAGATACCATTAAGAATAGTAAGGAAATTGCAAATCTCAATCAGATAACCGAATCCGGATTCTATGTACATAATGGTGATCTAACAATCACCGCTTTAAATAATTTGCCGAATCTTAGAAATTCGAATATGCAAATCGTCTTATTTGTAAACGGAAACGTGTACATACGTACTTCAATCGATATTTTTGGTAACCAAAACAGCAAATCATCACTTGCAATTATTTCTTCCAAAAATATAGGTATTGGTACTAACGTTAACGACCAAACTAACGGCGTCATTAGCGGTATCTACATTGCAGATGGGGTCATAGATACTGCCTGTGATTCTGTATTCATTCTTAATACGTGCGACCCATCCAGACTCACTGTAAACGACTCCTCACTTACACTCGAGGGAATGTTTTTAGCTAAGTCCGGATTTAACCTTAACAGAAAAGGAAAACCAGAAGTACCCCTCCCGGGCGAGAAGTTCATTTATCGTCCAGAATTGCTATTAACAGCAGCGCCACAACTGGGATCTCTTTCGTCTGTGTGGAGAGAGATATCGCCTTAACTATAGGTTAAATGAGTGAATACTCGCATGTTTAAATATTGACTTATCACCCAAGTTGTGTTAACCTACGTCTTTACCACTAGAGAAATTCAAAAGGCAGGTGGCATTAAAAAAATATCCACAGGAGATCGAGAAATGAAAGCAAAAATTTTAAAAAAGCATGTGTCTGCCAATAAGGATTCTAAGCAGGTATATTTAACAGCAACTGGTCTTAAATCTCTTCAGGAAGAGTACTCCGATTTAATAAATAATAAACGTCACTCAATAGCTTCACGCATTCAAAAGGCGCGTGAGTATGGTGACTTATCAGAAAATGCTGAATATGCAGAAGCAAAAGATGAGCAGTCATTTATCGAGGGAAGAATTCTTGAACTTGAGCAAATACTCCAAAATGTTGCAGTGATAGAGCAGACCAGCACGGATAATGTTCAAATGGGTTCAACAGTTAAGGTACACATTAACGGTAAGGACGATACGTTTAGTATTGTCGGGGCACAAGAAGCAGATCCCCGGTTAAAAAAGATCTCGCACGAATCCCCACTTGGACGCGCGCTTTTAGGCAAACAAGTCGGATCTACTGTAGAAGTAGACGCGCCAGTTGGTAAAATAACCTATAAAGTCCTCTCAATTGAATAAATATTCTTATGAATTCTTAAAAACCCTGTAGCACATCGCACAGGGTTTTTTGTTATACTTTCATACATGGTTACACTTTACCTCATAAATCAACCAGAAAGTACCTGGATGAAAGAAGAAAGATGCGAAGGTCAATCTGACACTTCATTAACAGCCTTAGGGAAGGCACAGTCAAAAAAGATAGCAAACCAACTCAGGCAGCAGACAATAAGTTCTCTCTATACAAGTAATCTTCATCGGGCGAATCAGTGCGCGCGGATAATTGCAACAATAATCCCGTTGAAAATTAAGCGGGATGGCCGCCTAGGCGATATAAACTTGGGTCTCTGGCAGGGAAAATTCCCCGAAGAAATAGAAAACAGATATCCGGAAGTGTGGGCGAATTGGAAAAGGGACCCGTTATCTGCAATTATTCCTGATGGCGAAAAGTTAGACGAGGTAGTCGTCAGGGTTGATTCTTTTCTCAAAAGCCTTATTGATGATGAGCTGTTTGATAAAAATGTTATTGTCATCACTCATGATATAATCATTCGTACTATACTAGCGTGTTTAGATGGTAAATCAGCCGTAGCCATTTGGGATTATACGCTTGACAAAGCATCAATATCTGAAGTACAAATTCAACCTGAAAAGAGAATAATACAATTTAATAAAACAGACCATTTATATGTTCCGAGTTTTACTTGACCACACCATCCTAAAGATTGTCCATGCCTCATGCATGTAAATGCATCTTCATAGTATAATTACGCTAAAAGAATAAAATTATATAAGGACAATAATATGCTAGACCCAAAATTTATTAGAGAAAACCCGGATAAATTAAAAGAAATCATTAAGAACAAGCGAGCCGACGCTTCGAAAGCAAATGTAGACAGGTGGATCGAATTAGATAAGCAAAGAACTATTCTATTACAGGGTATTGAAGAAACAAACAGAAAGCGAAATGAGATTGCCAAGAAACTATCCACCGGGGAACGAACGGAAGAAATAAAGAATGAAGGAAAGATCTTAAAAGAAAAAGAACAGCAACTACAAGGACAAATACTTCCTATAGAAAGAGAATGGAATGAGATTGCATTGTGGTTTCCTAATATTCCACTCCCAGAAGTTACCGTTGGTATAGATGATATGGATAATCCAGAGATATTTGCATGGCGGCCGGATACCGGAGAAATACCCAAAGAAAAATTAGGAAAAGGCTACGACGCTGCAAAATACATGCCAGAAAATTTATTGCATGCAGATAAAGAATTTACACCCAGACACCATCAGGATATTCTCGAAGAACTTAATCTTGCTGATTTTACACAAGGTTCTAAAGTATCAGGGACCCGATTCGTATATGTTGTAGGAGATCTCGTAAAGTTGCAGTTTGCCATTCAAAATTATATTCTACAGCATCTATATCCTAAAAACTTCGTTCCAATAATTCCACCATTACTTGTTAAAGAACCAGCGCTCATTGGAACAAGTCACTTACCTGAAGGTGCTGATCAAGTTTATGAAATTAAAAGTGATTACCTTGAGGAAAAAAACTCCCTATTCTTAGTAGGAAGTTCGGAACCTTCAAACTTTGCGTTTTTCATGGACAAGACAGTAAAAGAAGAGGAGCTGCCATACAAAATGGTAGCAATAACTCCCTGTTTTAGATCTGAGGTAGGAAGCTGGGGTAAAGATGTCCGCGGGTTAAAGCGTGTTCATCAATTCGATAAACTAGAAATGGATGTAGTCTGTACCCCTGAACAAAGTGAAGCAATTTATCAAGAGTTAATGGATGTTAATCACTGGTTCTTACAATCGCTAAAACTTCCTTATCATATTGTGCAAAAATGCACAGGCGATTCAGGCTATGCTGCCGCTGCGATGCAGGCAGACCCCGAAGTTTGGCTTCCCGGACAAAAAGCGTTTATGGAAGTTATGACCGATACGAATGCGACAGATTTTCAATCAAGAAGACTTAATATTAAATACATTGATAAAGAAGGTAATAAAAGATATTGTCACACAGTTAATGACACCGGTGTTGCACTTGGGCGTATGTTAGTTGCTATTATTGAAAATTATCAGCAGTCAGATGGTTCCATAAAAATTCCTGATGTATTAATTCCATATACCGGTTTTTCTGAAATAAAGAAAAAGTAACATGGCATCAAAAATTCAAATTCTGCACGAAGAAGTTTCACCGATTTCCGGAAAAATAAAAGTGCGTCAGTATTACGACGTACGCGAACTATATGTAGATGGCGTTAAACAGAGTATGTGGTCCGACAATGTACAACGTTTTGAAGGAACCTACTGGGATGGTGTTCTAAGCGTACCGCTTCCTGAAGTGGTTACAAAGCCTCGTGTCCTCATGTTAGGTGCCGGTGGAGGAACTATTCCAAAATTATTTAGCCAAAAATATCCTGCTTCCGACGTCATAAGTATAGAATTGGATCCGGTTATTATAAAAGTCTCAAAAGATTTTTTTGACTTAGATAACTTTCCCAATATTAAAATTATAGAGGACGATGCAAATAGATGGCTTGAGAAAAATAACGAAATCTATAGAAATTATTTTGACGTAATCTGCCTCGATACGTATATTTCGGATAATTTTAATTTCAATACAAAGAACAGAAATAAAATTCAAAATATTATTCACTATCTTAGTGGAAATGGTACCCTTATAACAAATAGAATTTATACCGATGAGAATAATCGCGAATTGAGTAGTTACAAAAAGGAATTATCTAACTATTTTTCATCAGTAAATGAAATAATAATTGCAGGATTTTCAGGGCTCGATAATCTCCTTATATACGCTCAATCACCGCTAGCAGTAAATTGACCTCTTGACATATATTTGTGATTTCTTCACAATAATTTTAGTAATAATTTAGTACGAATATTAATAGTTAGTTAGCTAAATTATTTTTAAGGGGAGGTGAATTTACTCATGGCAGCAAAGAAAAAAGCAGCAAAAAAAACAGCAAAGAAAAAAGCTACAAAAAAGCGAAAGTAGTTTTTCTTAAATCCCTCATTGCTACAACGGTCATAACACATGCATGAGGGATTTTTCTGTTTTTATATTTCTTCTATCTTATTCGCACAGTAAGTTACTCCAGTAAGTAAGCTCTCACTACAGAAACCCTACTATCAATAAACTATATAATTATACATATCTACATGTATTAGACTTACGTGCGTATCCTTACACTTAAGTTATACTCAATTGCAGGATTGAATTCTAATTTAAATAGCATAAAACTATAAGTAATGCATGAAACTAATTATCACGTATCACTGCATCGCCCTCCTGAATATAACAGAAGGGATGTGCGAACAGATTCATCGCGGACTAGCCATCGAAAATTGCCAGTCGATGTCGTCAACAGGCCGGTCTTCTCACCGGCATGCCCCGAATTAAAAAGTCCTTATAAATATGAAAATCCACCGCTTGAAGGCGGTTTTTTTGTAAATAACCAAGAATTAAATTTAAATACTTTTGACGAAATACGTTGTATGCTGATGAAGCTATCAAACGATGAAATGATGCCGATCCTAGATTCAAGGGTAAGAGATCATGTAAATAGAGTGACGGCAATATCTCGTAGGATTGCAGAGGCTATGGGGGAGGAGATTACTCAGTATACGAATTTACCGCAGGACATTAGCATGGTAATAGTCGTTATCGGAGCGCTCGAGCATGATAATGGCAAGGTCGCTTGGACCGAAGACATATTAGATTTATTTGCAAAAATAACTCCTGCTCAATTTCAGGAGTTTGTGATACCACACTCTGAATTAGGAGCCAAAGTAATCGAGAGTGTAGCAAAAGTACATGGCATAGCAGATCACTGGGCAGTAAAAGAAGTTATACGAATCGCTAGAGAGCATCACTTAAAATGGAATCCTGAAAAATGTGGAAGAGTCGGTTATCCGGAAAATTGTGGACAACAAAGTTTTTTTGCATCAGTTATTTCAGTTGCAGATTCTCTAGATGCCATGCTATTTAGACCCTACTCTTCAAAATATTTAGACTTGGATTCCTGTTACCACGAAGTACTCACATGCATGGAATCAGGAGAATTCAACGATCAATTAAGAGGTGCGTTTATTAAGTGGTTTTTGTCTGAGAAAGACTCTTTAATAGATCAATGCCAACGGATGCGTATTTCTAACGAAAGAGAACCAAGTAGAAAAGCTAGGGCTCCTTTTCGTCAACTCGAAATGGCAGCATAATTTATTCTATCTTTTTCCCTCACTATTCCGTATAATACGCAGTGTAACACTGTAAGTGCTAATTTCCCAAAAAGGATCAAACTATGTTTAAATTTCTAACTAAATTAATTGACTCCAACGAGTCAACGATAAAAAGATACCGAAAAATTGTTGATCGCATAAATGAGATCGAATCTTCAATTAATACCCTAGGTGATGCTGCCTTAAAAGCAAAAACAATTGAGTTTAAAGCAAGACTAGAAAGAGGTGAGACTCTTGAAGAGCTCCTTCCTGAAGCATTCGCCGTTGTCCGTGAAGCTTCATTACGAGTAAATAAACAACGCCATTTCGATGTCCAACTTATGGCAGGTATAACCTTTCATGAAGGCAAAGTAGCTGAGCAAAAAACTGGAGAAGGAAAAACACTTTCTGCGACATCAGCAGTGTATTTAAATGCTCTAGCGGGAAAGGGAGTGCATGTTGTAACGGTCAATGACTATCTTGCACAACGCGACGGCGGCTGGATGGGGTCGGTTTATCACTTTCTTGGTCTGTCTTCATCAGTGCTTATTCATGAAACAACGCTCCTATACGATCCGGAGTATAACAATACGGAGGCACAGGACTGGCGATTAAAACATTTAAAAAAGGTAGATCGAAGAGCCGGCTATGCCGCAGATATAACGTACGGCACTAACAACGAATTCGGTTTTGACTATCTTCGAGACAACATGGTAATGGATTTAAAAGATATGGGGCAGCGGGGCCATTATTTCGCCATCGTCGATGAGGTTGACTCAATTCTTATTGACGAAGCCCGTACCCCACTCATTATTTCAGCACCAGATACCGATCCAACAGATAAGTACTATGAATTTGCCAAATTAATTCAAGGATTAAATCCTAAACTGGATTATGTTATCGATGAAAAATTGCGAACAGTTCATCTCACCGAAAACGGCATAACTAAGTTAGAAAAACGACTCGGCGTAGACAATCTATATGAAAAAGATTTTGAAACGATTCATCATGCCGAAAATGCACTCAGGGCACGCTCTCTGTTTGAGAGAGACAAGCAATATGTCGTCAAAGATGGAGAAATAATTATCGTAGACGAATTCACCGGTCGTATGATGTATGGTCGTCGGTATTCTGAAGGATTGCATCAGGCGATTGAGGCAAAGGAAGGGGTAAAAGTCCAGCAGGAATCAAAAACACTTGCGACAATCTCTATTCAAAACTATTTTCGTCTCTATGAAAAACTATCTGGTATGACGGGTACTGCTGCGACAGAAGCTGAAGAGTTTCATAAAATTTATAAAATGGATGTTGTCGTAATTCCAACCAACCGCAACATGTCGCGAAAAGATTTACCGGATTATATTTTCAGAAACGAGCGGGCTAAAGTAGAAGCAATTGGCCGAGAAATTGAAGCCGTAAATAAAACAGGACAGCCAATCCTAGTCGGAACACGCGACATCGAACACAACGAGCTGCTTGGTCGACTCCTGAAACACAAAGGCATTAAACATGAAGTTTTGAATGCTAAAAACCATCTACGCGAAGCGCTTATTCTTGCTAAAGCAGGAGAAAAAGGAGCCGTAACAATTGCCACCAATATGGCCGGTCGCGGTGTCGATATCGCACTCGGCGGTGATGAACCGAAAATGTCACCGGATATTACTGAACCGGATTTTGACAAGCAGCTCGAAGAATGGAAAAAGAAAACGCAGGAGATTAAAGATCTGGGCGGACTATTTGTTATCGGATCCGAGCGACACGAATCCCGCCGTATCGACAACCAGCTTCGCGGTCGTGCCGGCCGCCAGGGTGATCCGGGAACTACCAGATTCTTCGTCGGACTTGACGATGAAATCATGCGCATCTTCGGTGGCGAGCAGATTCAGAAGGTAATGTCATTACTCAAGATGCCGGACAATGTACCTATCGAACACAGAATGGTTTCAAATGCAATTCAAAATGCGCAGACAAAAGTAGAAGGCTTTTATTTTGATCAACGCAAACACGTTGTTGAGTATGACGATGTCATGAACAAACAACGCGAAATTGTATATGGCGTTCGCAAGCAGATTCTCGAATCAGTGATTATTCCAGATACAAAAAAGAATCTTCCATCATCAGACACCGAAAATGTAAAAGGTTCAGCAGTGGAAGGAGAAATTGTAGAACCGGAGACTACCAATGTCGAATTAAAGCAGATCGAAAAAGACATAAGTGACAGCGAAACAGCGGTTCAGGAAGTGATTAAAGAAAGTCAGAGAACATTAAAGGAAGAAATTCTAGAAAAATTATATAAAGAGATCGATTTAGTAGTTGGACTCGAAAGCGATGCAGGTTATGCCGAAGAAGATTATTTACGAATAACTGATGAAATTGCTAAAGTGGTGCCGTTTGATGATAATTCTCGACAGCAACTCAATAAAGAAATCATCGAGCAAAAAGAACCACATAAAATTTCTGCCTATTTAAAAGATGTAATCGCCGGAGTATATATGACACGCGAACAACAGTTTGGCGCTGAAGCAATCGCGACGATGGAACGGGCAGTATACCTTTCAACCCTTGATGAATTATGGATTGATCATCTCGATCAAATGACTGCATTAAGAGATGGAATTGGTCTACGTGCCTATGGTCAACGAGATCCATTGGTGGAATATAAAGCCGAAGCATTCAAATATTTCCAAAGATTGCTCAATAGCGTTGACTATGAAGTAGTTCGTCGCATCTTTAGAGTTCTCCCAGCAAATGCCGATCAATTATTAATGCAAAATGCATTTAAAAATATCTACGAAGTTGGTCCCGATCAGAACGCATCAAGCTCTGCTGATTTAGGCAAAGCTACTGCTTTACCGGCAAGTCCGGCATCGGTAGATAATCCATCAGAGAATTCACCCGAACCTGCAAACGATTCCAAATGGCAACTCGCATTTCAGCAAGCGATGAATCAGGCAGGTTCCCAGCCTATTAAGAATGATTTTAAAATAGGACGCAATGATCCCTGCTGGTGTGGAAGTGGTAAGAAATATAAGAAATGCCATTTCCCCGAATTGCCCCCGAACAAGTAAGGAGGAATCATGCAGGAAACGCCACAGATTCAAGTAGCCCCGGAATCAAGCATTCCTAAAAGATATCGTGAAATGGTTGCAACATTACGAACGCATGGCGAAGTAGAAATCCCTTAGTATATCTTGCTGAAGAAGTCATTGGTAAACGAGTAGTTCAATTAAGTCAGCATTTGAGAAGAACAACTGAACCACCCACATCATTTCTTATTTCAAGTTAAGCAGGGGTAGGTTCCGCGAACGAGAATTGCAGATATTTCTGATGAACGGCTCAAAAAAATAATTGACAGGCAGATTTCATTTTCCTTTCAATTCTATGAGTGGCGAAAAATATTCGAATTAAAAAAACATTTGCAGATCTACAAAAAAAAGGAATGCCCGATTTGCGGAACTAAAATAACGAAACCCTCTCAGCCATTCCCCAGCTCCACTTTGATATAATGAGCGTATGAGAATTTTGCTTATCGAAGACGAGCACAAAATAGCAGCAGCAATAAAAAAAGGACTCGAACAGGAGAATTTAGCCGTTGACCTTGCATACGACGGAAATGAAGGGTTCGAACTGTCAGAGTCCGAGAGCTATGATGTAATAATTTTGGATCGAATGCTTCCGGGGATTGATGGTCTGAAAATAGCCCAAAAACTCAGTGCAGAAAAAAACCACACACCCATTTTAATGCTCACCGCGAAAGGCCAATTGTCTGATCGGGTTGAAGGATTAAATAGCGGGGTTGATGATTACCTTGTTAAGCCATTTGCATTTGAAGAGTTATTGGCAAGAGTAAAAGCACTATTACGCCGCCCAAAAGACACGATAGGTACCACTCTAAAAATTGGAAATCTTTCATTAAACACTATAACCTACTCTATTAAACGTAACGATACAGCTATTCAATTATCCAGCAAAGAATATGCCTTACTTGAGTACTTAATGCGACATCCCAATCAGATACTTACCAAGGAGCAGATAATAGCGCATGTTTGGGACTATGATGCTGACATTCTTCCTAATACAGTGGAGGTATATATTGGCTATTTACGAAATAAAATAGACAGACCATTTAAGAATACTACTTTAATTCATACAGTGCGCGGATTTGGCTATAAGATGGGAGAAGAGTAATGTTTCGCTCAGCACGCTTAAAACTTACCACCTGGTATCTTGCGATTATTATGCTCGTCAGTATTTCCTTTAGCATGATTATTTACAATATGATCTCAACGGAGCTTGAACGTTCACTTAAAACGCAGCGATATCGCATATATAACCCTGGTCACGGCATAAGTATTCCTGTTCCTGCACCTGCTCCCGATCCGGAAGTTCTTAAAGAGGCTCAGAATCGGTTGATATGGAGCTTAGCACATATTAATGCAGTAATTTTAATACTATCAGGCATTGCAGGATACATTCTTGCTGGCCGAACTCTCAGGCCTATTGAAGAGATGGTAAAAGATCAAAACCAGTTCATTACAGACGCATCACACGAGCTGCGAACGCCGCTTACGGCGTTAAAAACATCTATTGAAGTAAATTTGCGTGACGAAAATCTTACCATAAGTGAGGCTCGCGAGGTTTTAAAAAGTAATCTAGAGGAAGTAGATAATTTACAAACACTTTCCGACGGATTAATTAATTTATCGCAACATCCGAAGCTTGATACAGAAAATATACGAGGAGTGGTCCAATTGAAAGCAACCTCTCAGGAAGCGGTAAGGAAAGTGATACCAATGGCTCAACAGAAAAACATAACAATAGTAAATGAAATCGCTGAAAGTACAATTACCGGCGACCAAAAAAGCATTCTCGAACTATTTGTGATTCTGCTTGATAACGCCATTAAATACAGCTCTAAAGAGACCGCAATCAATTTATATTCCAAAATAACCGACGGAAAAGTGGTTATTTCTATCAAAGATCAGGGAATGGGTATCGCAGAAGAAGACATAAGCCATATCTTTGATAGATTTTACCGGGCAGATAAATCTCGAGCAAAAACCGATATTCCAGGATATGGACTTGGGTTATCAATCGCCAAAAAAACGGTCACGGTACACAACGGCAGTATCTCTGTAAAAAGCACAGTAGGAGGGGGAACTCAATTTACAATAGTTCTCCCTAATAAATAATAGTATCTGCTATAGTAATAGTATGAGTGGACAATCTCATTATCATAAACTTCTATCTAAATGGACTTCACGACATGATGAAGTAAAGAAAAAGGTGTGGGAAAAGCATTTACAGCCTATTGCCGCTGGTTCGATGAGTGCAGTCATGTTGTTTACTGGAATATCCTCAAGTCTTGCTCTGCCAGCCCCGCAACCATTAGTGAGCCAGATTCAATCCACACGACAGTTAGATAAAAAATCAGCGTTGGTGCTTGATCTTGCGCTTGAAGTGCCGAAAGAAGTTCGCGCTTTAAATTCTGCCGAAGGGCAAACAATCACCCGTACGCTTACAGATTATTTTGGCATTACCGTATCGGCTGAACTTCAAGAAATTAGAATGAATAGAAATTATGGTTTAATTGGAGCCGAACAGCACTTACCGCGTTTTCCTGGCGATTCGGTAACGAAGCAGCTGAAGTCAAACGATGATAAAGCGATGTTCGCCCGATCTGGAATGACCCCTGGCGTAGGAGCATGGAGGTATTTTGTAAATTCAGAGAAAGAATTAACTCAGAAAGTCATTGAACAGGAAAAATGGTATATCGCAGCACCAACGTTTGCTGCACCCGGATTTAATGAAAATGTAAAAGAATACAAAGATTTCTTTAAATACCGTAAAGTATTAGTAGTAAATGCAAAAACAGGTGCTGCTGTAGTGACAGACATCGCTGATGCCGGTCCAGGTCAGTCAACAGGGAAGCACCTGGGAGGTTCCCCGGAAGTTATGCATTATTTAGGCTTGGGGGAGGGGCCTCGAAAGGGAGCAGTAGTGTACTTTTTTATCGATGATCCAAATGATACAATTCCGTTGGGTCCACTTGAACCTAAATAATATGAAGCATTTTTATTCTGACATTATCGAAATTGAAACACTCATTGTTGAGCTAGATACTCTGGATATTTCACCCCAGGAAAAAAAACATCTTATCCAAATAGCCAGCGATACCCTGCATCACACTATTTTAGATATTATTCTTTCAGAACTCTCAGTAGATGATAAAGAGATATTTTTACAGAATCATGCAGAAAACAATCATGATAAAATATGGAGTCATTTACAAGACAAAATTACACATATAGAATCAAAGATTAAAATAACAGCAGAGATGCTTAAAACAGAACTTCATAATGATCTTAAAGCCATAAAAGATAATTGACATTCGCAATCAACTCATCAATACTCGAGTTATGAAAAGAATTTTAGTTGTTTTTATACTAGTACTTTTTGTTGGTACGATACTATATTTCTTCGTCGGGCCGAAAGATAAAAATGCTCAGAATACGGTAAAACAATTACAAAAAGTGACTCTACAGCTAAATTGGGTACATCAGGCACAATTCGCAGGGCTCTATGTAGCTAAAGAAAAAGGTTATTATAAAGAGGCTGGACTTGACGTTGATATTAAAGAATATACCGACGGTCTTGATCAAACTCAGGCAGTGGCATCCGGAAGTGCTGACTTCGCCGTGAGTACACCAGTCGAGTTATTGTCAGGAATTCAGAGCGGTCAGCAAGTCAAGGCACTCGCTGTAATCTACCAACAAGCACCATTAGCTTTTGTCAGTTTAAAGAAATCGGGTATAAAAACACCATCAGATTTTAAAGGTAAGCAGTTGGGGAGCAAAGGCGGAAATAAGGAATCTCATGTCAAATATCTTGCCTTAATGAACAGGTATAATATAAAAAGACCGAGGCAAAGATTGTAGATCTTGATTATAGCCTCGACGAGGCAGAGGATCTCACTCAACATCGAGCAGATATTATTGACGTCTATAGAACGGACCAACAATACTTATTAAAGCAAAAAGGAGTAGATTATAATCTATTATTACCTGAGAATTTCGGCATTAACGTATACGGAGATATTCTGATTGCCTCCAATACTACAATCTCTCAAAATCCTGAATTGGTAAAAAAATTCGTCAAAGCCTCTCTGCGCGGATGGAATACTGCCGTAAGTAACCCAGATGATACGCTCTTATCCGTGGCAAAGTATGAAAATGAACAATATAAAGATCCAGCGAGAGAAAAACATATTCTTGAACAAAGTATTCCTTTAATTAAACCAACGGGAGCACGCTCTATCGGATCAATGGAATATATTCCATGGAATGATTCAGTACGTCAATTACAAAATGCTGGCATTCTTGAATCGAATTTTGATGTCACTAAGGCGTATACTACCAAGTTCCTTGATCAATAAATATGAAATTATCAATAAAGATATTACTCCTAATTCTTAGTGAATCAGTTATTTCAATCCTTATAATTTCCTATTTATCATACGACTACACCAGAGAATTATTACAAAAGCAAGTTAAGGCAACACAGTCGACATTTACCATTAATACACTTGATAAAATCGATCGTATTTTATACGAACGTCTCAATGATATTCAAGCTATTGCCGGAGATGAAACAATTGAAGAATATTTTGCGACTCTTAATGATAAAAAAAAGGACCTTGAGATTGAAGACGATCTGACGAGGCGCCTTAGCGAGCTTTCTGTCGTAACCGGTCCATGGGATAACATCGAGTTAGTCAACACCAAAGGGAACACAATCTTCGGGTTGGAGGAAGAAACTCATACGGGTACAGAATCCGAGGTTCAACAGAAGTTGGTGGCCGAAGGGCAACTGGGTAAATCCGGCTATTCCGATGCCTTTTTGTCCGAAGAAACCAAAACTCCAACTATGATTTTTGCTGTACCGGTTCACGACGATCGAGACGAAGCCCGACCTGTAGTGGGAGTTGCTATTGCTCACTTATCCTGGCCCGTTATATCAGATACGTTGCGCTCCTCAGAACCGATCTTAGTCAATTTATACAATAACAAAGGAATAGAAATAGCCAACAACGATGACGACTCATCGGCGGGAATCTTTGTCAAAGATAGCAGTGAAATACCAAGTTTGAAAAAGGCACTGTCCGGTAATGCAGTATCAGAGGTCACTACCAGTGTTGATAGTAAAGAAGAGACCCTCACCTCTGCAGTGACCGAAAAAGGGTACTTAAGTTACAAAGGAAATGGTTGGGTGCTATTAACTGAAGTTCCGACAAAAGTAGCATTTGCAGCTGCAATCGCTAGTGCTATAAGGATCACCCTTATCTTAGCGCCAATAGTTCTGGCAGCGAATGCCTTAATCCTTCTTTTTATTCTTAGAGTACTTCATCCGATAGAAAAGCTTACTGAAGCAACTCGAAAAATCGCTGATGGAGATCTTGATAAGCGGATCGAAATACGTTCTTCTGACGAAATTGGCCAATTAAGTCAATCCTTTAATGAAATGGCAGATAAATTAAAAGAAGTCTATCAAGGACTTGAAGATAGAGTTAAAGAAAAAACTGCCGAACTCGCGCTAAAAGTCGATGAAGCTGAACGCATGAACAAGATAATGGTAAATAGAGAATTAAAAATGATTGAATTAAAAAAAGAGTTAGAGCGGCTAAAAGTCGGTTCAACTAAATAGGGGGAATAATGTCAAGAAAGATTATATTTAGCATAGTGATTGTACTACTTTTATCAGGAAGTATATTCATGCTGTCGAAACTAAAATCTACAGCACCAGTAGAAAAACTACCCACATATTTCACCTATACAGATGACGAGCTAAAATCATTTAAGTCACTCACTTCATCCCAAAAAATAACTAAAGAAGAACTTTATTTCTCGGACAAAACAGCTTTTGATCTCGTCATCTTAGATAAATCAACTGATGTTCTTGCTTCAAAAGTATTTGCTTACCTAGCAGTTGCACAAAGTGACGCAGCAAATCTATCATTTAATACACACGGAAAATATCTAGGTAATTTATCACTTTTGAGAAAGAAGATTTTATGTGAATTCTTTCCAACCCGTTGTACCGGCATAGTTATTGCAGGACAAGAAGATGAATATTCATCTAAAATAGCAGAAATTGTAATGTCAAAGGTTAATGAGCGAATCGAAATCGATGATAAGCAAACCAAACCGTATGAACAAAAGATTGGAAAGGATTATTGGAATGGATCCGAACCTATGATTGGTCGAGAAGTTGGATCCTGGAAGACTTGGGCAATAACAAGTTCAGATCAGTTCAGAGCCGAAGAAAATATCCCCTTTAATTCACCAGAATTCTCAAAGCAATTGGCAACGACCAAAACAGCTTTAAAAAATATAACAGTAGAACAAAGAAATGCGGTTATTTTTTGGGCTGGAGGTCCAGGTACAAAAACTCCTCCGGGACTGTGGTTAGAAATAGCTGATGAACACATGAATCAAGAAAAAGTCTCTTTGGAAAAGGTGCTTCAAGTACGTGCGATCCTCACAGTCGCAATGGCCGATGCTTTTATCTCGTGTTTTGATTCCAAATATTCATACTGGGTAAAGCGTCCTTTTATGTTGGATAAAACAATTCAAACTGTCATGCCAACTCCCAATCACCCGAGTTATCCTGATGGACATGCAACGTTATCAGCAGCGGCAGCTACGATACTTTCCTACTATTTCCCCGAAGAAAAAAGCACATGGGAAAGTAAATCTCACGAAGCGGCTGACTCACGTTTATGGGGAGGAATTCATTATCCGTACGATAATGAACAAGGCTATTTGATGGGGCAAAAAGTAGGAGAAGCTGTATTAAATAAATTAGTACAAAAATAATTATGTTATCGAGTATTTCAATTAGAGCTAAATTAATAAGTGGATTTATTTTTATTGGCCTGCTGGTAGGCAGTGTCGGGTTCATTGGAATTAAAAATGCAATCAGAATAGATGAACTGTTTACCGAGAATGTAAACACAAATATTCCACGCCTTCAAGCTCTTTCTGAGATTAGTACTATTGTTAATGAAATAAAGACCTTAACAGTCGAAATTAATTCAAACGAAGACGAAGTGGATTCCGACGCTGCAATTAGCAGAAAATATGAGCTTCTTGCCGCGATTGATAGAGCAAACCAATTAGAAAATATCTATATTAATAATAGTTCAATGGAAGGAATCAGTAGGAAGGAAATAATCCAAAAGGTAAATCAAACGCAAGATAAAATACTTGTTCTCGCAAATGATCTCACTTCAGCAAAGGAAGAAAAAAAATCCCCTGAAGAGATTTTAGGAATTCAGGACGAGCTAAACAATCAGCATCAGCTTTTTAAACAACTAATTAGTCAGTCTATCAACAGTGAGTTACAACTTTTACAGGAGCGAAACAGTCTTGCCGATCAAGCCGCGAAGCAAACAGTGCAAATTAATATTGCGATTGCAATAGCCGCAATACTGCTTTCAGTTCTCATTGGCGTGTATTTGTCTGAATTCATATTCCAAAGAATTAACGTATTAAGAAACGCAGCACGCGAATTTGCCTCGGGCAAGTTGGATAAAAAGATCTTAATACATCACAAAGATGAATTGGGAGATTTAGCACAAACATTCAATGAGATGGCAGATAAGATTAACGAAACAAATTTGCTCCGTACAAAGAATCAGGAAGAGCTACAAAGTAAGGTTCTTGAACTTCAAAACACGAAAATGGCCATGCTCAACACCCTTGAAGATATAGAGGAAGAAAAAACCAAAGTGGATAAAAAAAGAGTTGAGGATGAGGCTATTCTTCACAGCATTGGGGAGGGGATGATCGTTACTGATAATACAGGTAGCATTACAATGATTAATGAATCGGCGTCCTCAATAATTGGAGTAAAACCGGAAAACGTAGTTAACAAGAATATAGTAGACATAATAACTCTTTACGATGTTGATGACACTCTAGTGCCAAAAGAAAAACGTCCGTTAATTAGGGCCTTGAAAGAAAACAAAAAATGTTCTGAGATATTTACATTTAAAAAATCAGATGGCGCGAAGATGGCTCTCGGAATTACTTGCGCTCCTATAATTCATATGGAAAAAACAATTGGAGCTATTGAAATTTTGCGGGATATTACTAAAGAGAGAGAAGTCGATCGCATGAAAACCGAGTTTATTTCTCTTGCTTCTCATCAATTGCGGACACCGCTTTCAGCAATCAAATGGTTTGTAGAAATGCTTCTGGCCGGTGACGCAGGCCAGCTCAGCCAAGAACAAACCGACTTTACCAAAAACATTAGTGAATCTACCGAGCGAATGATCCAATTAGTAAATTCACTTCTTAACATCTCACGTATCGAATCGGGCAGAATAATGATAGATCCGCAGCCTACTGATCTGAAAGAATTGGTACAAGGAGTAGTAAACGACCTTAAAGCTAAGCTCGAGGAACGAAAACAAAATCTCATCGTTAGTGTTCACGCTGATTTACCAAAAATTAGTATCGATCCTCGATTGATTCGTCAGGTGTATATGAACCTCTTAACAAATGCCATTAAATACACACCTAAGGAAGGGGAAATCACGGTATTCATTTCTAAAAAAGATGATGAAATTATTTCACAGGTAAGTGACAATGGATATGGAATACCTAAACTTCAACAAGAACGCATCTTCCAGAAATTTTTTAGAGCAGAAAATATTGTCAAAGTGGAAACGGACGGTACTGGGCTTGGCTTATATCTGATTAAAGCAATTATCGAGTCATCAACCGGGAAAATTTGGTTTGAAAGTGAGGAGAATAAGGGAACATCGTTCTGGTTTAGCCTTCCTGCTGCAGGTACACCGGCTAAAAAAGGTGAAGTAACCTTAGATTAATAATTACTATACGGAGAAATACATATGGGTGCTACTAGTTCAACAATAATGGTAGTCGAAGACGAGACCTTACTATTACAGGCAATAACAAAAAAATTAAAAATATGTAATTTTGACGTTCTTTCATGTACGGGAGGACAGCAAGCCCTGGACTATCTAAAAAATGTAGACGAACTTCCTGATGCTATTTGGTTGGATTTTTATCTTAAGGACATGAATGGGTTAGATTTCATGCAACAGTTAAAGGAAAACCCAGCATGGGAGAATATACCAGTCCTGGTGGTAAGTAATTCAGCCAGTCCAGAAAAAGTGAGGAATATGCTTGGACTTGGAGCTAAAAAATACATTCTCAAGGCAGAGCATCGGCTTGATGAAATAATTGCTATGATTAGTGAATTTATAAAAACAATTTAAATATGATTCAAGGGATTTGGAAAAATTTCATCAGCAGTGGTATTCAAGAAATGAATGATATCACTAGAATAAGAAAAATTAAATATATCAACAGCTTCTCTTTAGTTGGTATGGTCAGTTTCATCATTTTTAGTGTTGTCCACATACATTCCGGTAACCTGGCCTATGGGTTAGCAGAGTTGATCTTTGCCTTCGCCTCGGCCCTCAACCTAATCTCGTTACGAGTTAATAAAATGCAGTCAGTCGATTCAAGTGCTTCTTACGTACTCGCACTTATGTGTGTTGTACTTATTTTCTTGCTTATCACAGGGGGAATAGAGAATACAGGTATCTTCTGGTATTCCACTTTTCCCGCGCTTGCATTCTTCCTAAAAGGTAAACGAGCTGGAATTTTTTGGATTTGCATTATCGCAACGTGTACAACAACCATTATTTTCTTCCAACAACTCGAGCTATTGAGTATCCCCTATAATCTCGTTACTATCCGCCAACTTATTGCAAGTTTTATTGTAATATCAATATTAATATATTTTTATGAGCATATTAACGAGACTGATCAAGAAACATTAAATAAAGAAAAAACAATTGTCCTTGATCAATCAAGTTTACAACAAACGATACTTAACAACCTTCCCGTTGGCGTTCTAGTATACGCACCTACCGGAGAGGTGATAGTTGCCAATAACCATGCAACAAGTATTTTAGGTGATAAAATAGTTCAGTCTAACTACCTCACACAGAATATATTTTGTAAAGAAAATGGTGCTCCCTATCCTCCCGATTTACTTCCCATAGCTTTGACACTGAAAGAAAAAATAATCTCATTTGCCGATGACATGACGGTAAATTTTGGTGTGCCAGGAAAACGACCAACGGTTATACGCATGTATAGTGCCCCCGTTCAAAATGAAAAAGGTGAGCTACTATACGTTGTTGCTGTGCTAGAAGATATAACTCATGAAAAAGAGATTGATTATGCAAAAACAGATTTTATCACTATCGCGTCACATCAGCTGCGCACTCCGCTCACAGCAATAAAATGGTTTACCGAGATGTTGTTACAAGGAGATATAGGAGAACTAAAGAACGAACAAAGAAGCTGCATACAAAACATTCTTGACTCAAATACTCGAATGGTTGAATTATTAAATGCTATGCTCAATATTTCAGCGCTTGACGCCGGAAAAATGGTGTTCAAACGTGCCCCTGTAGACATTAGGGAGCTTATTGATCAGACTACCATTGAAATGAAACCCAAAATTGACAATAAAAAACAGACCCTCATCCTATCGATTCATGATAGTTTGCCATTAATATATAGTGACAAAAATTCGCTGTACCAAGTCTATACAAATTTGATGGATAATGCTATTAAATACACTCCTGAAGGTGGCGAGATTACACTATTTGTATCAAAGCGAGATAACGAAATTGTGACACAAATAACCGATACCGGCTTGGGAATCCCCGACGTCCAACAGAATAAAGTATTTATGCGTTTCTTCAGGGGAGAAAATATAAAAAATATTGAGACTGATGGTTCTGGTTTAAGTCTATATTTAATTAAATCAATTGTTGAAGCGCTATCAGGAAAAATATGGTTTAAGAGTCAAGAAAACAAAGGTACAACATTCTGGTTTACACTTCCGATAGACAATCAACCTCATCCATAGTATTGTAAATATATGAATACACAGGTCATACAAGAAATAATGGTAGTTGAGGACGAAGCCATATTATTACAGGCAATTACCACCAAACTGCAAAAAAATAATATTAAAACAGTTTCGTGTGTTGGCGGTAAACAAGCTCTCGAATATCTAGAAAATCTTGACCACCTGCCAGATGCGATATGGCTTGACTATTATCTCAAAGATATGGACGGCTTGGGATTCGCGCAGGAGCTGAAAAAAAATGAGCAATGGGCTAAAATACCGATTATAGTAGTGAGTAATTCAGCGAGCCCCGATAAGGTAAAGAATATGTTGGCCCTTGGCATCAACAAATATATTCTTAAGGCAGAATATCGATTAGATGATATTGTCAAATTAATTGAAGAAATGATAGTGGATGCTAAAAGAGGAGGAGAATGAAGAAAATTCTTGTTGCTGAAGACGATGCTTTTTTAATAAAAGTATACGGTGCAAAATTATCAAAAGAAGGCTTTGAGGTAAAAATCGCAAAAGACGGTTCCGAAGTAGCAATGTTGCTCCAGGATTTTACTCCAGATATTATGTTAATCGATCTCATAATGCCCAAAAAAGATGGATTTAGCGTGCTGGAGGAGTTAAAAGCTCAAGAGAAGTATAAAAATATCCCCATTCTTGTTACCTCAAATTTAGGACAACCGGAAGATAAACAAAAGGCTCTGAATCTGGGAGCAATCGAATATCTAGTAAAAAGTGACACACCGCTTGCTATGATAATAGAAAAAATACAGGAATACACAAAGTAAAAATGTGCTACACTAAAAAGTAGCATGAGCCTTTCCAGTGAACAATTACATTCTATTCTCCTTGATAATAATTTTGTCGAGCCTAAAGACCTTGAAGAGGCGCAAGAATTAGCTCAGACGCAAAAAATCTCTCTCTACGAAGCAATTTTAGAAAAAAATTTCCTGTCAGACGAAAATCTTGGCAAAGTAATCGCTGACTATTATAAAATACCTTACGTAAACCTATCAAAAGTAGTGATTCCTGAGGTAGTACTGAAGATTATTCCAGAGAATGTTGCACAGAAACACAAAATTATTGCCTACAAGTTAGACAACACCGGGATAGCAGTCGCCACAGCTAACCCGGAAAATATTGAAGTTATTAAGCAGCTTGAAAAGAAAACAAAGCTACCTATCAATCTTCATTACGCTACCGAGAGAAATATCTTAGAAATAATTTATTCCTACAAGCAACAACTTCAATCGGCAATAACAGAATTATTACAGGAACCAGGATCTTCACGTAACGGTTTGATCGGCGTTCCGGTCATTAAAATAGTAAGTACTATTATTCAGAATGCTTATTATTCTAAGGCTTCTGATGTCCACCTTGAACCACACACAGATCAGAGCCTGGTTCGATTCCGAATAGACGGTATCTTACATGACAGTATCTCTCTTCCACGCTCTCTCCATGACCAGGTTGTTACCAGAATTAAAGTAGAGTCACGCCTACGCACCGATGAACATCAGAGCGCACAGGACGGTCGCATGAAGTTCAAGATGAAGGATGAAGAGATCGATATTCGTGTATCAATAGTTCCAATCGTCGAAGGTGAAAAATGTGTATTACGCTTACTCTCCTCCCATATGCGACAGTACGGACTTAGTGACATTGGATTTAGCGATTCAGATAACAAAAAAGTCGAGAATGCTTTTAATAAGCCGTATGGAATGATTCTTTCTACTGGTCCAACCGGTTCAGGAAAGACTACTTCAATGTATTCGATTCTTAAAATCTTAAATTCACGCGATGTCAATATTGCTACAATTGAAGATCCCGTCGAATACGAGGTTGAAGGGCTCAATCAGATTCAAGTAAATACAAAAACAAATTTAACGTTTGCAGAAGGTCTACGTTCAATTCTCCGCCAAGATCCAGATATTATTTATGTTGGGGAAATCCGTGATAAAGAAACTGCAGATATCGCTATTAACTCGGCAATGACCGGTCATTTAGTGCTTTCGACACTTCACACCAATGATGCAGGGACGAGTCTACCGCGCTTAATCGATATGGATATTGAGCCATTTCTTATTGCATCAACGGTCAATATCATAATCGCGCAAAGGCTTATTCGCAAGATTTGTGATAAGTGTCGAGTTTCATATACAGAGACTGCGGAAAACTTACAAAAACATATCTCTGAATCCGAGGTTAAGAAGTGTTTTGGTGGAGAAGGAGAAATTCGTTTGTATATGGGTAAAGGTTGTCCTGTTTGTCACAATACGGGATATATCGGTCGTATCGGCATTTTTGAGGTTTTGGAAGTAAATGAAGAGATAAAAGATTTGATAATGAAAAAAGTTAATGCAGAGGAGATAACTCAAAAGGCAAGAGAACTTGGAATGACCACAATGCTTGAGGATGGGCTCGAAAAGGTAAAACAAGGTATCACTACTGTCGAAGAAATATTACGGGCAACCAAAGAGTAACCATATGCAACTCAATTCCGATGTAGAAATTTTTGATCGCGTCAGTTATTTGGACAAACTTCTGTTCACTAAGCACCTTTCTTTGATGATTAAAAGCGGTATACCGATTGTTGAAGCCATCGAAATAATTGGCGAACAATCTTCGAGTAGTGCACTTAAAAAAGTGCTGCACTCAGTTGCTCAGGATATAAACAATGGACAACCCCTTTATAAAGCACTGGAACGCAATAAAAAAACGTTCGAGCCGCTTTACATTAACCTAATAAAGATCGGAGAAGAATCAGGAAACTTGGAGGCAAACCTGGAACATCTTGCTATCCAGCTTAAAAAAAATTACGAATTCAATAAAAAGGTACAGGGTGCGCTGTTATATCCAGCGATAATATTTTTAACTGCCCTCATTGTCGGATCAGGAATCAGTATTTTTGTACTTCCGAAAATGATTGATATCTTTAAATCCCTGGATATTGACCTACCACTATCCACTCGTATTTTATTATGGTTCGCTAATTTAATGAAATATCATGGGTTTCTGATTGTAGGTATCATTTTTGCCGTTCTAATCCTAGCAAGACTTCTAATAACAAGAGAGCCATTTAAATCGTGGTGGGATCGCTTAATTTTAAATATTCCTGTATTTGGCAAATTTAGACAAAATATAGAACTCGCAACCTTCTGTCGCAATTTTGGAATTATGATGAGAAGTGGCTTACCCATTGGAATGGCCCTGCAGGCAGAATACGACGCGACACAGAATACAGTATATAAAAAATACATTGAAAATATGCAAAAAGGCGTGCAACGTGGATTGAGTCTTGAACAGTCTTTATCAAAAACAGAGCATAAAACCTTTCCTCTGATTGCCTTAAAGATGATTGGTATTGGTGAACGAACAGGCAAGTTAGATGATACGTTAATTTACTTGGGCGATTTCTTTGCTGACGAAGCAGATAACACCGCGAAGAATTTTTCGGTAATTTTGGAGCCAATAATTCTTATTTCCGTTGGCTTACTCGTAGCATTTCTGGCATTCTCAATAATTTCGCCAATCTATCAGGTTACTGGAAGTATAAAAAGATGAAACAGCAAAATAAATCATTTCTTGAGCAGGGATTTAGCCTCATTGAATTACTCCTCGTCGTCGCTATTGTCCTCATACTGGGAACGCTGACTACCACTTTCTACTCGCGATTTCTCAATCAAAACGCGGTGGCAAATACTTCCGACCAAATGCTTGGACAACTTCGTAAAGCTCAAATGTATTCGATGATGAGCAAACAGAATACGACATGGGGTGTTCGCTATTCGGCCAATAAGATAACTTTATTTGCAACAGGAAACACGGCATTTGACGAAAGTTTCAGCGTAAATGAGTCAGTTACAGTCGGCGGCCTTACTTCAATCATTTTTACAAAAGGAACAGGAGTTCCAGACGTAACACCGGTTATTACTATTAATTCTCCAGGAAATAACTCTAGGACAATTACAGTGACTACACAAGGAGTAGCGAGTAGATAAAATGGATACGCAAAAAGGATTCTCTGTTATAGAAGTTATTTTGGCAACAGCGTTGTTTGTTGTATTCTCTGTTGCATCAGTGACTATCATTCTACAAGGATTTGATGCTAATAGAAGTGGGGTAGAACAGACTATTGCCAATCAATTTGCTACAGAAGGTATTGAGGCCGCCAGATCAATCAAGAATCAAGTTTATTCCAATCTTTCAAGTACTCTCTGTGTCTCGGGAGCCGGAATCCAACAAGTGGGGAACGTCTGGACATTTAAGGCAAGTGGCACCAGTGATATCTTACAATCAAAATACACCAGAATTATCAAAGTTTGTGATGTAGAGCGCGATATAAACGGAGATATTGTCGCCAGTGGCGGCACGAGCGATACCAATACCAAAAAGATTACGGTAACAGTTTCATGGAATGCAACCACAGCACGTTCTAATTCGGTAATCTTAAATACCTATCTGACTAACTGGAAAAAAATGAAAGGCGGCTTATTAGTTTACGGAAATGGAGGAACTACCGCAGACACCGTAACATACCGGCTCTTTGATGGAAAAACCGGTGCGTGGGGAACCGCTACCAATTTTGATATTGATACTTCTGCAACGAACAAAGCATTGCGGGCAGCTCGCACCTATTCCTCCTCTACTCGGGAGGAAAAAATCCTGATTTCACGCCATTATAATGGCACAGCTCAAGTAATTTACGCTTCAGTATGGAATGGGAGTTCTTGGTCCTCCACTCAACTTTCTACCTGGAACGCAACAACTTTTCTGGATGTACTTAACTTCGATGGAACCTATCTTGCCAATGGGAATTTTATGGTTGTCTATTCAGATAATACGGTCATTCCCAAAACCCGTATCTGGAATGGATCTTCGTGGGCGGCTCAAACATCACTAACAACACTGGGGGCCAGCCAAATTCCAACCTTTATAATTGCCTCCGCTCGTCCCAACACCGACGAGATTATGGCTTCATTCTACACACAATTATCCGATACACTTACGGAATACTATAGCGGATCAGCCTGGTCTGCGATTACATCACACGCTGCGACTGCTCCACTTACCACCAAACGCTTTATCGATTTTGCCTGGAGTCCAAACACCGTGACTACTGGCGCGCTCGTATACTCCGACTCTGCTACTGACAAACAAATAAATGCCAGGATTTGGGTTGCCAATGGCACTGGAAGTGGCGCTTGGGGAACAACCGCTCAAGCCACGGCGCAAACCAACAACCTTGGGGCGCTGACAGTGGTTGCTCGCTCAGGCGCAAATGAATTCCAGGCATGCAATAAAGACGCCGGAGCAACTCCAACTATTCGCTGTTATAAATTAACTTTCAGTGGCTCAACTGCAACCTGGTCAAACCCCACCAACCAAGCGATCGCCGCAGCAACGGATACTGGCATTCAGCGCAGTTACGATATGGACTACGAGACGACAAGTGGTGTGAACGCACTTATCGTTTATTCAGACAACACCGCTATTCCTAAATTAAAAAAATATGCTGCGGGTACGAGCACTTGGGATGCGGCTGCCACAAACATTAGTACAGGAGCTTTTACACTTGGATCTCCTGTTCGAACCGTACGAATGATTCCACGCAGCTCAAATGACGACGATGATTTAATGATACTTATCGCGGATAATAATCTAGATCTCTATACTATCTTTTGGGATGGAACTGCCAATACCGTCTACACAACCCCTGCCGGGAAAGTATTTAGTCAGCACGGTACAAGCGGAGCTGTAACAACTGATTTTTGGTACGACTTTGCTTGGGATAAATTATGAGACTAAAATCGAAAATAACCAACCAACAAGGATTTACACTAATTGAACTCATTTTATATATCGCAATTATTGTAATGTTTCTTACGACCCTCATTCCATTCGCATGGAATGTGATAGAGGGCGGTGCGAAGAGCGCCACGCAACAGGAAATATATTCACAAGCCCGTTTTATTTCTGAACGGGTAAAATATGAAATTCGCAATGCCTCGGGCATTAATTCTATTTCGGCCACAAGTATTAACCTCGCAACGAGTACTGCAGGGACTAATCCCACAATTATTAGCCTCTCGGGAACCAATCTTACGATTAAAGAAGGTACCGGTACAACCACTAATTTAAATTCTTCAGATACAGGCGTCTCCAGCATGACGTTCACTAATCTCACCTCAGCTAATACCTATACTAAAAATATCCAATTTAGTTTTACCGTTAGCGATGTACTAATTAGCTCAAGAAATGAATTTACAGAATCCGTTGATATTCAATCAAGTGCTGAAGTGAGGAGTAATTAATGAGAAATCAATCAGGGTATATCGCAATAACCATAGTCCTATTACTTTCAGTTGTTGTGGTTGCTGTCGGAACCACAGTGGCTTATCTGGCAATTGGAGAGGGCCAGGCGTCGCTGGCACTGAGTAAAGGAGAAGAGAATTTAGATTTGGCCGAAGGATGTATGGAAGATGCTCTTATTAACGCCAGAAATAGCATATCATATGCCAGCGAGACTATCTCGCGCCCAGAAGGGGCTTGTACAATCACCGTTTCAAAAGCAGGGACAACCTGGACTATTACCGCGACTCCCACCACCACAGACTATCGTCGGTCGGTGCAAGCCGTGGTCGTACGCAATGGCTACGGAGTTACGCTTACTAGTTGGACCGAAATTTAATTACTCTTGACAATAGTTCCAGTGGGTGGCTACTATTAAACAGAAAGGTAATACAAGGGAGTCCTTGTATATAAAATATGAAAAATATTCTTAAACTTCTCCGCAAGAATCAACAAGGCTTCACCCTTATTGAATTACTTGTAGTTATTGCTATTGTAGCGGCACTCGCTGTTACTGTGTTTGTCGCGTTAAACCCGGCTCAAAGACTTAAAGACGCTCGAGATGCCCGCCGACTTACCGACGCTGAATCAATCCTCACTGCTGTTCATCAGTATATTACAGATAATAAAGGTGTAACTACAGCGTTGGCACTTACTACGACAGATGCACAGTTAGGAACTGGATTAGCCGCAGCGTGTAGCCCTGTTACAACCGGAGGATGTGCGGTTGCTGCAAGTACTGCTTGTAAAGATCTTACTACCCCGCTGGCAAAATATCTAAAATCGATGCCTACTGACCCGCTAACTGGCACCGCAGCATCAACAGGATATACAATTAACATGGACGCTAATGGAATTGTAACCATCAAAGCTTGCTTGACAGGAACTGGAACGGCAGAAGGTACTGTTAACATCTCTGTATCACGTTAATAATAAGAAAAATCAAAGAACGCTATCACGAGTGGTAGCGTTCTTTTTTGTATAATGCTACTATACTATTAGTATGTTTCTTACTCAGCCAAAAGTTGTTTTATTTATTACTCCCAACTCTCTCAAGGTCTACAATACTCACCAAGGGAAACTATCTGAAATAGAATTTCCTCAAAATACAGTTAAATTTCTTGAGATCAGAGATCAACAATCCTTAGAAAAGATAATAACCGACGCTGTACATGAACTAAAAACACCATCTAAAAGTGCGTTATTGGTGCTGAGCGAAGATATGTATTTTCGTAAAGATATTCCGCTAACAAGCGAGAACAAAGATACTGAGCTAGCCACTTTTTATGACTCAGTTCCGATTGAAGAAAAAGATATCGTTCAGAAAGAAATTTTATTACCTAACAAAGTCGTTGCTTTAGCTATAGATCCGCGACTTTTTCAACAAGTGCAATCTTTATTTGAGAAGGAAGGGTGGAAAATATATGGGGTGTATCCTGCTGCGGTATTTGAAATCCCACCAGATCAGACAGAATTACAAGATGCGCAAGTTATTTCTATATGCAAAGAATATGTTCATTTTAAAAAAGATGATTTACTCTTAGCAACCCAGATGGCCGTAGCCAAGACAAAAGAGATATCTATACAGGAAGCAAAGAAAGTAAATTATCATCCTCCTGTATCAAAAAAACAGTATGCCTATTTTTCTCTAAGTATTGTATTGTTGCTGGGATCATTTGCATTCGCTCTGTATCAACAAGGATGGTTCTCGCCCAAAGTAGCCAGGCGTCCTCCTACGCGTATTATTTCTACAGTTACCCAGGATGTTACACAAATTGCAACTGCAGCGGCGGAATCAACAGCTTCGGCTAAACCGAAGGATCCGGAGTTTAAAAGTCAGGAAGCATTACAAATACTCATTGAGAACGGTGCCGGCGTTCAAGGCCTTGCCGCAGATCTCAAAGAAGCGCTTAGTGATCAAGGTTATGCAAATATTGAGGCCTCGACAGCGGCAGAATTAAATAAAGACAATACTCGTGTGGGACTAACTGTTGGCGTTTCTGGCGAAGATAAGGAAATTATTACAAAAGAGTTAGAAAAGATTCCAACAGCAGTAGACTTCTATGATATCCCCGAAGGTGAACAATATGATATAAAGATTCTCATAGGACAAAAATAAAATGAAGACAATTACATGCTTAGGTGCCTCAGGAACAGTAACGGGATCTTCCTTTATTCTTTCCTCAGATAGCCATAGTCCATTATTAATAGATTTTGGCATGTTTCAAGGAAAAGACTCGATTCCCGAAACAAATAATAGCCAAATCAATTTTGACGTTCATGCAATTGAGGCAGTGTTATTGACCCACGCTCATATTGATCATTGCGGGCGGCTCCCTTTGCTAATCTCGTACGGGTATACTGGCAAAATTTACATGACAAAAGCTACGAGAGATCTTGTCGAGTTGGCGTTATACGATTCCGCCAAAATCGCTAAAATGAAGGATAAAAATTATCCGTTATATACCGAGGTAGAAGTCGATAGACTGCTTACACAGATAGTTATAATTGAATATCATAAGCCTTTTCAAATTCAGAATTATGAAATTCAGTATCACGATGCCGGTCATATTCTAGGCTCATCTATCATCGAGATAATAGATCCAGTCGCTACTGACGGTATAAGGAAAATTGTATTTAGTGGTGATCTGGGCAATTCACCCCAGGATATTATTCGGCCTACAGAATTAATTGAATCTGCCGATGTCGTGATAATGGAAACTACTTATGGAGATAAAGATCACATTAAGGAAGATACTCTTGATATTATCCAGAATGAAATTAATATTGTTGAAAAAATATCCGGTACTCTATTGATGCCAGCCTTCTCAATGGATCGTACGCAGGTCATCTTACATCGGCTAAACCATTTGAAGAAAGAGAAGAAAATTGGTGAGTATACTCCAGTATATCTCGATACCCCTATGGGTATTCGGGCGACGATGATTTATAGGCAATACAAATCGCTCTATAATGAAGAAGCATCTCAACATGCCCATGATGAAGAAATCTATGATTTTACCGGGCTTGAAATGATCCAGGATTCCAGGCAGAGCATGCAGTTGGATAGAAAGCCAGGAGTAAAAATAATCATAGCAGGAAATGGAATGGTTACCGGAGGCAGGATTCTGCAGCATGCGGTGAAGTTTTTACCAAAGGTAAATACGCGTTTATTGTTGACGGGATATCAAGCGGAAGACACGCTTGGTCGTGAACTTGAAGAAGGATCAAAAGTTATCTTTATTAATGATAAAAAAATAAAGGTCAGATCCTCAGTCACGAAAATAGAGGGACTCAGTGCTCATGCTGATCAGCCAAAATTATTACATTGGCTTACGAATATCAAACATGTTAAGAAAGTTATTCTCGTTCATGGTGAGGAGCCTTCTCGTGAAGCATTCTCTGTTCTTATAAAAGAAAAATTAGATATCAGCGAAGTAATACTACCTAAGGCTAATGAAATTATTTCCCTGTGATGCAATATTAAATAGTTATTTTAATACAAGTTATGTATGATACAGATTTTATAACGAACGGCGCATCTACGGTCGGAATTAACCCTGAGGGAGGGTATGTAATCTCCTGGAAAGTTAACGGAGAAAATATTTTATATATGGGATCAACTATCCGCCGAACCGGAATTCCTATTTTATTTCCCTACTATGGAAAAGCAAGAAATAGGGAGATGCATGGCTTCGGACGGAATTCTTTATGGAGGATTGTCGGAAAAACAGTATCAAGTGCAGTTATGGAGCTTATACACGATCAGGTTATTATCCAAATTAAATTAGCTCTTCCTGATCCGCAACAACTTGAGTACACGTTATCAGTTGTAAATAATTCCGAAGAAAAATACCCTATCTCACCAGGGTTGCACCCTTATTGGTCTGTTGCCCATCAGGATAAGAAAAAAATAGCCATAGCCGGAATAGAATCATTGAACGCTGCCTCAATTGATTGGGACAATGAACCCCCTGATACAGCATTTCCTTTTAAGGGTCGTCTCATAGCCGATCTCATCAATAAGAAAATTAAAATTGAGGAAATATCTGATCATAAGGTTATTAAATACATTCAAATTTGGTCACAAACCCCAGTACGAGATCCCGATTTTAATTTTGTCTGTATCGAACCTATTTGTGGTTTGAATTACGGAATCGATAATGCGCCTATTCTAATCGAGAAAAACTCTCAATGGGAAATGAGAGTACGATTTTCAGTATTACTTTCCAATTAAGAGATTGATTTTTGTAATCAAATCTCTCAAATCAAGGTCTGCTTTAATATAGTAATCGTTAGCGCCATATTTTTTAGCGACATCAATATCATCGTCTTGACTAAGACAAGAGCTAATAATAACAGGAATATCTTTCCATTCAGGAGATGCTTTTAATTCCTTCAGTACTTCGTAACCATCTTTAACTGGCATAATTAAGTCTAGGAGGATTAAATCAGGAAGAAAGACGGGCAATATTTTAAAAACCTCTTCCCCATTCAGGGCAATTTTTACCTCAAAGTTAGACTTCTTTAAACGCATTTCATATGCCCGTGCTAAAAATGTGTCATCTTCCGCAATAAGAATTTTTTTCATAGTAACAGAACTCTACACCCTTTCTAAATTCAAATCAACTGTTAAGTTGTAACTCACCTTCTTTTGGTTTCATTCCTTGAATCGGTATCGAAAACCAGAAAACAGACCCTTTCCCTTCTTGGCTTTCAAATCCGATTACCCCGCCAAAAGATTCAACTATCGCCTTTGCAAGGTATAACCCAAACCCATTCCCATCGGCTTCATATTTTAGGATATTTTCCCCTCGATAAAATTTCTGAAATACGCGGCTGGTATCTTTTTGAGGAATGCCATAGCCGGTGTCCCGTACTTTTGAGATAATCATTGTAGGTGCGATTTCGATAGATATATATATGTCACCTTCTTCGGGAGTATATTTAATCGCATTGGTAAGGAAGTTAAGATAGACTTGTCGTACTAGATCCGGATCTACTGAAATAGGTGAAAGTTCAGAGCTAGTATCGATATGAATATGTTGCCTTTTCTCATCAATCTTGAGTTGTAACTCCGTAATAATGCTCTCCAGTAACTTCTTCAAATCAGTCATCACCGGAGTATGAATAATACGGCCTGCTTCAAGCCTCGAGATATCAAGTAGTCCGTTAACGAGCGTAATCATTCGTAATGTTGAGCCATGGATGTTCTCTCCTATCTCTTTTTGCTCGCTACTGAGTTTCCCATAAATCTCCTCAAGGAGCATACCGCTAAACCAGCGCAGGGCAGAAAGGGGTGTTTTTAATTGATGACTCACTAAAGAAATAAACTCAGTTTTCATTTTATCTACTTCTTTTTCATAAGTAATATCTCTCATTAGAGTAATCGTACCCTCTATAGTTTCTTGCAGCTTAATTGGTGTAACCGTAATTGCGACGGGATAAAGTGAAGTATCAGACTTGCGTAGGTATAGTGTATTGGCAATACTGGAGGTAGTTACTTTTTCACCGGATAAAAATGCCAGAGTAATAGGTAATTCATCATCCGTAAGAGCATTACCGGCATTATCTTTTAAGGGAATAACATCAATAAAAGTTCTACCGATAACATCTTTAAGTTCCAGTCCTGTCATCTGAAGAGCGGTATTATTCATCATACTAATATTCTGTTGTGCATCAGTCACAATCATGCCATCACCAATACTGGAAAGAATAGCATAGTCTTGCGCTTTGGACTGTGCAAGTGCGATGGTTTTATCAGTAAGCTCTTTTAAGCTGGTACAGATAAGAAAAATGGTATGGGACTGCGATTTCTTGTCAAAGAATGATTTTGCGGTAACTTGAATAGGGATAGTATACCCATATGCTGAACTCATCGTAATCTCTTCCTCAAGGGACAAATGATTACTCACTACAACATTAAGTTTTTTCCTGAAAGAATCATAACTTTCATCTCCCTCAAACAATAATTTGATATTCTTCCCGATAAGTTCGTCTTCACGATATCCAAACAATGCAACAGTACGTGGATTAATATAAGTAATTAAGAACGATTCATCAAGAACTACCAATGAATTGGGAATGATTTGAAGTAATTCATGCGAAAAAGGTAATAAATCTCTACGTCGAAAAACAAGTGAGATTAAATATAGTAAGGCTGTAGTAAATAATGCAATGAGAAGGCTATAGGTAAAGAATAACAGCATACTATGTTATAGTACTAGATTAAGCGGTTTTATGCGGCATCAAATTATTTCTTTTCAGCAGCAAGCAGAGGAGTCAATAATCCACTTGACCCTTCAGGTACGAGAGTTAATTCATTTTGGTTTTCTGAAATACGTTGGTACTCTAGAATCTTAAACATAGTTGCCAGCACTTCAGGGTTTTGAGATATAGTATTCAATGTTTCTCCTACCACTTGAGGTCTCACTGCAGCTGCCTTCGCAAATTCTATCGACGCTTCTTGTTCCGCTTTGCTGGCAATAACATTAACTTGATTCAATCCATCTTGCTCAATAGCGGATGTAACTTGGCGCAATTGGTTTACTACCTTTTCTTGAATTTGTTTTGTCATTAGAGCATCTCTAAAATGAACTTTTCTAATATACACGGAGCCCAGTTTATAACCCCATTCGGAAGATTCATCGGAAACTTCTTTCCGGACAACGCGTGACATCTCATGCCGGTTAATTAACATTTCGGCCAGTGGTAAATTACTCAAAGATTTTATAGTCGCATTTTTGACATTCGCAGTTAGCGATCCTTGAGGGTCAACATTCTTAAAAATATGTGCAGCAGGATCGGATATAAACATTTCATACCACACACCAATACCCATCGGCGTACCTTCTTCAGAATTAACAGGAATACTACGAATATATTCCTGACCGAGTCCGAGATCACGGGTATAACATCGCCCTAACCAATTCACAAATAATGCTCTCCAGCCAAGGGCTGGCCACAGAAAATGAAACCCTGGTGTCTCAAGCGTTCCTATTATCTCTCCAAATAAAACATACACTTTCGCTTCTCGTTCGTGAATAATCGCATAAAACCCTAATATTCGCGCCAGCAATAGGATAAACTTCTCTAAAAAGAAACAGACAAATATGGTAATAACAATAGCTGGTAGATTAATCATGTTTTGTTTCTAAAAATATACGTTTTGCTTTAGCGAGTAATGCGAGTCGAACATTTCGTACGTATGCCGGAAGAGTTCTATCACCACTTTTTCGGATTTCATTAAGTTGAGAGGCAACCTGCTCCAGCATCTGGACTTCAGCCTGAGCTTTTAGTGTCTCAATCTGAACTGATGTTCTCGATTGCACAATCTTTTGGTCAGCCGACGCTTGTGCCAAACTGATCTCTGAAGATACGTGATTATGTGCCGTATTAATTGCCGAAAGAGCTGATTCAACTTCATCAGGTGGTTCAATTGCGGTGATAAGCGCAGCATCAAGAGTAATCCCGTATCTTGCAGCGGAAGATTTACATTCTGTTTCCATATAATTATTAAATTGGCCAAGATTTTTTCTCAGGTCGTTTATCGAAGTACCTAAGGAAGCATTAAGCGAAGTTTGCGGACCTTCTTTTATTGGTGCTTCAAAATTTGCAATTCTCTCGCGGAGAATCGAAATAAAATATCCCATAACATGTGAGATTGGTGAAATGATTCCAAACAGATATGCATAAAGATTACGTTCAGAAACGGTATAGCGAAGCTGACCGCGCAACTTAATATTCAATTGATCTTTAGTAACAGCTTCAAGCGCGGTGTTGTGGTCATTCACCAACTGGTTCTCAGGGTCAAAGGCAATATCGATCAATTCGGTAGCAATAGAAACCTTATGAATTTTCTCCCACGGAAACTTAAAATACGGTCCGCCAGGCTTGATCACTTCCAATTGTGGAAACATGTAGCGACTTTTTTCATCATCACGAAGCGATTCAGCAAAGTCGGGAATATCCAGGGTGGTCACTCCGTGTAATCGTTGAGCACGCCCAAAGACTGTCTTAACTGCCCGTTCATTTTGTTGCACAACATAAAATCCCTGTACAACGCATCGAATAATTGCGTAAAGTAAAATTCCAATGTATATTCCAAACAATGCGTCCATAAAATTATTCTACACTTTCCTGAATATTCGCCTAGCAGCACTTTTTGACGCTTCAGCCAGTTTTCGACTTCTCTCTTTTATCGCTATAGGTGTATTCATACCCAATTTCGTTACGACTGCTTGTGCTCGCGCACGCAGTAAAAGTCTTCTTCGCGGACCGTATACACTAGTGTGCGCCCAACTGGTCACCGGTTCGCGCGACCCACCGGTTAAACCACCCCACACACGGTTCCCTTTAACATCCTGTCCTACAGGGTTAATCTGACCGACAAAGATCGGCGTACCTTTTACAACTTTTTGAATAATCCTCGACTCGGTAGTGGCACCCGAACGTAAATTTGCAACGACTGCAGTAATTTCTTGAGGACCAACACGGGGATCAACACCTCCGGAAGCTTGTTGTTCGGCTTTAATTCTCCTCGCTTCTCGAAGTACCATACGAAGCTCGACCGCCTCACGAATTATATCTAATTTGCGCCCCTTTGGCACCGCTACTTCAAGATGTAACTTATGGAAAGCCTCTTCCAGCGGAATATTTAACACACGTTCTGCTTCAAGTGCAGCGGCAACCATTCCATGAAAATGATGCTGGGTAATACTATCTGCAACATTATTCGAGTGATCTATAGCGATGCCATAAGTCAGGCGATTAACTTCACCGTGAACAATCGGTCTACCCGTGCGTGGAGGAGTAAAAACGCTTTTGCCTGCATGCCAGGCTATGAATCGTTTACTCAAGATATTAAAGATTCGGCTTTCGCCATTGAGCGTTATTGCAGGGATAACCTGATTATAACTAACGCGCGATGACGATTTCAGTAAAAATTTCACCAGTGCCATCGGATTCGTTCGCCATGCCTTGCTTACGGTCGAATGCCACACAATTCCACCATAGGGGACATTTGGATCACGATCATCACGGTTAGGTGTTTGATCCAGAATACTTGTATCAAAGATAAACCGCTCAACAGCTGCTCGATCCGCAGTCCGCTCAGGAGCTAGAGCGGTAATCTCAGCAATAACCGATTGAGTTTCGAAATCTTCAGAGTCTAATATCTGTGAAATAGATACTTCTTTAGGGTCATCATGATGGCAACCTTCTACATCATCTGCATTCGCGCGTCGTAATTGTTGCTGTAATGAATCGGTGAAAGGAGAATGCAAATTTATTTTTATTTGCTTCTCTTTAGTTAGCGCCTTAGCCTTCAATTTCATCAATTCCAAAGTCTCAGCATCAACCACCACTGCTTGATGCCTTCCTATATAGCGATCCTTAAATTTTATTGCTGATTGTGATACTCTTTCTCTGAATTCTAATGCCATGGCACGCAGTATACGCTTTTCCCGTTTGAAAAAAAAGGTATTTGGAGCATCTAATTGTGTAGATGAAGTGTCCTATAGTACTTGACTTTTATCCTAAATTGTGATACTATAGGCAGTAATCCACACTCAAAAACTCTAGTGGTGAATTCAAAGCGGAAATGCACCACTTTATGAAAAAAGAAATTAATCTGGTAGAGGTAGCGAAGCTACCTTCTTTGAGAATATTTTCTCATACGGTGTCAAGTAACCTAAACATTTTCTCGG
>JALYQM010000004.1 GCA_030855825.1 bacterium
AGAAAAGACCGTCGGTATAAAAAAGAAGATATATTGATAGCTGTTGAAAAGGGGCTGGCTTGAATTCATCACCCGCAATCAAAAAACTTTTTATATACATCCGAGTGAGCACCGAGGAACAGGCTAAAGAAGGCGTGAGCATGGAAGCTCAGCTTAAAATTAACAGAAACTGGGCAAAAGAACATGGGTACATTGTTGAAGAGGTATTCACTGATGAGGCAAAATCAGGAACGAATACAAACCGAAAAGCGTTAGATGATATGTTGAGCAAATGCGTTACTGGTAATGTTGATGCAATTCTTGTGATAGATACTGATCGGTTGTCTCGGAATGAAACAGATCACTTCGCAATAAAAGCTATACTTAAAAAGGCAAACGTTAAGCTTATATCTGTAAACCAGCCCATGCTTGATGATAGTCCAGAAGGTATGTTCATGGACACTATTATCGCGGGAGTAAATGCTTTTCAATCAAGAATGACCGGTCGAAAAACGAGTAAAGTAATGGAACAAAAAGCACTAATTGGCTGGTATCCAGGCGGAAGACCACCCTTGGGATATCACAACGTACAAAATCCGAATCCTTGCTCAACATTAGATAAAAAAATTATAGATCTAAACCCTTTAACTGCACCCTATATGAAGAGAGCATTTGAGCTATATTCAACTGGGCGGTATAGTGCTCAAATTTTAGCCAACCAACTGTATAAGGAAGGATTACGCTCCGTTACTGGAACAATAATTCATGACAGTGTATTAATCAGTTATCTTCAACACCCTTTCTATCTTGGTAAAATGCGATGGAGTGGAAAAATATTACAGGGTAAACACCCGCCCCTCATATCAGAAGAAATATTTAATTTATGTCAGGAGGTCCTCGTGGCACATAATCAAAACGGTTCTAGAACGAAAAAACATAATTTCCTGCTTCGTGGATTCGTTTTCTGTTATGACTGCAAGGCTCGTCTATGGGCTGAAAAAAAGGTCAAGCAAAACGGTTTAATATATGAATACTACTATTGCAGAACATGCCCTAAGGGCACGTACGTGACCATACAGGCTCTTGAAGAGCAGGTTGCAAGACACTTTAAAAATCTTGAAATAACCGAAGACTACGCCAATCAGATCATTGAAAAAGCTAAAAATATTTTATTAGAAGCGCGAGCAACCAAAAAAAGCGAAAAGGGCTTACTATACCACCGAAAAAGCAAACTCGAGATCGCAATGAGAGAAGCAGAAGACAAATTATTAATTCACAAAACCCTATCCGACGAATCCTTTAAAAGAGTTAATGACCGATACGAAGCGGAGATGAAAGATATCGATAGTCAACTTAATGAAGAAGACGATAGTTACAAAGATAAAATTGACGTCATTAAAAAAGTTTACGAGCTAGCGCGTAATATAGGCAAAACATACAACGAAGCCGAACCACAACTGAAGCGTTTTTACTTAGCACTGTTCTGGGAACGATTTGAGGTTCAAAAGGGAAAAATAAAAAGCTCCAAGATTGCAAAAGACTTAGAGCCGTTAATCTCAGACCAACTAGTCCGAGTAAGGCAGAATGGGCTCCCCCTAGTGAATATGTTCAGAAACAGAGAAATACAGTTTGAAGTATCACATATTCAGCTCAAAGCACTGGTGGATTACATTCCTATAATGAATGCAACTTCAGCATAGCCTTCTTCATCCTTAGAGTATAATAAAGACCATGACGCTAAACGACAAACCAATTACACCGTTCTCGCTTATATATCTTGTTGTTGACGATAAAGTACTTCTGATCAAAAGATTACCATCAAAAAAATTGTTAGGCAGTAAGATCATTGGTTTGGGTGGTAAGGTGGAACCAGGTGAGGACATTTTAACTTCTGCCAAGCGTGAATTTAAAGAAGAAACTGGTTTGGATATACTAAACCCAGTGTTTAAAGGCACCTATACTTGGGTTGATACCAACTTCATTGGTACCTCACATATTATTGTTGGGACGGAATACAACGGTGAACTAATTGATAGCAATGAAGGTGAGCTGGGTTGGTATAACATTGACTCACTAAAAGATTTGGAAGGACTGGCAAAATATCAACACAACTTCTTACCTGATGTTTTTGAGAATGGCTTTCACTACACAGGACTAGCTTTCTTTAATGGCGATGAGTTACTTTCCTATACTGATGCCAAACCGTATTTTGCTACTTTGAGTAAAACAAATCACTAGCATCCCAACTGTATTTTATTAGGTCTACTTTGTTTTCCATAACGGGTATACCTTCACCTATTAATAACGCTTCCTGATTAGCAGCATAGCCAATCAGACCACCATCTGAATCAACGATTCTGTGAACAGCACCATCTGGATGTCTTCTAATAAATCCTGGAATGGCTCTAATATAACTTGAGGCACCACCTGCTAGTTTTACCATTTGTTTGTAAGTCACAACTTTTCCAGCAGGTATTCGTTCTGTTACCCACGACAACCTATCTGAAAAACGAGTCGGAATAGCTGGATATTCATCATCAACTATTGAGAGTGAATTGCCTACCGTTACTTCACCACCGCGTAAGACCACACCAAGAACACCACGTCTGCCATTTATTTCACTCAGGTTACGAATTCCCAGTGATGTAATGTATTTGCAAGGCTCACAGGGAAATGTTATGCGAATAATCGCTTGTCCGATCTGTATGACAGTTCCTGATTTTAGTTCGTCCGTCGGAAATCCTTCTGTGAGTATGTTTTCTTTTAAGTCACCACCTTGAAGATGAAAATGGTCGAGGCTTTCTTGTGAGGCAATGAGAACTTGACGAGGGCTGGTGGAATTACTGTTTGCGTCTCCTTCTACTCCTTGCTTTGCTTTTAGCACAAGGGTTTTATTTGAAGGTTCTTGAACTCGTTGACCTCGTTCATGCTTAATGAAGACGGACTTTACTTGTTCACTCATAGTGCCATAGTAGGTTATTGTTTTTCATCAGTCCAGAGTCTACGAGGGACACTGAAAGTCACCTTTGCTGCGGAGAACATGTCTGGCTCACCGCCTAGAATATTTCTTGTTCTTTCGTAGGTTGCTTGCCATAGACCTTCTGCAACTCGTTCTTCCATATAGATCGGGGTATCGGCAAGGTGTGCGGCTTCTCGATCTTGATTTAGTCGATGAAATATCTCATCAGGTTTTGGTTTTACTCGGATAGCTATTTCTGTAACAGGTGCTTGTCGAGTGTTTGGGAAAAATTCAAATGGACCAAAGCCCATTAGCCAGGATAAAACTTGATCTTCGTTGATAGCTATTCTTAATGCTACCGTAGAAAATTCATCATAGTGACCTTGTCGTGCTATATAGACACTTGGAACCTGTGACACAGCTCTGACAAGGTCTACTAGATCTTGCTCTGAAGTCACTTGTGGGAATAATAGACTCTGTACTTGAGTTTCAGGGTCAGCAATGGCTGCCTGAATTTTTGCTTCTATTGCTTGCAGCTGTTCTGGTTCTGCAATTTTAATGACAGGTTGATTTACTACAGCACCAACCCAGCCACGATCAGGTGCATTTGCTGCTATCGCTTGAGCAAACACACATCCATTTTGTCCACGACTATGCCAATGTCGCTGTACTTGTACTATAAGATCGTCACGCTGCCAGAGTTCAGCAGGTGTTTGAATCATCCCTTTTCTTACAAAGTATGTTTCGTAATCTGTTCTTCCAGGAAAAACATATTTCCCATGAGTAACCGATGTGTCGATATGGCCTTTTAAATCTGATTCTTTCATAGTAAACAGCACTTTACTCGACATCAGGGTATAAAATCAAGAGTCAAAAGAGGTTCATCTACTGGTATAATCGTGCTCAATATGGAAAGACCTCTATTTACCTCACAAGAAATACCCTCAGGGTACGCTAATTTTAGAAGAATCAGTGACCGTCCAGGCACTGCTTTACTGTTAACTGGACCCAACGGTGTTGGTAAGGGAAGCATTACAGTTGAACTCTTGGCTGATCCATCGCTCAAGATTAAGCGAGCCTTACGCTATGCTTCCCGCCCTATTGGCGATTCTGAACAGCAAGGGCGTGAGTATCAATTTGTTACTCATGAAGAGTTTGTTTCAATGGTAGATGTTGGTCAGATGATTGAACATAGTAGTCATGGAATGGGATTCTACGGAACCGGACACAACCTTTTAAATGAACTATCAGGTGGCACAAGCGACCTGCTTTTTGATATAGAAGCACATGCTACATTTGCGTTACGAGGTATTTTTCGTAAAGTTGCAATACCTTATGCAGACGTACTTTTAAGCCCTGTCCCCGTTGAACAGCTGCAGGATACTGAACTTGTTGGAAACATTCTGCGAAGAAGAATCAGTGGTAGGCGACGTGGCGAGAACGAAACTGAGATAGCACGACGTTTGTTTTATGCTATGGAAACATATCGACGAGTAAATGAGTTTACTCATGTAGTGGTAAACAAAGACGGTGAACTTGCAGAAGCAGTAGTCCAGGTCAGAAAATTACTTACAACTCAACCAAGCTAGCACTGGATAGATAACTAAACCCATCGTATTTGAAGTCGATCACTAAGAAGTTTAGATCAAATATTTTACTTAAAAAGATTTTGTCGCCGGGATAAACGTTTGCTGAAGATATCTCTTCTTTATGCACCCAAACAAAATGCCCTTCGTTTCCAGGTTGTGGCTCACCTGAAAAATCATCGCACACAAACACAAAGTTCGTCCAATCATCCAGCATAGTTCCAAATGATCGAAAATGTAATACCGCCTTTAAAGTAAGTTTATTGGCAACCACATGGGCTTCTTCAAACAGTTCACGTTTAGCACATGCTTCAGGACTCTCACCGTCTTCAAGCTTGCCGCCAATAGAAATCAGGATTCCTTGTTGATGAACTTTATCATCTTTTTTATGTCTAACAAGAAAGGCCACTTCGCCATTACGCAATAAATAAACCATCGACCCAACTTTTTTCATTAGGATATTATAGGGTACTAAGCAGATAAAGTGTAAACAATAACCTACTACGCGTTTAAGCAGAAGCATGCCGAGTCTCAAAGGATCAAACCCTCAACTTAGATTTATTCATCCTTGAAATTAGGATGTACTTCTCTAATCCTCTTTAACATGTCCGCATCTATTCTATCTATCTCTTCTTGTGGGGCATCTTCCGATACGAGTTCTATTTCTCCTAGCTCAGGATCAATAAGAGTTAATTTGTGAGACATAATAACGTACTCCTTCAATTGAAGATATTATACATCTGATACACTAACTGTAAGAATGAACGGAGAAAAACTAATACAGATAATATCCATTGGCTTCCTGCTATACATGTACTGGAAGTGGACAAGGCGAATGGTTACCGATCCTGAGTACCCTAATAAAATAGCCAAGCAAACAAGTAGCATGCTTCACGACCTAGTAAAAATCTTCTATTTTGTCTTTGCCTTCATAATGACAATAGTAGCTGTACAAAGTAATAATCTAGAAAGTCTCTGGTTCTTCGGATTGCTGTATATCCCCTTTACCTGGCTAATATGGATAAGAAAGCGGAACAAATAAAAGTAGTATAATGAAGAGCAAGTATACCTTTTGAAAATGTAGTGAAAAAACATAACACTGACCTCTGGCTAACTAATCTTGAATCCATATATCAGCAAGCTTTGTCCTCTAAGCCTGTAAAGCCCTTCTTCCTAACAGTCCACGAATACGTGGACTATATCTTAACCACTGACACACTCGCACAGTTGTCAGACATATTCTATGTATTAAAAAAGTCAGACTATGAAACAGCCGAACAGTACAAACAAGACTTAATCGAATATATCGAACTAACAATTTCAGAACTTAAAAAGTACCAGACGGAAAATTCCGCGGAGAGTGAAAAAATTAAACATGTACTCTCCATCCGCGACGGAAGTACACAGGTTATGGGAGATCCTGAAGGTTGGAAAAGCATATTCAGAGGCATAGAGCAATTAGTGTGGCTACCAACCCCGAGCAACCCACTCAATGATCAAGTATGCAAGCTAGTAGGTATTGAAGAACACGACGAGAAAACTATCAAAACTTGGCATGCCAAAGACATCTTCGGGTCTTATGAATTAGAGCTGAATAAGTTAGAGCGAATAAGGGAAACCCGAAGCTGGTGGGCGTGGGAATTCTTGAAGCTCTATTATGACATGGTGAACGACTACGAAGGCATGAAATCTAACCTGCATGAACAAAATAACGATTTCACAGCCATAAATCTTATGTATTTAAAAAAAGAACTTGATGCTGTTCTCAAGAATGTAACCTATGACCAAGTACAGGTGTTTATATACGACAACTACACTACATACCTGCACAAAGTGCACAGGCAACTTGTCAATGAAATAATCCAGTTCTCTAATCTTGAAGAGAGTGCAGATAAACCAAACACTGCAAATATCACAGATACCATTCCCTTTACATTCGATAGTCAACTCAACTCAATAATGATTAATGGAAAAAGCTCACGTCTGATGAGTGGTACTAGAAAGCTTGCATTCTTCAGCCTACTTCTACGAAAACCTAGAGGACTATCATTTGACGAAGCCCACGAAAAACTAGCAGGAGCAACCTATTCAGATGACAAAGTAAACAAGAACCCGTATTACGAAACCTGCAGAGGTATTCAAGCGACTTTCCAGAAATTAGGTATTACCGACTTTCTCGAATACAACTTCAATCAAGTAAAGATTAATCCAAAGTACAAAAGAGAAAAGTAAAGTTCCGAATACAGTCCGTATACGGAAGTATACGAACGCGATTTCATAAACTTTCCTTAGTGGGAAAGAGCAAACAAGTTACTCCATATATTCAGCCACAATGTGAAACTGTTGAGACCGTCTACAGTTCTACAATTGACGAGTCAGAACGGCTCACCAAATTCTTTTCCATCCTTATACAAATTGACCAGAGAATAAAGGAACAGAAAAAGTATGAAAGTCAGCATTAGTGAAATCCAAATAGTTCCAACTAAGCCAAATAATGGACTCGTGGGGTTTGCAAGCTTTGTGCTAAACGAATCAATGTATATCGGTTCAGTTGGCATATATACACGCCCTCACGGTGGTTATCGCTTGGCATACCCTACACGCAAGACAGAGTACAAAAGCCTAAACATAGTACACCCAATAAATCAAAGCACAGCACTTGAGATAGAAGAAAAAGTAATAGCAAAATTTGAAGATGTAGTGAATAAGTATGGTAGACACGATAGTTTTGACATTAACTGAAGATTATTTCCATATTGCCGATCCTGATAAGTTCGAGCCTTCTGCAAGGATTCTTATATCAAAACAGGTATCTTTAGGCGGTCGAGGATACATAACATGCAAGCAAAACCCAACAAAGACCGAACTGCTGAACGGGATATATAAACCACGCCTCACTCTCACAAATCGATTTACAGGTACAAGGAAGATAGAAACCACTTTAAAAATCGAATTCTCAATCCCCAAACTACTCTATGGCAACAACTTTGATGAAGTAACCGATTCCGATTTCTACGAGATTGTAGCCGTACTGCATTCAAGGCTTCAAGATATGGGAATACTTCTTGATGAAATTACCATTATCCATGCTCCCGTCTCAACTATTCAGCCCGAATATCAGCGTAACTACATTTATGCTGACGGCAAAAGGGATGTTGCAGTAATCGACTCAATTTTAAAGGGTTACCCTATCGGTTTGATCTATTTCAATCAGGTTGGTAAAGACGAGTTTGAAGTATTGGATGGCCAACAACGCATCACGAGTATCGGTCGTTTTATCACTGGCAAATTTGCTGTAAAAGACAAGAACGGTCATGAGCAATACTATAGCGGTATGGCTCTAAGCCAGCGTGAACAAATAATGAACACTAAGCTGTTGGTGTATGTGTGTGAAGGTGACGAGCCTGAGATCAAAGACTGGTTTAAGACCATTAACATTGCCGGGGTACCATTAACCGAACAAGAGATTCTCAACGCAGTATATTCTGGACCTTTCGTCACTCGTGCTCGCGAAGAGTTTAGTAATAGTCAAAATACTAACATCCAGAAATGGAGTACGTACCTCGGAGGTGATATCAAGCGTCAAGCATATTTGGAACAGGCTTTAGATTGGGTTTCTGACGGGCAAATCGATAGTTACATGAGCAAACACCGCAATGACGAAAATATTACCGAACTAAAAAAGCATTTCGATACTGTGATTGATTGGGTTTCGACTACATTTACGGAAGTTGAGAGCGAGATGAAAGGGCTTGAATGGAACAGACTTTACCAAACATATCATAAGAAAAAATATAACCCCGCTACTGTGTCCGCTTTGGTTCAGAAACTCTACGCCGATGGTTTTGTTAAAAGTCGCAAAGGTATTTTCGAGTATGTTTTAGGAGGAGAAGTCGAAACAAAACTACTTGAAGTCCGAGTATTTGAGGATTCAACAAAACGTTCAGTGTATGAGGCTCAAACCGCTACCGCAAAGAAGAAAGGTATTTCGAACTGTTCTCACTGTGCGATTGGTCACGATGCGAACAAAGTTAAGATCTGGACTCTTGCAGATATGGACGCCGATCATGTTTCGGCTTGGAGTAAGGGCGGAAAAACTGATATTAAAAACTGCGAGATGTTGTGTAAGACTCATAATCGAGCAAAAGGAAATCGATAAGGATTGGCGGATATTCAGAAGTAGAGATAAACAAACTAAATTCGAAAAATAAGATGAAAGCTATCATTATCGCCCGAGTCAGTACCGAAGAACAAAAAGAAGCAGGCAACTCCCTACCCGCTCAAATCCATAGGCTGAAAAGGTACTGCGAAAACAAAGGATTCAATATCATCTCAGAGTACAGCTTTGATGAAAGCGCATATAAAACAAAAAGAGACGACTTTGACAAAATACTTAGCTTTATTGATGAACAAAAAGAAAAAGTCGTAGTATGTTTTGACAAAGTAGACCGCTTTACCCGCAACATCTTCGATAAACGTGTTAACATACTTTACGAGAAAGCTACAAAAAGTGAGATCGAACTACACTTTATATCCGACGGACTCATAATAAATGACCAAAAATCAGCAACCGAAAAATTCCAATTTAACATAGGATTAAGCCTTGCTGGGTATTATTCCGACGCAATAAGCGACAACGTAAAAAGAGCACAAGAGCAGATGCTTCGAACTGGAAGCTACCCTGCTCAACCACCATACGGATTCAAACGAACACCAATCAGTAAAGACAAAACAGAGATAGTAATAGATGAATACAAATCTAAAATAGTCCAGAAGGCTTATGAATGGTATGCAACGGGTGCTTTCTCAATGGACACACTACGAGTCAAACTTAAAGAAGAACACGGTATAGGCTGGTCTCACGGCTTCACAGACAAAGTTTTAAAAGATCATTTCTATTACGGCATAATGACTTGGAAGCAAAAAGCATATAAACACAAATACACACCTATCATTTCAAAACAACTCTTCGAACAAGTGCAAAGTATCAAATTAAGCTTCAATAAAAAGCGGTACAAGTATGCAGGCAAACCATATATCTATCGTGGATTGCTAAGATGCGGACAATGCGGATTAGCTATCACTCCAGAAAAACACAAAGGGCATGTGTACTACCACTGCACTCAATATAACGGTAAACATAATGCTAAGTGGCTAACAGAAGAAAATATAACCGAACAAATTGGTAGCATATTTAAACGGCTACAACTCCCTTCCCAGACTGTAGAACAAATTATAGAGGCTTTAAAGACTACCCACGAAAGCAAAATAGATTTCCGAGAGAAACAACAAGCCGAATATGAAAAGCAACGGGATCTGAACGCCAAAAGACAAGAGAAATTATTCATGGATAGATTAGACGGACGTATTACTGACGATGAGTATGACAAATACTGGCAACAGTTCAGAGACCAGATAGCAGAAACCGATACAAAGATCTCCATGCTCCAAGAAGCTGAAGACAACTATTACATCACCTCAAAATACATCCTAGAGCTGGCTAATAAAGCATACGAACTATTCAAAAGTTCTGAAGTTGAAGAAAGAAGGCAACTTATCAAACTGGTACTTCAGAACCTTAGAGTAGAAGAAGATAAAGTGCTTTACGATGCGGTAAAACCCTTCGATACACTACTGAAATATTCTGATTATCAATCTGGGCTCCCCGACTAGGATTCGGACCTAGAACCTTCTCGTTAACAGCGAGCTGCTCTACCATTGAGCTATCAGGGAATATTTAAATGTTATCGCGCTCACGCACAATATAACCAAAATTCTACCACTCCTATCTTTTAAAATCTAGTCCCCACAGCACAAATTAAGCGAAAATCGCGCGGTGAGTCAAAATATTCGACCAGGTTAAACTCTTTTCTGCCCAGATTTCATCATAATGAGGAGATTCTTTAAGCATGTCATACTCACGGATAAACTTACTTTGTGTATTTTCAAACGCAGAAGCAACACGATTATTCTTCAATAATTCCACATAGTAATCAGTATCTACAATAAAACGAGAAATTCGTGAAACATTTCCCTCAATCGCCCATCGAGATAATCGCCCGAGATTTACTGCAATATTCAAAACAATATCTTTATTATCCATTCTTTTTTACTCCTAGAAACGCTTCTAAGATTGAATCAATTTTTTTTCGAATCTCTTCCGATCTCACATCTCGACTAGGATTATCCTGTCGAGGGCGAATGTTAATCATGGAATCATAATCAATACCACCGCTTTGCATATCATATCCTCCACCCCACAAATCATATTGCTTACTACCTTCATCCAGGAGTAACTGTTCACCATCAACATGGCGCAAACCACCAATTGTCATCACATTGCGCTCAAGATCAACAACAAACTTTACATATCCATCAAGATCGATCGCAGCTTCTTTCAATTGTTCTTCTGTAACTTTAGATTCTAACTTAATCAACATAGATCTAGTATAACATTAAAAAAGCCACTCTACTAAGAGTGGCTTAATGATCTATGATAACTATTTAATCTATATAATCTTTTAATTTCTTCGATCTCGATGGATGTCGCAGTTTTCGTAAAGCTTTTGCCTCAATCTGGCGAATACGCTCACGAGTAACACCAAATTCTTTTCCAACTTCTTCAAGAGTACGTGACTTACCATCCACTAAACCAAATCGCATCTCAATAATTTTTCGCTCGCGATCAGTTAAAGTAGAAAGCACTTCCCAGATATGTTCACGAAGCAAACCATGCGCCGCTTCATCTTCAGGAAGCGGTTCATTTGCTTGAACGAAATCTCCCAGGAAGCTGTCCTCATCCTCTCCTACCGGTTTTTCAAGTGATGCTGGCTCTTGAGACACTTTAATAATCTCACGGGCCTTCTCGGGCTCTATACCCATAACCTTGGCAACTTCTTCAGGCGTTGGCTCCCGTCCCAGGTCCTGCATCATCTTACGCGATGTGCGAACAAATCTATTGATAGTTTCAACCATGTGCACGGGGATACGAATAACACGAGCCTGGTCAGCAATAGCACGAGTAATAGCCTGACGAATCCACCAGGTTGCATACGTAGAAAATTTATATCCACGACGCCAGTCATATTTTTCTACCGCACGGGCCAAACCAATATTTCCTTCTTGTACTAAATCCATCAAACTCATTCCACGACCAACATACTTTTTAGCAATTGAAACAACTAAGCGAAGGTTCGCTTCGACTAAGCGATCGTATGCACGCTTATCTCCTTTTTCAACCTTTTTAGCTAAATCAATTTCCTGTTCAAAAGAAAGTAACGGGATACGACCAATCTCACGTAAATACATACGTACTGGATCGGTAACGAATCCCTCATCAACAGTAGACAAGACCTCAAGCTCTTTTTCTAGCTCCGAAGTACTCTTAACCGTATCACCGGCAACTTCACTCGAAGTTTCAAATACATCGATAGATTCAGTAAGAAGCTTTAGATATAAATTATCTAAATCATCTATAAAGTATTCAGGTTGGGTATAAATTTCGAGAATATCGTCTTGAGTAACAAAGCCTTGCTTTTTCCCTTTATCAATTAACTTCTTAACCATTCCTGCAACCACTTTAGGGTTGAGAACGGGCCCATCTTTAGGGTCTTTGGTATCTTTTCCAGCTTCAGTGGGCTCAACGGCCACAACAGCACTAGACATGTTTCACTCCTTCTTTCGGCATTCCCAGAGAGTATAATCATCTCCAGAAATCCAATCGTTAATCAGTCCAATAAAGGACTACAGTTTTTGCAGTTTTCCAAGCCGCATGACTAGCATACCTGCTCTTTCCTGCAATTGCGATATCTCTTCAGCATTACCGGTAAGTTCCAACTGTTTCATTTCCAGCGAAATTACCCGCATTTCTTCCCGAATACTCATCTCTTTCAGGTTTTTTATAGTCAAAAAGATTTCACTGCGTAGCGCTTCGTCGCCTTCAGGCTCAATATCAATCAGAAAAATTTCATCTATGATTGGAATAATGTCGCTACCAGCGTTTGCTATAAAATCCTGAATAAAACTGTTCGGTTTTGCTGCAAAGAAATCGACAAAATGAGTATACACCTCTTTGACCTTTTTGTCATCTATTTCCTCTATATGAAGCTTCTTTTCAATACTCTCTACTTGTTGATGCAAGCGCAATAAAAGAGCCATAAAGTACCACTCTGTCCTCCCTTTTTTTGTGAGGTAATCAACAGCATACCGGTCATCAGCTTTCCGCTTTGCTCGATTAACTAACTCCTCCAGACTAACTTTTTTAGGAAGCGGTACTCGATTCACTGGTGTCATCGGGGTTGCCGTTTTTGGTGGTGATGATACTGTTTGAGTTACTTTAGCTAACTCTTGTTCACTAATACCAAGATAAGTACTCAATTTTTGCAGATAATGCGATTGTATTATTATATCCTTAATGCTTCTGAGCTGAGGAAGAACTTCTTGAATAATATCTCTCTTGCCTATCGCATTCTTTACATCATATCTTTTCAGAGCACTTTGGATAATAAAATCATAATACGGTATCGCATTCTCAACTGACTCAATCCAATTTTGTACTCCCTTTCGTATCGCTTCATCCGGATCTTTACCGTTTTTAACTTGAACAATTTTTATTTCCATTTTTCGATCTTCTGCGAGTAAGATAGCCTTTCTCATTGCCATGTCACCGGCTTTATCTGCATCAAAACAAAGCAGCAAGCGGTTACAAATCTTTCCCAAAAGCGTAATTTGCTCTTCAGTCAGAGCTGAGCCTTTTACTGCACACACATTTTTTACTCCTGCCTGAAAAGACGACAGCATATCCATCTCTCCTTCAACGAGAATCACCTCACCCTTCTTACGGATATATTCTTTTGCCTGAAAGTATCCAAACAAAAATTCACGTTTATGAAAAATAGCTGTCTCGGCAGAGTTAATATACTTTGCAGTTTTATCCACACCTAACACTCGCCCGGCAAACCCAACCACATGACCTGCTTTGTCATAGAGAGGAAACATCACGCGGCCACGAAACATATCGTAAAAACCAAGACCCTGCGTATTAGTCGAAGGGCTCTTAACCCCCAGCCCTCCAGCAATAATCTCTTCTGTCGTAAATCCTTTTTTCTTTAAAAACTCACCTAAACCATCCCAACTCTTAGCTGAATAACCAAGATGAAATAAGGTAACCACTTCACTAGCAGTATCAATCCCTCGATTTTGAAAATATTCGCGCGATTCTTCACCAACTTCGTGCTTCGTCAGCAAGAAATGATAATACGCTGTCGCCGCATCGTGCATTTCATACAATCGTTCTTTTAAGTCACTAGCAGCACGAGACTGCGGGCTCTCAACTTTCTGTATTTCAACACCTGCTTCATCAGCTAACATCTTAATGGCTTCAGGAAAGGACAATCCATCATGTTGCATCACAAATGTGAACAGATCACCGGATACTCCGCATCCAAAACACTTAAATATCTGTCTGTCGGGAGAAACATTGAATGATGGCGAATTCTCACCATGAAACGGACAAAGTCCAGAAAAATTCCTACCAGCCTTCTTAAGCTGCACTGCCCGACCGATATACTCCACTATATCTATCTTGTCTTTAATTTGTCGGATCTCTGCCTCACTAGCCATACCCCAATAATACCAGAAAACCATTCATCTTCCATAGCCTCAATACTGGAGTACAAATAGACCTATAGTATTTGACTATTGGATAATTAGGTGTATAATTAATAGTGCCTCCCTATCGGAGGCGCGAGCTCACATTGAGCTCACACGTACTTTAACAAGAGAGCAAGTAAAATAAAGCTAACGCTTCCTCCGCAGGCACATCCGAGGCGGATTAGAGATCTTAATTAAGCCCATTTGAGCTCATTTAGGTTTCCAATCCGCCGCGGATGTAAATTTGTAGCTAAAGTAGCTGCAGACCGCGAAGACGGAAGGAGCAGACCATGCGCCGCATCACACTCCCAATCATCCTGGCCATTCTCCTGTCGCTGACCGGCTATTGTGCTTCGTATGCACAAACCGACCAACCGATAACAGTTTCAGTGCCTTCAGAAGCAACTGAACTGGAGATACAAGCTAAAATTAGGGCAGAGACGTCTGAGAATCAGCTTGTTAAGGTTGTAGTGGTTAAAGTCGATGCCCCACAGGCTCGAATTCAATCCACCTTACCAACAACCGCAACGCTGACTTGGAGCACGCCAACCCCTTACGGAACCTCGACCAATAACGTAAGCTCAACGCTTACATACGACGTCGGAACAGCCAATGTTATTTTGTATATTTTTCCTTGGAAACATTTCGAGGAGATCTCAAGTGATTATATGTTCTACTTGGATTTCCAAGAAACCGAGGTCAATATTACAGGCAAGGGAACAATCACCGTTGGTATGCCCGCGTTCCGATCGAAGCCCGGCTTCACACAAGAAGCTAGGTTTTCAGCCTTTCTCACAGAGATCGGAAATCCGAACACGTATATAGCGCAAAGCCATTCGAGTGTCGGGGTCGGTACAAATTTCCTTCCACTAATTCACCAAAACCCAGCAGAGCTTTAGCTTTATTCCGAGGCAGTGAGCCACACCCACACGTTAATTCGTGGCTCACTCGCTTCGGCGGAGATAATCAAAATGAGTCTAACTAAGGCAAACAAAAAATTGCCGAATATTCAGAATCCTTAAAAAACGCAAGCATCGGAGAGATACTTAAAGATTACCTGTTACTTTCAGGTAAGAAAGAGAATGGTGACAAAAAAGAAATATCAATAGATTATACTCTTGAAGAAAAAGCTCTTGTAGCAAGCATGGTAAAAGTAGCAGAGGCTCGTATGCGCTATAGAGTACAAGATATTGTGGATCAAGTTCCGAGCAAATCAGTCCAAGAAATTCTTGGTGACCATGATCAGAAAACAAATCCCATAAATAAAGTTAATGCCTATCTTGCCGTTGCACAGAGATTATCTCAAGCAGAAATAGATGTACCGCATGTTAAGAGCGAACAAATAGCTAAACTTCGTGAAACAGTAATGGATTTTAGCATTGCTCGTGTAGCAGCAGTACAAAAAAAAGAAAAAGAAGAAGCAATGGAAGGTAAAAGTCAGGCATATGTAACCGTAGCTCAAGAGCTAGCGACAGCTAAAGTAGACATGCCCAATAATCCAAACCCTCCAGCGACTGTCGAAGCTGCAGCTCAAAGAGCAAAGCGAGTAGATACCATTGTACAGAAATTAGCGCACCATACAAAAAAACTAGGTAGCTTTGTTAATTTAGCGTTTTTTGTGATGAGTAATGCATCTACTCCCCACCCTGAAATGCCAACAACTACAAAACCAACCGTTGTTGTCGCTGACCACGTCCGACAAGGTGCAATTGAGAATTCAGTAAGTTCATGGAGTCCCGCAATTCCATTACCTGAAAACTCAGGAACAATTACATCAACAACACGACTTTCTGAAGCAGATCAAATGCGTATCGAACAAAGAGAGTTACGCAAAGCTAAAACGAATGAACAAGCTGCTAAGCAGGTAGAAGTCGTAGGAATTCCTGGTCAATTTGGAGATGTGTTATTAGGTTCTGAAACTGGAGCTCCAGCGAAGCCTACGTTCGTCTTTATCCAAATGGGAGAAAGAATAATAAATACCTTCATACGTCCAAAATGGTTAACCAAAGGTGAAAAAAATCCTGAGGATTATCGAAAAAAACACAATGTTAACTTCGAAGACGCTGATGGATCTAGAACCCAAACAGTTCACGCGGGCAAAAACAGTGATGGTGAGGTCAAGTGGGCAGCAGAATTATTACGCGAATTCATTGAAGAAGAAGGAACTTCTCCTGAAGAACAATTAAATAAATTAGCTCATGCTGATAGAGTTGTTGTAATACAGGGAGATGTGGATTCAGCATTTATGCCTGACGACTTTGATTTCGCTGATGCCGCTCAAGTTCAGGAAATGGTTAAGCACATAGGTATCAATGGTGAAGGATTAATTGATCCAGTATTTCAGGAAGCAAAAATAGACTTCGCTGCTCGTATGAATCCAACCCAAGCAACTCAGTATGGTACAGCATTAGAACAGGCACCTGACAATGCTCCTGCATCAATAACAGAAGAGTTAGGTCTCGATGTTGAACGTATTGGTGGATTAAATTTATTCTTCTGCGGGGAAGCCCTTCCTGGAGAAAGAATAGCTAAAGATCGAAAAGCCAATAGCCAATCAAGAAACATCATAGGCTTGATGCCTGTTAAGGAAGTTAAGAAACAAAGTATAATCCACTAACCCTATGGAAAAAGATAACCAACCAGGAACACATCCCGATATTTCGAGACGAACTTTTCTAAAGAGAGGAAAAGATATAGGAAAAGTATTGGCAGCAACAGCGCTAACTGGCCCGGGTCCTTCTAGGCCACCCGAAGCCAATCATCGTCCAGAAATTTTCCGTGAAGTTGAGGTGGACGTAATAGTCGATTACAAGAAAGCCAAACAAAAAATAAACTATAAACTTGATGAAGATAGACACCCAATAGTGACTTCCTGTGAAGAGCCTGAATTTGCCGAACAACCCCCTGGTTTTACAGATACAGAAGGAGATTTTGACTGGACACAACATGAACTTAAGCTAATGGATTTCAGTGAAGGGAAACTTGAAGTACTCACCTCATCCGACTTGACAGAAAAACAATTAACAGAGCTAGAAGAATGGTGGCGCGATTCTGAATATATAAATAACCGATTGAAGGAACTTAATCTCCCGGAACCAGCACCTAAAACAATCCCCGCTTTAATTATAAACTTCCGCGGTGTACGAAATAGTTACATGCAACAGAATGATGAAGGAACTTACGTACATATATACGACACTGGATCAGACTATGATCCTGAACAGCTTTTTAGTAGTTTCACTGAAATAATTGATGACTGCACGCAAGGACAACTCAAGTATGCCGCTGCAGAAACTATTACATGGACAGAAGCAGATCACCCGCTAACAAATGATCCAACACTGACGGAACCACAACTCATTGAGAGTTATGGCAACACGATTAACTACGCGGCAATAGTAAAAGCAGCCAGAGACCACGGAGTAAACACTGTATTTGTATATGGTGGAGATAACGCTGGTATGCGGGAAGCGGCTACGTGGGTCGACCCAGAAACAAAGGAACCGATCACTATTTTTGGATTGAATTACAACAGATCAGTAGATTTGAGTATACATTCTTGGATCCATTATCTTGAAACAAAGATTAAACAACATTCAGAATTATATGAAGTATTTAACACATACACCGGAAGATTAGCAGAAGACGACGAGCTATCGTATGGAGATCCTGACTCTCCTACGACACAAAATAGTATTAAATTCCTGAAAGAACGCGGGACTATGGCTTCTCTTGGGTATGGAACAATTCACCTTGCCCCTAATGCAATCGCTCAGTATCAGATAGATAGTGAAGTTCCGGTCTTCCTCCCCGACAGATTGGAGCGTATTGACAGTACCGAATGGGGTGCAACTGAACTAGGTTACTATACCTGGTGGCTTAAAAATCTCCCAAAAGAATTTCTTACCAATATCTGAGCCATCAGTAAGCTCGTAATACGTAATCTGTAATTTTAAGCATTTAGGTCAAGTAATTTTTTACACTCATCCCGCATAAACTCCGGATATAACTCTAACCTCGGTGTCCCTTGTTTAATAATTTCCGAAGCTTCTATAGTAATTCTTTGCGGATGGGTTTCAGTTTGATCCATCATCGCAGCTCCATATACTATACCCTTCATTTTTGCCCATATAGCGGCTGAGGTGCACATTGGACATGGTTCAAATGTGGTATACAAATAGCAGTCGATTAATTTATTTCCAAGTTTTTTGGCGGCCAATCGGATTGCATTGATCTCTGCATGTGCGGTAGGATCAATATCACGTCTCACTGATGTAAAAGCTTCTGAAATTATTTCATCATCCTTAACAATAATAGCTGCAACAGCGTGCCCGCCTTCCTTAAGTTTTTCATAGGCAAGTTTGATACTTCGTTCCATTATATCTTTGTTAGGATGGAGCATATAAAAGATTCCTGGATTTTTTATTAAACTAAAGAGCCAAGCAACTTAAGAAAACCCATACCTACGATAGAAAGGATAAGCGCAACTACTATCATTAGGTTAGTAATTGTTTTAAGTAATTTCATTAAAGCGATTGAAATGATAAATGAGCTAATTGGCATAATATTTATAACTATATTAATAAAATGCGGTAACGTACCTACTTCGATAATCTTAAGCTGAACAAGAACTAGTACAATAAAGAATGATAGAAAATAACCCAAGACGAGTGATACAAGAATAACGAATATATTCTTAAAAATGAGCATTATATTAATACTATAGACAATCGATCAATTTAGCAATTGCTCACTTTTTTGGGCGGAGCACCTAGGTCTGGAACCCAACTGTCCTTATAACACTGTCTCATTCCAGAAGGCAACTCTAGGCTAATTGTATCAAAAATGAGACAAATGAGACACTATAAAAAAGGACTATCTTAGAACGAGGTGATGTATTTTGATATAGTTATCTATAAATCATCGATTATTGAGGCAAAATCAGCGTAAATCTCCTTTTCTGTCTTATTTGCATTATCTTTCTTCAACACGTCAATAACGTGAGGATTGAGGTTTTTTACGAGCTTTGGAGTGTTTTCTTCGATAGTCTTCACCTGCGTATCAAACAGGTGGATAGAGTCGCTCCCGTGTTGCTTAATGTATCGTTTTCTTGCAACAGCCGTACTACAGCTCAACCAGATAACTTCACACCATTGTCGTTTCAGAAGCTCGACCACTCGAAGTTGTTCCATAGGAAAGCTCCAGTCGAGGACAACATTCTCGTAGGTGTCGTAAAAGTAGCGGACAAAGGTTTCGACTTTGTTGTACTGTCTTTTCTCCTCAAACACGTCGTCCCAAAGAGATTTCAACTTTTTATCAGCCCATTCATCATCTCCGAGCGATATGTAGGTATAGCCGTGTTTGTCCTGTAAGTATTTCGCAAAGGTGAATTTACCACTGGCAGGTACACCACAAAGGAGAACAATTCGATGCTTTTGTTTATATGCCTCCAACAGATCGTTATTTTCTAACGCCAGGAACACATGTGTATGATCTCTCCCCGCAGAGTCGGTAACAATGCGTGGCTTGAGTATTCCTTGTTTAACCAGCTTCTTAATGGTGAGTGCTGGAATATGAAACTCACTCTCTACATGCCAATCGGTGTACCAGCTACGCTCTTCTTCAAATACTTCGGGTGGCAGAGTGCCATTATCGGCTGCTCTCTGGCAATCAAGACACTTAAATCCATGTTTGTCATACCAACCGTTCTCTGAGTTTATGGAGGTGAAACAAATATGGCAGGTATAAGTTCCGCCAGCAGGGATTGCAAAACCTTTAGGCTCTTTTTCAAGTCGTTTCTTGCGGATATTTTCTTGCCCTTGAATTTCTCCCGAGATTTTTGCCAGTTGTACGACATTATTACTACTGTATTTGGCTCGTTTCTCACTATCTACTGGTGGCGGTTTTACTTCTTTCTTTTTCCCAGCCAGTTCCAGCATGGCTTCTTCACCTTCATATCCTTTTAGTCTCCCAAACACAAATCCCAGTCGGTAATTCACGCCATCACTCATCAAACGCCAGTTGGTGGCTTCAAGAGTGTCTTTTAACAGCTTTTTCAGGTCAGAAATACTGATATTATCTTTGCGTGAAGAATCGGCATCTTGAACCGTAAAGGGAACAATGACTTGCAATCCCATTTCCGGTTTTTCAAAGGAAAGCTTAATGAATTTGTTTTTCTCGAGGATTTCAGTGAGAAGCTTTTCGAGTTCATTAATATTGAGCTTTTTTAACTGAGTCGCTACTTCATACACAGGGTCAGCATATTTTCGCAATTCTTCCTCATAGACTTCATGTCCAACTTCCATCGCTTCTCGTAGCTCAATGTATTCTTGGCCCTCTTTTTCTGGCAAACAGAATATTTCTCGGTAATCAGCAAGCAATTTCTTATCTTTTGCTTCTTCTTTCTCTCGTTCTAGCCGTGATTTCTTGAAGTCATAGACATCTTCTTTTGTATATGAACATTTGGTACAAGACCATGTAGTAGTCATCACCTCGTTAACATCTTTATGGTCACTCTTGAGCGGTGCACTGCACTTTGGGCATTTGGGAGGATCATAGATCCACTCTGTGCCGTCTTCATAAAATGCTTGTCCTTTATTGCACTTGGTGCAACGGAACATAAACAGCACTTGGGCATGTTCTTCGTAGGAATGGAGTAAATCTTTATTGGCTACTTTTATAGGAGCGTTACATTCTTTGCAGGGTACTGCGGGAGGAGGAGTGGCATTGTCGTATTTCTCTTGTTCTTTCCGATCTCTGTCCATCCATTCTTGGATCGTTTTGGCTTTATTCCTATACTGTTCACCCATGAGGGTGTTGGTCATCAAGTTCAATACCTTTTGAACTTCTTGTGTAAAACTCTTTTTGGTATATTTTTTGAATTCGTCTTTATCTCTATGTTCTTCAAAGCCTTTTCTGACTGCTTTGTAGTAATCTAGGCACTCTTCAATCGTGTGAAGGTCGTAGCGGTCGATATAGTCTTGTTCGTCATGCAAATAACTCATATTCCAATGAAAACTTAGTCAGGTCATTCTTAAACTTCCACATTCCCTCAAAGGCCAGAGGATGGCATTTTCTGATTTTCATATTTTTTCCACAGATGCAATCCATGTGTCCTTTTATTTTATAGCTGCCCTTGAACTTTGTAACGATTAATGGCCAATCAGGAGCTGATTTAAACGTTTGTATCATTTGCTCGACTTCAGACTTAGTCAAACTTTGTTTCTCGTTATACCATTCAAAGATTCCTAAAACTCCGTGTCCATATTCTCCCCATGGCCACGCACCAAATTTTTGAACGTATGTTTGTGCATAGAAAAAAGGGACTACCAATTGATTAAAAAAGATTTGAATATCAAAACCATCTGGGAAATACTCTCTTTCTTTCCCTGCCACACAAAGACAAACTGATCCATCCCCATTAAGATGGAAATCGGCTAGAGGAAGTTTTTTATCTTCTGCTAAAGTTCTGATTCTTGAATCCGTTTCAAAAACTTGAGGTAAGTCGGACACTCTACTTTTGAGTAATAATATTTCAACTTCATATTCATCTTGGATGCGAATTCCCTTGCCAAGGTATTTTTTAGGGAAAATGATAAATTGATCCGTCTCTTTATCGAAGACCATGTCGAATCGTAATTTACCAGTCAGCTTAACGATGCCCCCATCGTCACCAACTTTCAAAGATGGATGTTCACGATTCAGCCAATCTCTGTTTTCTGGAGTAAAAATTAAGTCAAGCATTGCACCAGGGTTTGGAGGGTGATCTTCCGACATAGGTTGATCCGCCTGAGTACCCATCTCTGTTCGTGTTACCTTCATTGGTAGTAAAAATCTTCTTCCATTCAGTGATAGCCGCAGTCTCGTTGCCGGAATTTTCTAACTCAATAGCATGGCTGGATATTTGGTAAAGTTCATTCAGCTCATTTTTAATTGATTCCTTTGATTTGGCATTAAGTTTGTCCACATAATCGTCAACCATATTTTCTTCGTTAGCAGGGTCAACGATAGAGGCTTGGTCAAAATAGTTACTTGATTCAGAGAAAAATTTATTAATACCTTCGGCATATGAACTAATCACACTATTCTCAACGATTTTGGCGGCTAATAGTTCAAAATGAAATGATCGGATTTTTGTAGGATCTTCATTGAATCTCTGTCTTTTAACAAACTTGAGAAGTCGCGCAATTCTTTTAAATCTCTTTTTTCCATTCACACTGGTTGAGTCATTCACACCGTTTATGTATTCGTAATGAACCTTGGGGTTGGATGTAATATAGTACCCATCTTGCCCGGTTTCTATGTCAGGGATTTTATAAGCTTTGCCGTCATCGGTTTCAAACGCAGGTATAACATCAATGCTGAAATTCTCGTTATAGGCTACGGTCACCGAGTGGCGTTGCTCTTTGACTTTTATTTTTTCGTCATTCTCAAAAATCTTTTCTAACGCTTTCTTAAGCTTGTCGATCAAAGCTTCTGGAGTAATAACGTCGTCTAATTCTGAATCTTGATAATCACCACGGTCTAAAACGATAAAGAGATCCACATCTTTTGGAGGTCGGATCATAGTGTGTCGTCTATATGATCCAGTTAGAAAGTATGACGGCTGATTCTCTTCATCCTCGGTTGGCAGCACTGTCAATTCACTCTTAAGCTCTTCAACAAGCTCTTTATATTTGCTTGTGACTAAGCAGATGTCACAGTCTGTTACTGAGCCAGTGCATTCGCCGTCGCAGACTTTGTTCAAATTTACTCCTGAAGCTAGAAAGTTATCAAAAAATTGTTCTACTGTCATATTATTTTTTGGTATAACCTGTTGTTATCATCGCAGTCACGATGTCATTTAATAATCTTCCTCTGAAGTTGACGACCGTGACATTTCTTCCTTTATCCAACTCTCCCATTACGTTCTCTGGAATCATTCCTGCGGATCGAGGTGCATATATAACCAAAGCTTCGCCATCCTTTTTAAGGTCTCTAATCTGGATAATTTTATCTTTCCAATCTGGCCAATAGATTAAAAAAAGGGTGGAGCCTTGGGCTCTGCCGAAATCATCATCTTTTGCTATATGAGTAATGTTTTCTTTCAAAATCAATCCCGAATCAGTGAGTAAGCTTGTTAGGCTAGATAACGTATCGGACTTTGCGAATATAGCTATCTTTCTCTTGGCTAACCCATTCCCCAAACGAAGAAGAGCTGGGGCAATTCCCTTAGTCCAAGCAACTACCGCCAGCACTACGGTTATTAAGACCAGGATGGTAGATATATATCCTAAATAATTTAGTAACGTTAAAATCGTGTTCATATTAGTGCTTTTTATCCTTCGGTGGATTTGGATCGTTTCCCGGAGCAACGGTATCACTGTCCCGGATTTTCCCATCTAACCCGTGTATTCTAACTTCGCCTCCGCCAGAGTTGGCTGAGAATTTTTTAGCCTCTCTCTCGGCGTCTTTTTGAGTGTCGGCATGAGAACTCACCCGAGACGCTCCGTCACGTTTGGAGTCCCAGCCACCATCTTGATTTTTAACTACGCTGTAATTTGCCATACTTATATACCTCCACTTTTAATAACATCCGCAACAACCCCTTGAATGGAGAAGTCTTCGAATACATAAATAGGTTTGTTATTAGGATTTGTGGACTCTGGTTCAAGTCGAACACCACCATCGGCGGGTATCATTTTTTTAATTGTTGCCTCGTCACCAATTAAAGCTACTATTCGTTCACCAGGGTTAGCAGTTGTTTGCTTTTTGATAAGGACGTAATCACCATCATCAATTGTTTTCCCTGAAATTCTGGCTCTATTCATACTGTCTCCGACAGCGCGCAAGAAAAAATAGTCTTGAGCTGTTCCTCGTATCTTGGAGCCTTCATATGTTATATATGCTTCAATGTTTTCAGTTGCCAAAAGAGGGATACCACAAGCAACGTTACCAACAAGTGGAATTTGTATTTTTTCTGAAGAAACAGGAAGAGATAAGCCACGAGATTTATCAATGTATCCTTTTTCTTTTAATGCATCTGTGTGACGCTGAACAGAGCTTATTTGAGTATAATTAAGAGCAATTCGCAACTCCTCAAGTTTTGGTGGAAAGCCTTTTTTGTGCGTCAGATCGTTAATGGTAGAGAGTACGATTTTTTGTTTTGATGTAAGAGGATTCCTCATGCGTATTATTTTACGCTAAATAGCGTATAATAGCAATAGAACATATGGCAGAGCTCGAGAAATACATTTTAAAAACAAAATCCCATGAGGACTGGCGCAACTATCTGTTGGTAAATAGCTTCTTTTTTGCAGTTCTCATCCAACAGCTCAGGAAAAAGCTTGTGATCCCCTCGAGCGGTATTGGATCCGCTACTGAGATTATTTTATGGGAGCGGAAAAATATGCAACAACTGGCAGACACATTACGCAACAAATCAAAAGGTGGAACAAAATCAGTAACGAGACAGATGGAAGAATATTATGGATTAGATTTCGTCATTCGGCAGAAGCTGTTCGAACCAATATATGACTCAATTGAAAAATTCCACAATTTCAATCTGAATTTCGAATTACTAAAAGTATACGTATTGGGTCATACAAGTGTGTCATTTCCTGGAAGTTCAAAAGTTTTACTTGTCACATCTCCGAGTGATCCAATTACTGAAACAGGAGTTTACATAAAGTACACTCCTGAATTAACGAATAAAGAGGTGGCAAATTTAAAAAAACAGGCTGAGGAGGGATACCAAACTCTTTCAAGAATTAAAGGATTTAAAATTGAAGGAAATGAAAAAAGTCGAAAAGCTCCGAAGTCAGATAGCTTAGAAGTATATTTAACTATTGAGAAATATCTTATTGAGGAAAAAATCTCAAAGCCCAATTCATTTAATATTAATCCCATCTTCGAGATTGTCGCTGAAAAGTTAAAGAGTAAGCCAGGTACCGTCCGAAGAAAATATTATTCAATAATTAATAACTTTCAACTCCCATCACTGCATGAGGTAAGTCTTATCCCAATAAATTGACTCAACTTCTTGGAATACCTCGACCGTGACCAAACAAATACACATTGAGATAATATTGGTATGCAAAACATATCAATTCAAACAGTTGAAGTACCAATCGCTGATTTACTTCCAGCCACTTACAATCCTCGCTTTTGGAGTGAGAAATCAATACAAGACCTTACAAAAAGTATTAAAGAGAATGGCTTTGTAATACCTATTCTGGCAAATAGTAATAAATCTAGGTATGGAACTGTTATAGCAGGTCATTTTCGTCTCAAGATAGCAAAAGATTTGGGATATAAAACGGTACCAGTAAGCTTCATCGACATAAGTGATGTAGAAAAGGAAAAAAAGTTAAACCTGACATTAAATCGTGTCTCGGGAGATTGGGATTACGAAGGCTTAAAGAGTTTTGATATTAATTTGCTCCTAGCATCTGGTTTTGACGAGCTAGACTTCACGCATATTTTTGATGACGCACTAGGAATTGAAGATGATGACTTTGACGCTGAAAAAGAAGCAGCGAAAATAAAAACTCCAAGAACAAAACCGGGAGACCTCATTTACCTTGGAGGACTTAATTCTCATCGACTCATTTGCGGTGACAACAATGATCCGATAGTCGTGGCAAGACTTATGGGTCCAGACAAATCCAATATTCTGCATTTCGATCCTATCTACAATATTGATCTCAATTACAACAAAGGCGTTAGTAATAAAGGCACGTACGGAAGTAGAAAAGTAAACGATAAAAAACCAGATGATGAATACAGAGACTTTCTTAAAATTGTATTTCAAAATGGCTTAACTTATACACATCCAGACTGCCATGTTTTCTCTTTTTGTGATCAATCATATATCTGGATGTTGCAAGAATTGTTTACAGAACTTGGAATCGATAAGAAGCGTGTGTGTCTGTGGATCAAGAACAATGCCAACATGACACCACAAGTAGCTTTCAATAAATGTTTTGAGCCATGTATATATGGTACCCGAGGTAATCCATATCTATCTCCTATTCACAACCTCAATGAAGTCCTGAATAAAGAAATTGGTACGGGTAACCGATTAACTGACGACATTATGGATCTTTTTGATATTTGGCTTGCAAAACGTGTTGCGGGGCAAGACTACGAACACCCCACGCAAAAACCTCCTACATTATACGAAAAAGCCTTTCGTCGTTGTACCAAGGCTGGTGACATAATTCTTGATCTCTTTGGTGGCTCGGGAAGTCAGCTCATAGCTGCGGAACAACTGAAACGCCGAGCATTCTTATGCGAAATAGATCCTGTTTTTTGTGATGTAATCGTTGCTCGATATCAGCAATTGACTGGAAAGGAGGCAACGTATGTTAATCCAAAAGAATGACATCTTTGAACTAGGCTCACATTATCTCGCTTGCGGTGATGCGTTGGATCCTGAAATAGTGAAAATGCTCCTTGGTGATCGTAGGATTTCGTTGATCTTGACTGATATGCCATACGGGGTTGGATATGTAGAGAACAAGTTGGGATTCAATCACATCAGTAAGTCAAAAATTATCGCTAATGACCATGAACAAACTGACCAAGAATATAGAGCATTTACCAAAGGATGGCTCAGCTTGGTGAAGCTATACTTGGCCAAAAAGAATAGCTACTACCTTTTTAATTCAGACAAGATGCTTTTCGCTATGCGTGAAGGACTAGTTGATGAAGGGTTCAAGTTTGCCCAGCTTCTTATCTGGGTTAAAAATCATGTTGTACTTGGACGACTCAACTATCTTCCACAACATGAATTAATTGCGTACGGCTGGTATGGCAGACATGCGTTCCAAAAATCACAAGATAAAAGTGTTTTGTTTTACCCAAAGCCAAACAAGAGTCCACTCCATCCAACAATGAAACCAGTCGGCTTACTTCGCAACCTCATTTTGAACAGCTCAAAAACCGATGATTGGGTATATGACCCTTTTCTGGGATCAGGCTCTACTTTAATGGCCTGCGAGCAGACCAGACGCAGATGTTTGGGGATAGAACTTGATCCCGAATACTGCCAAGTCATCATTGATCGTTTTGAAAAAGTTACCAACAAAAAAGCTAAAAAATTATGAAAAACAAAGATAATCAAATTGCAGTCAGAGATCGTATAAAGGTTGAGCAGGATCTGCTGGTCGAGCAACTGAAGAAAACTCCAATAGTCCAAGTAGCGTGCGAGAAATGCGGTGTCGGTCGCTCGACCTACTATCGCTGGAGAAAAGAAGGTGCGGAATTTACTCAACAAAGTGACCAGGCATTACTCGAGGGAAGCCTTTTAGTAAATGATATGGCAGAGTCACAACTAATGAGTGCCATTAAGGATAAAAACATGACGGCAATTATCTTTTGGTTAAAACATCACCACCCAGCGTATCTAACCAAGGTCGAGATTACTTCAAGTCAAATGAAAGATCCCATGTTAACAACTGAACAAGAAGACTCAGTCAGAAAAGCTTTGCTCATGGCAGGAATCATTAAACCAGAGGTGCAAAAAATAGAAAATGAATAACACTATATTAGACCAATTATTTGCAGATCAGTCTGTTAGAAAAGAATCAGCACGGCAAAGCCATATTCTCTTCTTTCATATGTATTTTAGTGAGTATGTAAAATATCCAACTGCTGACTTTCAAAAAACGATTTTTAATCTTACACAGAAAAGTAATTGTCCAGAAGTATTCATTATGGCTTTTCGTAGTTCAGGTAAAACAACTATTATAAGTAACTCATACCCAATCTGGGCAATTACTGGTGAGCAACAGAAAAAGTTTGTTGTTATCGTGAGCCAAACACAGAGCCAGTGTAAGCAAATCTTAAGCAATGTCAGAAGAGAGTTAGAATCTAACGAGCTTCTCAAAAAAGATTTTGGACCATTCACTGACGGCAAAGGAGAATGGAGTGCAAATTCAATCGAGTTAACGAAATACGGAGCAAGAATAACTGTTGTATCTACTGGAGAAAGTATACGAGGACTTCGACACGGCCCATATAGACCGGATTTAATTATTCTTGATGATGTAGAAGATATAAATTCCGTGAAGACACTCGATAACAGACAAAGCATTTATCGTTGGTTTACAAGTGAAATAAAGCCCTTAGGTGATATTGGTACAAGGATTGTAGTTGTTGGAAATCTGCTCCACGAAGACTCATTAATGATGAAACTTAAGGAGTACGATAATAACGTTGGACAAAATAGCGTATTTATTCAATTCCCACTTGTAAACGAGGATGGTGTTATTCTCTGGCCACAAAAGTTTACGCAGGAGAAAATTGATGAGCTTAGGCGTGAAACAATTGACAGTGGCTCTTTTGAACGGGAATATCTTCTTCAAATTGTCCCAGATGATCAGCAAGTTATACAAAGAGCATGGATTAAAAAGTACAACTTTATTCTTCCAACAAGAGAAGTGCCAAGGCCAAGAATGATTTTAATTGCAATTGATCTTGCTATCAAAAAGGGTGACGGGCGAGATTTTACAGCTATGGTTCCGATGTACGTAACAGGATACGATAAAACACTTCAGGCTTATGTACTACCAAATATTGTAAATAAACAATTAGACTTTCCAGAAACAGTTGAAGAAATTAAGAAATTAGCTGCCGAGTTAAAAGAAACATTTGGCATTATACCTAGGATTTTTGTAGAGAGTGTTGGATACCAAGACGCAGTAGTACAGCAATTATTTCTCGTAGAAAAACTCATGGCTGAGCCAGTATCAGTCGGAAATCTTGATAAAGCATCAAGGTTACGACTAGTTTCTCCATACGTACAACTTGGAAAAGTGTTCTTTCCTGAATTCGGAGCCGAACTATTGATAAACCAATTGCTTAATATTCATTCAACAAAGCACGACGATTTAGCAGACGCATTTACAATTGGATTAAGCAAAATTATAGAAAGCGATCAGCCATATTATCCATTTAGAATTAGAACTGAAGATAAGCCTCATTATTCTTATGACAAAATTACAGGAGAATGGCGAGATATATCGAAACCATACACTGCCGGTATGCTTGATATGAAGTACTAGATCCCTAGGATCTGTTGCTTCTTTTTATCAAACTCTTCCTGAGAAATAGCTCTCTAAACGCTTGCAAGTTAATCAGTGTCTCCTGCCTATCCGCATTTAAAGCTAGGAAGGTTATCCCACTTTGGACGGGTGTACCACGCCGACTTCAAAGCCGGCGTCTTTTTTATTTTACTATCTGCCACTCAGCCACAGTCGGGGATTCGTCATACTTTATTTGGTTCAAAAAAATTACATTCATTTTATCTTCTATGAACTCGCTAAGTGGAATAAGTCTGTCTGCACATTCATTACCTAGCTGAGTTAAGGAATACTCTACTTTTGGCGGAGTTAACTGATAATCCTGTCTTTGTAGTATACCGTCTCGCTCTAAATTACGTAGAGTGTGCGAAAGCATTCTATCTGATATCCCTTCTATGGAAGCCTTTAGACCACTAAAACGCAACGTTGAGTTATCTTTGAGTATTCTCAAAACAGTCAATCCCCACATACTTGAAACATGTTTGTACATATCTCTGCTGGGACAATGCTGATTATAAAGATCCCCCCGCAGGGGTAAATTCTTGGGTAATTGCATAATTTTGATACTTACATAACCGTTAGTACTTGTTTTATGAGCTTTACTAATTTATAGTTAGTATACATTACAATATAACAAGGAGCAACTATGAAAGGAGGTGAGTAACTATGAAAATCTATGAGTCAACATTTTACAGTTTCGAACTGAGCGAGAAAACTATGATTGTTCGCTGGAAAGACAATACCGACCAGATGAGCTATCAGGATTTTAAAGATGCCTTGATGAATTTCGCTGGTTATGTCATTGAGCACCAGGCGTTAAAAGTTCTTATTTTTGCGGAAAACTTTAAATTTAGGCAACCAGAAGAAGAAGCCGAATGGCGCAAAAACGTGTATAACACACGAATCAAAAAAGTTGGAGAAGTAAAGCAGGCCCTTGTCATGCCGAAAGAATTTTTACAATATGTTGAGGACGAAATTGGTAGTAAAGCATTAGTACAAGTTAGGTATTTTGCTAGCGAGAGCGAAGCAACTGCCTGGCTAGATAGCTCTGAGTAAGAATAAGGTTAGATGCACCCTGTGAATAACTATATATGTAGACATAGTTGGTTATTCACAGGTCATTTGACCTATTATAAGTAAGGAACAGTGACCTAACCTGCTCTATAATGCTGTACCATTATAAAAACCTTGTAAGGAAGCGAAATCTACGTACAATCCTTCAACAACGACCTCATCATCAACCCTATCAATCTATATCTTATTCCTTTTAGTGTCATGTATGGCCAGCGAGTATTCAGCAGGGTATTGCTTTAAAAACTTCTAACAACCAAGGCACTCATTCTCGTCTACTCCTATGAAACTATCGAAATCGCCACTCTTGAGAATCTCAAGGATTTTCCCAATTGTAAGTGTTTTGTCCTGCATTTTGAGGATGTGAATGATGAGGGCAGCGTTGCGATGCCGCACGTCTTGGCTGCCGAGTAGGGATTCGAGCTCTCTAGCATTTAGACAAGTGTTTAACATAAACTACACGTTGCTTCTAGGGATGTTTACAGAGTATCTTGCGTCTGGACTTCCTCGCCCCTTCCCGATACCTTGTGTCCTGATGAAAGATAATACCAGGCTGAAATACTGTTTATATGCCCGTAAATCAAGCGAATCGGATGAGCGACAAGCGATGTCCATTGATGGTCAATTGAAAGAAATGCAGCTTCTTGCAAAACGAGAAAAACTCGATATTACCGAAACAATTACAGAAAGTCATTCAGCCAAAGAATCAGGACAACGACCAGAATTTAACAACCTCCTGCTGGGTGTAACTGAAGGACGATATAACAGCATCCTGACATGGGCACCTGATCGACTGTCTAGAAACGCTGGAGACTTAGGACGAATCGTTGACTTAATGGATCAAGGAAAGCTGACTCACATCAAAACATACTCCCAATCCTTTACAGATAATCCCAATGAGAAATTCCTCCTTATGATTCTCTGCTCACAAGCCAAGCTGGAAAATGATAATCGAGGTGTCAATGTTAAACGAGGATTACGAAACAAATGCCAGATTGGAATTAGACCAGGAGTTGCACCAATTGGTTATCGGAATATTTTGAAGGTAAATCGGATCTCGACAGTAGAACTTGATCCAGAACGAGCACCAGTCATTAAACAAATATTTCATAAAGTTGCGGATCAAGGATTTTCAGGACGAATGGTCAAAAAGTGGCTTGATGATATTGGGTTTACCACTAAGAGTGGGTGCAAAATGCCTCTAAGTAAAATCTATGTCGCTCTCCAAAATGCATTTTATTACGGTGAGTTTCAATACGGAAACATATGGTACAAAGGGACATATGAACCACTTATTACGAAAGCGTTGTTTGAAAGAGTCCAGATTCAACTGCAAGTTGCACCGAGACAATGGAATAAACAACTGTTTCCGTTCAAGAAAATTTGTATCTGCGGATCATGCGGTGGGAGTGTCACTGCCGAGCTAAAGTATCGAAGAACGAAAGCAAACATCGTAAACTCGCATATCTATTACCACTGCAATCGAATCAAAAAATATGATTGTCCTGAACCGTACATCACCGAGCAGGAATTGATCAAACAGCTTATCGGTTATCTACCAAGAATCAAACTCAACACTTCATATCTGATGCAGGAGTTTGAGATAGAAGTGAAACGATTACAACATTTCAAGGCAAACGTAATTAGCGACTATATTCCTCGGGTTGAAATTACTCCTCATAATACAGGTGGTCAAAACCCTCGAGAATATAACGAAACGCACACGGAAATGCTCAAAGAATATCTCCTCCATGTTTTCCAATTTGGAACACCAGAAGAACGAGTCAAAATACTTAAAGGAGTTACTTCAAAATTCATTCTAAGAGACAGACAACTTAATCTCCAATAATTCCTCAAAAATAGAATGCTTCTTCAAAACAACGGGGTTCGAACGAAAATATTTCTCTAATATTAGGCCTAAAAGTAGGTCTTCTCACTAAAAGCTTAGAACCAAGCGCTAATACCTTGAGGGAGTTTTAGGCGATTTTCAACATTACAGGCTATGTTTGCGATACTGAAGGATTTCTGCTCTTTTTTAGCAAGCCACATCAAGCTAATCGAGCATAGTAGACGGGTCTTGGAGCAACCGAAGACCTTCTGCGGAGAGGGGGGGATTCGAACCCCCGGTACCCTTGCGAGCACACTGACTTTCCAGGTCAGACCCTTAAACCACTCGGACACCTCTCCATATCTATCGTTCCCAATTCTAACATATTCTCAAGCTAAAATCTAAGCTAGTAAATCTTATTCCTTTCAGTAATTACAGGTGCTGTATTTATATAAACTTCACGCGGAGCATCATGTCCTAAATTCTCCCCCACCATTTGTATTCCTTGGAGCAATTTATCATTAAATTCAACCGCTCGGTCAAAATATCCCAAAGAGACATCAACAATTCGTCGAGCAACATGCCCGGGATGAGCCTGCACTAAACATGCTAATTTAAAAGCCTTATCGCAGGTCTCATCTGCGATCCTGACGACTCTATTTGTAAGGATAGGCAATTCATTACGAGGATGCCAATACAATCGCGCTGCATGCTTCACTGCACCAACCACTATTCGTCGGGCAGTAGTTTCTGGAAACAAAGCGCAGCCGTAAGGAACCCATGATACAATCTTACTAGCGGTCCACAGCCCTAATGTAGCGTTATCAATCCGACCATTAATTGCTAACTGAGCTCCCATTTGTGCTTCCAATAGCGATGTATAAAGACGAGGAGGGCCAAACAGATATTTAAGAACTACCCCCTCATATTTTAATACCTTCGAATGCACACGGCGGTAGATACTGCTACTAACATCTTCTACAGCAATAATCCCATCCGCAATACCATCCATAGTCATTTCATAACTACAGTAGGCATCTACGAGTCCATTACGCAAAACAGAAACTCTCTCTTCATATGAAGAACGGCTAAGCGAACCATTTTCAAATTCAAGTGAAATAGACATATCTGGTTATTATATCCAATAATCGGTATTTTTGACAATATTGTCCAGTTTCCTGACAACTCTGTCATGGATTCCCCTTTTTCAAACCTGCATCATAAATTCAAATGCAAACACACTTCAAACACCGCATTCCAGCTTTTATTGTATTGTTTTTTCTTATTACTGCACTATACAAAATGCTGAATAATCCCCTTCCCGCACAGGCACATATCGCTCGCTATCCGATTATTATTATCCCCGGTTTTTCCGGAACAATCTTAAAGGCCAATGAACAAGGGGCCAATCTGGATGAATTTCCCGATGGTCATGGAGGTAATTATTCTCATGCCTATCTACCCGGGGAAGAAATTTGGGTAAACACGATAGAAGCTGCCAAACCAGGTCACGATGACTACTTCGATATCCTTGGACTCCAACCAGATGGCAAAACACCGGTGGCACCGCTCGGACTCGGTGGTGCTGTTCGCGAAGCCTACCAGCCGACAATAGACTTCTTCACTGGTAAGGGATATGTAATCAATCGCGACTTATTCATTTTTGCTTATGACTGGCGCCAGGATATTCGCGACAACAATGAAATGTTCGAAGAGTTAATAGTTAAAGCCAAATCCCGCTCCGGCCAAACGAGAGTTAATATCGTCGCACATTCGATGGGAGGATTGGTCCTTCGCAATTATCTTACCAATCTCAATAACGGTCAAAATATTAATCGCGCAGTAACTCTTGGTACGCCCTATCTGGGAGCACCGGAATTCTTAAAATATCTCATGTACGGAGGATGCGTTTCATTTCGGGATACCAATCCGGTATGTATAGGAATCCCACCATCCGAGATAAAAGATATTCTCCAAAATATGACATCAGGATACCAGCTATTGCCGTCAAAAAAATATTACGAATTCTACGACAATAGCGATGCATTGCATCCCTTTCCCTTTAACGATCAAAAGGATGTCGATGAAAATGGAATTACCGGAGAATTAAATTATATACAACTAAAAGAGATGCTTACCAACCTAATGTACAATACTCCTCTTTTCACACCCGCAGAAGAGTTTCGATCATCAATCGATAAAACGTTACCGGTAATACTCGGTGGACAGTTAAATATTATAGTAGGGTCAGGATTACCAACGCTTGGCCAGATAGAAGAACGAACGGTAATAAGCTTGGGAGATAGTAGATTAAATAAAAAAGACATGCATATAATTAACGGAGATAAATCTGTTCCGCTATTTAGCGCGTCCCTTGATGACGCCGCCAACGGTAACTTGCTTAACGGAAATGCCAATGTTTTTTATACTAACCAGGAACACGCTGAACTTCCTAAAAACATTGATACGCTCAATTTTATTAATTTCCTCTTTAATGGTGACACAAGCGGAACTTATAATTACCAGGGAATTTCCGCACAACCATTTAAATTAAAAGGGCATCTTTTGTCTGTTCACTCACCCATGGATTTACATATTCACGATACCTTAGGGAACCATACCGGTGTATCTTTAGATGGATTTATTGAACAAAATATTCCGGGTAGTTATTATGAAACCCTCGATGATACAAAATTCATCTGGCTTCCTGATGATGGAATTTATGAAATAAGACTAGACGCAATCGATAACGGTCAATTTGATTTCAAAATCAGAGAGTTTAGTGATGATCAGGAAATGAAATCTACTGTATATGAGAATATTCCTATTTCAATCGTTTCTAAGGCGCAGATAATTTTCAATACAGAACAATCAACCCCTTCTACGCTCCAGTTGGATGCTAACGGCGATGGTGCACTAGAAACATTAATCAATCCAACGCAAATAATAAACCAACACCCAGATACCATAGCGCCTATCACAGAAATAACCGTCGAAGGACCGGCTGAATATAATGGTTGGTATCAGAGCGAAGTAACTATTAAAGCAACCACTACAGACAATCTTGGAGGCTCTGGAATTGCAAAGACTGAGTATACGCTTAACGACAACAACGAACAACAATATACTACCCCAATAAGTATCAATCAGGAAGGAATCCATACACTAAAAATCTGGTCTACAGATCTCGCCGGAAATAGTGAAACTCCTAAGGAAGTAACCATAAAAATAGATAAAACAGCTCCTGAAGCGCTCGTACAGTTTAATACTGAATCGACGAGTATTGAAATAGTTGGTGTGGATAATCTCTCGGCCACTTCTACTATAAATTCTAACCAAGAGGAAGCAATAATAACTGACGAAGCAGGGAATACGACAAAAATTAAATATATACCAAAAGATAAAAAAGAGAAAGATACTACCGAACTAAAAAGTGTTACATATAACAATGGATCCGAGCAGGTCTTGAATCAAAACACTTTTCAGGTTACGTTCGAACTCATCAAAAAGACCAGCCTGCTTCAAAACTTAGAGCAAAAGATAATACTTGCCGGTGAAGAGAAAGTAAAAGCAAGATATACAGCAATAAACGACATAACAACACTCGAAATAAAATCAGATAAAGAAAGAAAAGAAAAATATGAAAAATCTGGCTTATTCCTCATTAAATTAATAACGAATAAAGGAATTGTACAATCGGAGGTTAATCTATGAAAGACAAAAGCATATTAGTATTCACAATTATGAGCATCTCAATTTGGTATCTAAGCACATTACTACAAGCCTTCACGGATCTCGCAGTATTGAACAAATCACCTAACTTTTTCGGAGAATTTTGTGCCGGAACAGGTTTCCCAATCGCTCTTTGTATCAGACCGGAGAACAAAGCCCTGGTCTTCCTGGTATCATTGTCAAACATCGCGATAATATTTATAACGCTAAAAATGATCCGACAATTATTTAAAGAAGATGTGTAAATGCACAACTGCGGAGGGAGTGGGATTCGAACCCACGAGGCTCATCACCTAGACGTGTTCGAGACGTCCGCACTCGGCCACTATGCGATCCCTCCTTAGAGTAACTATTCAATATCGGGATCGTCCTTTAGGGCGACCCCTCCAGGGGTATGTTTCTAAGTGCACTCGACAGGATTCGAACCTGTAACCGTCAGCTCCGCAAGCTGATGCTCTATCCATTAAGCTACGAGTGCAAAAATTCCTTTAGGTATTTATCAATCCATTTTTGTACCAGATACGAAGTACCTGGTACGAATAGTACATAGTATATCACATTATTCTACTGAGTATTCTTTTCCAGGGGAAATTTACGGGTAAACCAGTCAGTAGTACGATCCATCCAGGAAGTGTCTTTCACATCTTTTCGGATTAAACGCGTCCCGATCACCTCTTCTATCTTAGCACGGGTAGCAGCATCTCTAAGCAAGAGATAAACAGACCCTGGCAGGCTGGCCCGGGTTTGTGCTACTAAAATATCATTGCCCCATCGTGTCTCGAACCAGTAACAAATAAGTTCAGGCCATGCATAAAAATGGGTACCATTCGAAATGCCTGTTGTGAATATAGAGTTATCTATATCCTCTGGAGGTACTGTGTACAAAACATACACAAGAAATACGAGTGCAATAACAACCGCAATCACCAGAAACTCCCGCATGAAAAAAAGAATGACAATCGAAAGGATTGCCATAATCGTAACCGTGGTGAAGAAATCTTTGTCTCTTTTCTTAAAGGGGCGTGAAGGAGCTTTCCAGTTTAAAAGGAGCAGTTTATCCTCATCAGGAGTAATAATTGTTTGTGGGGCAACTGTATTTTGTTCCATAAATAAGAAAGGTTTGTAGTGACTACAGAATATCAAACTAAAGCAGTAATCCGCAAGAAGATATATTATCCAAAAGTAAATGCAAATACTTGAACGCCGTCATCCATAAATTCAAGCTCAACAGTTGCATCAGTCACATCTGCAAATGTAGCTAAATTGTACAGCTTTGCATCGCGCACTGAAATAATTCCATCTAACACGTCGACGCTTAAATTTTTAGCCAGTGTCCCTGAAATAGTAACTTTAACACGCTTACCCCCTATCTGAACAACTTTAGTTGTTCCATTCCCCTGACAATAAGCATCTGTACACACTACATCTGCTTCAGCAAGTCTTACCGAGGAGGCTTGGCCGGTAGGTACAGAATTTCCTCCGTCCGACATCACAAGATTAATCTCTTTGCCAATAAAATGGTATTTAAGAGTACTTCCCCTCTTTGCCTCACCATACTCTGGGGTAATTTTCCAACTACCCGAAAGTCCAAACTTATGCAACGCCGGTGCGGATTCAACACTATAGTTACTAAAGGTATCCGTCACAACTCGTTCTTTAGAAACAAACTGAGCAGGCGACATACGGCTATACCCTAAATATGTCTCGGGACTTAAATCTCGATCTATCGGAGCAGCAGATTCTTTTGTTAAATCAAACTCAGCCTGAACTCCACGTTCTGCCAAAAGCGCCTGAATTGCCCGCTCCATGTTTTCGTAATCTCCTTCGCCAAAATGCACTCTACGAATTATTCCTTGCGCATCAACAAGATAATGTGCAGGCCAGTAACGATTGGAATACGCCTTCCAGGTACCAAAATCATTATCCATAACAACAGGATAAGTCAATCCAAAATCCTTGATAGCTTTTTCAACGTTAGACTGAACCTTCTCAAAAGCAAACTCAGGTGAGTGAACACCGATTACGGTAAACCCACTACTACCATACTTCTTCTGCCAGCTCTCAACATAAGGGAATGTTCTGATGCAGTTAACACAACTATATGTCCAGAAATCTACCAAGACAACCTTTCCTTTGAGCTCTGACATAGTAAGAGGTTTTTCCGTATTCAACCATTGGGTAGGTTTAACAAATTCAGGGGCAGGTCCGTTGTTAGTTAGAAGGGTTGCCGAATCAAATTTTTTACTTTCTTCTCCTCGCAACTTCTGAAGTTGTCCAACTATTTGGTTACTCGATTCGAGTGATCCGAGTGGAGTAAGCGCCCAACTCGGCAATCGTTGAACAATAAATATCTGAAATTTTCGGTCCACATCAAACACAAGCGCAAGGGATGTAAGAATCATTATAACGCCAAAAATTTGCTGAATTCGGGATGAGTATTTATTAATTGAGCGAAAACGACCTAAGATCCCCTTACCTCCATAAGCAATGAGGAGCAACACTATAGAAGATCCACATATATAAGAGAAGGTAATAAGCACTGCCTGAAAAGTCACGGCCTGCGTAGCGGCTAGTGTTATAACCGCAGCAAGTATAGGACCGGCACAAGGAACCCAAAGCAATCCAACAGTTAAACCAATAAGCACTCCTCCCCCAAAACCACTTCGTGCGCCAGCATTTCCACTACCTAATCGACCGCTCACTAAAGAAAAGAGTTTCTCAGACATTTGCGCGAAGAACGGAACAATCATCGACAAGCCAAATATAAATATCAAAACAATGGCAATATTACGTATTAAATCAGGAGGGAAATTAAATCGATCCACAAGCGCAGTCAACGCTAAAGTGAAAAAAGTAAAACTTACTATAAGACCGACAATAACACCAAGCGGTCTCCGTTTGCCTCCCGTAACCGTAGAAGACAAAACAATAGGTAGGATCGGCAAAACACACGGAGTAAGCGCGGTAACAAATCCTGAAGCAAAAGCAAAAATGAGAAGTAAAGCCATACTATCAATCCTTAGATAATTAAGTTAGTTAAGTATAGCATGTGTGTCAAAAAATAATGCAATGGTATTCTTGAATCCAGGGCCGCCTGAGCGGCCTTGCGTAGCGGAGAGGGAGGGATTCGGACCCTCGATACGGGTTTAAGCCCGTATAATTTCTTAGCAGGAAATCGCTTTCGTCCACTCAGCCACCTCTCCTTAATGTATTTTAGATTTCGAGATGTCCTGTTAAGGGCACCTCTCCTTGGTGCATTTCCATTGAAATCTTGAAGAAGTATACCACGAAATCATACGAATTTCTCCCCCACTTCGCAACATTAACAGAATAAAATACATGTTTACAAACATAACCCGAAGATATAATATATAGTTATGGAGTATCCAAGACGCCCAAACACCTCCTGTTTAGTATGTAACAAAGCAATTTATCGCAAACCATACGAAATAAAAAAGTATGCTCATACATTTTGCTCCACTCAATGTTATGGAAAATTTAATGCTAAACCATTAACTTGCATCATTTGCGGCAGTGAGTACCCCAGGAAGTTTCATAAAAAGACATGTAGTCGAGCTTGTTCAAATACAAATCGAGCTGGCACTAAATATATGCAAAATAGACCCCGAGATAAAGTTGTTTATGCTGCTGGACTTAAACTAAGGCTAATATCCGAGCGAGGCACAGATTGCGAACGATGTGGATTTAAGGAAACTCAGATCCTTGTAGTTCATCATAAAGATAGAAATCGCGAACATAATGATTTAGCAAATTTAGAGCTCATATGTCCAAATTGTCATGCCAAAGAACATTATCTAGCTAAAAACTGGTATAAAAGATATAATATACCAGAATTTAAAGAAAAACTGTTTTTAAAAGAAGCACCTGTAAGATATAAAATTGGAGAGGTAGGAAGTGGTTATTCCAGCTTGTCTTGAAAACAAGCAGTCGTAAGGCTCGTGGGTTCGAATCCCACCCTCTCCGCAGAGTGTCATTTTGTTGGTATAAGTACATCATTTGGGCTGTTACATCAATCTTTTCTTCAGGTTTGAACCGTGCCACAATCCTATCTGTTTCAATCTTAGCTTCTTGAATGGCAATAAACGGTTTTGGCACGGTAAGACTGAGTAATTTGTCTTTCAGTATCAGGTTTGAACCAATGGTTGCCAGTATTTCTTTTTTCTCATGGAGTGTTCCATGTTGAAAGCGTAATCGTGCATAACAAGTAAAATTAAAAGTCTTTTGGGATAATTCGAGCCATTCATCAGCACGTTTTGTCAGCGTTTTTTGTTCCTGCTCAATTTCTTTCTTTTCTTTTTGGAGAGGTGTTATTTGCTTCTTAAATTCTTCATCTGGAAGAACAGAGCCATCTGAATTCATTGGAGATATTTTAAGTTTGATAAGATTGTTAATTTTTTCAAGGCAGTCTTTATATTTCGTATTGATGCTTTCTGCAATCGCTCCTTGTTCTGTTGCCTCTTGGTCATGCACCTCATTAAGATACTTGATTGCCCACTCCTTAAATGCTTCTGGAATTTCAATTTTTGACAGTAAAAAATCAATTTGGTCTTCAAGTAACTCAAGACGAACATATTTTTGTGTGCATTTAGTAGTTCTACTTTTTCTTGCACAACGATAAAAAATGTAATGCAGTATTTTGGGGTTCTTCATATTAGCGATGAGCGTATTACACTGGTTGCAAATATCTGTATTTTTAGATGAAAACTTATGTTTGCAGTTTGAGCAGATAACCTGCCACAACTCCTCAGCCGTAACAGCGGAATCACATTCACCACAACGCATAATCCCTGTAAAGGCAAATTCTCTGGTCTTGGCTCGTTGTTTACCCTTCCTGCCTAATAGAACTTGCGCCTTATCAAATTCCCACTGTTCTATCATCTTTTCATGCTTACCCTCATACCAGTCGCCACTCACTTTGGGATATTCATACACGCCTGTATAAAATGAGTTGGTAAAAATCCGATACAGACCTGCTCTGGTTAGTGGAGTACCGCCTAATTTCTTATGTTTAACCGTTGTATATTTCCAATCCTCGTTTGCTATTTGAAGAATTTGGGGAACAGTATAATTTCCAGACAACAGCATATCCCACATCTTGCGAACTAATGGGAAACGAACTGGGTCAGTGATATTTTTGCCATTGCCCTTACCTTCTGAGATGTCGTTGAGATATCCTTCTGGAACTGAACCAGGTCTTTGCCCTTTTTGATTTTTCGTCTGTTGTCCACGCTTTACATTTTTTGATAAATCTCTGAGATATTGGTTTGCTTGCCCCACAGCAGAGGAATTTAGACAGCTAGGTATTACAAAAATAGTCTATCTCAATGAAGGCGACCAGCAAGGTAGAATTAACACAAATCATCAATCTACTGATAGATTAGGAAAAGACTTAAAACCGACTGCTGAGGCTTGGTAACAAGGCGGGATACAGATGTCCTATACAGGGGTTTCCCCCTGGAAAGATACAGGTACAGGGAAAGATTTGGATAGGCTGGAAAGTTTTAGTGGTTTTAAAACACCCTCACGATTATCCGAAGAATTTCCGTCTAGGCATGGCGAAAGAAGATTATCTTATGATGATATGCCTCCATCTGTATATGGAGATAATTCAGGAGTAGCTATGCACAGGAGCAGAATGAGGTACATCTTGACCTCCGAAGGCCAATTACATGCTATTAACGAGAATGGTATTGCCCGTGATATGTCAGACCAGGAATTAAATCAATTCAAAGCAGAAATTGACGAACAATTGTCTGCACATCCTGATAATTCTTCCTTGGTAGAGCTATACAAAAGATTTCCTGACACTCCAAAGAAATAAGTCAAATTTATTAGGAGTCATATAAAAATTTCAAATAGCGTCTATATTCGGAAGTATTCTTCTAGTCAAGCAAAGTTTGGGATATAATACTGTTGGGAAGCTGGAAGTTGTGCGTAAAAAGTTTGAACGTCATCTACGAGCTTCCGCATTTCGGGATAAGCGTATAAAATGCCCTTGTTTGGTTTGATATATCAACACTCATGGGTTCTTTATTTTTCATGCCAGATAGTGGCTTGAAAAACTTCGAGCTTCCCCCAACAACTTATTTGTCTTTGGCAAGTCTCTAATCCATTTGCTTTTGGTGTTTCATCTGAGCCTAACCTCAAGAACACTGTGGCAGTGCCCCTCAATTAAATTTCAGTTTATCACTTGGGGCAGATAAAAAGATGCTTGGAGTTATCGTTTTAAGAGTTATAATATCCTTTACCTGCATTTTTGAGTAATTGTATTGCAAACAAAACAGTTATATCTTATATATAGGATTATGATTTCTTATAAGAATATTGATTGGGATATATGATTTATCATAAATAATTCTTTCTGTATTTGAAATAAGAAGTTTTTATGGATGGAGAATCACCGACTATCGTAGACATTTCTACTAAAGTACCATTTGACAAGTTGAAGTTAAGATATCTACTTTTACTTTCAATACTACTGATGACTATATCAGCAATAGCTAATTGGTTCATACCAATTGATGCTGGTTTAGGAGTATTTTTTTATCTTATCTACTATAATTTTATAGTTATTGGAATTGGAATGGTTATAGTCACGGCCTTGCTTTGGTATAAGAAATCGACAAGGAATGTGAAAACAATTTCGCTTCTATTTTTTCTATTAGTTATAAGCCCCACGGTTTTAGGTATGACTATGTCAACATTTGTTATTGATAAACTATATCTGTATTATGATTCTCCTTCATTTCTTCAACAATACTCAAAAACTACAGGTGTTGAAGTGGAATCAAATGGACAAACAGTTACATATGCACACTGCCGACTGGAGAAATATACGAATAAATATACTATTACTGCCATTCATGAATCGCGATTAATATTCGCATTAGTTAATAAAAATGGCATCCCATATGATTCATTTGATGACTTACCTCGGCAATCGCTCTCCCAACTATTTACTCATAAAGGAGATGACTTTGTACGTCGTAGCGTGTCAAGAACGCTTGGTACATTCCAGATACCTAAAGGGAAACATGAAGTTTTGATACAGAGTAAGTCACCCTTTCTATTAGCAATTTATGATAACAAGCCATTATTTACTCCTTTTCTAATACTTCAAGGTAAAAAAGATTATGCTGAGTTATATGCAGATAATTTTTCAAAAAAAATGCTAGATGAAGTTACGAACGATATCAGAGCACAAGCATGCAAGCAAGATAGTATCAGTGTTAAGCTTACAAATGATGAAGAAGCGTACTTCTTAAACAAGTATGTATACATTCCAAATGCAAGTATCAATCTACACAAAGGAACTGATACGAATCTTTACCTCTATAACCAATGGCCAGGGAATAGCGGGCTAGATGAATCACCCCTGCTTACTATAGATAAAATAAATAAGACAATGGTTACTAGTGATTCAAATGCAGATTTATATAAAACAGTCATCAATGCTTTTAATAAAATACCTGTTCATGTCTATTTAACGATTATTAAAAAAGATGATCCCTACCGTCCTCCATATTTACCTTTTGTAGAGCACAAAGACTTCATTGAAAAAATGAAAGGTAGAACGCAATTACTGGAGGAAGATAAATTATACTTAAATAGAACCGAGTCATATTTTTGGGTTAAAGAACCACTTCAATTACGTGACTATTACATACACTTTAGTAATAAAATCTCCTCCTATAATATTGAAAAATTTATAGAGATAATAGAACAAATCGAGCCCAGCCAGATATTTACTAAAGAAGTGTTGATTGAGTAACGGGAGCAAGATATGTTCCAATATCATCCCACCCTCTCCGCCAAACAATACACTCCCTGTACAAATCCGCTAAAAATAATTACAATGTTGAAACATTACTATGGAGGTGTCGCCTAGTTGGTCTATGGCGCAGCACTGGAAATGCTGTGATTTTGGAAAAACAGTTCTGTGTCTTTATAGTATTTAATTGAGTTGCTCATATTATTTTTTTTGTTGAGTAGTCTGCTCCTTACTCTTTATATTTTGTTTAAGCCAAGTTTTTGGTATTGGCTGGTAAATCAGCTTAAAAAATCTTAAAAGTTTTATTCCATGCTCATGAGCTTCCTGGTCACTTAACTCAACGCCAAACTCTTTTCTATATATATCCTTAAATTCTGTAATAGCTTTTTTTGACAACATAGTTTTATCCGTTTGAGTACAATTGGTTTTTTATTGCTCTGAGTTGGTCGAAATACTGACGAGGTTCAACAAGAAGTTCTTTTTTCCAATACTTCTCAATCAATTCATCAAGCTGACTGTTTCGGATAAAAATAAATTGTGCTTTGCGGGGGTTCTGTCTATCAATGGTTTCAAATGGGTGAAATAAGGTTATTGCCGTTACAAGCGCAAGGTCTGAGGAGATAAATTGGGATGCAGATTTAGTTTCAGTAATAGTAATGTTCATACTGAAACAATTTTCCTGCCTTATGACTGGTTTAGGTCAACGTTAGGAGTATTGAGGTTCTGTGGCTAAAAAAGCACCTTAATAGTAAAAGGTGTTAAGGTTGGGAAGAAAACTTTATTCTATATGCACCCTGTAATTCTGGCTTTCCATCGGCATCATCTGCTTTTGTTGAGGGGATATTAACGTATTTTCTAAGTTCGGCACTCATTCTGTCTTCAATTTGGCTGAGCGTGGAACGCACATAGTCATCGTCTTTATTTTGCTCTAAGCGTTCTGATAGCCACCCAATGACCATTTGCATCAGTCAGCTTCTTAAATAGCCCTCTGCGTTGTGGACTTACAAACTCGATTGAGCCATATTCTCCAAAAACAAATTTGTAGTTTTCCCAATGAAAGTCCTTTTGCCATTCTATCTTTTGTTTTTTCTGTATACCTTGAAGTTCTTGAGAAGGGTTAGCTTCATAGCCTTTAACGATTTCATCAAGTCTTTGTGCCAGATACTCAAATCTTTCTGAGGAAAGTGTAACTTGTGTATCAGGACGATAAATAATTTCTGGATTATCAATAATTGTTTCTGCGAAGTTGTTTACTGTCCTTGATACCTCAATAATTTTTTTATGATGCAGATTAAGTAGTATTGATTTTTGTTTCTCTCTATTTGTAATTCTTGCGGATTCAAAGAGATGAAAGGGTATCTTAAAAGTAGCTTGACCACTTAATTGGTTCTCTGCTTGTAGTGCGCATACAACTACCTGGCGGATTTTTCTGGTTTCCAGTTCTCGCAAGTGGCTTAACCACTCATCTATCTCAATTTTGTAATCTTCCTGATTCATAGTAATAGTAATTTATAGCTCAGATTATATCACTCAGTACTTGAGTAGGAGGCAGTTTATGTGCGTTCGCCAAACGAACCCATTTTTTCTACTTCAACGTCCACCGCAACAGGAGCAGTAACATTATCTCCTTTTCGCATTCGTTGCAATCGTTCCAGTTCATGCAAGGCTTTATACATTTTGCTTTGTATGGTTGTTTCATATCGGGAGTAGATATTGGTTACTTTGACTATATGCTCATCGGTTATTCGTGGAGCATATCCAACTAATTTTGCATCAGGGTCAGGAAGTCCTTGATAGTCCCATCTGCTACCAACAACATGCGGTGGGTCATAGATTGCTTTGATGTATTCTTTTTCTGCTTTTGCCACTCGATACAGTTTTACATAACCAGTGCAAACTATTTTTCTTCTATTGCTCCCTGTGGATTAAGCTCTGTTACGAGTTGGTCAAAAATGTAATCCTGCATTTCTTGTTCATATTCGGTGATGGACTCACGAAGAATTGCATGTTTTTGCGCATTATACTTTGAACGTTCTTTCCCCTCATCGGTTGCAACGCCACCTAATTTTGCATTTTCTTCGTTGGCTGATTGTTGTACAACTGATACCATATGTTGCTTCCTTTTGTAGGATTGCTTCTATCTTACAACAAAAAAGAGGGTGGTCAAGTAAATCTGAGGATTTATTAGGATTTTGGTTATAGAAGTTGAAAAAATGGCAAAGTGTATGAAGAATAATATAAAACACGCTAAACCCATGCCAATTTATTTTCTTACCCACCCCTCATGAATATGTGTTATATTAGTTAAATTGACTAAATATGACTAAAGTAGCTGTATCAACCCCTCCTCAAGATTTACTTAACGTCCATAAAGCTGCTGATTTTTTAGGCGTGAGCGTTACATCAATTCGCAGATGGGCACAACAAGGAAAATTGAAGGGGACAAAATTAGGTATTCGGGGAGACTGGCGGTTTACCAAAGAAGATTTACTCAAAATGATGAAGGGAAATCATGAATAAAAAATCAACAAAAGACTTACGTATTACTAATCAAGATGATGCTGTCAAACATGCACAAGACATTATTGATATTGTTCGTGAGCCATTTCTTGTCCTTGATGACACGCTCAAGGTGGTTAATGCCAATGAGGCTTTTTACAAAATGTATAAAGTATCCATGAAAGATACTGAGGGAAAACTTGTCTATAAGTTAGGTAATGGGCAGTGGGATATTCCAGAGCTGCGGAAAATCCTTGAAGAAGTGTTACCGAAGAAAGAACGATTAACAGACCTAGAAGTGACGCATGACTTTCCCGATATAGGGAAAAAGACCATGCTTCTGAATGCCCGAAAGATAGCTAAAATTGAGCTTATTTTATTATCAATTGAAGACATTACTGCACAAAAGCAAGCGGAAGAGGCAAGGGAAAGAGAAGTGAAACATTTTCGTGCATTGATTGAAAACAGTGAAGATGCGATTGCACTTGTTGATGCTAAGGGTAAAGTATTATATGGCAGTCCGTCCACAGTAAAGGTGTTAGGCTATACCTCAGTGGAGCTTCAAAAATTATCCAATCCATTTGAACTTGTCCCGCCTGATGAGCGAAAACCTGTCACTACCCTGTTTGAAAAAATCCTCAAAAAGCCAGGCAGTAGTGGACATACCACTCATAGAATAAAGCACAAGAATGGTAGTTTCATATGGATGGAGTGTGTTTTGACTAATCAGCTAACTGACCCTAACGTTTGTGCAGTCGTCATAAATTATCGTGATGTCAATACAAAAAGACAGCTTGAAATCCAAAAGGACGAATTTATTGGTATCGCTTCTCACGAACTGAAAACGCCTGTTACCAGTATTAAAGGATACACCCAGCTGTTACTAAGCAGGTTTGGAAAAGAAGAAAACATAAAAGCAGTAGAACTTCTATCCAGAATGGACGGGCAAATTAACAAACTAACCAGTCTTATTGCAGATTTGCTTGACGTAACGAAAATAGAAGGCGGGAAACTCCAGTTTCACGAAGGATATTTTGATTTTAACGAACTGACAACAGAGATTGTTGAAGAAATGCAACTCACATCAACCAAACATACGATTATCAAGAAATTAGCAACTACAAAAACCATTAGTGGTGACCGTGACAGAATAGGTCAGGTGATTACCAATCTCCTTTCAAATGCAATAAAATACTCACCTCATTCTAATAAAATTATTGTCACAACCTCTGAAGATAAAGAAAAAATAACGCTTTGCGTCCAGGATTTTGGAGTAGGAATATTGAAAGAAAAACAAGATAAAGTTTTTGACCGCTTCTTCCGAGTAGGTGGTAAGGAAAGAGATACCTTTGCTGGGTTGGGGCTTGGCCTGTATATTGCAGCAGAGATAGTCAAACGACATAGTGGTCGTATTTGGGTTGAAAGTGACGGGAAAAAAGGCTCAACATTCAGTTTCAGTTTGCCTATTAAAAAAGGAATGTGGAAGAAACAAACGAATACCCTTGTTGAGGAGGAAATAAAACATGAATAAGCACAGCTATTCTACAAACAAGAAAAGGGTATTAGTTGCAGATGATGACACTGCTATTTTACATGTTCTCACTTTAATGCTTGAAGATGCAGGATATGAAGTTACCTCAACAGTAGATGGTGAAACGGTGCAGAAAGTATTGAGTGAATTGCCTGACCTTATTTTACTTGATATTTGGATGTCGGGTGTTGATGGAAGGGATATTTGTAAACAATTAAAGAGTAATAAGAAAACAAAACACATTCCCATTATTATGATTTCGGCAAATAAAGATACAAGAGATATTGCCAAAGAAGCAGGTGCAGATGACTTTATTCCGAAACCGTTTGAAATGAGCGATTTACTAACCATTGTTAAAAAGTACGTCAATAAATAATTAACAATATGAAAAGTAAAAAAGCCCAAACAATACCAGCAAGTATTTTAGAAGATAATCCGAATGCAATAGGACTTCTTGGTGACATAAAAGATTTAACAGTAGAGGATGTTGTCGTTATATACGCATATGCAGAAGCAATTGTTGAGACAGTTCGAGAGCCTCTCGTTATTCTCGATGAACAACTACGTATTAAAACAGCAAATAAATCATTTTTTGATACATTTAAGGTTAACAAAAAAGAAACGTACAATAAGTTTATTTTTGATTTGGGTAACGGACAGTGGAACATACCGTCTCTCAAAAAATTATTAACTGAGTTGCTTCCGAAAAGTGCGCACTTTAATGATTATGAAGTGTCTCATAAATTTGAAGATATTGGAGAACGTATTATGATACTGAACGCCAGGCGAATAGTCCTGGAAGGTCATAAAACTGAGCTTATTCTTTTAGCGATTGAGGATATAACAGAACGAAAGGAGCTTGAACAGCAAAAAGATGATTTTATTAGTATGGCAAGCCATGAGCTGAAAACACCAATGACCAGCATTAAGGCATATGCAGAGATACTCCACAAACACCTTGAGCAAATTAAGGAAACCAAGGGTCTATCACACCTCACTAAAATACAGGAGCAGATAACCAAACAGGAAAACCTGATTCGTGATTTACTCAATGTTTCCAAGATACAGTCTGGCATGGCAGATTACCAGACAGAGGAATTTAACCTTGATAGTTTAGTAAAGGACACGGCAAAAGAGCTAGAAGCTACCGCACCAACTCACACTATTGTGGTCGAAGGAAAAACCTCCCATAAAGTTAGTGCTATAAAAGAGCATATAGGACAGGTTTTGTCGAACTTTCTCACCAACGCCATCAAGTATTCACCGGAGGCAAAAAAAGTTATTGTCCGATTGTCAGAGGATAAAAAGAGTGTAACTGTCAGTGTGGAAGATTTTGGTATGGGTATTCCGAAAGAACAGAAAAAAAAGGTGTTTGATAGGTTTTACCGAAGCGAAAACGTAAAGACAAAAAGTCTGTCAGGGTATGGATTGGGCTTATACATTGCGTCACAGATAATCAAACAGTATGGAGGACAAATAAAGGTTGAGAGTGTTGAAGGAAAAGGCTCAACGTTCTCGTTTTCTTTACCTATAAAATAACTGCATATTTATATGAGTTAAGCTGACAAATAATTAGGAATATAAAATTGCTCATCAGAAGTCTGCCAGTATGTTCGATTAGCGTACATACAGTACCTTCGGTCTATGTCCTCCAGCTCACAGACTTGGGAAAGTTGGTATAATGTACTTCGGAGAAGCCAAGGAATGCATATAAAAAGTTCTAACGTCATCCACGGCTGCCCGCAGAGTAGATAAGTTACTACTATTCAACCAATTGAAAGCTACTAGCTTAGATTGATATACTTACGAAATGAGTAGCTCAGAAGAGAATCCACATCCATCAGAAGATAGATCTACTCCTTCTACACACGAAACCGCTTATAATCTAGTTGCTCAACTAGAAATCGAAACATCAAGCCAAAAATTAAAATCATTAGTCGCCTGGTTCCCTTCTAAGGAAGCCCAGGAGCAAATAGCACAAAGTGACACAGAAACTCAAACGACATTTATAGCCGAAACGTTAGGGGCTTGGGCGATCTGGCAGGAAAGTGTTTCTGGAACTGAATCCAGTCGACCACAGGATGGAACTACAGCATCGAATGCACTGGGAATTACTCAAGCTGAAACAGCAAGACTATATCCCTTAATCACGGGATTGAACCATGCATTCGAAAGATATGAACATTGGCTGGTAGAAACGGTTGGACAGGGTGACCTGGTCAGCATCTCCAGGAAATTAGAAAATGTTTACCAGGGCGTAGGGTTTTTTCAACTTATAAAAGATACTCCTGATGTACAAGTCACACTAAGCGATGGAACAATTGTTGATGATGATCCTCTCATGTACTTTATAGATAGTCCCGGACGTACTCTTATCACTGATGCAGAATATGACCCCGGTTCTAATCAACTAAGTATCAATATAACCCTGGAGAACCAATGAGTCGCACAGCACTAATAACCGGAGCATCAGGCGGCATTGGTCTCGAACTTGCGAGAAAATGCGCAGAAAGTAAAATGAATCTTGTATTGATAGCGAGGAGACAAGAAAAGCTAGAACAGATAGCATCGGAATTTTCAAAACAATACCAAATCCAAGTAAAAATAATCACTAAAGACCTATCCAAACCTAATGCTCCTCAGGAAATTTTTGATGAAGTACAAAAAGAAAATATAAATATAAATGTACTCATAAATAACGCTGGATTCAGCAATTATGGGCAATTCACAACCACAGATATTAACACTGAAAATGATCTTCTCCAAGTAAATATAATAGCACTGACCCTGCTAACAAAACTCTTTTTACCACCAATGATAAAATCCAAATTTGGGAAAATATTAAATGTAGGGTCTATTGCTTCCTTTTTCCCTGGTCCGTTAATGGCAACGTACTTTTCGAGCAAAGCCTACGTTCTATCTTTTTCCCAATCATTAGCGGGCGAACTGCAAGGAACAGGCGTCACTGTAACATGTTTGTGTCCAGGCCCAACACAAACCGGATTTGCTGAACGGGCAGGGATGCATAACCCCGTATCTTTTGGAAGGTATTCTGAGAGTGCAGAAAAAGTAGCTCAAATTGGACTTCACGGACTTATGAGAGGCAAACAGATAATTGTTATTGGTTTTCTCAATAATCTAGTGATTTTCGCCAGCCGCTTTTCTCCTCGCTTTCTTGTACTGAAAACAATGAAATATATTCAGGAACTGAGAAAATAGTGCGGCAATTTAAGCCTTAAAACTACCTGCCGCGGCAATCGAAAGAGTACCTTCAGCAGATTCTCTAACCGATACGATAGGAATTATTCCATCAGGAAGCGTACCATTCTTTTGAAGTGTGCTTGCAAGCGCTGGCATAGTTAATCCAGCTTGTTTATCCCCTTTAGCAATCGCTGCAGCAACAAAAGCTTCACGGTCAATGGAAATAGTAGTATTTCCAAAAAGAGGAGTAATAATATCTAGAGCTTGATTATAGCGAAGTGCAGCTATTTGTGGGTACAAAGGGAAGATCGGTTTAGCATCTTGTTTAGGTGAAACAATTCGGATCCTGCCAGACTCAGTTAGATTCAATTCTTGTTCATAAACTACAACAAGCAACTCAGCATGATCACCAAGAAGAAAATCAACGGTAACCGGCTGATCACCCCAACGCGCACGAACAATCGATCTTATAATATTACCAACCACTCCCTTACGGGTATCATATTCCGAACTGCGTGAATCCATTTGAGCTAAGTGACCGCAACCAATATGAGTGGTCATACCTTCAAGTAATGCTTCTTTAATAGCTTCTATATGAGTTATATCTTCCGTACCTAATCCTGCCAAAACAGCGTCGGGATCTTGAATCAGCTCACTAACAAAAAAAGCTCCATTATCCCCTTGTAATTTTGTACGAAGATTATCAGAAAGTACCAATTGCGAAGCATGTAAATCTGCTGCTATTCGCTCAGCAACGTGCATATCCGAATGAAGATAAACACTTCCATATTTTTTAATATGTGCTACAACAAACTGATCAGTCATCTCTGGGGTGAATTCTATCCCTGTAATTTCTTCTGCTGTGCTTATTTCTACAGCAATAAGCCCAGCATCCCCTCCCGGAACATTCACCCCTGGCTCTAATTTTCGGCCATCTATACAAGATACCTCTTTAATATCCCTAATGAGAATTTCACTTGCATGAGTAAATCTATCTTCTGCTATTGTTACAGTTGTAGCTTCACTTTGTTGTTCACTATTTTCGCTCATAAAATTAAGTATATCATTATATACATGCACCTACTCGACCTACTCTTTCCTAAGCAGTGTATCTCTTGTAACGAATTAGGCGCATATATATGCAGTGAATGCGCGCGTTTAATAATAAGGCACAATCAAACGTGCATTGCTTGCGGTCGCATAGCGCCGCTGGGTAAAACGCATACTCGTTGTCTAAAGAATACACCCCTCGACGGATCCATACTCACTACTGAATATGAAAACCTTACCCGCACCGCGCTACATAAAATAAAATACAAAGCAAGCTACGCTATTCTCTCCGAACTATTAGATAAAACAATCAACTCAGAAAAAATAAGAACATGCCTAAGTGAGGAAAAAATAGATATATGTTCCGAAGTCCCAATGCATAAATATAAAGAAAATATGCGTGGCTTTAATCAAGCTACACTCATTGCAAAGTGGATAGAAAAAACCTACAAGATAAAACATACTCCTCTCTTAATTAAAACCCATCACACCATCCCACAAATGCAACTCAAAAGAGAAGAAAGAATATTCAACATAAAAAATGTCTTCGCAATAATAGCGACTCAAGAAGTAAAAAATAAAAATATATTATTGGTAGATGATGTAACAACAACAGCTTCTACACTTGAAGAATGTGCGACTATACTTAAACATAATGGAGTAAATAAAGTATGGGCTATTGTTATCGCAAGCAGAAGATAATTGAAAAACATTGACAGTAGGCAAAATAATATTCTATGCTAGTACATATGAAATCAACTCATGCCAAGATAGTGTTAATTAGCCTTTTAGGGTGTGTCGTATTATTCGCTGCAATCACAAACATTCAAACTACACCACAAGTTCAATTATCTCAATTACGAAGTCCATCAATCATTGGCGCAGAGCCTCAAGTAACCGTAAATGCAAAATTAGGTCCAATTTCTGTTGGCGGAGAATCTGACGATCCAGCTATTTGGCAACATCCTACTAACACTCAAAAAAGCCTCTTCTTTGTTATGAATAAAGGCGGTACATTCGCAGCTTATGATTTTACCGGCGCAAAAATTCAACAGATAAGCATGGGAACCGCAATCAATAATATCGACGTCAGGAAAGGCTTTAATTTCAACGGACAGCAAATAGATATCGTCGCAGCAAATTTGCGCGATGCAGGGAAATTAGCAGTGATGCAAATTAACCCGAATTGGACTACAGGCAACGCCTTTACAGTTCTCGCGGGGAATACCTGTACACCAGCAACGTGCGTCAAGAATACAATATCCGGAAACAGCTATGGCTTCACACTTTTTAAGAGCAAAACTTCAGGCAAAGTTTATACCTTTGAAAAACCAAAAAGCTCCTCTCCAATTAAGCAATGGGAGGTTGACGGTTCTACAGGTAAAATAGATGTAAAAGACACCGGTAGATCCTTTACTGGATACGGGGTCGCAGAAGGTTTCGTCGCTGATGATGCTGCAGGTATTGTCTATTTTGCAGAAGAAGCAAGTGGCGGCATTCATAAACATTACGCTGAGCCAACTCAACCCACAACAAAAATCAGTACCTTTGCATCAGGTGATGGTATTGCTGGTCAACGCGAAGGACTCGCATTATATGCGTGTAATGACGGTTCGGGTTACTTAGTTGTCTCCAGTCAAGGTAATTCAACGTTTAAAGTTTATGATAGAACGAGTAATGTCTTCGTTAAGACTTTTAGCACAGACAAATCGCACGGAACAGACGGCCTTGATGTTTCTTCAGCGTCAGTCCCCGGCTTTCCTAATGGATTCGCAATCATTCAAAATGATACGCCTACAACAGGTGGTGCAACCCCAATGAGTTACTACATCTACGATTGGGGCGATATAGCACAGACTCATTTAAAAATATGTCCAAATGGTGGCGGTGGTGGAACACAGACCACTCCCCCTCCGGTAACCCCTCCACCGAACACTCCCCCACCGCCGACAGCAACACCGCTATCACGCGCATGCATCGATTTGCATAATAGATTTTCTATAACCAATCCTTCTGGGTACTCATTTACTAAAGGCTGTCTCGAAACAAGTTTCCCCATATACCAAAACGAAAATAGGTTTACTTTCTTTAAGCTTCCTATAAACGTAAATGAGATTCCCTACATAAAGACACCTAACACCACGATTAAAGATCAAACCAGTCTAGTTTGGTCAGTAACAACGCAGGGAAACTCAGACATGTACATCTTCTATCGAAAGATTCCTGGTCAAGCAGTGCCTTCATGGATCTCATCTGCATATCAAAAACAAACCCCTGAAGGATTCACTGATTTAAACGCCTTCGTATTACGCAAAAATGAACAAGGCCTCATTGGAGTCTTCGATATCTACAAACGAACAGCAGGTACTGGCGTACAAACCTTTGGTCCGGCATCAACGACTCTCCAAAATGCATTTTCAATGTATATCGTCGCAATCAATCCATTATAAAGTAGGGTAAGAAACTAAAACAAAAGAATCCCGATTGGGTTAGCTCATTTAAGATTCTTTTTTATTCATCTCAGACGAAGGCACTAGATTAACTTTGTTGCACCATTAAATAAGCAGTAAATTTGGTTTTAAACCCAATGGAAGTATAAAAAGAATGAGGATTAGTACCCTCTTCTGTAATTAAAAAATTCATTATATTACCACTCCTTTGTGACTGAGAAACGCAGTAAAGCGTTGCAAGCTTCCCATATCCTTCGCCTCTTACTGGAAGAATCGAGCCAACATTCGAAATATAACCAATCGATCCATAGTTAGTAAGTGTAGATACTGCAACGGGCTCATCATTTTTATAAACAACAAAATATTCAATACGACTACTTATATGGTGCTTTTCCCAAGCAACTCGTGCAGCAGTGAGATAGTCGCCAAGTTCACCGTAAGGATTTAACGGATCCTCTTTACGATAACTACGATCAAACGTATCTAAAAATGCCTCTAAATCTTCTACAGTCTCAACCTTACGAACACACTCAAAACGATCTTGTTTAGCTTTACTGTTTTCGTAAAACATAAATGAGTCTTCAGTCGCCATGATATAACCTTGCTCTTCAAGAAATGTCTTAAGTCCAACTAACTCGGATTTATTTTCAAAATACACTGCCGGAGATCTACTCAGAGATTTAAGTGTATTCCCGATTGTATTTAATTGCTCAGCGTTTAATATAGTATCGACAAAAGCATTATTCCAAAAAGGAGAAGGCGTATTTTGACTATAACAAACCGTTGCTCCATCAACTTCAAACAACTTATTAAACATAATATCTTTTTGAAGTTGGATATAGTTCTTAATGACTTTAGTACTATTCATAGTGATATTTATGCTAAATTGAAAGCATTATCTTAACCTATTCTTTTAAGTTAATTAACAATTTAGAATAGATTAAGAATTATACTGTGGAGATGCCGATCTATGAAATCGGGTCTGGAAGTTGTAAATAAAAACATCTACATAGCGTAGTCAGTAATTGCATCTTGCACCGTAACGATCTTACTGACAAGAGAAACGATGCACAGGTCGGCTTCTTAGAGAATTACTGCGACCAAAGGCAATCCTCGCATACAATCTTTGTTGGCACCCTATTTAGCTCGATTGTAAAATCAAAATAGAATGTCGTTTAACGTTAGATAAAAAAAGTTATCCAGCGTATGCGAACGTAGGACCCTTAACTGCAGCTGCAACGGAGCCGGCAAAACCGTTCCACTGTGCTTTCAAGTTAGAAGCTACGCGTGATGTAGAAGAATCTGCATCTATATTTTTAGTCCCATATTTACGACGCTTAGAGACCATCGTCGGCTATGCAGTTTTTAAAGAGCAAATCCCATCGAAACAACACATCCCCTAGGATTGTAGCTTAAGTTTAACTTAAACTAGATTACAATTATAACACATCTTAAGGTTAATCACCACTAAATTAATATATGCAGGATGCTTTTTATGAAGTGAGGACACTCCGCCCTGGGTAGACTTAAAAACTAAATAATGATTAACACCGCAATCAACATGAAGGTGTACAGACTGAGCATCCGCAACAAATAAAAAGCAGACAAGTATATTAATACAAACAATTTACCTGTTGACATATATACAACAATGCTATAATATTTATCTATACTTACAGTATAACAGTCATCACCCAATGTAAGTGTTCATTAAAATTCCTAATCTGATTTAGACGCATGCCTCGGAATCAATTTAAAGGGCACAAAATATGTCCTATCAGTATTCCATCATAGGAGTCGCTCGATTGGAAAAGGAATTTACTAATAAACCCGTCTTTGAAATATAAGGCGGGTTTATTTTATATCCTCCCGCTTCACTCGTCGCACTGGTATAATCACCACATGAAATCACTCGTGTATAACAAACGCGCCAAATTCGACTACTTCCTCGAAGATAAATACGAAGCAGGAATGGTTCTTACCGGCGCTGAAGTAAAATCAATCAGGGAAGGCCATGCAAGCCTCCAGGATAGCTTTGTGCGTGTTAAAGACGGCCAAGCATATCTAATTAATGCCTTCATCAATCCGTACAATTTCGCCGATAACAGACATAACGATCCCCGTCGAGAAAGAAAGCTTTTACTGCACAAAAAACAGATCTCCGATCTTCAAAGCAAAAGCGCAGGAAAAAACACAACCATAGTCCCAGTTTCCTTCTACGACAAGAATAACACCATCAAAGTAGAAATCGCAGTTGGAAAAGGAAAAAAACAATTCGACAAACGCGCCTCAATCAAAAAGCGCGACCTGGACAAAAGAATTCAACAGGAAATGAAAATAAGATAAATATAAACGAAGCTGAGTCTTTGCGACTCAGAAAATTTGCATCCGTCCTGGAAAGACTAATATACAATGGAAGAGATCGTGATCAGGTAAACACTAAGTAAGGCAGGCTTAAACTTCGAATTTTCGAGTAGCTAAGATTCAGCCAGTATATTGAGAATATTATTCCTTCACCCCTACCGCTTCCTTCAATTCAACCTTAAAAATATTCTGCTTAGCTAACACATACAACTGCTTACTCTGCACATCAACTAGAACATCACTAGCATTTTTAAACACAGGACTCGAATAAGTAGACAGATAATTACCATCTTTTTTCGAAACAACAACTATACGGGAGTTAATATCATCCAAAATATATAAATATTCCAGCTCCGGATCAGTAAATATAGCACGAGCATTCAGTAAACCCTGATCAACACCAGTCACACTAAACGAATCCTGCTTTCCAGAAAATAATTTAACAATATCCCCACTCTTCTTAGCAATCCACACATTTCCATCAACAGAAAAGCTTACCGCGTCAGTTAAATCAACAGTAACCTCAGAAGAAATATAATTCCTTACGGCACCAAACCCATTTCCTTCGGGAATATATTTCCAGATCTGACCATGAGTTTGATCAAGCAAGTAAATATTCCCTCCAAACAATTGCATATCAGATAAGGTACCCCAACTCCCGGAAGGCTCAAGGAGTCGAACAATCTGAGAACTTTGCTCCTCAGTCCGAACTATACCCTTTTTCGTACTTGCACCGTATGCAATTTTTTCAGTCCCCGCAGCACCAATAAGCCCATCTAAATCATTTGGTCCAAAGATAGCAGAAGCCGATCGCGTATCCGTCCCCACACGGTAAACAGAATTGTGGAAAACATCTGAAATAAGTAGTGAGTTACTGGATAAAGAGAAAGTTTCTCCTACTCCTTCAGCATTGACCGTCGAAAGATCAAAGTATGGGCGAATTTCTCCAAGCATATATGTCTTGGTAACAGCTCCATAAGCAGCATCAACATCAGCTATAAGTTTTTGCACCTCCGGATCCTTCAACGTTTCAGGATCAAATTGGGCAATAATAGCTCGTGCATCGACTAGATAATTTTTTGCACGATCCGCATTAAGTTCAGCATAGTAAATTCCTTGTTTATAATTTTCTTGCGCTTTAGGCAGCAGTTCACTCTTCAAAGCAGCGCTTTGTTTTTGTTCCCTAAATTTATTCTCATAATCCCTACCAACAAGAATAAAACCTACAAATACTAGCAACAGCATACATCCAAGAACAAATACACGGCGTTTGGTAAAAGATGCTGTAATTTTTTTACCGGCATATGAAAGATTGTTCCGGGCAAAAGATGGAATGATCTTAGAACTAAACCCCTTCAATGAAGCCTCAGAAGAAAACAATCGTTGAGGAACAGGAGTTTTGAGGTGAGAATCAGCATTTAATTCATTTTGAATGAATTCAGTATCCAGCCCCTCATCAGGAATCGCGCTAGAATTCCCGCTTTCAATATCAACAAAAACAATACGCTCCGACTCAACAGAAGGAGCCCTATCTGAATCGAGATAAAAACCAACAACGCAGCAACTGGCACGGGATTGAAACGGATCATTAAAATATTGAGATAATTTTGAATAAACTATAGTTGATTCTACATCCTTAAGACCAAGCAAAGAGACTGGAAACAGCGTTGTGTCAATTTCATTATTGTATATACAAACCGTATCAGAAGGTTGAATGAATCCCGAAAAACTAACCACAGAACTTGAACTGGACGAATCATCAACTTCAAAAAGATTTCCAAAGGTTGAATCACGATATAATCGAAAACCTGTTGTACCACCGAAACGACCAACATATAATACTGATCCCCAAACAACACCCACGCATAAAGAAAAATCAATATTTTCAACGCTACCGTATTCTAGGATCTTTTTTTCAATATACAACTGAGTATTTCTTAGTGAACTTATCAGATGTTCGTGAACGGATAGACATTCATTTTTATAATACAACTCTTCAAAATAGGGAAACACCTCACGGGCAATTTGATCAATAGGAAACACTTCCGGATAGGTAATTGAAAACAACCCGAAGATACGTCCGTGTGAAGCTAAAGTAGCTCCAATTGGGCTGGTCAGTGGAAGTCCTTCGACGTACTTACCGGGCGTTGCAGAGGAGCTAAAAACAAAAGGCTGGAAATTGAGCAGAATGTCCATTACATAGAATATATCAGAAATACAGAAGAAAGAGAAAGATCAGATCAGGAATAAAGGCTAAGCCGAGAATGTCAGTAGAACAAGACAGAAAAGCCCGATCGCACTAAGGAGTAAAAAGATACTGCAAACAATAAATATGGATGCAAGTTGAGTACTCAGAACTCTATTCATTGTCTGCACTTGACGAAGAATTAAAAATACAAAACCGACGAGTCCAAAAGAAATGACAGCAAAGATAATCTTTATCAAAAAAATAAAAGCGGAATCAAACGAGAAACTATTTAATTGTTCCATATTACGACTCTTTCCTGTTTATACTTCCGCCATGCTCAGCAACAAGTTCTCCAACTAGGCGACTTACTTGATCGGGCGTAGGGATATCATCAAATTCAATATTTGTCATTTCTGCTGCCGTTTGGACATAAACGTCACCATAATTAAAAGTAAGCTGGACAGGACCTTTAACCTCTGAACGAACATCCTGAATTTTGCTAAACTGGGCTTCTGCAAAATTTTTGTTTATCAGGCCGATAAAATCAACATCAATTATACGATCATTGGTAATAATATTGACAGTAAAAAACCAGACCAGAAATTGTTCAAAGGCATAAGCTATAACAAGCAGGTACCAAAAAGCAAACATGCTAAAACGTAATAGCATTGGCATGTTCTCATAAAGTGAAGGTGCAAAATAGACAATTAATCCTTGCAGTAGTAACGGAGCACTAAGCAGGACAAAAACACCGACAACCCAGGGTATATTGGTTATTTGATGTTTACGTATCAGGAGGTACAACTGCTCCCCCTCATGCTGATCATTGAAAATGATTGATCGGGGTTGAACAAGAAATGCTGAAGTAAGCGTATTATTATTCCGTGCTACAGGTAGATGCATAAGAGTCATTATAATATACGTGGCAAAAAACTCGCAACAGACAACTTTTCTCTACTTTTTTTCAATATTGTAAAGCGGACTGCGAATTGAAATATACCCTGGCGCCCTCAAATTAAACGCTTCTTTAAATGCTCCTCCGTCAATTGATAAACTGCCTTTATTGGTTTGCACAGTAACTTTGGATGTCGAGCCGCCGGTACTATATGATACTGTTACTCCGGATACTGAAGTCACCGCACCTCCCATTCCATTAGCTTTATCCCGCAGCTCTGCGATCGAATACGGATTTCCTCCGCCACCACAGCTTCCTATCGTCACCGGTAAAATCCGATCGCTATCCCCACCTCCTGCTCGAACGATCCAGGCATTAATAACATCTGCGAATTCTTCTTGTGTAAGCCAAGGAGAATTACGACTACATTTTGCAGAATTATTAGAATAGCTCTGTGTATACCATCCCTTATAAAACCAGGGAGAGTTTGCAATTTTCTCATACGCATCTCCTGTCCAGCATCCTTGATTTCCACATTTGGTATCCCAGCCAGTCGTGGTGCTGTACCCACCAGTTGTTGATGAGTAAAACGTAGTCACACCATCAATTATTTGACCTTTGGTCTCTTCAACCGCAGATTTCCATTGGGCAGGAACATTATTTGCCTTAGAAGCTAGATACACCTGACACGACTGAGTCGTACAAATAGTCTTACCATCTTTTTTGTAGCGATACGCATATGATCGAGCAGCAATCGCTTGAGCTTTCAAAGCCTCTTTTGGAAAATTAGCAGGCATTTCAGCAATTCCCAACATATATTTTCCCTCAAAATCTATTGAACCAACCCCTTCAACACTAATCGATCCTCCGGTATCAGCATTCGTTGGTTCTTTTCCATAGTATGCTTTCAAAATAGCATTGGAATTTTGTCCTGACTCTGCACGTCCCTTCGCACCATACTGACTCATTCCTTTTCGATGCGTATACGCACCAAACGAAAATGCGGCAAACGCAGGTGAAAATCCGGGACTATAGCCAAGGCCGGCATTTGGATCATCGGTCAACGGCACTTCCCCAACAGCAGTAACAAAAGATCCCGATCTTTCAGCAAGAAGCGACTGCTGTCGTGCAGACAAAGCAGCGATTTTGCCGGAGAGTTCCGATTGATACTGTTTAGCCTTTGCAATTTCCGCCTCGTAAAAAGTAGCTTCCTTTGCGGTCTTCTCTTTTATTGAAGCAAGCCGTGCATTTTCGCGTAACAGATCCTTTTTCAGTTTTTCTGCCAGTGATTTATCAACATTTAACGATCTCAATTCAGCACCTATACCTTTAATGTAACGCTCATCTTCCTCTAGTGCTGCCTCTCGGTAAGCAATTCGACGGGTCGCACTACCTAAATCATCACTCGAAACAAGAAGCATTAAAGGCGAGGCGCTTTTGGTTGTAATATAGTAGGAGTGTACCTTTGATTCGAAAATATCCTGCTGATCTTGTAATCTACCATCCGATTCGGATATTGAGCCTTGCAAACGTTTTAATTCTTTCTCTTTCAGTGCAATCTGAGATTCAACTTTTTTTATAGTATTTTTAACGCTATTCAAAGTATTAGTTAAACTCGTCAACTGTCCTTCAAGTGGTTTGGTAGCAGTAACCGAAGCTTCTCGAGCTCGACTCAATTCCCCAAGCTGCTTTTCAATATCATCAATCTCATCAGCAAAAGCAGGATGAGAGAATAAGTAAAGTGAAAAAAGGAAAAATGGAAGCGTAATGAACAGTGCTACTTTTCCCCAAAACGATCCCCAGAAAAACATACTTTTATAATACCATAGATATACATATAGAGTGTTGGATTCTTCCGATTTACAAGGCATGTTAATTATGCGTATGATAAAATACAAATATAATATGAAACCAAAACTCAAGAATCTCTTACCGTACTTTGCGACTATTGGAACATATAACATCCCGCAACCACCTGGATTGCTTGCACCATTAAACCAGGGGGGTGCACTGGCATTTATCATATCAAGGTTTTTTACGTTTGTTTTGCCACTTGTCGGGATACTCGGATTCCTCTTTTTCTTATGGTCTGGGTTCCAATTTCTTACCAGTAAAGGTGATCCAAAAGCACTTGCTGCAGCGCAAGCACGCTTGACCTATGCGATAATAGGATTAATCATAGTATTTCTTACCTATGCATTAACAGCATTTTTTACAGGATTATTCGGATTAAAACTACCATAATGAAATATATTAAGTTATTAACCATTCTTATTACGTTAATTTTAACCAGCCAGCCACAAAGTATTTATGCGCTTCCGGTTGGGGGGATCTGTCAGGTAACGCCCGATTGTGATTACGGACTCGTATGTCGCAGGATTGATGCAGGTAGACCACGGGAATGCACGGCAGGACTTGGTCAAGGCGCTACGTGTACGTTAGGAAGCGATAGTTGTGGAAGAGGCTTCGTTTGCACATATCAAACAGGCTCACTATATACATGTATCGGTTCCGCAGGAGGAGTATCAGCGCCAGGTGAAGGTGTCAATATTGGACAGTCTTTTATGAACAATTTTACTGTTGCGTTCCCTACTTCACCCGGTGAATTTGTAACCTCCATTCTTGGTCAAATATATGTCGTAGCACTAGTTATCCTACTTATATATCTTGTCTGGGGCGCATATAGATATATGCTATCGGGGGGCGATCCAAAAGCCGCCGCCGCCGCTAGACAACATTTAACATGGGCAGTCGTTGGGATGATTATCATATTCTTATCGTACGGAATGTTCCAGGTAATAAACAACCTGATCAACAATATATATAACTAATGAAAAAAATAGCATTTGTAATCACATCAATAATAATTCTAAGTTCTGTAGGGATAACTCAGGTAGCCGCTCAGGATGGTAAGGCCGCTGTCGGCGTGGTGAATCCTCCTTCTATTATAGATCGCAGTCCAACCGCTATCAGTAATTTCGTACCGACAATCATATCGGTAGCGTTTTACATCGGTTTAGTCGCAGCTTTCGTTTATATGGTCTACGGTGGAGTACGCTGGATAACTGCCGGTGGAGATAGCAAAGCCCTGGCTGCAGCTCGGGATACTATAGTGCAGGCGATCATCGGACTCATTCTGCTATCAACAGCATTCGCGGTGTCCAGATTATTTTATGGATTCTTTGCAACAACACCCCCGGGGGCACTGAATCCATATGATGGCGTTGGTAGCTATTGCGATGGAATAACATATAATTGCAAACAGCCAACAATTCAAGCTTGCGTAAATAATATTTGTGAATGTGTAGATCCTTTAAACTGTACGAGAGGTCCGTATTAAATGAAAATAGCATATCTTAAAATAAAGACAACACTATTCATAACTTTAATAATATCGTGTTTACAACCGCAAGCAGTTTACGCCCAGTTGGGTACTTTAGCCCCTCCTCCTGCGGCCAACGTTAAGCTTGGTGAAATAGTCGTAACAATGGTCAACTATCTTATCGGATCCGGCGTACTCGTATTTTTTCTCCTCTTTGTTTGGGGATGCCTTGAATGGATTACTTCGCAGGGAGACAAAGGCTCACTTGCTAAAGCAAGAGGTAGAATTACAAACGCAGCGATTGGGTTGGCGATTTTAGCCTCAGTATGGGCAGTATATTTCCTAGTAAAAGCAATCACCTACAACACTGCTTGATTTATTGGTAATAAATACGTAATATCATATCATATGGTATAATTACTCTGTTCTGAAAGGGGGTGAGTTACAAATATGTTTAAAAGTATATATGCAAAAGTAGTTGGCACTTCAAGTGCAGCAACATTGGTATTATCATTATCGACAGCAGCTTTCGCAGCAATAGAGACACTTCCATCCAGCACTCTTTACGGATTTCCAACTATTAGCGCAGCACTTACGGGTGTTATGGGATTGGTATTCTTCTTTGCTCTTATCCTCGTGCTTATCTACCTCGTATGGGGTGGTATTCAATGGATCACTTCAGGTGGTGACAAAGCAGGTACAGAAGCAGCTAGAGGTAAAATCACAGGTGCAATTGTCGGTATCATTATCGTAGCAGTTGCATTCGCAATCTATCGTTTGTTAGTTGGATTTATCCCAGGTGCAGACGGTATTACTATCGGAACGACTTAAAATTTCTTTCGATATAGATTTAAAAAAGCGACTCTAAACCAGTCGCTTTTTTAATGACTTTAAAGAATAAAAACAGATCTTAGAGTCCATAATAATCCCACAATATATACGGCCACGTAACTCCAAAGAGCAAACCGGCGGCTATAGCGGTAAAGGAAGATACACATAAATAATACGATAAAGGGATATGCTGGAATGTAATAATAAATATACTGTATCCGTGGGATAAAAATCCAAGGAATAATCATAAAGACTGAGACCCAGTAACAGTACATAATATCTTTATCTTTGAGAACAAACGAAACAGTTTTATCTCTATAACGTATAGCTTTATAGACATTTTTAATAAACTCGTAAATAACATATACGCTGAACAGTACGAAAGAATAAGGAATAATTGGATTATTTGAAAAAATATATTTTCCATATTCCGGAGTGCCCATATCGTATTCTACATAACCTAACAAGAAAGTCAGTACTGCAGCACCCCCACCCAACGAAGAAATAGAATTAGGATGAGCTACGAAAGCATTTTCAGGTAGCATTGAAGAATTATGTATAACAAGTTGCGTAATAGTCGTACCCGCTAAAAGGCTAGGATCAAACGAATACATACTACTCACAATAAAAATGTAGGCATATAAACTGAGAAATAAAACAAAAAGAAAGTAAATAGCTCTCTTATACACTTTACTCTCGAAATAGAATAAGAAAATAAAGAATATAAAACCTAAAAGGAAAAAGGCATTCCATTTAATAGCTCCGCCTATTCCCACAAGCACACCGGTTAAATAAAGAAGTCCATGGGAAGAATAGGTTGTGTAATCTCTACGAAACTGATGTTTTCTAAGATATAAATAAAACGAAAAGGCACTAAGCAAAATAAGTACGGCAACAAAAATTTCGAGCATTCCCAATCGACTAATTATGTACCATCCCCTACTACCAACAAGAAGCAACACACATAATAGTGAAATCATTCTTGAAAGTTCTATCTTACGAGAGAACACATACAGGACAAGCAATCCGGTTAATCCAAAGATCACAGCCGAAAATCTCCAGGAAAAAGCACTAATTGGCATAAAATAGAAAGGGAGACTTATTAAAGCTTTACCTAAAGGAGGATGTTGAGTATTAGGGTCAAAGTTACCTCTATAAAGCTGCGCAGCGGCATCAACATAATACGTTTCATCAAAAACATATACGGGAAATGCCTCAAGTTTATAAAGAAATAAAAGCATTAATAGTAAAAAAGCAATCAGAAATAGAATAATAGTATAAAATCTCTTCATAGGAATGAGCCACATTGATTAAAATAATATAATTTCTGAGATGGATTAAGCACGATTTCTTTTTCTAGTCTACAATGATGGGAAAGAGTTGAATATGTAGTTTTTTGAGGGTCATAGTATCGTCCAAGCGAATCTCCAGCAGAAAAATAAACAAACTGCGTTAAATGGGTTTCTGAAAACTTTGACTCAAGCTGTCGTGTAGTCAAAAGAGTATATTCCCCGTCTTTACTCAGAATTTCTTTATCAAGTTGCCTTCTTCCCGATCTAAGATCAGTAAATAGACTATAGGGCACAATTGTACGATTCAATCTATGCGCAAAAACGTAAGGATAGATTGGATGATCAACAATAAAACCAATATACGAAGGTCCAGCTGCAAACGAATTAATCGATGCGATCAGTGAGTGTGTTTGGTTTTGCACTACGATCGAATGCAATAATCCAAAAACTAATCCCGGAATCAAAAAAATTGCGCCGACGACAGTCAATATATAAGCTCGATTAATTTTAAAATAGGAGATACTCCACCCTAAAATAATTGAGTAGAACAAAAAGAGTACTGAAGCATAGCGCGCCGTAACAAACAATTTACCTAAATAGCCAATTATAAAAATAATAGGAACACAATAAAGCGAATATTTTTCATAAGAACGAATATTTTTTTGAACAGAAAGAAAATACAACAAAATAGCACTAAAAATAAGCGCTACAAGAGTTAGCATGCCAAAATTTCTGCTCTGAAAAAACTGTAATCCAAATGCACGCACAAAACTATTTTGAGCATATTCTATCCACGTAAAACGAGATGAATTTAAATATAATTGCTCTGCCCCAAAAGATATAAAATAGACAAAGAAAATCAATAAGTTAAATACTACTACACGAATAAAACCTGTCTTTTTATAAAAACCCCATAGGGCAAAAAGAATAAGTATCGAAGCAGCAAAATACAAATAGCTGAAAAAAAGCAGCGCTATTTGTAAAAGCAACAGCGAGACTCGTGCTCGTTTAGTATCTTTAGTTATAATTGCAAAGCAGGTCGAAACAAAAAGAAAAAACAAGGGCAAGGAAATAGCATCCTGCTTTAAAGTAACCGACGACGCAAAATAGCCAGCCGACGATAAAAAGATCAGTAGTCCCATACCCAATCGAAAATGCTCAATCAGTTTAGATCTCGCCATATACCACAAAGCAAAAAACATTAATGCGGTAGAGATACTAACAAAAAAAATTTTAGTTGCGTAATCCCCAAACACACCAACACCCTTTAATAGCAAATAGATGCCAGGTGGATGTGGTTCTGCATAGAGTGTTTGAAAAAGATCATAAAATGGCTGTTTGCTAATCTGAGTAATGATCTCTTCATCATATTCAAAAGTTACAGGTAAAAAAGTAATCGCAATAACTTTTACAAAGAATAAAATCAGTAAAATGAAATAGATTAATTTGACCTTAATAATCATATAAATTAAATTATAGCAGATAGAAAACAATCATGTATAATGACTAAGTGAAACAAGTCAGGAATCAGAAGATACATCAAATATTTACAATCGCAACTTTAGTAATAAGCTTCTTTATAATAGTAATGAGCGCAGTTGTCTCAACAATAGTTTTTGAGGTACCCTCTCAATTTTTTATTTTTCTGCATATAGTTTCGTCGTTATACCCCTTGCTATTAGGTATAGTATTTTTAGCCTGGTTAAAGCCAAAAAAAAACACACTATATGTCATTACTTCAATAATTGCCACTTTCTATTATCTTATAAATATATTCCTCTTAATGTACCGGATCGATCGAAGATTCACTTTTGATTTTTTCTTTCTTTGGCACAACTTATCCGAATCCATCGAAACTATCGTTGCGTTATCCGAAAGCCGAATCAGTAACGTAGTTGCGATTATACTACTCCTGATCGGTGCCCTCTCGATATATTACACAATCAAACAATGCGCTCTATATATAAGTAATTTGGAAACTCGAACTCCTTCAGTAAAAATAATACTGTTAACAACAATAGTAATAATGACAATACTTCTTCCTCAAGAAAACGAGGTTGTTAATTTATTGAAACAGTTTAGGAGAGAAAAACATGAGATACTTCAAGTTTATTACAAAAATTACCAAGCCTCCATTAGTAAGAACAGAAATTACAGCCAAATAAAACAACTGGTTACACCTTCAGACAATATATTTATGATTCACCTGGAAAGTTATAATGCAGAATTCTCAAACGAAAAAATCTCACCCAATCTTATAAACATAGCTAAAACCCAAGGCATTTTCTTTCCGCGAATTCAAGCTTCAGCAGTACTAACAATAAGATCTCAGGAGGTACTGCTTTGCGGGATTTTACCTTCTCTTGGTCAAAATCTATCTAAGGGGAATACCCTAACAAGAGACTTACGCTGTATTCCTAAGATATTAAAAGAAAACGGATACAAAACAATGTATTTCAAAAGCCATTCCAATTTAGAATTTGCCAATACCGCTAACTTTATGAAAAATATTGGCTTTGATGAAATACACTCAAAAGATATAATGAAATCGACAGATCGAGAATTAAGTTGGGGTTACCCAGAAGACATATTTTATGCCCGTGTCTTTGAGTATTTAAAGAAGCATCAGCAGGAAAAGATCTTTGCATATATCGCCGTCAGTTCCACTAATCATTTTCCATTTTATAATGACGAAAAAAAGATCGCTTTTCCCCAATTCGCGAATCTTATTCCCTATCCAAATCCCATAACAACAAGGGAGAAAATTGCAGATACAACATATATTCAAGATAATTTTTTTGGAAAAATGTTCACCGAGCTATTTAAACCCACTTTCGGAAACAACTCTCACTTAGTAGTTTATGGCGATCACTCTTGGCCAATAGAGATTCATCCCGGCAATAAGTTCAATGAAAACGAAGCCTATCAGGAAAACTTTGTATCAAGCTTCGGTATAGTTCCTGCCACTAGTAAATCCAAGCAATTTGCGATGGGAAAAGTTGTCTCCAATTTATATAGCCACTTAGATATTCCCCTAACAATTCTGGATTTAGCGGGAATTCATGGATACCAATTAAGTGGACACTCATTCTTCAATGAGTTAACCACCAATTCAACTGAGATAACAAGAAATAGTCATTGTCTAGTATCAGTTCAACCATTTGCAGACAAATATATCGCAACCGTCCAGTATCCTATCAAACTAATATATAATACGACTAAAAATACCGTAACGGAATATAATATCCAAGAAGACCCTCATGAAAAAAAAAGTACCGAGGAGCACATAATCAAGGAAGGCGACATTATTTCTTTGCAGAATTGCTTGCAGGAAAATAATACATAATCTACGGTTACGCACTTCCCACTCCTTACTTTTTCCTCTATTATAGAAATTACCTAATGGTATACAAGACGAGTGTTATAAAAAACATTTAATATTGATATAATGAATTATTATGCAACAGCACGCAGTTCCTCAAAATGTGACTTCATTCGAATTTAAGATTGTTGGGTTTCTCACACTCAAACAATTTGGCATGGTCGGATTTTGCAGTGTCATTGCCTTTATTTGTTATCTATCAATTTCTAACCCCATCTTAAAAATAATAAGTATTGTTTTTTTCTTAGGGCTCGGAATACTACTTGCTTTCGGAACGATCCAGAACATCCCTTTTTACAGATGGATCTTCATTTTTATCAAAGCAATCTTCTCCCCTACCCAAAGAATTTGGATTAAAACTGCAATAGTTCCCGCATATTTCACAACAACATACGCAGCTGACGTACCGGTAGATAAAAAGATTTTCGAGGACAGAAGCAAACTTAACAATTATCTTCAAACTTTACCTTCAAATAGTAGGTCAAAAATAGACATGGCAGAACAACAAAAATTACATTCACTTGGACTACAAAAACCTGCATATTCATCAACTCAAATGCCTCAAAACCACATCAATCCTAAGCACCCACAACCAATGCAGGCACATATGCCAACCCCACAAATAAAAATAGCCCACCCAAGTCCAACCGTTCAGGCAACTCCTCAGCCTGTTAATATACAACACATAAACCAACCGAAACAAAAAGATATGATGTTATCAAATGAGCGAACCATTCCGCTTTCAAAAAATCCACCTGCACAACAAAAAACATCTGTAACTCAACCGGTGCTACAGCCTGCTCAGCCAAACGCACCCGCTGTTACTACTATTAAACTACCACCTGTTACAGCTTTCCCGACGCCTCCGAAACCACCACAGCCACAGCCACAGCCACAGCCACAGCCACAGCCACAGCCACAGCCACAGCCACAAAAAATTAAACCGGATCCAGTTCAAAATAACCAGGTCCTACCATCGCCGACCATTCCTCCATTAAAAATAGATTTCCGGGAACCGAAGAAAGCAGAAGAACCAATTAAGGTCGAGGAACCGGTTAAGCAACCCGTACTTGACCTTAAACCTGTAATCACTTCACAAGTGACTGAAATTATGCCAGTAACTCCACCAGCGCTATCTACACTATCAGCACAAAATCAGGCATCACCTAAATTTTGGTCAACCATGCAAAAAATGGAAAGAGAGTATCTTGAGGAGTTGCGACAAATGCGTGACGCCGAAGAAAAAGAAAAATCAGCAATGAAAACAAACCTTTTAGAAGAGTTCGAAAAGCAAAAGCAGGACGCGCTGAAGAAATTAGAAGAGCAGCTGAATGAGCAGACCCAGAGTCAAACACAAAAACAGCAGCAGGAATTACTTGAGCAAAAGAAACTTCTTGAACAATTCGAGGCCCAACACCAAAACAAAGAATCAGATTACTTAAAAGAAGTAAATACCAAACTAAGCGAAGAGAAAATGAAGCGCGAAGAATTTGAAAAAACCGCTCGTGAGCTCAATGAAAAACTACAAAAATTAATGGAGGAAAGATCCAAAACAGAAAATGAATTAAAACAGAAATTAGAAACAGATGAGAAACAGTTACAGGATGCTACTGAACTTAAAATACAACTTGAGCAAACGAATAAAGATTTAGAAAGGCTCAAGAATGAATTAAGTAATAAAGAGGTTGAGGAAAAAACTCGCCAACAAGAAGAATTACAAAAGATTAAAGAAGAATTCGATGTACAGAAAAAAACCCTTGAATCTCAAAAAGAAGTAATAGAATCTGAAAAGATGAAGCTTGAGCAGCAATATACAAATTTTGTTAAAAGTATGGAAGAAGAAAAAGCGAAGCTAATACAGCAAAACGAAGTATTATTACAGGAAAAGAAAAAACTGGAAGACGCGGTGAAAAAACAAACAGAAGCGGCTCGAACCCCTCCTGTGACCAAGCCTCTACCGGTGCAAGTTGAACCACCAAAACCGAAAGTCCCCGTAAAAACTTCCATAGCGAACGCTGGTGCCGAACTGGACAAGCTTGCATCGCAATTACAATCAGAAACTGACAAAATAGCTGGTGTATCAAAAACAGGAAACATAAAACCAGGACCTATCAAACCAGCTCAGCAAGCTACAGCGACTCTATCCGCTGCAAAAATTCCGCTTCCTCCTGCACAGGCAGCACCAGCTTTACTAGTAGTAAAAAAGAATGATAGCAAGACAATAACTGACTTAACTACGGCTAAAATACCGGCAATTACGAACCTTATCAACGTTATAAATGGAGCGGTTTACGACAACGCTGGCAATTTTGTCCCTAATGTTATTATAATAGTCAAAGACGCAGACAAATCCCCAGTTCGGGCACTTAAGTCTAATCGTTTAGGACAATTCGCAATTTCAACGCCTTTGCCAAACGGCATTTATACGATGGAGCTAGAGGATAGTAAAGAAGAAAAATTCTTCGATACCTATCAAATTACATTATCTGGAAGCGTAGTACCGCCCGTAGAGATTAAGGAGAAAGAATAATGGCAGTTCAATCGCCAATTAAAGCATCAACACAGGAACATCTGGAAATCGATGATATATTCGACGATATGGTGATTCTTAAAAACAATGGCGCATCACTGGTAATTCAAACCACCGCAGTCAATTTCGGTTTGCTTTCAGAACCTGAGCAAGACGCCATCATCTACGCCTATGCCGGTCTTTTAAATTCACTCTCTTTCCCTATCCAAATTGTTGTTCGAAGTAAAAGGATGGACGTATCATCTTATCTTGAAAGCCTTATCAAATGGGAGCAAAAACAAGTCAATGAAAAGATTCGAATTCAAATTCGGAAATATCGTGAGTTCATTTCTTCAACTATCCGCGAAAATAATGTACTGGATAAAAGATTCTATGTTGTAATTCCGATGTTTCCAGAAGAAATTGGACTTGGAGCAACATCACCTTTAGGTTTTGGCAAACAAAATAAAACGCCAAGATACTCCAAAGAGTATATCGTGGACCGGGCTAAGAATATCTTGTTGCCAAAGCGGGACCACTTAATGCGTCAATTAACACGACTGGGCTTAAAAGCGAGTCACTTGTCCACGCAGCAACTCATAGAACTTTTCTATGATATCTACAATCCAGCCGTTACTGGTGCCCAACGTTTGGCGACCCGCAGTGATGAGTATCTATCGCCTATCGTCTCTTCAGCGGCAGAAATTAGACAGCATGCACCTAGTCAACTACAAAAACCAGATGCACTAGCTTCAGAAATGAGCCCTGCAGCAATTTTTGAAAATAATACGGGCAATTCAAGTTCTCTGCCGTCGCAACAAATGAATGCAGCTGATCAAAAGCCGCAGGGAACGCTTCCTCAAACACCGTGGAATCAGACAATACAGAATTCTCAGGCACCCTGGCCGGCACCTCCTGCGCCATCGTCAAAAACGCAAACACCATTCACACAAGGTATGGAAACAAACAACCCATTACAGGAAATATCTCCTACCTCACCTGTACAAATAAATCCGCAAACACAAAATACCAATCCGATAACAGCCAATCCCGATCAAGTGATTCTAAATTTACAAAAAGCAATCGAGGAAGCTCGACGTAAAAACTCCCAGTAGCTCTAGCTTGAGGGCCTTTACGCTATAAGACAAACGCTTTACAATAAAGACTATGGCATTACAGATCCCCTTTTTCAGTAAAAAACCTGTTCAGCAATCCCCAATGACAACTGACCAGATGGCCTTGAACACCCTGGCATCAGGAATGATTTCTATCAAGGACATTATCGCCCCTCCCGCAATGGAAGTAGATTTCGACTATATCAAAATTGGTTCAAATTATTACAGAACTCTATTTGTTATAGGATATCCGCGTTTTGTTGGCGCGAACTGGCTTGCACCGTTAATTAACTTTGATCATACTTTGCAAATATCAATGTTCCATTACCCAGTTCAGTCAAAAGATATTTTAGACAACTTACGACGTAAAATCGGCGAAATGGAAGCGACCATAAACTCAGACATGCAAAAAGGAAGAGTAATCGATCCTGCGGTCCAGGTGGCACTTGATGACGCACTACAACTGCAAGATCAACTCGTTAAAGGAGCAGAACGCTTCTTTCAATTCGGTCTCTACGTAACAATTCCATCAGAAACAATGGAAGAACTGGATACCATATCAAAACAGGTCGAATCAATGCTTGGATCACTCATCATCATCTCTAAACCCGCAACCTTATTGCAGGAACAAGCATTTGTAACAACCATGCCAATTGGGCTTGACCGTATAAACGTAACCAGAAACATGGATACAACCTCACTCGCAACTACGTTTCCCTTCACATCTTCCGAGCTTACCGCCAATGAAGGTATCGTATACGGAATTAACGAACATAACGGTTCATTGATCATTTTTGACCGCTTTACCATGGAAAATGCCAACGCTGTTATCTTCGCTAAATCCGGTGCCGGAAAATCATACATGGTTAAACTGGAAGCACTCCGGTCACTCATGTTTGGTACAGAAATTATCGCGATCGATCCTGAAAACGAATATAAAGTGCTGTGCGAAACAATCGGCGGCGAATATATTAACTTTTCGCTCAATTCAGGCGCCATAATTAACCCCTTTGACCTTTCAGGAATTTATGAGGAAGAAGAGAACGAACTGGGACTAAAAATCCTCTCTCTACACACATTATTCCGCATTATCATGGGCCAGTTATCCCCGTCTGAAGACGCACTCCTTGATCGCGCTCTGATTAATACCTACCGCATGAAAGGCATTACTCCTGATCCTAAAACACAAAAAAACACTCCTCCTTTAATGGAAGATCTATATAAAGCACTTATGGGTATGGAAGAAACAGACGCAAGGAACTTGGCAAATCGCATCGAAAAATTTATTAAAGGATCATTGATGGGAATCTTCAATTCACAATCCAATGTCAACCTCAGAAATCCATTTACAGTATTCTCCATTCGCGACCTGGAAGACGAGCTTAGACCAATTGCTATGTTCATGATCGTAGATTATATTTGGACCAAAATCAAAAAGGACATGAGGCGTCGTATTTTAATCGTTGATGAGGCATGGTACATGATGAAATTTCCCGATTCAGCTATGGCCCTCTATTCCATAGCTAAGCGTTGCCGAAAATATTACATGGGCCTCACGACAATCACTCAGGATATTGAAGATTTCTTAAGCACGGATTACGGAAAAGCAATTGTTACGAACAGCTCAATTCAAATTCTATTAAAACAATCCCCTGCAGCCATTCCAAAAATCGGCGAAACCTTTTTCCTATCGGAGGGAGAAAAACACTTTTTGCTTTCAACCGATGTCGGAGAAGGATTATTCTTTGCAGGGCCCAATCACGTTGCCATGAGAGTTGTTGCCTCGCCTGAAGAGCATAAGATTATAACCACCAAACCTCAAGACATCGAAGCAGCCAAAAAGCAACGCTAACCATTGCATTTTTATACAAAACAGAACAAAATTTAAACATACATGTTAAAATATATGCATATGAAATTAAAATTTCTCTTAATTGTCCTCTCACTCCTGCTTCTATTTACCATCACATCCGCTCCTGAGGTATCCGCTGTAGGTCAGACCTGCTGCAATGCGACATATAGTGTTTGTGCCAATGGTGATCCTATCTGTACCTATTCTTTTGCAACTTTCCTCTCGGATGATGCACTATGTCCTCAAAATAAAAATATAAATTCATTTGCAAAAGCCTGTCTTTATAGAAGCACGTGGGCATTTGGCGGAGCGATTACGTGTGGTGCAGGCGACCCCGCTTGCTCAACCTTTATTCATGCTTGCGATTTAAATCCCGCCAAACATCCATGGAACTGCAATCCGGGAGAATTATGCAATGTTAACAAAATGGAGTGCGTACTTGAACAAGAAGTTATCAATCCGCAAAATCCTCGCGTAGGCTCACAATGCCCAGTAGGTGATATTTCAACTGGAATAGGCTGTATTCATACCGCTCCCGACCTTTTTATTGGACAAGTACTACAGGTCGGTATTGGAATAGGTTCAGGCGTTGCATTCTTATTAATATTATTGGGGTCGTTTAAAATGATGACTTCACAGGGCAATCCAGAAGGCATTAATCATGGCAAAGACCAAATCACATCTGCCATAATTGGTCTTGTATTCATCATATTGTCTATCACGATACTGGAAATTATAGGATTTGACATTCTGGGCTTAGGACTCGCTGGATTGGGGACCAGATAAAAGTATGAAACTAAGCATCCGCATTAAATTCTTGGTAGTAGCGCTACTATTTACAGTGCTAGGCTCTCAATTAATAAAACCAACCTATGCCCAGATCCCAGATTATGACGTACCTCAAATCGCATGTGGCGCTTCAGCTACAGCTTCCTGCTTTAGTTTAGAGACATTATTCTCCAACGTAGTAATGATAGTAGGTACTCTTTTCGGTTTTGGCTTCTTCGCGATGATGATCTATGGAGGAATTAGATACCTTCTCTCTGGAGGCGATCCAAAGGCTTTACAAGGTGCAAAAGGGACCATCACATGGGCCATAATAGGACTTGCATTACTCGCTCTATCATATACAATATTATTAATCATTAAAGCATTTACCGGTGTCGATGTTACAAGATTTAAAATTGGAGTGTAGAATATAAATATGAAAAAATATAGCATAATTTTCGTATTATTCGCTAGTTTAGTAGCCTCTGCTATTAGTCCTAATCTTGTATCTGCCGCCGTCCCCTCTGACGAAGGAGAACCCTGTCTTGCAGATCGCACGACGACACCAATAACTATCTATACTTGTGTAGGTGGTACCGTCTGTAACAGAGCAAAAAATCAATGCGAAAAACCACAAGCAGCGGCACCGCTAACAGCTAATAAAATATACCTCTCCTATGGCCCTACTGCTGATGCCTGCGACTCAGCTGGAGGCACAATAATGTGCGATTTGCCAAGGAATTTACTGGCAGCAGGGCCGAATGCCGGAATACCACAAGCATTTGGAGTAATGGCCCAACTATACGACCAGAAACCAGCCTCAACATATTTAGCATTCAATGATTTCAAAACGCACATGGGCTTCCCTGTCAAAGAAGCATATGCACAGGGTTACGGTTTCGTAGTACTTAACCCCATTATTGGATTATGGAGAATGATTAGAAATCTAGCATTGGCAGGATTTGTAGTAATATTTGTGGTAATTGGCTTAATGATCATGTTAAGAAAAAACATCGACCCACGAACAGTAGTAACAATTCAGCAGGCGATACCCCGAATAGTTATTTCCTTAGTATTGGTAATCTTTAGTTATGCAATATGTGGGTTACTGATAGATTCAATAATGGTCGCCACTCGTGCTGGATTATTAGTTTTCCAGAGCGCTGGATACGTCGCACAAGGCGGAACTGCCGGCAACAAGCCAGGAAATGCAGATGATCTTCTTAAAGCTAATATCTTCGTATTGTTCTCTGATCTCTCAGCTGTAGATCAAATCGTACCGAAAATTCAGGCTTTCGTATCTACAGGAGTAGGTCAGGCTGGATTTGGTGTTATTGAAAAGTTTGTAGGCGCCCTGTCATCCGGTGGCGGAATACTGACAACAGTTTTATGGGTGGCTATATTCATATCAATCCTCAGAACAGCCTTTATGTTAATCACAGCGTATGTAACAATAGTATTTAACATCATTTTCTCACCATTTAGGTTTTTAATGATGGCTATTCCGGGATCACAGTCAAATTTCACTTCCTGGTTAAAAGCGATGTACCGACAACTGTTAGTGTTCCCTGTTGTGTTCTTCATGCTTATGTTCGCTGCAATCTTTGGCTCAAGTGCCGGTGGCGCAACATGGAATTTAAATCCAGGTCAAGATGGTGAGAATATTTGGAACATTGGAGGACCACCTGAAGCACCAAACGGCGTTTTCGATCCAGCTAATCCAAATGCATTCTGGGCTCCTCCAGGACTCGGTAACTGGGGCGCCGCTCTTGGACAGTTAATGATGCTTGGAATCATTCTAACCATCCCTAAAGCCGCTAATATGGTCACGGAAGCACTACAGATCAAACCAGGATCATCAGAAGGCGCAGCAGGAGAAGAAATCAAGCGGGCAGCAGGTCGAATACCAGTAGTCGGCTCACTAGTAGGAAGATAAGATCAAAAGATAAAGAAGATAAAACAGTAAAAACAGAAATATCCAGTATAAGTAAACTATTTACTATACTGGATATTTTTTGCAGCGAAATTAGCAGCATCGATATCTGCCGACTTCATACCAAGCAGCAACTGACAATCTCTTAAAGGCAAAGCTGGCTGACCATCACCTGGATGTATACACTTGTCCAGTATTCCTCTAGTGATATATGCATTATCTATTTTTGTTGTACTAACATCCCAGCCTTTATTATATTTTTCTGTATTTTTTTCATTTAAACTCTGAATATGTTCATCCATCATCACCAACATTTTTTCAGGATCTGCTGCATATTGTTTAGTAAAACCATCATAGTAAGCTATTGCGAGTTGGTCCTTTGAAAATTTCCAATGACTTGTAGGATCAAGCATCATATTCACCACTGCGACAAAGCCTTCACCAGTCCCTGTTCTCAATTGACTTCTATCTACCTCACCTGTTTGATGATTAATCGCTCGACTAACCTTGCCATAATCAATATCACCAAGAAGTGCGAGAGAAACACCAATCGTAGCTAGAACTTCTTCAATAACCAAAGGGCGAGCCGCTAAAAAAGCAATAGGAAGAGGCTCATGGGTATTAATATCGGCAGCATTAGTAAACCGTGCGTCCCGACTTGTATCTCCCAGAGCAGTTTCAGGTAAACGACGCAACAAAGGCGCCACCGAATCTTGACGAATTTTGTCATGCTCACCATGTACTCGAACTCTTTCTCTAGTCATAAATCCTTACTTCTTAGTATCAAGTGCTCCTACAGCCGCAGCTCGTGCATTCCAAACGGTATCAATATGATCATGAGGGTGTTTAGAATCAGTCATAGCAATTGAAGGTCCAACCCCATCAAGTCCAGGTGCTCCGTGAAAGACATGCTGAAATAGAGAAAACCTGCGGACATAATTGTGCCAGTTTGTAAAATACTTATCTCCACGCCTATCAGAGAGATACAGCACTGCAGCAATACCGACACCGACTGGTGCAACAAACCAGCTCAATCCTGTTAACCCAGCACTTGTTGCATATCCGGCAGCCCAAGTAGTACCGTAGTATACTGCAGGAATAATAAAAGGTAAGTTACGTACTTCAGACCTAATAGCTTTAAATCCTCTCTTAACGAAATTTTGAGCAACAGGTGTTACGCTAGCAGCCAATTCTCCAAGGTTTGATCCAACAGTCTCCTGCTGAGCTGCTATGGCTTTACTATGTTCGGTCAAATCTTGAAGTGATTGGTGAGGATCCCCAACTTGTTCAATAGCTAAGCTTTCAAGTCCTGGCTGTCCACTATATTCTTCATTACCTGTGTTAACACCACCACGAATTAACTTACCCACAGCACCAAATGCCATCAGGATTTCATTAGGAGTATTCCCCGATAACAAAGAATCAAACGATAATCTCTCAACAAGCCTTCTGACATCCGCAGCATTATCAAAAAATCTATGGTATTCATTTTGGTACATGACATCCGCTATTCGTTTCGCAAGCACACTTGGTCGCAAACGGCCAGCATTTGGAATGCTACGCTTAGCAATTTTACCCCAGAAATATTTCGTATTTCGTGCTAATTTATCCAACACAAACACCTCAACATCATTAAAGATGAATTGTGGTCGCATAGACGGTTCAGGGTATTCCATAACTCCCGATCCTACACTCAATCCTTCGACGACATCAATCATTTCCATTGAGATATTTTCAGGATGGTGCACCAAATCATGCAGGGTAATAAACTGAGTCCCTTCTTTCATATCTCGTATCGCTTCCAGAACTTGCAAGTGACCCCCACCTGTGAGTGGTAAAGCTTCTGTTACAAATAACAAATTATTTGCATCTCTTGGGTCTTTCATCGCATCCATAACTCCAGGAGCATTCGGGTTAGTAGTGACTCTAAGAACTTCATCGGCTCCTCGTACAACAAGAAGTTTCTCATTATCAGGTCGTGCATCAAAATCTATTATTGTATCTGGCAATCCAGCAATGTGTACTACTTTCTTTACTCTCTTCATCTCTTCATCTGTAAGCTCAACACGATGACCATTCTTTATACGTGTCTTGCAAACAGTCCGATGTTCTTTAACATAACGGAATGCCTCTTCAAATTTCTTTTGTGAGTTGATTATGCCAACTCCGATAGTCCTGTCTCCAGTCATTTGATGCACACCATTAAGGAATGCAACCGGATCAATCACTGGCCCTGCAATATACGGCATTCTAAATAGGTAGGTATCCCATATATTTCTTAGTGCTCGATCTCGCCCTACTGCCCCAGGATGCTCAATCATATACTTTCTATATCTTGCTGCAATTTCTTTTTTCTTTTCTTCCGAAGTAAATCGATCAAAGAACTTTGGAATAAATCCTAAGGAATCAGATACTTTAGCATTTTGCCACCACTCAGCTCGTGCAGGATTGCTTCGTTCCCAAAGTGGATTAGTAATCCATGAAACAACATGGCTGGTAGCCCAAATTATATAGGGATGATAAGGCAATAACATACGTGTAGCTGCTCGACCAACCGTCTCGGCATGGCGTGCACCTTTAAAACCATTCGGACCATAGTGCATGATTTCCATGATTACTTTATTAACAATACGGCGCACTTGGTCTGGTCGACCTGCAAATGGTAATTTCTTATCCCACTCGGGTGTTTTATCCTGGTTTTCCATGCTCTGATCTCGATTGACCCATGCATCAAATGCCGCAATAAATTCCTGATAGTCAGCTGACTCAACTGCAGGTATATCTCCATAGCTACCACGCTCTAAAATAATTTCCCCTCCACGATTAACCTTAACAAGTTCGACATGTCGAAGCAGCCATTCTTCAGCGCGGGCCATTGCACGCAACTGGGGATTTATTTCAAGTAAGACTTTAACACCAGGTAAGTCTTCTCCAAGTATTGCTGGATCAGTAATCCCTTGAGCAATTAATTGCTCCCGTTTTATTCCGGCTAACTTAGTCAGAAGAAAACGTATATAGTCTTCTTTAGGCATGTTACCTATAGCCAAACGGGTATCATTTCCTGCCAGTTTATTAAGAATTTGACGCCCAAGACGACCAAGGCCAAGGGGTTCAAGTTTCAAAATACCGACAACCAAGTCCCCTCCTTCAAGAGTACCGCTACGGGCATTAGTTGCAACACGTCGATCTGAAATCTCATACAATGGGCTGAGCACCTCTAAAACATCGTCCTGGTTACCCATGTAACCAAAGACATCTGTACCTTCCAACGAACTTAAAGCCAAAAAGAAATCTTTATTAGAGGCATTTGCAGCAACGTTTTTCATTATTTCCCCAAGTTTACCGTCCATAGTTTTAAGCTTATCTAAACGATAAAAATAGTCATTTAATGAAGTTTTTCCTTGTTTGGTAATAAGTAGTTGATCCGCCAGAGGGCGATTAAAAAATGCAACCTCATTATCTCCAAAAAAGTTTATTAAATTCCCCCCATAAGTACCACCAAAAAGGTCTTCACCCTTAGACAAAGTAACCCACCTTTCCCGGCTTGGTTGCTCACGAAGATATGTAAAATAAGGAACACCATACTGTGCAAAGCGATCAACTGATGCCGTAACAAGCCCTGGAATAAAACCTCGTCCTTCAATCAAACTTTCAGCAAGGCGTGCTTTATCCGTACCTTTTTCTCCTGCACCTACCGTTGGGACAACACCAATCATTTCAATTGTTCGGACAACCATATTCCCCCATAGTTTATCTGGGTCAAGTCCGGCTGCTTTTACACATTCTTGTAAAGTAGGCTTAGCTAGATTTACCTCAAACATAATAGCAACCGTATCGGATACATATTTACTGAGTTTTCTTTCATCAGCCGGCGGAATAGTCGTTGACGGATTAAGTAGATCAGCATCAGGAACATCCCAATCCAATAATCCAAACAGCTCTTCATGTTGCATAAGCCGATCCGCGTTAATTTTATGCCCAGGTCCCTGTCTCCATTTATTATCAGACTCGGCATGGGTACTGCGCAGACGAATTAAGCTTTCAATTTTGCGAGGAATGTCGTTTTGAAGAAGAGTAGAAAAGTGGGTTATGAATTCTCGAACAGTGCGTGCAAACTCAGGCGCTGGAACATCTCTAAAGTATTGTTCAATAAGCAAATCTCCATTTGCAATAATATCGTTTTTAACAATTACACGTAGGGAGGTAGCTTCCTTATCAATAAGCAATCCCCTCATGAAACGAAATTCAGGGGTCGCACTCGCATCCGAAGAAAAATTTTCATCAATTGCATGCAATTTAGCAGCCATACTGCGCTGCTCAGTATAAGCACGACCATTAGGCGCGTGTATATTAAAATAATGTAGCCATACATATCGTGCTCGGTTTGAAAGGCCTGCAGTATGATCATCAATTTTCTTTTTGTATTTTGCTGCTTCTTCAGGGAGGCCATCAAAAAAGTTCAGTTTTGCTTCATCTATCAACCGTGTATAGTCCGTATCAGCTAACGTACCAAAAACTCGCTGAGTAAGCTCCGGAGCATAACCGTTAATATAACTTAAAGATCTATAGTTAATATTTTGAGCTTCAATATCATAATTAGCTTCAAAAAACAGCTTTTTAACTATGTTTTCTTTTGCGGAATCTTCATTAGAGTCCTTAGGTACAGCTTCATATGCTATGACTATGTATTTGAGTTTAGGTTTAACTTTAAAGTTAAAGTATTCATCCCACTGATGTATTTCCTCTGGTGTTTCCTCCAATGACGTACCTGGTGAAGTAGTTGGATCGTCTGGGTCTTTTAAATTTCTTACCTCACGTAAAGGCCCTCGGCGCACAGGAAGATCCGCAAATCGATCTGCTACCGAATCCCTGTCTGCACCGGTACCATGAATTTCAGCACGAACTTGTGCTTGAACGTCGGTCGATGATGGTGCATGTTCTTTTGATGCCATAACGCGGCAAGTTTATCATAATCCTATAGTATTTTCAAGAGGTAATGATTTATTCAATTATTGGGCGAAGATTTGCAGCTTGGCGCCAGGTCGCAGAGAAATCTGCATCAATGGAGTTATGAAACATCATTTCTCCCTGGACAAAGGCCTCTTGGAGTGTTCTACGAGGCTCACTAGGAATACCAGACGTCACGATACGCCCGGTAGCACGGGTCTCAATATTATTGGATGATCTATATTCTTCAACCATAGTACAAGTCTTATACCACTACCAACCAAAAAAGTAAATCCTGGAAAAAGTGTCTATTAATTCTTCTATTTTTTTCTCAAAATCTCTGATATAGTAAAAACAAGATGGATTCAGAAATACAAGGAATAATTGCGTTACTTCAGGCCTATACGGACAGCCTTCAAACCTATACCGACGGATCTAACGAGGATAAAGAACGAACATGGCAGCAAGCCGACCGCTTAAAAACCTATGAAAGCATTAAGAAAACCTTTCAAGGCACACCACTCGAACGAACTATAGATTCATACCTTCTTGTCTTCCAACGAGATCCAGACGCAATTAAATTACAAGAAAAAAACTTAATTAATGCCATTGTTAAAGACCTTAAAGATAAAGAAAGTGCAGACAACCTCAAAGCTGACGCGTACGCCTTAAATTTAGAAGAAAAAGTCGCTCAGTATCAAGAATCTCTTACTAAGGTTCCCGAGGGGGTTAGTACACCTACTCCTGTATCAATAGAACAAGAAAAATTATCCGCCGCCAGGGAAAAAATCCAGGAAAGAATCAAAGCAAACGTTGCACAAGCAGAACAAAAAATTGAAACGCATGCGCAGGAAACAGGTCCAGCTCAAACCAGCGAGGTAACATCCGTAAATGTAGATGAGCCAGCTACCGCACCAGGTGCTATGAATCCGATTAGCTTTGGTCGACGCCAGGCTCAGCAGGCAGCCACGAATGAACCACAACCCACAGCTACACCTCCTGCCTTGCAGGAATCAATCACGAAAGCAACAGAGCAAGTCGCAGCGCTCCCCCTTTCATCAACCCTCATTGAAGTTGAACGCACCTTTGAAAAAGCCGTTACCCAGGCACACACAGCAGAAGATCAAAGATATATCAAAGCCGCTGCCGAGGCAGCAGCTGCCGCATTTGGCAAAACTCAAAAGGAAGTATACGAAGAGTATCGAGGCAAGGTCCCAGAAGCAGTTAACAGTGCAACCACTCGCGTAATCGAACACATCGACACAAAACATGTTTCAACACAAAACATTTTCGAACTGAATGAAGCCAATTACGAAGGGCTCCAAGCCCTTTCAGAAATTTCTGCAACAACTAATCTCGAATCAGCAGCACAGCTATACCGAGAAGCGGCGACAAATTACCTAAAAGGCAAAAATATAATTAATGCAGATCAATACGTTGAGGCAATGACCGCAGCAGCAGCAAGTGAAATCGTCGTCGGACAGAAACAGTATGGAATTGATTCAAATCAAAGAACAGATTTCCATGACGCAAGCGCCCAAATAGTAGAGAAACTTGATGCTGCTTTAAAAAATGAAGGTCAATCACTTCAGGATGCAGATAAGCAAGCAGTTCAAAAAAGAATCGCAAGTGTATTAGATAGCCAAACCGAAAACGGTGAAATAGTAGACGTTCAAAGAGCAGAAAATAAAGTTCGCTTTGAATTAAATAAGGTTATACAACAAGTTGAACAAGATAATCCTGGAGCCCAAGTTAAAGTCTCATCTGTCGACTTCACTGACACAATCCGCGATTCCCTTCTGGATACCCAAGCCCAAATAATAAATAGAAAGGCAACTGCTCCACAAACAACTCCGGTCGACATGTTCTCCGCCACATTCCTTGAGCAAAATCCGGATTTTAAAGTCATGGACGCAAAAGGAAATCCTTCCAACCAACCAATTCCAGAAACGCAAGCAGAAAAAGCGGTTCGCCAAGGTCAAAATGAATGGCGAGATAAAGTTAAGCAAGTAAAGGAACAGTATAAAAGTGGTGAAATCGATTGGCCTGAATATCAGCGACAGCTATATAGCACAACAAATCAGCGCGATACAGATAATGCTGACATCAACGTAATCAACACTAGAATAAATCAGGGCACAGTCGCTACCGAAGAAAAAATGGCAGATCTGAGAGCAAACTACGAAAGTCAAACCGCAGGTCCAAAGGAAGCAAGAGAATATCTAAAGCAGGTAAAAGATCTAATAGCCGAAACAGGAGATATCACCACCGTTGGTAGCAATATCGATAAATATTCTCACGACGCGGAAGATGCAATTAGAGTGCAATTAGAATCTCTTAGATCAAAACTCCCCAAGAGATTAAGTGAGGATGACGCAAATAATATAATCAATAACTTAATATCTGAGAATATTCAAGCCCTTTCTGAAACCCAGCAAATCACACAGCTCGGGGGAATTATTAGCAGAACAATTCGAACCGAACTGCCAAAACAGTTACAGCAATACGGAATAACTAAATATAATGATAGCCAATTCGATGCCACAATCTCTGAAATTACCACCGAGCTAAAAGACGACCCTCGCATAAAGACCGCTGCTACCCTCTCGTCAGTTAAAGCATTAATTCCATTTGCCGACCAGGCAGCAATCGATATTGAAGCAGGAAAACGCTACAGTACCAGTCAAGATAAATTTTGGGAATCCTTCCCCCAATCACTTTCACCTGAAGAAAAAACTAACATAAGTAAGGACTTGGCCGGCGCAATAATGGGAACCAGTATTGGCAATAAGTCACCTGAGGAAACCCATGAAACCATTGAGAAATTAATTATAGGTGCCGTTGCGGATTCTGGCCTTTCAATTGATACCAGCAAAGAACCACACCTAATTGAAACAATTAGAAAAAATGTTGCGCAGGCACAACAAAAATATGCGCAATCCGGAAGTGATGCAGAAGTCGAGCAAATATCAAAACAAATTATTGAGGATGTAAATAAATCTCTTACTCCTGGACAAGGTCGGACATCACAGCGCTCCTTCCTTATGAATGAGTACAACGAACGGGTAGATCTCGATTCCAAAATGACAATCCTGGAAGCCAACCGTGAGAGTACTCAGTTTGAAATCGCAGATACTATACAAAAATTAATTCCGAACCTCAAAAAAGAACAATACGACGTATTAGCAAAAGAAGCGGTCGCTACAATGTATGGGCGCGTTTATTTCCAAAAAGTTCAGGAACAGGAAGATGGTAAATTTCTCAGTAATGATGACGGTAGCCCTAAATACAAAATATTAAGAACTGATCACAACGGAAATCCTATTTATAAATTTAAAGTGGCAAATTCCCCGGGTCTGCTAGCTGATTTCTTCGATGCCCTCGATTCTGTCGACGAAGACAAAATAAAGAAAATGTCTGTTGAAGAGCGAACCGCTTTCTTCGAATCTAAAAAGGCAGAACACAAAGAGTATCTTACTAAGGCCGCAGCAGTAACAATTTTTGGTCTCTTAAAAGAAAGAGATCTTCTAAGTGCAGACATCGAAAGTAAATTAAACGATTTAAGATTAGGAGACCTCTACTCGCTCGATCAACGGGCCTACCTAGCAAAAGAAGCAAAGGCTAATGGAAAATCAGCCGATCTTAATCGAAAAATAACCTTACAGGAAGCAATGGAAATTTCGCTTGCACAACACGGACTTCATTTCGATGAATTTCTCAAGCTGATGGAAGAAACTGAGCTCCAAAAAGCTAAAGGCCTGGATAAGCAAAAAGAGCTGCCTTTTATGGAACAAAGTGCAGTTATGTACAGGAAGTCTAAAGCGAAAAATTTTGTAGGTAACGGAATCGGAAATGTTAAGTTCTGGTTTAATCCTCACGCTGCTCAATCCATAATCAGTCGGGAAATACTCGATCGTCCTCTCAAAACAGTGATGTGGGGACTTGGCAATATGGGTGTCTCCACCGAGTATTCATTACCAATGGTAATGATGAATGTCGGATTACCTTTTGCAAAAACAGAACAATACTTTAGATCAGATGTTGATCATTTTTTTAGACGTACCGGCATACCAATCGATATAATGATTGACAAAGGCTATGTCCCCGATGAAATTTACAAAAGACTGTCCGGTTCAAAGCGTCGGGAATTGGACAGACTTATCCGCGAAGGCCAAGCAATTAAAAAAGTAAAGGGAATGCGCGAAAATCACAAAAATTATGCCAAACTTATGGACTTTGTAACAGGCGCAGACCGGACGTATCGCGCAACTGCCAGATTAGAGGCAGTAAGCTATATTATCCACGGTAACCCGGGCGGATTATTTGGAGCATGGATGGACCGTGGATCGAATCTACTCACCAATCTAGCTCTGGAAAAAGCTGGCTGGGTACTCGATTATAGCTCAGGGACTCCAACCTATGTCTTACCAGCGTGGGTTCGTACAAAAAAGAAGCTAAAAGAACACACTGCAATTATTGCTCTGAAAATAAAAAATAGTCGAATCGTCAAATCATTTACCGTTCCAATCGCCAAAATGATCGAGGAGCTCATGGCTTCAACCGTCGGTGCAGGTTTGAAATTGCTCGGCAAAGGAATCGGCTTCCTCGTAAAATCTTTAACCGTTGTTCTTGGAGTTATCTCAGCAATAGACGGTGTTGCACAAAAAATTCTAGATTTTCTACAACTTGGTGGAGCATACAGAAAACTGAAGCAGATACTTAAACTATACTTCACATATATCGTATATCAGTTTTTAGCACCTATAGCCTCCTTCTTAGGCCTTTTTAGCGGTAGCGGAGCTGCAGCTACAACAGTAGCGACAACAGCCGTCCCTATCTCTACAAGTGTTGGAATGAGCGCCTTGCCAAGTGCCGCATCATCAATTAACCTGGGAATGATAAATTCTACTCCCCTCACCGTAAATATTGCATCGAATGTCCTTGGTGGTGCAGCAAATATACTTAATGGCATGAAAGCCTTAATGGGATCAGTATCAAATCTCTCATTTGCACAATTATTCGCAGCAGGCCAAAGCGTATTTGCATCACTTTTTGCATGGGCAGGTCCACTCGGATTTGCTGGTTTAACAGTATTAACATTCGGTATAGTTACAACCTTTATTTTTCACTTGGGATTATTGAACGCGCTTAAAGATCCAATAGATACATTAATAGGTAATTCGGTAGCATATTCAAATCCCCTGCAAATGAGAAAATCAGCATCACCTTTTCAATTACCTGAGTCAGGATATCGTGAAACAACATTTAAAATAAACATAAGTGCACCGCCGTGTGATCAAACAATGACCGTGACAGACAATATTCCACAGAATATGGCGTATGTCGCCAATTCAGCCTACAGCATTCCAAGTCAGGGTACGGTAACAACAACTGCCGGAATAATAAAGGGAATAGCCATGAGTAATACGGCAACTCAATTAACCTGGACTATTAGTCTGGATCCAGCGCAGGTAAAAGCGGACGCATGTGCCTCAAGCGGTGAAGATCTGGAAAACGTTAATGCGCTCGGAGACGAACCAACCTCAGTTGCAGCACTAAACCTTATCCTGGAAAACCATAAAATGAAAGGTCTAGGCCAGGTATTTTATAACGCCGCTAAAGCAAACAATATCAATCCTCTTCTTGTTATTGGTATCTATTATTTTGAATCACAATTAGGCGACACCGGTATCGGACGACCGCAAAATATTGTTGGTGGCGTACGACAATTCGGTTGTTTTAATCCCGGTGGAACACGCGGTGGGAACCAGCAATGCCCAAGTGCAGATGAAAACGGCGACGGCACACCAGATAATGGTCTTTTTAGATTATTTGCCAATTATGAAGAATCGATTGACGATACATTCAGAAACTTGCGCCAGAACTATCTCAACACAGGTTTAAATACTGTCGATTTAATAATTAATAAATATACACCACTCAGCGATAACAATGGTGAAAATAATCCTAATTCAAAAAGAATTGTACGCTGCACACTAGCGTATAAAACTACCTGCGGCTCGGATATCGGTGGCGCAGATTATTCAGGTGCCAAAGTTGAGGTAGAAGTAGGTTTCAAAGCATCAGTCCTCGACGCATTTACAAAAGGTTGTATTACCAACACCGCATCAGCAGTGATCGGTCCAACCACGAGCACAGCATCAACGATAGTTTCAGTTGGTGGAGAAGCCTGCTCAGGCAGTGGTGAATTCTGTAGTAATCCACCAGCCGATACTAATGAACTCGTATCAAAACTGAACGCAGCAAAAATATATCCAACTAATCAAACCAGAACGGCCAGCTGGGCTCCGGCAAACGGAGGGTGGACTCGCAACCAGTACGAACTGTTATGGAAGCTCGCCTGTAGGACAACACAATCGCCTACTTTTATGGATGCTGCAGCTGGAAACGACGGCTTTGAAATCCAAAGGATTAAATGTCTTCCTAACTCCACTATTTATGCTAAATGCCCTAATCCGCCAGAACATCGAGCCTATTACAAGGGATTTCAATCTTATTCTGAACAACCTGGAACCCGATTACTTCTTATAACAGATAAAATAATAGGTCAGACTGATGGACTCTTTATTCATCTCGTTGCCCATGAAATGGGACACAGCGCACAAGCTGCAGGTGGAGCCCTGGGCACAAACCCTAAGTTCCTTAATTTTAAGAACAATGTCTTTCAACCATCAAAGAGTATCAGTAGTTATGCGGCCAGTTATGTTGGTGAAGCCGCTGAATTAGAAGCAGCTGAAAACCACGCTGAAGCTATTGGATTCTATCTTACAAATGGTGAAAATTTCAGTCAGTATTTTGGATATGACCAACTACCAAATGGCGGTGATTTCAAACAGGAAGCAGCAGCACAAGCAGGTTGGCTACGAAACTATTATGATCATCTAAAAAACGAATTCTTTGACGGAAAGGAATTTGACAACAACTTACCATAAACATACATTAATCATATGCAGCTTAAAGATTTACAAAAATATCGAAATACAATTCTACTGATGGCCATTTTCCTTAGTATCGGTATCATTCTGGCCGTGGTTACATATGGAGGATCAAATAGTAAAGAAACACTAGTACCTCCTCCACAAATCCCTACAGCAGCATTTTCATCATTTGATCCAAAGGCACTATCCATACAATGGGATAAAGTCGGAATAAATAGGACTAAAGAAGAGATAAGTGCAGTGCTTGGCAGTCCTGCCAAGGAAGAGAAAAAAGATAATAATGAAATAGTAAAATATACAACGACAACTCCCGGAGCTTTCCATACTGTCACTTACAATAAAAATAAAGCAATTAGAATTGATCGGTTTGTAAATGATAGACAGGAGTTAATTAGTCCAGCTTTTTATCAGGCCAATTTCGGAAATCCTGAAATACTGCACACACAGGAAGAACCTGGAGATTATCAAAAGGAAAGTTATAAAACCAGAGCATCTGAATACACTGTTATTACAGTAGATACTCAATTCAATGCTATTTATGAAATATCCATCATGACCAATGATCAGTACAACATCCTGAAAAAGGAATTAGAAAAGAAACCTGAATTTGTAAAACACGGGGATATAGAGCCATGGCCTTAAATTTTTAAACTAACCTACCCAATATCTAACTTTTTTGATCGTCCCTTTTTGAAGAATTTCATGCAGGTTAAAGACAAGCTTACGTTCCTTCATACGAACCTCGTGTGCCCAAACTGAGGAGACTACAGACAGTGTTAAAACGCCATCTTTAAAATTTTTTACACGAACATTTCCAATTGCTTTCTCACCTAGAATATTTCCAATATTCTTTTGAACAACCTCCACCACGCGCGCAGCCTCCAGCGCAATCGGATCACCCGATCTCGCCGCAACATTTGACAACAAATCTGAAACCTTAGTGAATGACATACAAAGATTATACAGTTATTTCTTAACGAACCGCTGAAGGTTCGATAAACTAATCCACCAACACCGGCATAATAACATGTAAATACTCCGGAACCTCCGGAAGCCGCCATACACCCGGCTGGTTAGCACCATTCATCTCAAAAACAATCTCCGGACTCTTAACTTTTCCAAGAAAATCAAGTAAATAACGACTATTGAAAGCAATCGTATTAGCGCTACCCTCTATCTTAGCCGGCATCTCACCATTAAATTCTCCAACCTGCTCAGTTGCGCTTGAAAGCCTCACAACACCCGCCGACGGGTCAATCACTGTTTTTAATATCGACGCACCGTTACGCGCAAACAGAGAGGCTGTACGAGCAGTACGTAACAGTTCATCAGACCTGAAAATTACTCGCGTCGCATAACTCTTCGGAATAATTTTATTATACGGAGGAAATGCACCTTCCAGAATTCGAGTCATAAACAAGTTTCCATCAGGTAGTTTGAAAATAAGTTGCGATCCTTCTTTCGACAAACCGCATTCAATATTTCCCGCATTTTCCCCGCTATATTCCCGCAACACTTTGCCGACATCTTGTAGAACCTTAGCACCTAAAACAACCGCAAAATCTTTATCCAGCACCTCGGATCTAAATTTTTCTACCGAAAGCCTGAAACCATCTGTTGCAGCCATCTCCATCTGTCCATTCTCCACTCGCAACGAAATTCCGGTTAATATTGCTCTCGCTTCATCGCTACTGGCTGAGAAAGAAACCCGTTCAATTGCTTCTACGAACTGTTTAGTTGGAACCGTATAAAGAGAAGGTTGTAAATCAAAGGAAAGTTCAGGATATTCTTCTGAAAATATTCCGGCGAAGTCAGACTTAGTTTTTCCTGCGACAATTTTTAATAACTGATCAGTAGTATCAATTACTAGTAAATCATGAGTTAAGTTTAAGACAAAATCTGTAAGTAATTTGGCTGGAGCAACAAAAATACCGTCAGCACCACCATTTACATCCAGTACAACACGAATAGCAACTTCAGTGTTATTTCCAATCAATGTCAATTTATTATCTTCTAGGTCCATAAATACTCCTGATAAAACTGGAGTGGTTGTACGACTGGCGATTCCTCGACCAACCAGATTTAATGCCTGTGCAAATTCTTCCTGGGGTATAGAGAACTTCATGTCTTCCTCACTTTCTAATATAACAAGAATATTCTCTTTTCATGAGAATACAACTATTGTAGCAGATCTTGTGTATTTCTAATATAAATATTTCTCTTATTTGCTCTGTATTACTTATCTCTTTATATAAATAAATAATATTCTTAGTAATATACTTTGTGCATATCCGCATAATACGGTTCAAGTGAGGTAACATATTTTGTGGAAGGCGCGCTTTACTTTGTTTCAATTGCATAATCTATCTCTCATAGCCCATATCGTAGGGTTAACTTTCGGATTTGCTTTGCCTTGATAACTCATCAATTCTTGTGGATATCTTTGTGGATTACTTTTTATCTCTGTGGATAACTTACATAATCATATCCACATACAACATAAAGTTATCCAGAGAGCTCCTGTTTTATCAACTGTATTTCTTTACGGATCTGTTCGTTTGTGGACAACGCTAACTCTATTTGTTTAACTCCATGCATTACTGTTGTGTGATCCCGTCCCCCAAGTATCTCCCCTACCCTCTCCAGGGGTAAGCCCATCTCTGAGTTCAGAAGATACATCGCTATTTGTCGAGGAATAACAAAATTTTTTGTTCGCCTGCTTCCGAGTAACTCAGATTTCTTTATCGAAAAGTGATGGTGTATAACCTGTAATACCCGTTGTGGATTAATAGCATTTCCGAGGCTGGCCGATTGAGTCGACTCCTCACCCCATGCCGTGCGGACATTTTCAAGCGAACCAACCCAGCCATTGGTTTTTAGTTTAGATATTATCTGAAATAATTTTCCTTGAAGTTCCCTTGTATTAGTAGTGATCCGCGAAGCAAGAAAGTCCACTGCTCCTCTATCAACCTGTTCTCCCATATCCTGGCACTTTGAGTCAATTATTGCGACACGCATTTCATAGTCAGGCAATCCAACATCTACCATCATGCCACCTTTAAACCGCGAAGATAAACGTTCTTCAAGTTGAGGTATTTCCTCTGGGGTGCGATCAGAAGTCATAAGAACATGACCTCCGCGACCGACAATATCGTTAAAAGTATGGAAAAATTCTTCCTGTGTACTATCTTTACCGGCAATAAATTGAATATCATCAATCAGGATAATATCGCATGACCGGTATCTTTCTCGAAACTTATCCGTGGATTTGGTCGAGATACTATATATATATTCGTTTGTAAACTTCTCGGAGGAAAAGTATGAAATCTTTTTAGAAGGAAACTTTGAAAGAACTGCGTTACCTACAGCCATCATTAAGTGCGTCTTGCCCAGCCCTACCCCACCATAGATAAAGAGCGGATTATATCCTTTACCTGGATTTTGAGAGACAGCCTGAGATGCCGCATACGCCACATTATTACTCTTACCGACTATAAAATTATCAAAAATAAGATTAGGATTAAGCCCATTAAAAAAGCTTCCTCCCCCACTCCCGGTTGGTTGACTAGAGGAAGGTTGATTTTGGCGGGGAACTTGTCGTGTGTCGTCCACCTGCATAGTGGTGTCAGCATAGACATCTTCGTTCTGCTGTACGAACAGCGACGGCTGTACCTCATCAGTTTCAATATGACCTTTAACAGTATTCCGCATCTTTGCTTCTGTAAAAACTATCTCGAGCGGATGAGGATAATACTCTTCAATAAAGGATGGGAGCATGCCTTTAAATTTTTTAGTTAATTCCTCGGCAGAAAATTGACTTGTCACTCCGATTGTCCAGCGATCACCATCTACTGAGACAATATCACTATTCTGGAAGTGTAGTTTATACACACCAAGCGATAAGGCGCCTTTCAATTGTTTTAATACTTTTTTCCAGATCCCCTGGGCTTCATCTATAGACATAGTAAAAAGATATTAACTTCTTATCCCCAACAATACAAGAGTAAAATTGAGTGTAAAACCTATAGTTTTCCACAGAAAATAGCAATTATCAACAATGAAACAATGCATTAATGCCGCAATAGCTACCGACTTCGAACACACTAATTGACACGATATCAAAAGATACAGTATAATCCCTGCATGAAACGAACCTGGCAACCAAAAAAATTAAAAAGAGTGAGAAAACACGGATTTTTAACCCGTATGGCTACCCGCCTGGGAAGAAAAGTAGTAGCACGCAGACGAGCAAAAGGTCGCGCGAAACTAACAGTTTCCCACAAATAACATCCACATGTTACCAAAAATAAATAGGTTAAACATTCGCACCTACTTTAAAGAAATCAGGGGAACTGGTAGAAAACTGACAACCTCCTACTACTCTTTCTATTATAGGATCTCTTCCGAGTGCAGCTCTCCACAGATAAATATAGTAGTATCAAAAAAAGTAGCGAAATCGGCAGTCAAGCGCAATCGCATGCGTCGAAGCATAAATGCGATAATGAGAAAACTTATTCCAGATATAGATCAGTCACTGCAGGGGTTGTTCTTCGTTTACAAAGATTTCTCTTCAATCAAGAGTACAGAATTGGAAAAAATAGTGCATAAAATGTGTGAATCAGTTAGAATAACTAAGTAGTTATCATGATTAAACTCTACCAAAAATACATCTCTCCCCTTCTCCACAATTTACTGGGTACAGAAAATGCCTGCCGCTTTTATCCCAGTTGCTCAGATTATACCCGCCAGGCAATCCAGAAATACGGAATTTTTAAGGGCACGTATAAAGGAATACTGAGAATAGTACGCTGCAATCCCCTCTTCAAAGGCGGATTCGACTATCCTTAAAAACGAGGGCACTCCGCAAGCCTTGTTCACTCTCCTGCATCACTGTTATAATCCATCCATGAATCAAATATTTGCCGTACCTCACGATATAATTTTACAAAGCCTAATTTACCTCTACTCAGTACTTTTCGAGAATTTCGGACTTGCCATCATTGCACTCACAGTATTAATACGCGCCCTTCTACTCCCGTTCACTCTCCCCGCATCCAAAACTCAGAAAAAAATGATGGATCTAAAACCACGACTGGACGAATTGAAAGCAACACATGGTAAAGATAAGAAGAAGCTCTCGGAAGAACAATTGAAGCTGTATCAGGAACACGGCATTAACCCCTTAGGTGGATGCTTACCCCAAATAGTCCAGATAATCCTCCTTATTATCCTTTACAACGTCTTTATATCCTTCCTGAGCCCGGGTGAGGGAGTAAAAACTCCCTCCATCAACGGAAATCCGGTTAACACAGCGTTCCTCTGGTGGGATTTAGCTAAAAAAGATCCGTTCTATGCCCTTCCTCTTATCGCCGGCCTAAGTCAGTTTATAATGTCAAAAATGATCATCCCTACTAAAAAGCTTTCAATAAAGAAGAACGATTCTAAAGACGAAAAGAAAGAAAAAGAAGATTTCTCAGAAGTAATGCAAGAAGTTCAGGGGCAAATGGTATATATGATGCCCGTTATGACAGTATTCTTTAGCATAAATTTTCCATCAGGCCTCTCCCTGTATTGGATCGTTGGAAATATCTGTTCTATAATTCAACAATATTTTATTTCCGGATGGGGTGGCTTAAGTGAATTAGCATTCTGGAATAAGAAAAAGCAATAAACATGCTTTACGGCTGAACCGTGCCGGTGTATAATCCCCTGTATGGATACTATTCAAATTATCGGAACCTCTACTCAGGAACTTTTAGCACAGCTGAAGATACCGGCAAAAGTTGCAGTATCAGAGTTTAAAGATGACGATGATAAAACCGGATACAACGTTGAAATATCAGGTGATGAGCTAGGTGTATTAATTGGCTATCATGGTGAAACATTAAACCATCTACAACAAATCCTTTCTTTAATCGTGAACAACAAGCTCGAAGAATGGGTCCGTGTAATTGTAGATATTGATGGCTGGAGACTACAACGAAAAGAAGCAATCGCAATACTCGTACAGCAAGCAGTACTAAAAGTAAGAAACTCAAGTCAATCACAAGTTCTTCCTCCAATGTCTGCCCACGAGCGCAGAATAGTCCATACAGAAATAATTAAGCACGAAGATATGACATCTCACTCCGAAGGCGAAGGCCTCTCCCGCAAAGTAATCATCGAACAGAAAAAAGATTAGTTCTCTCCACGCACAAATTTTCATGTACTGAATTTTTCAATCGAAAACTTAATGGTACAATGACGCCATGTCGACATTGAGTAGAGTAACATCAAATACTGCCTGGCAAATCGGTTCAAAGATCGGCAATTCAGTAAGTGGTCTTATAATCATAGCTCTAATAACTCGACATTTTGGCGATCAGGGCGTGGGTATCTATACTCTCGTACTCGGCTATCTAGGCTTCTTTTTTATGCCTGTAGACTTCGGTCTTAATGCAATAGCGGTCAAACATCTCCTTGATCAGAAGCGATCCGCCCAAAAAGTATTCGGGAACTTATTGGGCTTACGCTTAACTATCGGCGCGCTAGTAATGCTACTTGCCCTAATTATAATATGGGTACTCCCCTACGACCCGGCTTCTAACACTGGATATTCGAATTTGGTAAAAATCGGAGTCACCGTTCAAATTTTAACCATACTCGCTCAAGCCCTTCTTGCAACAACTAACGCTTTTTTTCAGGCTAGGCATAATTATAAATATTCCTTCTATGCTAATCTCTGTTCAGCAGTATTCAATACAGGGTTGGTATGCCTACTCATTCTTAATGGCTTTCCTTTAATTTATACTCTAGCGGCTTTTAGCATATCCGGCATAGTCGGCGCCACAACAGCGCTTTTACTGGTTAAAAAACAACTGAAGCAAATATCGGTGCTCACCGATAAAAATTACTGGAAAGAAATGCTCACTGAAACGCTCCCCCTAACAATTTCACTCATACTAAACCTTGTATACTTCAGAATAGATAGCCTAATCCTCCCTTTTTATAGGCAACTGGAAGAGGTGGGCCACTATAATGTTGCCTATAAAATCTTTGATACCCTACTAGTCCTACCAAATTATTTTGCTAATTCTATCTATCCTGTTCTGCTAGAAAGATACGCACAAAGTATAGATGCTTTTACAAAAATAATTAAGAAGTCTGTACTGACATTAACAATCCTTGCTTTAGCTGGGACCGCAGCTACTTACATACTTGCCCCGCTAGCTGTACAGATTCTGCTAAGCCACCCAAATCCTGAAACAATACAATACTTGCGCATACTCTCCTCAGGCCTAATCTTTTTTTTCTTATCCTCAATCGCTACGTGGTCTCTAATAATAATAAACAAGCAAAAGTATCTTTCCTATATATACGGCGGAACAATGATAATTAACATCACACTTAATATTTTATTGATTCCACTTTACGGCGCGCTCGCTTCAGCTTATATAACAATAGCTACTGAAGCACTGGTGTTGATTCTAACAGGGACACTGGTATTTATTAATCTAACAACGGGGAAAGCACATAATGACCATTGATGAAACAAAAGAACTTCATATATATACCGACGGCGGCTCCAGGGGAAATCCTGGAAGCGCTGCAATAGGTATCGTAATTAGAAATAAAGATAAAGAAACGCTGCATGAAATAAGTAAAACCCTCGGAATCGCTACGAATAATATAGCCGAATACACAGCGGTAAAGGATTCGCTCCTCTATCTCGTAAATAAACTGCAAAGCAAAACGTGTGAAGTGAGGTTAAGTTTTTTTCTTGATTCTGAATTAGTCGTTCGCCAACTTACCGGTCTATATAAAATTAGAGATCCAAATCTAGCTATACTTGCCAATGAAATAAGAAAGTTTGAAGCCTCTTTCCTATCTATCAGCTATACGCACATTCGGCGCGAATTAAACAAAGAAGCCGACCTTCTCGTCAACAAAGCCTTAGATGCCAAAAGTAGTTAACAAGACTCCTTGACGCTACGCATTCTATACAACTATTATAGAGACGTACCATTACATAAAACCGCCAATGCCTGATAGCACAAAAAGTAAAAATAAAACTATTGAGATACCCTCCGCCCTTGTTATAGGTGGCGCTGGGTTCATCGGTTCATATATATGCGAAAGTCTTCTTGCCCAAAATTTGCATGTTGTTGCTATCGATGACCTATCAACAGGCCAGGAATCATATCTCGAATCGCTAAAAAAAGATAAAAATTTCGAGTTTATTAAAGCAGACATCAACATATCCCCTCTTCCAGAAATGTCCAATATAAAATATGTATTCCATATTGGTGGTATCGAATCATATATAAATGGCATCGACCTCTCCTTGAAAACAATGCTCGTCAACTCTATCGGAACATACAATATTCTAGAGCTTGCGCGCAAGAACAATGCACAGGTGCTTCTTGCCTCGTCACTAGATATATATGGTGGTGCTCTATCCTCATTAACCATGAAGAACTACTTTGGCCAGAGTGACCGGGACTCTAAAAAATACACCCACCATGAAGCTAAGCGATATGCAGAGGCGCTTGTCACAGAGTACTATAGAAAGTTCGAGCTGGATGCTCGAATCGTGAGACTTGCTGACGTGTACGGTCCACGCATGGATCTTAATTCAGGTACTGAAATTGCGCAATTATTCTATGAGGCTATAAACACTGATTCGCTTACCATTCACGGCGACGGCCTAAAAGTCGTTCACCCAACATTCGTATCAGACGTCGTAACTGGAATTACCAAAGCTATGTTTACGGCGAATACAAAAGGAAAAATATATAACATTACTACTCACGATGAAATTAATGTATTAAACTTTGCATATACTATTCAGAAAAACTCTACAAAGCCACTCAAAATTCAGTTCACACAAGAGTACAAAGAAATTAAATTTCCTTTACATCCTGCGGAAATCCAGCAGACTGAGAGCGACTTGGCATGGAATGCTAGAACAAAGCTCCCTGAGGGAGTTACTCAAACCTTAGAATATTTCTTTTTAACTCAGCCCAAAGCTACCCCAACTAAAAAAGCCGCGCCTGTCCAAACAGAAAATATGTTTAATACTAATACTCTACTTGTTGAAAATATGACAAGCAAAGAAATTAAACCTCTTCCCCACTCTGAGGATTTAACGATAATGTTAAATTCTCAAAAGTCCAAGAGCACTATTTCTCATGAAGACAACGTCGCCCCTTCTAAAAAAGTGAATAAATGGAATGCTTTAATTCTTGCTACCAGTCTCTTTATCGTTCTTAGTTTATTTATTTTTCCTCTGTACACGTTGTACAGCAGTAATGACAAATCCATAAATGCAACTTATGAATCTCTTTCACAGGAAAGTATGGAATCGGCCATTAATGCGCAAAAAAATATATATTTCGGTAACGTTCAGTATGACAATCTTGAGTGGTTTTTTAATACGGTTCAGAAACGAAGCGCCTTTGAGAATTCAAGAACATCATTACAAGCTTTGGACAAATTAAATACTGCAATCGCAACACAAAATAAAGTTAAGTCAGACGCAGTGGACATAGTTTCGGCTTTGCTTAATGGCACTGCATCCACGTTACAAGTAGAAAAGGTAAAACGCGGAATTACAAGCAATTTTTTGAATATTCAAAACGCGGTCATTGAGAATCAGACTGCAATCGAACGCCGGAGTTCCGGCGATAGTGAATTACTATTTACTCAAAATTCTACATCAAAATTGGAGGAAATACTTAAGCGATCAGCGCCTCTTCTTTCTAAATATGAAAAGGAATCCAGTTTAATTCAAAACATAACCCACTTTCTCTCCCCTCCTCAAAACAAATCCTACATGATTATATTCCAAGACACCCTTTTCCCAAACAAATATGATTCTAAAGTTATTGGTTATGCATACATCCAGATCAACAAAAATGGCATTACAAAAATGAGTGTAAACCAATATATATATATAAACGAGAAAAACACGGTAAGTGACGTGTCAAAGGATATCTTAGAGATAAATAAATCCAGTGGCTGGTTACCTCTAAATGCCATCTTCACTGCCAACACAACAATGCTAAAGAACCTAGTTACGGCGCAAGGATCAGTTACTGCTCCTAACCTCGCGCAAATCATTAGCACAAATGACGTTGAGGAGAAACTTTTAGAAAACCGCGCTAATAATGAATTTCAGTATACTGTCTGGAAAGAAGGCGTTACTAAGATTTCTTCTTTAGGTGACGCTAATCTAACTAAAGTTGGCTACGCACTGTATAAAGGCATCTTGCACGAGGACATTAAAATGCTTGTACAGGATTTAAACGGTACAATCTCTCCCCCACTGTGTGACATCGACCGGATTCTCCAGCGCGATTTTACCGATACAGATCAGTCAGTATATCCGAACAAAAACAATGGCAACCCCTACTGTATTTCACTTCAGGAAAAACAGCTGTCATTTCAAAAAAATAAAGACACTCAAAAAAATATTGATGTTACGATCAGCGCTCTTAATGAGTCTACTAGTCATTTTAAAATAACATATCAAATTAAAAATAATAGTAAAACAACGGTAAGTTCAGACATTGAGTTAACACTTTCGGACTCCCCTCAACTTACGAATATAGAATTTCAGTTCCCTCTCGCCTTAGATAAAGCCAGACAGGAGAAAAAAGACGCTGGAGTAAGCTATACAGTTAATACGGCGGTTGAACCAGGTGCTACAAAAGAACTAATTATAGAATGGAATGCTAAAAAGACTTCCGCTGATCTAAATACTTCCGGCGTTTACATTTCCAAGCCATTTGGAACTGTTATCGAGCAAATCACAGCAAGTCATAAAACTACTCGTACACGCTCAAATTCTTCTCAGAACACAGACCTCTACCTCCACTAACACTTGACCATATACCTTACACATAGTATACATATTAGGCCTAAAAAGGCTAAAATAGTATAATACAGTTTCAAGGAGTTAAAAATGCCCGCAAAACAGGTTATTCATGCCACCAAAAGAGATGTTTTTGGTAAACAATTAAATTCTCATCGTGCAAAGGGCCGTGTTCCGGCAAATTTGTATTCAAAAGACATTGAGTCAATCGCAATCTGGTTGGATACTAAAGAACTTCGTACCATTCTTAAAGAAGTGAGTGAGTCTACCCTACTCGAACTTGCCTTAGAAGGCGAAAACAAGACAAGACCAGTAATTCTTCGCCATGTCGAAGAAAATATGTTTAAGCCACAGGTCATCCACGTCGATGTACAGCAGGTTAATTTAAAGGAAAAAATGGTCATCAACATTGCCGTTGAAATTATCGGCGAATCCCAGCTTGTCTTAGATGGAATAGGATTACTCGAGACGCCAATAGCAGAAATTGAAGTCGAGGCACTGCCAGCAGATTTACCTGAAAGTTTTATCGTAGATATCTCAGTCTTAACAGAACTTGGACAGCATATTCTCGTTAAAGATCTTACAGTCCCACATGGTGTTGAGGTTTTGACAGATTCTGAAGCTATTTTAGCCCTCATAACTGAACCATCCCAAGAGGAAGAAGTAGCTGAGCCAATAGATGAAGCAGCGGCAGTGGCAGATGTGGAAACAGCAGAAGGCGACAAAGAAGAAGAAAAGTCAGAATAGCAAATTAATTATTGGCGAGGCCCTTTCGTCAGCGAAGGGCCTCAATTTCCTAACATCCTCAAAACCTTTTTTCCTTGTTCAAATTGGGGATCAAGATCTACACTCCGGCGAAGATAATTCTTAGCCTGACCATCATCAAAAAGCATATACGCCCGTTGAGCCAAAGAATAGAAGCCATCTCTATAGTCAGGATTAGTTTCTAAAACTTCATTCCAGTGAGTATACTCATCCATAGTTGTGTGAAAAACGACTTTACGTGTAGAGATATTATTTCGAAGTAGTGAAAAATTTGAAAGCTCTTCCGAAGTGGGAACGAAAATTTTCTCCGAAATAAGCAAAAAATCAGATTCATGCTGTGCTTCGTCGAGCCGGTTTTTAACCGTAAGAGACTCAAGATAAAGTAAATGTGACCGGTATGAAAGAGGAGCGACAATTAAAGCATCTGCGAATGAAGCTGAGGTTCTTGGCACCGGGAAAAAATTAGCAAGCTGAATTACCGCAAAGATAAGCACACCACTATAAACCAACGTGTTAAAAACAACCCAGGACAGAATGGATTTTGAAACGTCCCCTGCGGGAATCGGGAGGGAATTTTGCGGGAAATCTAAAGGATTCTCCTTAACTGAAACCTCTTCAATTCGGCGGTCCCGCTTCTTGAAATATCTTTTTACATTTGCATCCATAAAGGGATTATATTATTTTTTCGATATCAAATACACACTATGTCCGTTCCGCTTCTTAACTTCCTTCATATTTAAATCATGCTGCCTACCAACTCGTGGAATCAGATGATTTAATCCTGCAACAACAACAAGCCACAAATTGCCACCAGAATTCAAAAGAGAGTAGGGGGCTAAAATAAATTCGCTTGTAATAGCATCATCACCAATTTTTGCAGGGACATTTGAAACAATCAGATCAAACATTCGATCAGCCACAGTTTCGGTTCCAACACTTCCTAAAATCTCCACGTTACGGATGTTGTTTTTCTCAGCGTTGATTTTAGAGTAACGAACAGCCAGCAGGTCTTTATCCAGCATTGTCACGCTCGCACGTGGATGTTTCTTAGCAAGGATTATTCCAATTGGGCCGTAACCACAACCAATATCCAGTATTGTATGGGGCTTATCGAAAGTCATCGCCCGCAATAAACAATCTGTTCCATGATCCATGTCATAAGTCGAAAACAAAGTATTTCCCACTTCAAAGGTGAAATTTTCATTAAAACAGCGATATTTAATTTCTTTCTTAAAATACGGATCCATAAACAACAGTCAACCTTTTCCGATGCAGAGTAGATACATAGTGAAGATAATCTGGGGTAATTATATCAGGTGCGCTCTCGTTAAGCGAGAAACCAGCATCGGAGTAGACTTTCCAGATAAGCTGAGTACACGATAGGCTTAACACATTTCCGGAATACTTGCCAAATCCAAAGCGAATCTCCGAGCAATAGCAAATCTCCTCGCTATTTTACGTACATCATCAATAGTTTCGCGATCAGCGTGTGAACGAAGCACTTCCCAGGACTCCATTTCTGAGGTAGCCCAATCTGTGGACGTAAGAGGGGACACGACAACTTCTTCTTCGCTATTTTGTTCAAATCCCCTAGCTTCTACTATCATCCCCTCACCGAGATAAAGCGCACTATGCGTAAAATACATATTAAAAAGAGCTTCAATTAAAACTGTATTGCCTGTAATCTCTCTTCGTATCAGAATATCACCCGGCAGAAGCGGACAAAGAGTAGGGGAGGACAAGCTCGAACAATCGTGTTTTGTAGCAGTAAGAATCTCTTGAGGTGTAACCACCTGCAATTTATTCAAACTATAAATATTGGGAAAATAAAAAAAACAGTGCGAGTAGAACCACACCCGGTATAAGAATAAATAATATTTTACTGATTCCTAGATTCATAATTTTTTAAAGCTCTTTTTTCTACATGCCAGCCAATCCAGAAAAGAATGAGCGCATTAATTACAACACTCGCATACATCCATACGCTCTCATCAACAACAGTATCGGCAAAAGAAAAAATTAGATTAGTGGGAAAAGTAGCAAGAGCCCCGACAAGACCACACATTTTCTCAGTACAATGTATAGCATAGTTAATAACAGGAATAGCCCAAAGCAGGTAACCTCCAGTGAGTACGATCGCTAAATATAAAGGATTTCTTACTCGTGGAATAAAAGAATCATTAACATGGATATATTTATTGACAAAATGAAAAATTAACACAGCGTTCAAAGTATAGAAGATTAAATAGCCAAGGAAGAAAAAGAAGAACGCCTGCTCAAATGCATAGGATATTAGGATCCATGGGAAAAGTGGAAAAAATGCAATCACATCATCAGAGTTCGAAGTACCTATAGTAGATGAAACACAGATATAGGTGAAAATAGAAAAGATAAATACAAGAATAATAGAAGGGCGCAAGAAAGGTTTAAACATATGTTACTTTCATTAAACGCACTTAACTAATAATTTTACAAGCGACAACTTATTCCACTACTGAAATACTCTTTCCTGCATGCGGTAGGCGCTGCCAGACCTCTTCAGTCGCAAATGGCATAAAAGGATGCAGCAACTCTGTAGAAGCCTTTAAAACGTATTCCAAGACGCCTTGAGTGGTTTCTCGTTTGTCTTTCGCATACTCAATATATTTATCGCAAAACTCATGCCAATAAAATTCGTAAATTCCGAGTGCAGCATCAGAAAACCGGTATTTCTCAAGAGACTCTTTAACCAGTTTAATTAAAACATCAAGCTTCTCTAAAATCTCACGATCCTCTGTACTTTTCGCGAGCTTTTCAATTGCAATCTCAGTTTGACTCTCACCGGAAACAAAAACATTAGATGCATATAATTCAGGATAAAGTTCAAGCCCGGTATATGTCTTTCCAGTTTTCTTCTCATCCTCAGATTTAAAATCAATCACAAACCGCGCCGAATTCCACAATTTATTCGTGAAATTTCGGTAGCCCTTAACTTTTGCATCAGACATCGGAACATCGTTTCCAAGAGCCGATCCGGCAATGAGCGACATGCGGAACGCATCAGTTCCATACTTAGCTGAAAGGTCCAATGGGTTCACTACATTACCCTTGGATTTAGACATTTTCTGACCTTTTTCATCAACAACCCGCGAATGCATAAGTACCGTCTTGAAGGGCACATCTCCGGTAAGATAAATCCCGAACATAATCATTCGTGAAACCCAGAAGAATAAAATATCCCACATCGTATCCATCACTGAAGTAGGGTAGAGCTGCTTAAAATCTTCCGCATCGGGAAAGCCTAAAGTAACCAGCGGCCACTGTCCGGAAGAAAACCACGTATCGAAAGTATCTGTTTCAGGTAAATATGATGCCCCATCAGTTGGTTTATCATCAGCAATAACAAACACTGAAGCGTTCTCAGCAGTCAGACTCTGCAAACCCGATTCAATCTCTTCTAATGAATAACTTTTCATTAATTCATCAATCGATCCGTAAACCGTTTCTCCCGTCGAATTCAAAAACGTGACAAGCAATTTTGGATTTTTGGCAATATCATACCAGGCAGGAATACGAATTCCCCAAACAATTTGTCGTGAAATTGGCCAGTCTCGAATTTTTTCAAGCCAGCGGTAAAATTCATCTTCAAATCGTTCAGGATAAAACACCACATCTTTATTCTTTGCCGCAGCAATAGCTTTTTCGGCTAGCGGTTTCATTTTTACAAACCAGTTTGGCAAAACCATTGGTTCAATATCTCTTCCGCATTTGTAGCAAACAGAAATACGATGGGAGTAGTTTTCATCTACCTTAACAACTTGATCTCTTTCCCTTAATCGCTCAGCAATTTTTTTACGCGCCTCATTCACTTTTAATCCTTCAAACTCTCCGGTCTTTTCATTCAGTCGACCTTTGAAATCAATAACCTGAACAACTGGTAGATTATGTTTTCTCGACAAAGCAAAATCATGCGGATCATGAGCTGGAGTAACTTTCATAGCACCAGTTCCAAAAGCTGGATCAACTTCTTCATCACCAATAACAGGTAAGGACATTTTTCCTAATATTCCATCAACTTCAACAGTTGTTCCAATATATTTTTGGTATCGTTCATCAGTAGGGTTTACCGCAATCGCAACATCACCAAACATCGGCTCAGTTCGCACAGTCGCAACTACAAACGGACCATATTGAATATAATACAAAGGATCAACTCGATCTTTATGCTCAATCTCAAGTTCTGAAAAAGAGGTACCGCAGTGAGTGCAGTAGTTAACAATATAGTTGTCCCGGTAAATCAAATCGTCTTTATACATCTTCTCAAACGTGGAATATACTGTTTTCACAACATCTTTATCTAACGTGAATGTTTTACGCGACCAATCCAGCGAGAAACCAAGTTTTGTTAATTGACCTTCAATAACACCGGAATTATCTTGAACAAATTTATAAACCGCATCATATAAATCTTTACGATTCATTTGGAATCGGGATTTACCTTCTTTAGCAAGCTGTTTTTCAAATACATACTGAGTTTCAAATCCGGCATGATCCGTACCGGGAATCCATACTGCATTTTCACCAAGCATTCGGTGGTAGCGTATTAAAATATCCTGCACTACAAACATGCCATGTCCGGCATGGAGTGATGCATTCGCATTAGGAGGAGGCAATAAAATACTGTAATTTTTCCGCCCAGGACACAGCAGAGTAGGGGAGTAGAGTTTTTCTTCTTCCCAATATTTTAACCATTTTTCTTCAATGATTGCTGGCTCGTACACTTTGTCCATCATAGGAACTCCTTTCAAGTGGTGCGTTCAGAATCCGTTGGCGCAGTGCCAAGCTTAAATTCTTCGAGCGAACGCGGAAAAGTTATAAGAATAGCTGAATTATAACTCATAGCATAGCATTATAGAATAGACAAAAAAGCTTAATTCGTTATAATAAAAAATATGTCAGAACAACAAGCAACTCCAGATGGGATGGAAGATGTTTCATTGAGGGAAGCTAAACAACAGGAACAACAGGGACGTACACTCCTTGGTTCAGAGAAAATTGGAGAAAATGATAACGTGTACAATTATCCACCATTTAAACTCGCATTCGATGCAGTTCTTGGTAAAGAATATCCAACATCAGGTCGGACAATTAGAGAAGAACTTCAGAGTAGAATAAATGCAGGTTTACCCGATGAAATTCGCGCTGCCAGTACCGACTGGTCACACGATATCGAGGGAAAGCCGGTTGAGTTGGTACGGTATATGGCAACTACGGTTGCTAAAGACATGCCACTTGAATCGGAAGATAGCAGTCAGTTAGATGTAAATAAAAGACTCATCACCTTTAAGAGCCGTTTAAGAAATAAAATAAAAGGCAAACCTATTTTTAGTGCTTTAGGTCATGGCGACGATGCACTCGGTACTTTCCTGGCTCAACAAATAATTACTGAGTTACACGCGAGCGCTCCATACTTCGTGCAGTATTTAAACAGAGGAGTAGATTTCAAAGGATCGTATCAGTCTTCGGGCTATCCTAAAGAAGGACAGGCAAAGAAATTTCCACCGAAACACTACTTCTCTTGGTGTGCAACTGTTATAAATAGTGAAATTAAAATCCAAAACCTTGATGCAAGGCAAGCTGCTGTGGGCATGGGGTTTAAAAAAGAAGAATAAACTTTTAATGCTAAATTATTTTAATTATCCTTCACTCCAACCATTACAACTCTCTGCCATGCCTTATAATTACTCTTAAATGTATCAGCAATAATCTGTTGTCCGTCCTTCATAACCTTACGGGTAAAGACAACATTCGCACCCCAGACAGCATGATCCACTTCGTTTTCAGTTCCTCGTTTTAAATTAGGATCATCTATACGTAATTCAGGGGGTGGGGGAGTCTGATTGGTAACAAGTGGCTTAGAAATTTCCACGGTTCTACCATCTTTTACTCCATATAAATTAAATTCAGCAGTCGATGCTTTAGTATCAACTTTTGTTTGGAGCAATAGATGATTTCCAGTATCATTTTGGAATTTAAAATCCCAGGTAGGGAAGTACACAGCTGCATCAATTCCAGGCTGGGAATTCTGTTCATAATAAGATACTCGATACGCATGTTGATGTCGTTCCTTAATTGGAAGTCCTGCATTTAATACCGCTCTAAACAAAGTAGTCGAAACCTGGCACAAACCTCCACCTACACCAGGAACCGTTCGGCCATTCAAAATAACAAACGCATCCTGGTATCCCGTTGATTTCTCCACCTCACCAACTACCTTATACATTGAAAAGGTTTCGCCTGGTGCAATAAGCACACCATTTAATTTATTCGAAGCCAAACTTAAATTGTGGATACGCCCGGCAGGAGACCCTCTGAATTTAGAGGTACCCTGACCAACCAGCTCTTTAATTCCATAATTATTTACCGCCTCAGTCGTAATTGCCGGCTCTTTAGTTCGCACAGGAATTTCAATATCAGTTCCTTTAGCGGGATCAAATGCGCGCGAAGCAATCTCTTTTGTTAGCTCTTCGGAATTTAACTCAAGTCCCGGTTGAGCAGGTTCAAACGTTGAAACTCGTTCTCCTTCAAGCTGAAATTTTGCTTCAATAGGCTCCCGATTAAGTAATCCTGCAATCTCTGCAGTATACGAAGCGACCTTATAATCCGTTACTACCACATCGACAGCTTTATCCGCTTTCCTTAAATCCATCAGTGCAAAAAGTTGTTCTTTGGTTAAACTCCAGGTGCTTGCAGGAAGGTAAGTAGACTTAAGTGTCAGCGGACGCGCTAACGCAGATTGTGCCTTTCGCAGCGCATCCTGGCTATTCTCGACAGAAATATCTGGTTTTTTATCAGCTAGCGGAATAGAAAATTGAGGTTTATTGGATCGTAGCGCTAAATAAGATTCAAAGTCAGCCAAAGCATGATCACGATGTGCAACATAACCACTCTGGGAAGAAGTAAGGATGACAGTATCTTTAACCAATGCAAGCTGCGAATTGATAACAGGACGCTCAAGCGGGCGAATTGCATTGGCGAGTCGTTCATCAAACCTGTTCTTGTCATACGCATATATAGGAGAAATATGTACTCCCTCACGTAAAATACGCCCGATCGCTCTTAGGCGCGAATCCAAACCTCCCTTGCGGCCTTCTTCAAAAGCCAATTCAACAGTCTTATCTACATCATAGCTTGCGTAATCTCTAACCTTTCCAACGGTAACCTCTGGAGCACCATTTGAAGGAATAAAGGTAATAGTCGCATCCTCTCGCGATTTAAGTTGGCTTCGGAGGAGCGAAACCGCTTCCGGGCGGGTTTTACCGGATAACTCTATAGATCCAACATGCACACCGGGCATTATGCGGTTTGAATAAAATAGAAAAGGAAGTCCAAGTGCAACAATCGGCAATCCAACGAAGAAGCAGACCAATACTATGATCTTCCATCGCGGCATTCGTTGTATAAATTTATAAAAAGACTTTTTCTTCATGGAGTTGACCTATTGTACAGGAAAAAATCATCAAACTCAAATACAAATATAGAAGGTAAACAGCTAATACCGCAATTTGTTTCTCTACTATATAATAGTATAAATGAAAAAATCCTTAGGTCTCTTATCAATTTTAGTAGTCACAATCGTCTTTGCAGCCTGCACTAAACCAGTTGAGGAAAAAGTAACGTTAAGCTATTGGGGCGTATTCGAACCAACAGAAAACCTCACAGAGCTAATCGCTGAATACCAATCCAAAAATCCCAACGTCACAATTAAATATGTCCGGAAAAGTTTAAAAGATTACCGTCAGCAAATTGAAGCTAGAGTCGGGCAGTCAAACGGTCCGGACTTAGTACGCTATCACAATTCATGGGTTCCCGAGTTAAAAGGATACTTGGCAACATCACCCCAGTCAACAGTCGATGCCTTAAATTACGATAAAACATTCTATCCGGTAGCCATCCGCGACCTGAAAGTAGGGAGAGGATACTACGGCATCCCGCTTATGTACGACGGACTCGAACTGTACTACAACAAAAGTATTTTTGAGCGGGTTGGCATCTTAAAACCGCCTGCTGAATGGGGAGACATTCTCGAAACTGCCAACCAATTAAAATCCCCTAAAACCGGCACTCTGGACATTGCAGGTATCGCACTCGGAAGTACTAAAAATGTAGATTACTGGCCGGACATCATGTCATTACTTATGTTACAAAATAATGCATCACTCGCTAATCCGTTCGTAACTAAAGAAAACAGCGAAACAGCCATAAACTTCTACAAGCAACAGTTAAAAGATGGATTATGGTCGGAAGCCTTCCCGAATTCAACCGAATCGTTCGCTCAGGGAAAAGTTGCAATGATTTTCGGTGTATCCTGGACCGCGTTTGAAATACAGCAGAAAAATCCATCATTACAATTCGCAGCCGTACCAGTACCACAATTACCGGGAAGTAAAATCGGCATCGCAAGTTACTGGGTTGAAGGGGTAGCAAATAATATTTCTACAACCAAACAGGAAGAGGGATGGAAATTCTTAACGTATCTGGCCCAACAGGAAAACCAGCAAAGATTACACGCTATTCAGGCCAAAACAAGATTATTCGGCGAACCGTATTCTCGAAAAGATTTAGCCGATGAACTTACAAATAACGAATATCTCTCAGCCATTTTGGATACTGCCGAAGAATCCCAGTCGTGGTACATGTCCGACCGTACCTTTGGTGGAGGGATCAACGACGAACTGAAGACGACCTATGAAAAATTGGTGTCCGACACGAAAGGGATCGAGCGATATAGTAAAGACATCCAGGCAACTCTGAAAAAATATGGAATGCCGGTAAAGTAATTCCACCACTTGACATTGAACCCACTTTTTGACAAAATATCACTCGTAAGAGGTAAGTGCTAAAAACACACCTCTTCCGGAATTCCTATGTTTTTCTAATAAATATTTTTATACAAGGAGGAATGTTTATGGCTCTGAAATTTAAGCCAACAGCAGGACGATTAGTCGTCAAACCATTAAAAAAAGATGACGTATCCAAAGGGGGAATATACCTTCCGGATACAGCGAACAAAGAAAAACCACAAGAAGGCGAAGTGCTTGCAGTGGGAGCAGATGCAGAATTAGAAGGTGCTAAAACCCGTACATCTCCAGCTAAAGTAGGAGAAACAGTTCTCTACGCAAAGTGGGGTGGGGAAGAGTATAAAGGCGAAGATGGCACAGAATATAAATTCATTAAATTCGAAGACATAATAGCCGTCGCTTCCAAGTAACAGTAAATAATATTCAAGGAGGATAATTAATTATGGCAGCAAAACAAATGAAATTTAAGGAGGAAGCACAAGCATCGCTCCTTAAAGGAATAAATATATTAACAGACGCAGTAGCAACAACCCTTGGCCCACGCGGTCGCAACGTTGCAATAGATAAAAAATGGGGAGCACCAACTGTTCTTCACGACGGTGTTTCAGTAGCAAAAGAAATCGAACTCTCAGATCCATACGAAAACATGGGAGCACAGCTTCTTAAAGAAGCAGCATCAAAAACAGCCGATGTTGCAGGAGACGGAACAACTACAGCAACAGTCCTCGCACAAGCTGTGGTAACCTCAGGGCTTAAAGCAATGGCTGCCGGGGCTAACCCTATGATGATCCGGACCGGACTTCAAAAGGGAACACAGCTTGTTACAGCAGAGCTCATGAAAATGAAGAAAGACGTTTCAGGGAATGCAGTTGAACAGGTCGCAACCATCTCCGCAGGTGATTCAGATATTGGTAAGTTAATCGCTGAAGCCCTCAACAAAGTCGGCAAAGATGGCGTTATCACCGTTGAGGAATCAAAAGGCCTCGAACTCACTCTCGAATACAAAGAAGGCATGCTCTTCGATAAAGGTTATGCCTCATCGTATTTCGTAACAGATACCAGCCGCATGGAATCGAGCATCACTGACGCGTACATCCTTATCACAGATAAAAAGATCTCAGCAATGTCAGATTTACTTCCATTCCTCGAGCAGTTTGTAAAAGTTTCCAAAAATCTCGTGATTATCGCTGATGATGTTGATGGAGAAGCGCTTGCAACACTCGTAGTAAACAAAGTACGCGGAACCTTTAACGCACTCGTAGTTAAAGCGCCAGGTTTTGGTGACCGCCGCAAGGCAATGCTTGCAGACATTGCAACATTGACCGGTGCGACAGTTATTACTGAAGACCTAGGTCGCAAGCTTGAATCAGCATCAATGGAAGATCTAGGACGTGCAGATCGCATTACCGCATCCAAAGACGAAACCGTAATCGTAGGTGGTAAAGGTACCCAAAAGGATATTGATGCCCGCGTAGCTCAAATCAAACAGGAAATAGATAACACTACTTCCGACTTCGATAAAGAAAAGCTTCAGGAACGCCTCGCAAAGTTGACAGGCGGAGTTGCCGTAATCCAGGTCGGTGCAGCAACAGAGGTTGCATTGAAAGAAAAGAAAGAACGCGTTATCGACGCAGTAGCAGCAACCAAAGCTGCTGTTGAAGAAGGTATTGTTCCGGGTGGAGAAGTAGCACTTCTGAAAGCAACAAGAGTTCTCGAGAACGTAAAAGGCGCAACAGAAGACGAGCAGATCGGGTACAATATCTTAAGAGAAGCGCTCAAACAGCCATTTATCCGTCTACTCCAGAATGCTGGTGAAGACGCAGGGTGGGCACTTCGCGAAGTATTAAAGAGTAAGGAAGTTAATTACGGATATAACGTTGTATCACAGAAATTCGTAGATCTCATCGCTGATGGCGTTGTCGATCCAGTTAAAGTAACAAGGTCAGCACTCCAGAATGCAGTATCAGTTGCTGAGTTAATCCTCACAACAGAGGTACTCATCACTGAAGTACCTGAAGAGAAACCAGCGTCCCCTATGGGTGGAGCCGGTGGAATGGGTGGCATGGGCGGAATGGATTATTAATCCATACCTATAAAAGTATAAAGAGACTCCAATAGGAGTCTCTTTTTGTAAAAATGACAATAGAAAAACGACAGAAATCTCAGGACAAATATTCCACGAAGTTACCGAATAGTTATTTAATGATATGATATCTTTATGGAACAGAACTCAAATCCTCCCAAAACTGATGTTCTAAAATCTAAAGAACAGCTACATACGGTACATGACTTAATCGATCAAACTGGGTGGATTATTTATCATGGCACTAGTCAGGGGAGAATACAAAACGCAAGCTCCACGGGAGAAGTCATCGACTATATGCAACGTGACGCTCCGCCCGAAGATTGGCAAAAAAAAATAAAGTTTTGTCTAAATAATAAACCCTCAATCTCAGCAGGAAGAGTAATATACGAGTCAAGTAATCCTGATCCAGGTACTTTATGGAGTCCGGTCGGTTTACTAGTCTCTGATGGTATTATTGTAGGAACAGGAGGGCAAATTACTGGTCCCGATGGACATTTAATACCAGTGGGTGGGGGCGAGCAGTTTCCGTATTCACCAACAGCGAACTCTTCAGAATTGGCGAGGAAAGGCGTAGCATTATACGAATTAGGTATAGAGCAGCCAGTTTTTAAAGCCATTTATATTTCGTCCTATACTCAACAATTTCGAGGTAGTGCCTATGATAAGCTTTATCAACAAGCAGTTAGCTTAAGTAAAGAAGTAGGACTTCCGTTAGTAAAAATAACTCGTGAAGGAACAGAATATAAATTTCCAATCACTGGTGCAAGCGTTGTAGAGTAAAAAGTATGGATATTTTTAATCAAATAATCAATCTCCTCGACACAAATCATATTATTTAAAATCTATCCGAACACGCACTTGTCCGCACTTCCGAAGAAGCAGCAACGATCAGGGGAGTAAAACTCAAAACTGGCGCTAAAGCCATGGTTGTCAAAGCGAACAATCAGTACTATCTAGTAGTCATCCCAGCCGACAGAAAAATCGATTGGAAACTAATGAAACAAATCCTCAACACCAAAGAAATCCGTTTCGCTACACCTGAAGAAGCCGAAGCCGTAACCCATGTCAAAATGGGCTCCATCCCACCCATTCGGAAACATTCTCGGACTACCCACCTATTTCGATACCGCTATCCAGGAAAACGAACTGGTAAATTTCAATCCTGGAAGCCTAACGCACTCTATTCAAATGAAATCAATTGATCTCATCCGCTTAGTTGATCCAACCATAGTCCAAGTTACAAAGTATAGGTAAACCATCGACGCTAGTTTCCATAGGTCTATTATTACAATATGAAATCAAAACTAGTTATACTTTTCACACTAGTAATATCTTAACTGCTTGCGCAGTACAGCCCGTCCCACAATCGTCAGATACAAATCAATCAGTTACTCAGACAGTCTGGAAAACGCACGAAGCAACCCAGCAGGGAATAAAAGCCTTCGCAATGTACACCATTAAATATCCTGATTCCTGAGATCTGTAACATGCCCGAAGGAGGAGAAAACTTCCAGGTACCGTCAAGAATTGGCTCGATCTTTATCAAAGCACCGATTGTTGAAGATCCAAAGATTATGTCACAAATAGACGGCATGCTGAAGACAATTGCCAAAAATAGGGAGCACAAGCTCATCGAAAGAATCAGAAACTATAATCCTTGTATAACACTCTTCGGATTAAACGGCACATCATTTTTATGGATCTCAAAGTGTAAGTGAGGGCCGGATGAACGCCCAGTTGATCCAACCAACCCAATTACAGTACCGGTAGTGACTTGTTGGCCTGTCGTCACATGTATCTTACTAAGGTGAGCGTAAAGAGTTTGCACGCCATTAGCGTGTTGTATGTACACCACATTACCATAGCCCCACAGGCTTCCTCCAGCTGAAGAAACATATCCATCTGCTACAGAATAAATTGGAACGCCACTATCAGTTACTAGATCCATACCAGGATGCCATGAACTATAGAAAGTAGAAATCTGTTTAAGCGGAATTTTAATTGGATTTAAGTAAGCACCGTTTGAAGAGATGGCAGGAGGAACAAAACCTACGGGCAATTTCTGAGCAACACCAACTCGTGAAAGATCTCGGAAAGGCGTAATCGGTCGTGGAGTAGGAGTCGGTGTTGGCGCTAACTCAGTAATAATAGGCATTACAGCCGTACGTACTTCAGCAGATGAGGTCGCTATCGATGTGGGGGAAGCCTCGAGTACAACAGGAAGCTCTTCTGCCGCAAACGCTATACCTTTTTGAGTGACAACCACATAGTATTGACCATCAAACCGTTGCAGCATTGGCTGGTATAGGAAGAAGAGCACCGCAACTCCGGCAATCGATCCACCCAGGAACATATGAACATTTGAATTAATAATAATAAGGCGACCAAGGCGGGAAAACCAATTGGTACCAAAACGTGGACTCCAGAGCCGTTGGACAAGTCCAATCGAAATAAAGGAGACCCAGATTTTCTTTTGAAGATATTTAATTACAAATATCAACAAAGAAAAGGGAAACGTTAAGATATAAAACAAACTCTTAACGAGTGAATGTAACTCCAAAAACAGTTTTAAGAGTAACATAAAGACTTACACAACACACCGAATAAGATGGGGCAACAAGTTAAGGAGTCATCTTATTTATCAGAAAAATCAGGGCAGGAAAGAAAAGGCAGGATTTTCTAGTGCGTTATGAAGATAGGCTAAAGAATTTTTGTATACAAGTTGAGGCTAAATAACCTCAAAAAGTACAACTAAATCTTAATAAGTACAAGGGAAATAATACCAAATTACACCATTCTTGTCAAATGAGAGACCAAGCTAATTCAAAGGCATAATGAGTTCAAAAAGATCTACGCTAACAAGACTTTAGCCTCAAAGTATAAGCTAATACACTAACATTATCTGAGTCTAATAGCAGCAATTGACGTATACTATTATGTTTAGTAATCTTCAAACGAATTAAATTATTCGCAGCTATTGTATTAAGGTTCAAATCGCTGCAGTAAACTTTTCTGAGCGACTCGAACGTCGTAGATCCCGCTCCGCGGGACATCAGTTGCGTGAGCGAGCGACAGCTCGGGAGCGGAAGAAAAGTTTACAAAAAGATTTGAACAATTAAGATAAAATTGCCCAAAAAGGATCCCATGCGAAACAAATTACTCAGTATAAGTATAATCACAAGCATTATAATAATACCTATAATGACCCTGTTTACTAAAATAGAAGCCTCACCCAATGAAATTCTCCAGACTAGCTGGAATAATTATAAGGCCGAAATTATCGATCCCGATGGGGGAGTCAGACGACGAGACCAGGGAAACGATGTCGTTTCAGAAGGAATTGCTTACACCATGCTCCGTGCTGTATGGATCAACGATCAGGACACCTTCGATAAAGTATATAATTTCGCAGAACAAAAAATGTCCCGCAAAAACAAAGCAGATCTGGGAGATAACCTGCTAGCCTGGCAGTATCAAGGTAACGCGGTTAGTGATTGGGGAGCCGCATCCGACGCCGATGAGGATTATGCACTTGCGCTTGCTTTTGCAGACAAAAAATGGGGAACTCCAAAGCTCGGCGGACTCGAAAGTTATCGAAACAAATCAATTGCGGTCCAAAAGGACATACTTCGCCTGGAAACAGGGTGGATCGGCGACAAAGTATATCTTCAGCCTGGTACTTGGCATGCTTTTAAAGCACCAATACCAGTTAATCCATCCTATCTTGCACCAGGGCATTACAAAGTATTTGACAAGATGAGCCCCGACCCACGCTGGGATAAATTAGTCGAGTCCTCCTATGATGTCCTCTGGAAATCCTCAGGTTCCATCGACGGACAAATAGGAATGGGGTTACCACCTGATTGGGTACAAGTTAATGAAAATGGTAGCGTTTCTAAATCACCAAACCTGGGCATAGACTATAAATACGACGCCTTTCGAACCAGTATGCGAGTCGCCATGGACTACGCCTGGACAGGAGATATGCGAGCAAAAAACTACCTCACCGTGTCAGGAGCCCGCAACTTCCTCTTAAGTACTCTTACAAGTAATGGTAAAATCGTTGCCGAATATCGTCACGACGGTACGCCAATGAGCGAAGATGCTAATGCAGGAACGTATGCGGTAAACGTTGGGTGGTTTATGCCTGAAAATCAGGATAAAGTTGATGAATTCAAGGTAAAAATGGAAGATGAATATAACAAAAACAACCGTAAATTCATGGCAGGTACAAATTATTATATGGAAAACTTAGCCTGGATTGGCTATGCCCTCGCAACAGGAAACACACCAGATATCTATGGAGGCCAGCAGTCCGCAGGAGGAGCTCCAGCGCAGCTTACCTCACGATCAGAGCTGTCTGTCGTTACTCCAGTAATCAACTCTCTCACCTCGCCAAGCCTATCACCTGAATCATCGCTTCAGCCCTCTGCCCAGCCCAATCCACCAGCTGTACAGGTAGACACCGATCAGTGGTTACAGATTAAGAATCCGTCAGATAATCAGAACCTTAGCGGTAAATTTACAATGACAATAAAAAACACAATGCCTAACAATCAGGGAACCTGGTGGTCTGTAGATTCCGGAAGCTGGATTGATCTAAATAATGTAGGCAACAACGAATGGTCAGGTGAGATAAATATCTCAGAGTGGAACTGGAAACAGGATCAAAACTATACCTTGCACGGTTGGACGAAGGATTCAAACGGTAACCAGGTACACACTCAAATCACCATTCATAAGCAATAGTTACTGCACATCATACCGTAGAATATATGAACGCATTTCAAGCCCAGAGGAAAACCTCTGGGTTTTGTATATCTCATAGTTTTCATCCATATACTTACGAATTTTCTCTTCATAACCCTGGTCATAGGAAAGAACAATAAAGACCCGCTTATATTGCTTTTTGTAGGCTTCGATCTGCGCTTTAAGCTTCTCATCCGAATAAGGTGGAATAGCCCCTCCAGTCTCATCATAGCGGTTCCACAGCGGGATAGTATCAATCTTTGCCTGCCCATCATAACCGTATTCAATAGGGTAAATAGTAAAAGGAGCACTTACCGCAATAATGTCCTTAGCGGTTGTATTCATACTGAGATAAGTATCTACCCCCGCATAATCTTCCTTTACCGGTGTCGCTGAAGAAATGTTCTGGTAACCAGATAATCCAAGCAATACAAGCATAAAGGTAGTTACAAGATACGTTGAAACTTTTTTCGAATAAGAAAGCATTGACCACGCGAGTATAAAAAATAACGAAGGCGTGACAAGAATTAAGTAGCGTGTTAAAAATATTGGGCGGATAAAAGATACAAAAAAGACAAGGATAATTGGTAGTACTGTAACAAAACCAAAGTAACCAATTCCTTCAACCGGTAGGCGTTTACGTTTAGTAAAAAGCATGAAAAGCATAATCAAGGTTAGTGGCCATAAGGCTATTATGAATGCCTGGACGGCCTGAGTTTGAAACCCGAACAAAAACTGCACTATCGTTTGAAAGAGATTAAAACTAGTGGGCCGTGGAATCATCGGTGATGCATTATTTGCAGTTCCGAGACTATAAACATACGTAATCCATGGCAATAAAAACAAAAATGCTTCTGTCGCAATTCCTAGCCACTTCAGCGGGAAGGCCAGATATTTCTTAATAAGCTCCCACAAAGACTTAGACCCAAATTCCTGGTCAGTATAAATAAAAGAAATCATTCGTCCAAGAATGAATATCCCTTGCGTAATCAGTAAAAAGAAAAAGAAGTAATGAGTATAGAGCCCGGCAATGGCACTAACAAGATATCCGAACTTTGAAGTCTTCCCTTCAGAGCGAACCATCCGCAGAAAGTATAAATGATTTACACTTGTGACAAGCGTAAATAATGTATACATACGCGCTTCATTGCTGTACCACATTACAAACGGAGACAACGAGAATAACGCCACCGTCAGATACGCAGCACGCTTGGAACTGGATTCCTTAGCGAACCAGTACATAAAAGGAAGTGTAAGAACAAAAAATACAAACGAAAGTGAGCGGACTACCATAATATCTGTACCAAAAATTTGCATCCAGATGTGTAAAATAAGCGCATATAAAGGAACATGTACATCCTGGGCAATATAAGCGAGCAATCCTGGAATCGAACGGGTAGAAGCCCATATTGACTGCGATTCATCCAGCCGGATCGACTGCGAATACAAAGTCAAAAGAGATACCGTACAAGAGGCAAGTATCAACACAACAAAGCTGGTATGTAACAATCTTTCTTTATTCATATATTTTTTCAGTTGCTATCTCCTGTTTACGAATTCCGAAGGCAAATACTTTAGTAAATAACCCCTTCCAGTCATAAGCAGCCTGTATGAAAGGAACAAACATAAATACATTAAAAACACCCCAAGTTATATTGGTAATAACTGAAGGACTTAATCCTTCTCGGTTAATACCGATGACAGCACAGGCAATAATAATCACAACATACATCAAATGAGGATACGCCAGGAATAAAAAGTTACCTTCTTGAGCTTGCTTAGGTGTAACCGCAAAGCCCATTTTTTGCTTTAACAGAATAGATTTAATAGCTTGTAGCTGAAGCGGCCATGAAGACATTGAGAAAGATAATCCACGGAATGTCACGGCATTACCCGATGCTGCGTATAACGTATACAAATTAAGAAACATAAAAGGTAAGAAGAAAAAGGCAAACGACGTAGTCGTTCCGGCCACCGGCTGTATCCCTGTAGCAAGCGAAACTACCGGGATAAGCGCATCAACAACAATGATCACACCGTTAAAATAATACAAAGCAGATGAAAGATACTGTATTTTCTGACCCCAGGTCATGTTCTTCTTAAATAAAGGGTTAAAACTAAAAAGCACTTCGAGTGATCCGCGCGCCCAGCGAAGCTGCTGCTTACAATACGAGAGCAAATCTTCAGGTGCATATCCTTCAGCCAATACTTCAGGTACATAATAGGATTTCCAGCCGTTCTGGTGAATAAAGAACGAAGTTAAAAAGTCTTCTGCAATATTATCTTCACACATACCGCCGACCTGCTCTAATGCCGTTCGCCGAATAGCCACGTTAGTTCCACAGATAAAAGCAGCATTGCTCTTTTCTTTACCCGCCATTATTGGACCAAAGAACAACTCCTGTTGTTCCCATGCGCCACCAGCTACCTGGTTTGCTTCATGGTTTAAGTAATATTGAGGAGTTTGAACAAAGCCAACTTTTTTATCCTTAAAATAAGGAATTACTTTATGCAAAAAGTCATCATGCGGGGCCATATCTGTATCGAAGATGACAATAATCGAACCTGAAGTCTGTTTCATGGTATTATTTATATTTCCAGCTTTGGCACCACCAGGGACTGTACGCGTTATACAAGTGACGTCCATTTCTCTAGCAAGCGCTTCAACATCTTTCCAGTCAGTCTTTTTTGCTACAAAACCATCATTAAGAATATAGATCTTAAAGTTTGAATACTTCATTTTCTTAGCAGCCTCAACCGTCCGACGTAACACTTCAACAGGTTCGCCAGCGCAGGGGATATATACATCAACAGACGGATGCCGTCCACGCAGTGCAAACTCGCGTGCGGCTAACTCCCGCTGATGTCCAGTTAAGGTATATTTCGAATCGGCAGGCCACACAGTAAACCAGAAACAAAAGGCCATCAAAACATGATAAAGCTCGCCAACAACAAGAAGCGTGTAAAAGACTGGGTGCCCGATATGACGTATATCCATCCACCATGAAAAATAAATGATCGCCATAATCACATTAAAAATGATAAGCGTTCGATTAACTCTTCCTGATGGTATCATTGCTTTCAACATAAAAACCTCTCTTTAGTACGCAACTAATCGCTCGTTATATAACGCAGCTCCAAACCATAACCAGTTCTGTTCATAGTAGGGAATATTTTCATTAAATTGAGTCTTATCTGTCGAATAAAGATCAAGAATCTTTTCCTGGTAAATCTTCTTAGCCATCTCTGGATCAACAACCATGAAATACCCGATTACAGTGGCATACATAGTCGGGTTCTCATAATCTTCAAGCACAGTACCGTCATGAGAATATGCACTACCAAGTTTGTAATCAGACTTCTTATATATTTGTGAGAATATCTTCAGTGATGAAAGATATTCAAACGCGCGCGCATCTCGATTCCACTGGTAGTCTAAGGCAACTCTCCACGGAATTCGCATAGCATCGTAGGAATAGTTAGTCTTAAGATTAGGCAAAGGAGAGGCCTTTAATTCGCCTGTATTACGCATTACAGCAACCCAGTCTGGAGGTAAGCCAATGCTTTTTTCTTTATCAAGCGGCAATGTACTGGATTGAGCAAGTAATTCATATCCTGGACCAACAAGACTATTCCAGTCGCGATCGGTATCTACGGTTGCAAATATTCGCCATGCGTAAGGCGAGAAGTATGAAGGGTTAACAATAATCGAATCAGATGACTGAGCCCAATTACCAGCGGTTAAGTAACGTTTACCCTTTACTTCTGCCGTCTCCATATTCCACATATCCTTTAGGATCTCTTTAGCCTGGGCAGTATACTCAGAGTTAGTCCATCTATTACCAGCCAGAATTAGAGCAAATGCGATATCTGAATCGGCATCACTCGCAGAATTCTCACCACCATCCTTAAGGAATCCGTAAGTATCTCCTTCAATGCGCCCCCATTTCCACCCAAATAGTTTGTCATTTTTATGTTGAAGATTATTTTTAGTGAAAAGCCATACTTTATCAAACGTTTCTCTATCGTCACTCCACACCGCTCGAAGAAGTGCGTAACTTTGACCTTCAGATGTAGTAATGTTATCTTGGGTAGAGTCAAGAATTCTTCCATCTTCGGATAAGAAATTTACCTTATACTTTTCCCACGATGACTGCAGCAATGTGTAGGGAGAAAAAGTCCGTGTGTATGCACTGTATCTACTGTTTGAGTATAAAACAAAACAGATAATAACAAATCCAATAAACAACAGTGATAAGCCAATATATTTCTTCATAGCAGTATTATGCAGCTGAAGGCCGCTCCTTTCGCCATATCATAAAATCATTCAGTTTTGATAAATTCATTAAGATAATACCTGAAAAAGATAGAGCAAAACCAGTTAATAGAAGTATATTTGTACTCTTCTGTGAAAGACCGTGCGGATGATAATATGTCTGGTTATTATCACTCACCAGGAACGCCAATGGGGAGTCGAGGAGGGTGTTGTAAGCATTAGTACGAATATCCTGCATAACTGGCTTGTCTTTTTTTGGTTCAGTTCTCAAAATAGTCTCTACTGTTAATGGAGGTGTAGGGCTTGGTAGAGTAGTAGGCGCAGGGCTGGTAGAAGGTGAAGACGACTGAATACCACCAATAACAGGAGCCGCGCTAGATGTAGCTGACGGTTCAGTTGTAGGGGTTGGCGGTATCGTAATAATTGGGGTTGGGTTAGGAGTGCTGGTAGGATCAACCGTTGTCGTCGGAGAGGGGCTCACACTAGGTGATGGTTCGGCTGTCGGAGCCTGCGTCGGGGTAGGTTCAGCTGTCATTGAGGGAGAAGGGACAGGGCTTCCAGGCAGCACTTCGTTAACCACTAACTGAGCTTGCGCGCTAGTCGCACAAAAGCTAAAAAGAAGGCTAAAAATCGCAATAAAGAGTACTTTATTTATCATAGAGTTTCCTCGCAACACAATTGGGGAAGTATACACAGTAATGGGTAAAAAGTCAACCTATAGCATATGATCAAGGATTAGTTTATTTAACTAAGTTAACTAATTGTAACAGAGTATAACGAATTAGTACAGTAAGGATATAACATATTAACTCTATATAGTCAGAGATAGAGTAACATCTCAATATGATAAAAACCTGAGAAGAGAGGGCAAGCAGGGCTCTAAGGGTACCAGTCTTTTATTCGCGTTCGAAGGATATCTTCGGTCATAGTGAAAGGAGCAATGCCTAGAGCTTGGAATCCTACATTTAATAACTCAGCAGCAGATAAATCGCGCTTCAAAATACCATCAGCGCCGAGGACTACAGCCACAACCTGCTTGCCGTCCCGTGTGGCTGAAGCAATCGTGGTATGTCCTGCATCACCGGTATTTCCAATTTTCACTCCGTTCGCGCCAGGGTATGTATTAATGAGCATATTCCAGTTTGGGAGACGAAATCCTGCATGCGTGCTGCTTGCTTCCAGGTAGGCTTCCCTTTTAGACACAATACCGGATAATTCCGGATAGTGAGTCATAGCGTATCGTGCCATCACGGCGAGATCTTCGCAGGTAGAGTAGTGTTCAGGATTATCGTATCCTTGAGGATTAGTAAAATGAGTATTTTTAAGTCCAAGGAAAGCAGCCTTTTCATTCATTGCTTTAACAAATAAATTGGTATTACCACCGTATTTTTTACCAATAGACTCAGCGAGCACAGCCATAGCGTCATTCCCCGAAGTAAGCAACCCACCTTGAATCAATTCACGCGTCGAAAGCTTTTCACCTGCCTTAACACCAATAATTGTCGGCTCAACTTCAGTCGCAGGGGTTTCGACCGCAAATTCTTCGTCCATACTGGCAAGGTCCATTGCCACCATCGCTGTCATTATTTTAGTCGTCGAAGCCATAGGAAGGCGCTTAGCTGAATTATTTGCATAGTACACCTCACCAGTATCCATATTTATAGATAACGCCGCTTTAACACTAAGTGCATCTTTCAATAGCCCTGGACCGCCACCAATCGCTTGCTGAGGGCGTTGATCCTGAAGCTTCCAGTGAGTAGCTGAAGTTTTTAAAAAAGGAATAACATGAGTAAGAAGAGTATCCGAGGCCTTTATCCTTGCAGAGAGAACTCGTTCGTCTTCAGTGGAGTTTAAAACCGATGCGTTAAGAAGATCAGGCTGATGAAGTGTAGAGAGTCCAACACCGATACCAAGAGCAATGACACCAAAGCTAAAGATATAAGAAGATAAAGATGAACGGTTGCTTTTTTGAATATAGTCAGCGCGTGAAATTCGTGGGGGACGATAAGAATAATACGTGCGCATTAATACTCCTCAAATACTCTCTATAAGTTAAGACTATAGCAACCTCTGCTATTGATATCAATTTCCAACAATGCAATAAACATACAGTATATTGCAGGTATAACAAATGAGGCTGGATAATGCGTGACATGGTGAGTACTATTAATTTTCATTGTATAACAAAAAATAAGTTTTGTTGTATAATCGATTCTTATGAAACAGAACTTCTGGAAAGAACAATTGGTACCGCTAGTGTTAACGGTCATCATCTTCGGAGTTCTCGTTGGTCTATATTATCTTGAAATAATTACATTAAATCGTTTTACAAAAGATCAAATTTCAACCACAATCTTTATCGGAGATATTCTGATCGGTCTAACGATATATCTGAAAACTTCTATTGACTTTGCCATTTTTATGGGTAATTTGATGAAATCCAATCCTGGATGGAAGAACAGAGTCGCGATCGAAGTAGGAACAGCAGTGGGCAACGCACTCGGAACATTCGCCATATTATTAATGTGGGACTTCTTTAAAGAAATCGCCTGGCTCTTATTCTTAATGATCGTTGTTGCTTCAATGGTCTTATTCCGACTCGCTAAAGACGGTGTAGAGCATGCTAAGTCGGAAGAGTACGACACCTCAGATCTATTTAAAAAAATCGTACGAAAAACAGAAATTATTCTTGATTACATTAACAAATATATCGATCCGGTTCTCGATAGAATCATGCCTCATGTCAGTATGAAAACCAAGCGAAATTTATCCTGGAGTGGTCTCTTCTTTTTTTCCTTCTCAGTTCCGTTCATCCTCGGTCTCGATGATTTTGCAGGATATGTACCATTATTTAATATTATTAATGTCTTCGGCTTCGGCGTCGGCGTGATGCTAGGTCATATGATCCTGAATATATTATTATTCCTTTCTCCAACCCGTACCATTGCACTGGTAAAGAATCCAATCATCTCATATATCGGTAGCTTAGCTTTTATCGCGCTAGGCCTTTGGGGCTTTTACGAAGCCTTCCATACACTGTTTGAAGCGTATGTACATTAGTAAGAAATTTAACAAGTTAAATAGCTATCTTGACATCCACAAAAAATAATTCCACACTAAACCCAGAACACCTCTGTTCACACACTAACACTTACAACACAAACACAGAAAGGAGGTGATAACTACGTATAGAATAATCATAAGCCTCCTCACCATTCTCGTGGTAGCCACTGCGGCAACAGGAACTACCTACGCGTTCTTCACCAGTTCACAAACATTCGTCGGCAATATCATCTCAATGGGAAGCTTTAATTTCTTCGGAATAATGACAGACGTTAACGGTCTTGCAATGCCTTCACTCATCGAGAATAACTTCGCACCCGGCATGACGTCAGTGCGGTGCATCTTTATTCGAAACACAGGCAGCATGCCCGGGAGATATAAGCTCTATCGCGGTACAGATTCCGGAGATGTCGCAACACTGGGTAATGCACTGCAAGTGACCGGAACGTTAAACCCGACCACCGGAGCTTGTTCAACATTAGTGCCCGGTAACTTTACAACTTTTACGAAATATCCGGCAACACCAACAACGAGCACCGTTTCAATGACCGATCCGGCTTTCAAAACTATCGCATCAACACCATTCAAATTGCCAAAGACGGTAAACCCGGTCCCCCCGGAACAGTATGTTTTCTACCGGTTAGAGATAAGTCTACCTGCAAGCGTGACATCCGGTAGCGGCTTAAGTTACACGACAAACCTGGAAGTATTTGGCATGCAAGCCGAAGGCTCAGGAACAGATACAGACTGGTAAGTAATACTTCAGAGCGTAGAGCAGCCTACGCTTTGAATAAAAATATGAAACAGCATTTACAAAAAACATATACCATGGTCTCAATAACCATTTTATTATTTGCCTCGACCATCGCCTCTTTGACAGTAATAAATAAAATAAGCCCGCAGTTCCCGATAAGACTGTTATCAGTCATATCCGGATCCATGGAGCCTGTAATACCTATCGGAAGTGCAGTACTGGTCATTAAACAATCTAAATATAACGACAATGACATCATCACATATAAGTTAGGGAAAATTCTGGTTACGCATCGCATTGTATTTGCTAAAAAATATTTCCTTACCAAAGGCGATGCCAACAACACCATTGATCCAGAAACCGTATCCAATGAACAAATAGCAGGGAGAGTAGTGCTACATATACCGTACCTGGGATACATTCAGGAAGGAGCAAAAAACACTAAAGGATTAATTTTATTTGTTCTCCTTCCGTCTGTACTTATTATTCTTCATGAGATCATCGTAATTATTAAACAGATAAAAAAAATAAATCAAAAACCAAATTAAGATACCTGCCCGCGAGCTAGTCATCATAATAATTTGTACGCTATGCATAAAACTTCAACCAACACAGGCATACTGTCCACCGGGAACAACCACGATTAATCAATCCAACACAACGGTACAAAACGCAACGGTAAATATAGAGAATCATGTAGTAAAATAACAGCAATGAATAATCAAACAATGCAGATAGGCAAAGTTACAAGCACATGGATCTATCCTTTTAAAGGGATGCAGGGGATAAAACTTCCGGAGATAAAGGTAAAATCCGTATCCGTAATAGGAGACAGAAGCAGAAACTTAGACCTTATCAGAACGAATGAAGTAACCTCGTTTGTTGATACAATAAAGTGGCCCAAGTTGCTTGAATACATACCATATCTCGTTGACCCGTCAAATCCAAAGACGTCAGAAGTTCGCGTTAAGACACCGCTCGGTCATGATTACTCCGCCGACTCAGAACAATTAATCGCAGAAATAGAAAATAAACTTGGGAAAAAAGTTACCGTATCTCGCATGGGGCGAGCAGCATATCATAGCATGCCTGTTTCATTAATATCCGGCGCCTCGATTCAAGCTATCTCAGACCGTCTCGGCTCCGTAATCGACCCACGGGTATTTCGCATGAATGTGTATCTAGATTGCGGCGCAGCTCCATACGCTGAAGAGTCCTGGTTAAATAAAACAATTACTTTTGGAGCCAGGGAAGATGGTGCACAGCTAATAGTAATAAAGCTTGATGAGCGGTGCGCAACAATTAATCTTAACCCGGAAACAGGACAGCCTGATCCAAATATTCTAAAGGCCTTAGTAAAAGAACACGGAAAGACTCTAGGTATATACTGCTTAATTCTCAAAGAAGGAACTATACGCAGCGAAGATCCGATCTATATTTCCTAATCAATATACCTCTTTCGTGCTTTGTGCTCTTCTCGCATCTCTTTTCTCGTCTCAGCCGGTGTAAAAGGCAGATCTGTCGAGTCACCAGCCACCGCTGGTTGCAGCACACTAGGGTTCGTCAAACCCATCCCTGCCTGTAAATCCTGAACCTGCTTCCTCACCGCATCGCAGTTACTGTTAACACTTCCCTTAACATATACTTCCCGCGCCGAATTAAATTCATAAAAGATCTTTTCCTGGCCATTTTCGTTGACCCGCTTTTCAACGAGCGAACACATCTCACCTTCAGTAATCCCTGATGGCCGCTTAAACTGCTCAAAAGGTGTATCTTTTAGAGCCCCTTCAATAATTTCTTTCCAGATTGGTGCAGCACCTAAAGATCCCGCAACACTATCCATTGCCGCGTTATTATTATTCCCAACCCATACACCAACAGCAAGCGAAGGCGTATACCCCATGGTCCACGCATCACGGTACGCATCTGTTGTACCAGTCTTTACCGCAGCCGGTCTTCCACTTGGTAATTTTAATGACGTCACTCCAAAGATCTCCTGGCGTGCACTGTTGTCTGAAAGAATATGTGAAATAACATACGCAGCATTTTCGTTGGCAACACGTACCGGTTTGTGGTCGTGGGAATAAATAGTTTTGCCATATTTATCTACAATTTTTTCAATCGCATAGGTCTGGTTATACATACCGCCACTTGCAAGCGTTGCGTACCCTGTAGTCATCTCAAGGGGAGTAACTTCAGCCGCACCCAGAACTAAGCTAAGTCCGTAATTAGAAGGAGCACCTAAGCTACTTAACCCTAAAGATTTTGAATAGGCCACACCATCGACAACACCGACCATCTTCATAGCCTGAACGGCAGGAAGATTTAAAGAGTTCGCCAGAGCGCGACGCACAGTAACTTTACCCCTAAACTTTCGGTCATAATTCTGGGGCGCGTAACCTCCAAAATCTGTAGGAGAGTCATCAAGCATAGTTCCGGCCGTAATTTTATTTTTCTCAATAGCCTGCATGTAAATATATGGCTTAAAAGATGATCCCGGTTGCTGGCTCGAGAGCGTGACATTAACTTTCCCGTCTATCTCATCATTGTCCCAGTCGGCGGAGCCGATCATCGCCATTATACCGCCGGTTTTAGGGTTAAGCACAACTGCGGCTCCGTTGGTAACTTTATTCTGAGCAAGTGCAGCAACCTGCTTAGCAACAGCAATTTGCGAGAGATCCTGCACGCGTGAATCCAGCGTAGTAAACACACGGTATCCGAAACGTTCAAGCGAATCCTCTCCAAACTGCCCTAAGATGCGTTGACGTATATATAACGAGAAGTGAGGATACTTACCTTGTGCAACTTTTTGCTCAACAAGAGCTATCTTCTCTTTGAGCGCGTCATTGTAATCAGTATCAGTAATAAACTTTTCATCCCGCATTCGTTGTAGAACAAACTGTTGACGTCGAATAGCTAACGCAAAGTCCTGGGAAAAAAGGGAAGGAGCATTAGGTAGGCCTGCTAAAAAAGCACCCTGTCCAAGACTCATTTTTTCAATTGGCAAACCAAAGTAAGCGACAGAGGCTTCACCAATTCCATATGCACCCCGTCCGTAATAATTGGAGTTAACATACATCTCCAATACCTGATCCTTAGAGTATCGCTTATCGACACCTACTGCGAGAATAAGCTCTTTCAACTTACGGGTATATGATTTGGATTGATCGTCCAGCAAAGCATTTTTCACCAGTTGTTGCGTGATGGTTGAACCACCATAAGCATAGGCATTGCTCTTCTGGAAGTTAAGCGCAATCGAGCGGACAATTCCTCCCCACGAAAAGCCTGCATGGTCATAAAACTGCGCATCTTCAACCGCGAGCGTGGCATACTTTACATTGCGGGGTATTGATCCAATAGCAACAGTCCCGACATCATGCGCTCCATCACTCTCATATATAATCTGGTTATTCTTATCATAAATAATAAGACCTTTAAAATGCCTGTTCAGTAGCCTATCCTTTGAAACAAGATCTTCTGCATAAACAAGATATGTCTGGAAAGCGAATAGTATTCCGAGCCCTACAACAATTAAAGATCCGAAAACAAACAGCGCAATATACACGCCTCTTCGTTTCTTGCCCTCGATACGGTCAAGAAGTGACTCGGGTTCCTTGTGCATATGAAGATAGGGAAACCGTCGGGAAAAATGAATATGCATATAAAAAGTATACCATCAATATAAGGTTGGGTATAGAATGCTCAATATGATGGGTAAAAGGAAGAGCACTAAATAATTTCCACTGTCTTCAACAGTTCATCCACGCCCGCCTTAAGTAACGTATCGGAAGGAGATATATATATGAGATAGTAATAATTTTTTGTAGCAAACACGATTTCTCGATGGGCGCTAGCATTCGAAGAATATAATCGTTCAACGCCGTCAAAGGAATCTATCGTGCGGGCATTCTCTTCTTTAACAGTAGTCGAAGCAGCACTCTCTTTATAAAACTTCAATCGCTCCTCCAAAAAAGCGGTAAGTTTTTGACTTGAACTCTCTTTTTTCTGTCTGGTGATTGCCATCTGAACCACCTCTTTGGTCATTTTATCATCAGAAAGAGTTTTTGGATCATAACTCGTAATCTTTATCTTTGCAGAATCAGACGCAGTGAGGAACCAGTTTGCCGGATATTCAAGCTTTATACTCAATTCATTACTTGAATACTTTTTCCACTCAGCTGTAGCCGAAAGAGGAGAAGCTGATGCAGTTGCATTCGGTGGAACAAACGCTTCAATAGTTTTCGACTCTGGTGAAGCACTCACCACAACCGGTACGTTTTTTATAGCTTGATTCGATGGTGAAAACGACCGTTGAGTTAATAAAAATAGTAACCCGCCAGTCGAACCAATCGCAACAATGAAGAGCACAATGACTAACCATTTAGGAAGTAACATATACAAAGGTATCTAAAAGATATCACGAGGTACCTACCATTCGCAACTTGACAAACACGCTCATTAAACCTATACTTAGCCCTTAGTTAAGGAAAAAATCCATAGCGGGGTAGTGTAAAGTGCACGTGAGGCTCATAATCTCACAGACCCGGAGCGTTACCGGGCCCCGCAACACAAAAAAATACTGACTACGAAAGTAGTCGGTATTTTTATATAAAAAAGCGAAACCTATTCGGATTTATGAAGCGAGGACATTTAGCTGAAGGGAGCAAGATATCAACAAGCGACCGAATACGATCTCTATTTAAAGAAAAGACAGTGAGCGCAATCCCGTTAAGGACGACAAAGATAGCTTCCGCAGCGAATAAAACGAATAGGTGAGCAATAAAGTATAGATTTTAATACCCAAGTACGGTAAAATCGTAAAGCAACACGGCAGGGTAGCTCAATGGTGGAGCAATGGAATCATAACCCATCGGTTGTGGGTTCGAGTCCCACCCCTGCCACACTTAAATTTTTCTTTCCAAGCTCATTGACAAATTTTAGATCATAATCCATAATAAAATTATGGAAACAGCAATTTTAAAAGTAAGCTCTCAAGGTCAAATTACTATTCCTAAAGAATGGCGCAAAAAAATGGGCAAACAAGGGGATACGGTACTTGCTGTCCTTCATAAAGATAAAGATATCGAAAGCATTTACCTGCTTCCTGCAGAAACCGATTGGAATAAAAATGGATTTGGGCTTCTTAAAGATGCTTTAAAAACAACGAATACAAGACAATATCTGAATAATCTGCGCGACGAATGGCATAAAACCAATGAATAAATACATTGCCCTCGACACTATGCTATTCATTTACTACCTTGAAGGGAACGAACGCTTCGGAACACAAGCACAAGAAATATTCAAAAATATAGAAAATGAATCTAAAGGAATAACATCAATAATAACAATATCCGAAGTATTATCCTTACCCATATTCAAGGAAAACGAATTCTTATTAGAACAAACAAAGCACACCCTAAAATCCATAAAAAATGTTGAATTCCTTCCTTTAACAGAAGAAATTGCTGAAAAAGCAGCTTATATAAAGAGAAAATATGTTGTCCGTTTACCTGATGCAATTCAGCTTGCAACTGCGTGGAGTAAGAACGCGACGGAATTTATCACCAATGATAAAAAGCTCAAACGTATAACTGAAGTTTCTATTAAGTTATTATCATGATAAAATAAACATATGGAACCCGAAGCTCCGGAAATAACACCAAAACCACCTTCTAGAGAGATGTTTATCGAGAACCTAAATAGGCGCCAGGGAGAGGTAGCTAAGCGTTTTGATGACCTCGATAAAGCAATAACAAAACCTCCAGAAATCCCTCAACCAAGAAGAGAGATTAATCCCTTTCTACTATCTCAATTAAATGAAATAAAAATGATTGACGTGACTCAATTGACTGACGCACAACTCGCTCGATCCGATGAGGCAAAATTAAGCCGAAACTATTATTTAAAAAACACCTTCCACCAGCCACCAACCTCACCAAGCATAAAAATACCACTGGATTCCCCTTGAAATGCGATTTGAGGTAGCTCAACCTGCTGCTGCTTACCTGTAGGCACAATATACACAATATCACCTTCTCGAGCGTAACCAAGCTTCTCTCGGGCTATTTTTTCAATATATGTATCCGTGCGTACAAAGTCATACAACTCCTGCTTTTTGGCTAGCTCTTTATTTAGCACATCACGTTGAATTTTGAACTCAGCAATACGGTTCTGAGAGTGGAGAATGGAGAAAACCCTACTTAGACAACTAAAAATAACAAATAGCTCAATGATAATAATTATAATTAGCAGTATACGTTGCTTCATAAGCTTATAGTATATATTATTGACATAGGTTGTCGAAAAGTATATACTCGATATCCTGTACTTGCAGAAAAACAGTGTAAACAGTTACAATGAAACTATAACATATCTTTAATAATTATTCTGCGAACTATAAGAAAACATATGATTCCACTTCACGAAGCTCACAATAAGTTCATTTCTCACCTTACTGAGAAGAAGCGGTCAAAGTCAACCGTTCTTGCTTACGGTAAAGACATCGAACAGCTATTAGGCCATTTGAAAACAAATGGAATTGAGCATGTTCACCATGTTAAAAAAGACGACATTGAAAAATTCATGCGAAAATTAACAGACGAAGGATATACCTCAAAAAGTATTTCACGAAAAACAAACTCAACCAAAACGTTTTTCCGCTATCTACAAATAAATGAATACATCTCAGACGATCCAGCTGCCCTTGTAGCCCATCCATCTTATGAAACAAAAGCTCCACGTATCCTTTCTAAGACAGAGTATCGTGCATTGCGTGACTCAGCTAAAAACGACATTCGCATCTATACTATAATAGAGTTGTTACTTCAAACCGGAATTCGGATAGGGGAACTCGCAAACCTTAAGATGGAAGATATTTCCTTCAGCGAAGACCAGCTTCAAGGCGAAATCCGCGTCACAGAAGCAGGCAAAATGAATCGTTCAGTTCCTTTAAACAAATCTTCAGAAACAGCCTTAAAAAAGTATTTTGAAATTCGTCCCCAAGTAAAAGAAAAAACCTTATTTATAACAAAAACAGGCCGACCATTATTAGTTCGCAATATTCGAACCGCCATAGATAGATACTTCAAGCTTGCCGGAATAAAAAATGCCAAAGTAAACGATTTACGACATACCTTCGTAGCCCATCATCTTAAAGCAGGCGCAAACCTCGTACTAATATCTAAATTAGCAGGACACAAGCGTATCTCAACAACCGAAAAATATCTTGAGTATATCTCGCCAGATGAAGAATCTGTAGATAAAGTTAAGCTGGAAGAGCTTTAAATATTTAACTGCTTCAGGGTGCTTTTCTATATGATCCTTATCTCCGGCCTCGGCAACCCAGAAAAACAATACTTAAACACACGACATAATATTGGATTTATGGCAATCGATCTATTGCATGACCAAATAGCCCCCCAGGATAAATGGAGTAAAAGTTCAAAACTTCAAGGCGAAATCGTTAAAACAGAATCTTTTCTCCTTTTGAAACCCACCACCTACATGAACCTTTCCGGAAAAGCCGTTAAAGCTGCCCAGCAAATGTATAAAATTGAACCATCCAATATATGGATTCTACACGATGACCTCGATTTAGAACTTGGACGACTAAAAATACAAATAGGCGGAGGCGCTGCAGGGCACAACGGCATAAAATCAATCATGGAAAGCCTTGGTACCAGTGAATTTACAAGATGGCGAATTGGAATCGGGCGACCTCCTCACGATGCCATGGATAGCGCCGACTTTGTCCTGGATAAGCTTACGAAAAGCGAAGAGACGATTCTATTTGAAACGTTACGGAAAGCATCTGAGTCTATTCACTTCGCTGCGCAAAATACAGTTATTGCAACTATGAATAAATACAACTAGAATGAAACTATGTATACATTAAGAAGAAGAGCAAAAACATCATTAATTGTTCCGCTGTTATTTCTTATCGTCATGACCATAATCATGATTTATCAGGATAGCGCAGCTACTCAGGCGGTAAATCAGGGAGTTGCCACGACAGCCACTCCTTTTGATCCGGTATTCTTTGCTATATTCCTTGCAAAATTAGTCTTAATATACATTATCTCAATATTTTTCCTTTCAGTAGAAACACTCACAAGAATTTTCATTACAGATAAAGATTCTCCATCGAGCATCGCCGCCGCCCGGGATTTATCAAGTGTCCCAGTTAAACAGAAAATTAAAATAATTAACACCTTAGAGCTTACTGAAGGAACAAATAAAATAACTCATTCAGTTCTATTTCAAATTATGATGGTGGCACTTTGCCTCTTCGCAGCGACTAGCTCTAATTCAATATTAGGCAGAGGTATTACATTAGCAATAGTACTTCAAATAATAATTGACCAGGCAATATTACTTAAAGCAAAGCAAGATCTCTCCTCGTGGTTTTGGCAGATTAAAGCGGCATTCCCATTGCAACTTCACCAGGCATATTTTGCTGCAGCCAGTATTCTTTCCCTTATCTGCATTTATGCAGCAATAAGATAATTCTATTCAGCTAACCGGGTAAAAACGAGAAGACGCTTCGTAGTGAATCCTGGAGGCTCACACGTAACTAAAGTAAGGGTCTTACCACTATTATAACGCAGCACACGTGTATCTTTAGGGTCAACGACTTCCATACCTTCTACGACATAGGTATATTCAGTGCCTCCCCAGAGTACCGTTATAGGATCTGTAGCATTAAGTGTATCAAGTGTCGTAAAGATACTTAAATAGTTCTTTGGATTATAAAAAGTAGGCAGAATACTGTGGCCGTACACAATCGCGTTCCCATCCGTCCCTGGATAAGCACTACCTTTATAGTGAGCAAGTGATTTAAGCAGTACAGGCTTATATATATCTTCATTATTCGAAATGACATCTGTTGTAACGATAGCATCTTTAATGCCAAGCTTTGATATATTCAAGCTGAATGTGGGGTATGCAACATCGCTATCAATAGCAGCACTCGCATTTCCAGGCTCAGTTACGATTTGATTTCTTGGAGCTGTCGGAACCTGCGCAGTAAAAGCAGATGCAGGAGCTGAGTCCAGTACATCAACGAGTCCAGGCTTATTAGCTATCTGGTTCTCTTTAAGACCCCATAGATAGTAATATCCACCCACATAGCTGAAGAGAGAAAGACCAACAAAAAGGAAGCTCGCGCTAACGGCTTTTCGACCCTTCTCACGCATTACTTGATGTTGAACGAAAAGCGCCTCAGTATTGGCTTTTACATACGAATAAGGACGCATAGGCAGCAGAGAACAGGAATAATAAAGATAGGATAGCAGGAAAAATATAATTGGACAAGTTGCAGCGACAAATTTGCAATTTCTTGATATAATCAATCAACTTGTATGACAGATAAAAAGATTCCGAATCATATCGCTATTATCCCGGACGGTAATCGTCGCTGGGCTAAAGAGCGTGGCCTGCCAACCCTGGAGGGACATAAAAAAGGCGCTGAGGCGTTTGTAGAGCTTGCCAAAGCTTCACGCAAAAAGGGTATTCATACCCTCACAGGCTGGGCTTTTTCTACTGAAAACTGGGAACGCGATATAACAGAAGTCCGCTATTTAATGGACCTTTTTAAAGCGTTAATCATTCCGAACGAAAAACTCGCCCATGAAGATAATGTCCGGATCCGCATGTTGGGAAGAAGAGATAGATTACCAGCCGATCTCCTGAAAGAAATTCAGCGGGTAGAGTATGATACCAAAGACTACACAACCTACGACTTAAATATCTGCTTAGATTATGGTGGTCAAAATGAGATAATCAGGGCAATGAATAAGTTATTAGAAGAAGGAAAAAAGACCATAACGGAAAAAGAATTTGAACAGTATTTGGATACATCTGGTCAAACGTATCCAAACCCAGACTTACTGATACGTACTTCAGGTGAGCAGCGTACATCAGGGCTCATGCCATATCAAATGGTGTATGCAGAGTTATACTTTGAGCCTGAACCAATGCCAGAATTCAACGAAGAAAAATTAGACAAAGCCCTCGAAGCTTACGCCAATCGCGACCGCCGCTTCGGAGGAAACACCGCTAAGAAATAATTACCTGTTGCGCTATCGATAAATTTATTTTATATCTGTCTTATTAGCAACTCTTATCCTCCTTTATATGGGTACTTCCGAGAAGTCCAATGGATTCATACCACTTGAGTTATGCCCTGAAGAGAAGTTAGGTCGCAAGGACCTCAGGCAAATTAAAGAGGCACAAAGACAACTATTATTAATTCGTGAGGCTGTTAGTTTTATGCAGCATCGTCGGGTTAATATTATTTGGGATGAAAATAAACACTCCCCGGATCATAATGGAGTAGCAGTTTTCATTCCAACTAAAGACGGAGGGTTTACAGATAAAGGTATGTTCGGTTATAAACGATATATCGATCAACCTAATTCGGCGATAAAGATGTACACCTGGGGGGTTGACGAGTAGTCCGGAAAATGATATAAATCATATATAAGTTTTGAAGACATGTTCGTACAATTTCAAGGGATATAAACACTAGTTTTTGCCTCAATATATAGATTTACAACAAGCATTCGACACTATCTATATATATCTCCCTAAAAAACGAACAATACATAAATAAATATAATTGACCAAATAATAAGCAAAGGAAAGTGTAAACCCTTTGTTTTTTTGTGCGGTAAACGAATAGCTCAAAAGTGAGTAGGATTGACCTGTTGCAAATTGAACACGTAGCAGGTAGAATCAAAAAACTGAAATAAAAGGTCCTGTTAGTAACGAGGGGTTGAAAGTGAAGGCATATCATAACGCCGAGCTTGAAATCCCGGAGTCAGTCTCAACAGACGTAGGGGCCGCTAGCTCATCTGGTAGAGCGCCTCGTTTGCACCGAGGAGGTGAGGAGTTCGATCCTCCTGCGGTCCACATCATTAAGATGTCTTTATGTTGATTGGTGAGTTGAAATATTATTCGCCATCAACATAAAGCTATCTTAAACTGATTACTTAGCCAAAAAAAAGGTAATCACAGGAGATAGTTTGCCATCGGACAGGATCCGGTATTAGTACCTTAACAAGTGAATAGTGAAATTTATCTCAATTTAAATCTAATAAGGTTTTTTTGAGTGTAATTCCGCATCTAAAATGATCAAGAAATTGATCACCTTTGAAATATAAAAATATAAAATGTGAATGTTAAAAACTACTCTTAAAGCATAGGATGGATGCCTAGGTAGATTACACCGATGAAGGACGCAGAAAACGTGCGATACGCGGCGGGTAGCTGTTAACAAGCTCTGATCCGCCGATCTCCGAATGGGGCAACCCACTCATTTATGAGTGATCTTAACCCAATAAATAAGTTAAGATCGGGAACCGCCTGAACTGAAACATCTAAGTAGGGCGAGGAAAAGAAATCAAAGAGATCTCCTAAGTAGCGGCGAGCGAAATGGGGAGAGGCTAAACCAACGGGCTTGCCCGTTGGGGTTGCAGGGCATATCTCAATTTAATTTGGAAGAGTAAAAAAACTTTATCATAGCAGAATAGTCTGGAATGTCCAACCATAGAGGGTGAAAGTCCCGTAAGCGAAATGATAAAGACTCTTGATGTGTTCCTAAGTACCACGAGGCACGCGAAATCTTGTGGGAATCCGGGGTGACCACACTCCAAGCCTAAATATGTAATCTGACCGATAGTGAACTAGTACCGCGAGGGAAAGGTGAAAAGCAGCCCGGAAGGGCAATGAAATAGTACCTGAAATTCTATGCTAACAAACAGTCAAAGTCCTATTATGTGAATTTATTCATGTAAGGATGATGGCGTGCCTATTGAAGAATGAACCGGTGAGTAAACACAGAAACGGCTTGCTTAAGGGCTTATGGTCCGGAGGCATAGTGAAAGCGAGCTTGAATAGAGCGAAATATAAGTCGTATGTGTTTGACCCGAAACTTGGTGAGCTAACCATGTGCAGGTTGAAGTGTCGGTAAAACGACATGGAGGACCGAACCGATGTATGCTGCAAAATGCTCGGATGACATGTGGTTAGGGGTGATATGCCAATCGAACCAAGAGATAGCTGGTTCTCCCCGAAATATATGTAGGTATAGCCTGGTGTGTTCGCCGTGGAGGTAGAGCACTGAATGGATGTCATGGGAGCAATCCTGTGTATCTAATCAAACTCCGAATGCCATAGGCTCAAGAGCACCAGAGTCAGTCCGGCTCGGCTAAGCGAGTCTGGTCGAAAGGGAAACAACCCAGACCTACAGCTAAGGTCCCTAATAATTAGTTAAGTGTCAAAGGATGTGAAAGTGGCTAAACAATCAGGAGGTTGGCTTAGAAGCAGCCATCCTTTAAAGAAAGCGTAACAGCTCGCTGATCGAATCTACCACTTTTGCGCCGACAATTTACCGGGGCTCAAACTAATAACCGAAGCTTAGGATTAATCCTGCACTACATAAATCAGGTAGCACGTAACCTAGTCGTCTCTATACACGACTAAAGAAGTGCAAAAAAGAACTATTTACTAACAAAACAACGAATCTTAACGTGATTTATGTTGTGCAGGGTTAGTGGTAGGGGAGCGTTCTGTGTGCGGCGAAGCATGACCGTGAGGACGTGTGGAGCGCACAGAAGTGAGAATGCCGGTATGAGTAGCGAAATGGGAGTGAAAAACCCCCACACCGTAAGCCCAAGGTTTCCGCAGCAATGTTAATCAACTGCGGGTTAGTCGGCTCCTAAGGCGAGGCCAATTGGCGTAGTCGATGGATAACAGGTTTATATTCCTGTACATGTATATAACGATAAAGACTTTAAGGAAGGACAGAAGTGGAAGAGTCTCGAGGGATTTTGATTATGCCCTTAGAAGTAGAGAGGAAGTGTAGCCAGGAAAATCCGGCAAGAACACGTTTATTTAATCTACGATATCAAGATAGTGTAGCAATACACCGTCAAGGAGATAGCTTTCAGTTTTCGAGAAAATTTTCGTAAAGAGTTATATATTTTGCCGTACCGTAAACCGACACAGGTGGGCGAGTTGAGTATACGAAGGTGATCGGGTGAGCCGTGCTTAAGGAACTAGGCAATACAACTGGACGTACCTTTGGTAGATGTCCTGCCTCCTTTAAGGAGGTTGCAATAAAAGACGCTGAGCGACTGTTTAACAAAAACACAGGTCTATGCAAAAGCGAAAGCTGAAGTATATGGGCTGAGACCTGCCCAGTGCTGGTAATTTAAAGGGAGGGGTAGCAATGCTCTGAACTGAAGATCCAGTGAACGGCAGCAGTAACTATAACTGTTCTATGGTAGCGAAGTTCCTTGTCAGGTGAGTTCTGACCCGCACGAAAGGTTGAACGACTTAGCGACTGTCTTGAGCACGCGCCCGGCGAAATTGAAATGGCTGTGAAGATGCGGCCTAATTACACATGGACAAAAAGACCCCGTGAAGCTTTACTATA
>JALYQM010000012.1 GCA_030855825.1 bacterium
AGTCATGTTGGACTGAATTGGGAAGACTATGTTGTTACTAATAAAAATCTCTTGCGTCCTACAGAAATTAAAGAACTTAAAGGAGATTATTCTCTTGCAAAAAAAGAGTTGGGCTGGGAACCTAAGACAAGTTTTGAAGATTTAATAAAATTAATGGTAGATGCTGATTTACAGAGATTTAAATAATTCAATTTTTGGCTTATTGACTAATATATCGCAGTTCGATATAACAAATAGTACCAATCACCATAAATGTACACATAATACATAGCAACTAATTAAGGAGTCATATGGCATCAATACTGGTAACTGGAGCAACAGGATTTGTAGGTAGCCATTTCTGTGACTACTTATTAGGACAAAATATAGGTGAAGTTCATGCTACGAAGAGATATCGAAGCCCTCTATTCGATCTAAAAGATGCAATAAGTAATTCCAAATTTAAGTTGCATGAATGTGAGCTACGTGACTTTTCTTCTGTATATAAGCTTATTGATGAGATAAAACCTGATTATATTTTCCACTTCGCGGCACAGGGCTCTGTAGGGGTTTCATGGAACTACCCGATCACTACTATTAAAGATGATGTAGAAATGCAAGTGAATATATTTGAGTCGGTCAAACTACTCGGATTAACTCCTAAAATTTGGATTCCCGGTAGCGCAGAAGAGCACGGTGTTATAAAGCCAGAAGATCTTCCAATAAAAGAAAGCTTACCGTTAAAGCCTATCAGTCCTTACGCTGTAGGTAAAGCAACCCAGGAATTACTAGTGTATCAATATAATGCGTCTTATAAGCTACCAATTTATATCACTCGCTCTTTCAATCAAGAAGGACCTCGTCGTCCGGATGCATTTGTTATATCTAGTTTTGCTAAACAAATAGCTTGTATTGAGAAGTATGATTTAGAGCCTATTATTAAGGTGGGCAATCTCGAGGCAAAGCGAGATTTTATAGATGTTAGGGACTCAGTCAAAGCATATTGGCTTATTGTAGATAAAGGCAACCCTGTTGATCCATACAATGTTTCTTCAGGTACTACCCATGCAATTCAAGAAGTACTAGATTCGTTGTTAAGTTTTTCAACAAAAAAAATAAAAGTTGAGCAAGATCCCTCTCGAATGAGACCAAGTGATATACCTGAATTACTCGGTGATAATTCAAAGCTTAAGGCGTTAGGTTGGAAGTTAGAAATCCCATTTGAAATAACATTACAAGATACCCTAAAATATTGGAGAGAAAATGCCTAAGGTCTTTATTACTGGTGCAAGCGGTTTTGCAGGACAACATTTAATAAATTGTCTCGGTAGTAAATATTCTATTATTGGTTTAACCTCCAGTAGCTCCCACTTAATTGACCAAGATCGTGTTAGATATTATTCAGGGAATATTAACGATTCTAATCTTATTTATACAATTCTAAACGAACATAAACCGGAATATATAGTTCATCTTGCAGCTAAAACTACTACATGGTTTAAAGATGTCGACCAAGTATTTGAAATTAACGTCATGGGTACGATAAATCTTTATGAAACTATTTCTAAACTAAAATCTGAAATAAAATATAATCCCAAGATTTTGTATATTAGCTCATCGGAAGTGTATGGAAATACTAATACTCCTGATTTTATAAATGAAGACGCACCCTTTTTCCCGGTTAATCATTATGCGTCGAGTAAAGCAAGTGCTGATAGAGTTAGCTATGATTATACTCAAAGTAAAAAATTAAATATAATCATTTTAAGAGCATTTACACATACAGGACCTGGTCAAAGAATTGGGTTTTTTGTACCTGACATGGTTTCTCAAATTGTTAAATTAGAAGATAGTCCGAGTGAAAATGAATTAATGGTAGGAAACTTAGATGCCGTAAGAGATTACTTGGATGTGAGAGATGTCGTAAATGCATACAAATTAATACTAGAAGCAGATATTCCATCCGGTGAAGCATTCAATATTTGTTCTGGAAGAGGTGTTAAAGTTGCAGAAATTTTGAATAAGTTACTTCAATTTTCCCATAAAAAAATTGTAGTTAAAAATGACCCTGATAGAATGAGACCCAGCGATGTGCCTTCTTTCATAGGAGATAACAGTAAGATTAGAAGCATTATCGATTGGAAACCATCTATCGAGCTTAATGCTACGCTAGAAGAAACGCTCAATTATTGGCGAATTAATAAAAATTAATGAGGTTTTATGAAAAAATGGATAATACTAGAATCAAAAATGGTCTTCGATCTTCCGTGGTATAAAGTTAGAGAAGATAAAGTGGAGCTTCCTAATGGCAAAATATTAGATGACTATCTAGTTTCTGTTAGGGATGATTTTGTTATAACCGTTCCTCTTTTGAGTGACGGAAAAGTAATTATCATTAAGCAATACAAGCATGGAGTACAAAAATTTATAACGGAGTTCCCTACTGGATTAATTAAAAAGGGAGAAGATCCTGAAATTGCAGCAAAGAGAGAATTAAAGGAAGAAACAGGATACGATGCAGCTAAATTAACAAAGTTAGGATTCCTTCACGAAAATCCTACAAAAAGTACTAACTCTATGCATATATATATTGCAGAGGGGCTACAAAAAACAGCGGAACAAGACTTAGATGAAGATGGAGAGACGGAAATTGAGGTAAAAACAGTATCTTTACACGAGCTTTTGCAACTGGTCAATAACAATCAGATAGAAACTGCCCCTATGGTATCAGCTGCTTTGCGCGCATTGTCGTATTTAAATTTTATAAAAGAGGGGTAATTATGAATAAAATATCACTTGGCACCGTAAGTTTTACAGAAGAAACGGCCTCATTTTTAAACCGAATTTGTCAAACTCATAGAGTTGGTCAAGGTGAATTTATTAAGAGGTTTGAAAATGAATTAAAGAACTTTTTTGGTGTTAAACACGCCATAGCAGTTTCTAATGGCACCGCAGCCGACGCTATTGCACTCGCAGCATGCAATTATAAGAATCCGCAAGGGAAAAATGAAGTTATACTTCCTGCGATGACATTTATAGCACAAGCTAATGCTATCCTTGAAGCCGGTTTTAAGCCCGTCTTTGTAGATGTGGATGACAATTATCAAGTGAATGTCGAACAAATGGAATCAAAAATTACTGACAAAACGTTAGCCCTCATGCCAGTCCATTTGTTTGGTAAACCTGCAAATATGGCTGATATTATGAAAGTAGCTGAAAAGCATAAATTACCTGTTATAGAAGATACGTGCGATGCTGTTGGGACAAAGTTAGAAGGTAGATACGTTGGTACAATTGGAACTGCTGGATGTCTTTCTTTTTACATTGCGCACACTATTGCCGCAGGAGAAGGAGGGGCGATATTGACAAACGACGATGAAATTGCCGATTTGGCGAGATCTCTCAGAAATCATGGTAAAAAAGGTAATGATTTGTTTGGAATGTTTACGTTTGATGTTATAGGATTTTCAGCTAAGATGAACGAGATGGAGGCTGCTGTTGGTCTTGGTGCTACTAAAGTCATTAATGAGACTATTGCTCGAAGAAAATATGTTTTGAAATATCTGAACAAAGAGCTTAATAATCAATTCGTTGAGGAAAATGGCCAGGAAATTGTCCCACATTGTTATCCAATTTTGCTTAAAGATAGATCAAGTAGAAACGCTGCAATGGAGATACTTGACTCTGCGGGCATTGAAGTGCGCCCTCATTATCCATGTCTTCCAACCCAAACGGGGGCGTATGCCTTCTTAGGCCACTCCTTAGGCGAATTTCCTAATTCTGAAAATCTTGGAGAGCGAGGCTTATATGTTCCAAGCCATCAAAATATTAGTGAGGAAGAACTTATTTATCTAAAAGATAAACTGGCTAAGGTTCTCGAAAAATATGGACATTAGAAGACCTGGTGAATCAGAAGTAGCAGTTAGAAAAGAACTATTTCGACCGAATGAAGTAGTAGCTTTTGTTCTTTGTGGTGGAATAGGTTCGAGATTAAGAGATCTTACTGGCGCAGATATCCCCAAGCCATTATATCCAGTTGCAGGTAAGCCTATTCTTGAACATACAATTGAACCTCTTGTTCAGGCAGATATAGGAAAAATCGTTTTTGTAACAGCTTATAAAGGTTATGCGATACGTAGGCATTTTGATACGATTTACCAGTTACCCGCAAATTCAAGAACTCAAATCGATTATACAGATCAAAAAGAGCCTGTAGGAGTGTTACCTGGGATAGTAATGGCATTGGAAGAACATAAAGATTCCATTAAAGATTCGATAATGATTTGTGATGGGGATGCAATAAGAAGAGGTTTAGACGTACGACGGTTATATACTTTTCATAAAACTCACAGACGAAATACTACCATGATCACGACAAGTGTTGAGAGAACAGAAAAACATTGGGGCATTATAGCGAATTCGAGCTATGATGTTATAAAGATAGAGCCGTTTCCTCAAACGGGAAGTGTTCCAGAGAATATTGTCTTCACAGGTGCTATGATGTTAGATGGTGTTGGTGCAGCGATCTTAAGAACCATTCCAACAAATGATAGCTCATGGAAAGGAATGGCTACTTTATTGCAACAATTCGGTAGTATGAATCACTATTATAGCCAGATTGAGTATTTTAATTTGAACTCGCCCGATGTTGTCGAAGAAGCAGGTCATCGGTTACGCAGGTTAGCAGATTAATCGTGAATTTATTGATTTAAGATTATTCTTCTCCAATCAATGTTCGTAAGTTATAAAAAATTCTATCTCTATTTTCGTTATATTCTTGCATAGATGGAATATGCCCTATCAGACTAGCTAGGCTTGTAATAATAGCCCCTCCCATGTACACTTCCGCCTTCTTTGACCCCATACGCCCCGGAAAATTCCTATTAGAAGCAGTAATAGCAGTTTCCCCATCTTTAACAGCACCAAGCCCTTCCCCTATACACGGTCCGCAAGCACTTTCATCAACAATACTGGCTCCAGCTTCTCGTAGTATCTGTAATATTCCCTTGCTTTCTGCTTGTTGTCGTATTTGATCTGAGCTTGGGATGACAATAAGCTGAGTACCCTCTACGATCTTTTTCCCTAGCAATACCGCTGCAGCCTCTGTTAAGTCTTGTAGTCCTAATGTACAGGAAACAAGAAATGCTTTATCGATATGAGGAGAGTGTTGTAATTCTCTAAGAGAGGATGTGTTGTTAGGGCTGCCTGGCAATGCAATCCATGGTGCTACTTTATCTAAATCATAATGAATAATTTGTGCATATTCACAATCTGGGTCAGGTAGATCATAAAGACTTCTAGCTTCATCCTCACTTATTCCAAGTTTTTTGGAAAGATAACGAATGCCTGCTTTAAACGGCTCTGTAACTGCGGTAGGAGTATTAAACACCTCTGGAACCATATTACATAAAGCTACAACCTGATCCATAGATAGAGTATCAATGCCAGATCCTCCATATTCGACAATCATATTATTTTGTAGTGGTCTAACTGTTCCTGCTAACTCCAATTGTGCATCTCGAATAGAAGATCCTCTTAATAGAGAACCGCTGAATTGAATGCGCAACACAGGGGGAACAGAATAAGGAATTTTTCCTTCAGCAATAGCAGAAGCAAAAAGTGTTGAACCGACTGGTAATGCAAGGATTGGTAGCGAACCAATTGTTGGAGTATGTGAATCTGTTGCTACAACAACTTTTGTTTTCCTCGGGTCAATTCTATCGAGCATTACTCTATGACAAATACCACTCCCACCACCCTCACTACGTTTTCCCTTATAGTAATTTAATTCGGGAATCTCAAGTTCTTTTGCAAATTCTCGCTGATTTGTTGTTAACGGCTCAACTTCAGGACGCTCTGAATGAGCAAAGTGATCTTCAAATAAGAATATATTCTCTCGGTTCATGGAAACTTTAATGCCACCATAGGCAGATATCATAGCTAGTTTAGCGAGACCGGATGTCACCACATATGAATATGCAACATCAACGGGTAATAGACCTTCATCCCCTGCCTGAACGGAAGCCTTTTGCAATGCTCGAGCTAAACGCTTCTCAGCGACGTTCATACTTCTTGATAATCGGCGTTCATGATGCTTTGAACGCTCCTGTATATTACCTGCATTGACTTCACGTAAATAACTGAATAGCCCACCTCTGCGTACAATTTCTTGCATTAAGTCCGTTTTACCATCAAGAAATTCTTGAAGTGGAATAGCATTGCCTTGTTGAATTCGATCGGCAATATCAAGATTACGAGAAGTAAGAAGTCCCAAATATGCAGCATTACTTTCAAATGTAGGACCAAAAGACTTTGCTATCACTGCCGTAACACCGGCTTCCATCAATGCAACAACAGCGTGTTCTCGGCTGGAACCACATCCGAAGCGTTCTCCCGCAATGAGTACGTATCCATTGCTGGCTTTTAGTACCCCAATATCCATACCATATTCATCTGGTAACCCACACAATGCTCTTTGTCCCAGTAATTCTTTGTTATCGGTTAATAGATGTACCACACGAATAATATGATCAGTTGATATATCATCCAATAAATCACAGGTATCTTTTGATCGTTGTACGTCAGGAAAAAGTTGTTTACGCAAAACGAGTGGGTCTCTAGATAAAGAGATTACTCCTCCAAAAAGAGTTATCGTTTCAGAAGTATCAGTGGCGATTCGTTTTTCAAAAGGACCTCCAAAATATATATGGTGAGAGCTCTCAGTTGTGTGTATGATTTCTGCAGTCATGTTAATCTTCCCTACTTGATTTATGCGAATGATATTTTTAAAATGAAAGTAGAATGTATCTCAAATTTTTGTTTATAAGGCTACTCCAAAAAACAATGCGAGGCCTGCTAATGGGCATATTTAATAATGTTTGCATTATACACCTACTCAATAGAGTAGGTGTATTTTTATCAGCCAAGCTTAATATGAAAGCCTATAGTATTGACATGGAGCACATATTGTGCTATTATTTGTTTCCATATCAAAGGAATGAGCTATTATATGGTGACATTTAATATCTTTATCAATCTTGAGTTTAATGAGTAACGCTTCTACCGTGGTGGAGGCGTTTATTGTATATGGCAACAATAGAAACAGAACTTGGACAAATAGGACACTCTAAGAGAGTCCAGGAACTTATTCCTGCCCCGATCAATGTAAGTCGAGCGGAAGATGACCGTTTGTGGCAAGAATTTGGTGGTCAAAAAGATAAGTGGAAAGATGGACTATATCATGGAAATATTGAGGATCCTCAAGACCGAAGGGTCGTTGCTCAACTGATAAATGCCAACGAATTGATTGTCGCTTGTTTTGGAAATGTTACATATGGAATTATTGGTGATGGGTATGTGCAAAATGTTTCGGAACAGTTTAGAGATGCAAAAAACGCGCCAAAACAGAAGCCGCTAAGTGCCTTGATTCATCCTAATTCACTACCTCTTGTTATCGACCCTAAAGCAGTAGGGGGAACCTACTCTATATTGTCTAACCCAGACGAATTTGGTCAGCGGTTTACCTCGCTTGCATTTGTTAAAGCCGGTATCAAAAGAACACTTGTTGCCAGATATATTGCTCCACATTGTTTTAGACAGGAAGAAATATTTAACGGCAAGCCATATTCTACTGCAAATATGCTTACTTTCGTGGGAGATGGTGCATCAGGAGAGCTACAAAGTGAAGTAGCCAATGTAATAGCAAGCAAGCATAATAGAAAGCCTGAAAGCGTTTGGATTCCTGTTTCTTCCTGTAATCTTAGCGGAAGAGGTTTCACAGATAAGAAATCACCTGACCATTTTGAGATAGTTCACGAATCTGCTGCTGAAGAGTTTTGTAGGCAAGCAGGAATTAAGGCAGTTCTTCATAGTCCGCTTGCAAATCAATACCGATCAGCGTCTTTTGAAATGTGGGCTGTTACCCCGGATGGAGTATACAGAGAACGTGAAGGGAATATTCGTTTTGGACATATAAGAAGATTATTTAGTGATATTCCGTTTGACTACGTAAATGCAAAGGCAACCATAAAGCGTAACCGCCAATTAATTGGAAGCGATATTGAAGTAGCGAAATTGCTTCGAGACGGAACTCATGAACCGCGTGAAGTTGGAAGTTTACTTCGAGCTTATTATGCAAATGGCTCACAGGTATTTGATAGTGAAATGCGCAGATTGCAAACTTCGTAGTAAATACATTTATTAAATCACAGACAGTATCCTTGACAAAATACAATACTCTATTTAAGGTAGAGGCATATTAATAATTGTTAGGAGAAATACTATGTTAACACTTGAGTTAGCAAAAAAGGCGTTAGATGCGTCAGAAGCTAAAGCAAAAGAGCTTGGCGTATTAGTTACTACAGTAGTAGTCGACGATCATGGAGATCTAGTTGCCGTATCTAGAATGGATGGTGCATTTACAGTGAGTCCAGAAATTGCAACGGCAAAAGCAGTTACTTCTGGCACTCTTCGTATGCCAACAGGAGATATGGCTCCATACGCAATGGATGGTAAACCATACTCAGGGCTTAACTCACTTGCAGGTGGTAAATTTACTACAATTGCGGGAGGAGTACCTATAACAGTAAATTCTTTGGTTGTAGGTGGTGTTGGCGTTGGAGGTTCGATGGATACAGCACAAGATCTTGAATGCGCTAAAGCAGCAAAAGAAGCTGTTGAAAAATAAAATTTTAATGGTTTCCGTTGAGTAATCGTTTCAAGTCTGGTTCAGTTAATTCACAACCGAGTTCTTTTGCAACAGATAGGACATATTCTACCTTTTGTGGTGATAATTTTTTTGGGTCGCCTCCCATAGATTCATAGAATTCTTGGACGTTTGCTGCTCCACTAAACGGGCTTACTCCAATAGTGGTTTTTCCACCAATCCTCTCTTGGTCAACAGAGGAATAGATTCTTCTCGAAAGACGTAGTAATTGTTTAGCGAGACTCTCATTACCCTCAGCTTGAGCAGTTCGAGCCATTTCTCTAGCTTTTCTAATTGCCGCAGAATGTATTCCTAATGCGGTATGTCCAGATTTAGTTCCTGCGACTCCGTGAGAAGGTTCTGGCTCACCTGAAATGTGATAGTAAAGACGTTGTAACCTAATTAACTCTTCCAGCTTCCAATCACTGTTTCCACCTGATTCTTCAACAACATCAACTAAATTAAGAGCGAATTCGCCAAGATCTAAATTTCCAGCTCTTTCTCCTATTCCTCCGGATACCACATGAATACCGATGTCACGTTGCATATTAGCTTTAATAGCGGCATCAGCAGTTTCTTTGGCATTTCCCTTATCTCTATGTCCATGCCATTCTAAAGCCGCTGGAGAACCCAGTTGGCTTAATACCTTATCTGCATACTTAACAATACGGTATGCGCCACTTTGACGCGCAAGACCGATCGTATCTGCGAGACAGAAAGCAATTGCACCATGCTCTACTTGTGTCGTAATAACTCGACGTAGCATAGAAGGATGAGTTTGAGTGGCATGCTCAACAGCGCCGATAACATTCACTCCTTCGTTAGTAGCCCTCTCTGTCGCGTAAGATAAATCTCTTAGAATAGCACTTTCTGTCCAACCCTCAACAAATTGACGTGCAGGTGCAGTTCCTCTAAAAATGATCGCTTCAAGTTTTGGGTTTATCTGCTTACAGTCAATAAGCCAATTGAGAGATTTTTCTGTGGTTAAGGATAGGACTCGTGGTGTAACTTCCGGAAGTTCCTCTTCCATTCGTTTAAGCACTATCCGTACAGTTTTATCTATTTTATTATCATCACCACTGTAAATGCCAACCGTTACTCGGCGAATACCAAAACTTGCAAGGTGATGAATATAATCAATCATCTCACTAGGGGAAGGATATCGCGCTGCGCCATGTAATCCGTCTCGTAGGCATTCGGATACCAAGTAGACTTTAGAAGCTTGTTGTGGAGAAATCTCGGCAGGCAAAGATTTAGGAATACGAGTTGTAGAATGCCTGTCTGTATTCCAATTGAAATCTGTAGGAATTACCAACCCTTGCGATTTATTGACACTTTCAGTAATCATGTATATATCTCAATATATTAATTATAGTACAATTATACTATATGAATCAGAATAATGCAAATCACTATAGGCCATATGATGGAGCTGGCAACCATGAAGCACTTCGCCACTTAGAAAAGATTATTCTAGATACGTTAGATTTTAAAGAGGTTGTTCAGAAAATTGTGGACAGCTTATTACTTGAATTAGGCTATTTACACTTGGGGTATGGTATTGTTGTGCTCGCACTTCTTGATAAAGAAGCGCAGATGTTAAGGCGTGTATCTATATCTCAAACTCCCGATGCCAGAAAAGCTTTGGAAACAACACCTGTTCCTTTTAAAGCAATTGATATTCCACTAACTGCGGAAAGTAACATTTCAATAAAAGTTTTTAAAACAGGAGTTCCGACAGCAACAAATAAATGGGAAGAGATGCTTGTTCCTCCATTTACTACAGTGCAGGCGGCTGAGATTCAGAGTGTGTTAGGCATTAAATCAAGCTTAATCTATCCTCTTTCGACAAAAGGGGAAACAATCGGAATTATGATCTTTAGTATGAATAAAGATGAGTCGGAAGTTTCTGATCAAGAAAGAGAGCTGATCTCTGAATTTGTGGATATTGCTGGTATCGCCGTACAAAACGCATCACTTTATAGATCTCTTGAAGAGTCAAATGAACAATTACGTCAACTGGATAAGATGAAAAATGAGTTTATCTCTATAGCTTCACACGAACTACGAACACCGTTGACTGCTATAATGGGATACGGTCACATGATGTTGTCAGATAAAGACGGTAAATTGACGGATAAACAAGATCATCGTTTATCTGTAATAACACAATCTGCTGAAAGGCTTATTTCACTCGTAAACGATATGCTCAATATTTCAAAGCTAGATAGTGGTGTACTGGCTCTTAAACAGGAGAATTTTGAAGTAATTCCCTTAATAAGATCTGGATATGATGAATTGCAAGTAAAGGCAGATGAAAAACAAATAAAGCTTGTTCTAAATATTCCTGAGAATACACCAGTTATAGTTCACGGTGATCCAGATAAAGTTCGTGAAGTAATGACTAATCTATTAGGAAATGCTTTAAAGTTTATAACTACCGGATCGATAACAACTACGATAACTATAGAAGATAATTTTGTTAAAATCTCTGTCGCTGATACTGGAAAGGGCATCGCTCCAGAAGATATGCCTAGATTATTCAAAAAGTTTGGCCGTCTTGATAATTCATTTGTTGCGAGCGCAGAAGCAGGAGGTACTGGGCTAGGGTTATATATTTGTAAAAAATATATTGAAACAATGAAAGGTGAAATTACTGTTCAATCAGAATTGAATAAAGGTAGTACTTTTACCTTTACTCTACCTAAAGTATAAGGAATTGAATCATTTGAGTTTTCTAGCATGATGATCATATATAAATTCAACTGAAATAGGAGCACTGATCTTTTGAATCATATGTACTAATTTCTTTTAAAATAACTTTTAGTGAATGAATAACAGTGTCTAGTAGTTTATTGTTAATAAACTATCGAGAATGATGATAATGAAATGAGCATTATGATGCACTTTCATTGTGGTATATGTAATAAACTTATAGTTATGGTATTTTCACGGTATTGCTTTTCGTGTATTATTCGGATATATAATTAATATATGGAGATGAAAAAAAAGTGGAAATTTATAGATTTATTTGCAGGCATTGGTGGTTTTCATATAGCTTTTTCTAGAGTCGGAGCTGAATGTGTATTCGCCAGCGAATGGGATAAATATGCCAGAATTTCTTATGAAAATTACTTCAAAAAACATAATCCTCAATTGTTTGAAAGCAATAATTTTGCAGGTGACATTACTAAAGTAGACGAAACTATAATTCCCGATTTTAATATTCTGACAGGTGGCTTTCCTTGTCAACCCTTCAGCCAAGCGGGGAAAAAGAAAGGATTTGAAGAAATTAGAGGGACATTATTCTTTGATATTGTAAGAATAATAAACGAAAAACAACCCGAAGCTTTTTTTATAGAGAATGTACGTCATTTATTTGCCCATGACGGAGGCAAAACATTTAAGGCAATTAAAGATGTTATAGAACTAGAACTGGGTTATTCATTTCATTATTCGATAATGAAGGCCTCAGACTTTGGTCTTCCAACATTCAGACCTAGATTATTTATGGTAGGATTTCGAGATAAGAATGTTCCTTTTGATTTTCCAAAGCCAATAGAATTGACACTTACAATGTCTGATATCTTAGGCGGTGTCTGCGAAAAGAAGATCGGCTATACTTTAAGAGTAGGCGGCAAAAGCTCAGGTATCCACGACAGACGGAATTGGGACACATATTTAGTTGATAATCTTGTGCATAAAATAACCGTCGACGAAGCGAAAAGATTAATGGGATTCCCTGATGATTTCAAATTTGATAAAGTATCATCAACACAGGCGATGAAACAATTAGGAAATAGTGTTGCAATAAATGCTATTCAGGCTACTGCACAGAAAGTGATCGAAGCACTAAACAACTATTATGGAAATGCACAACAATCCGATAAACGCGAACAAAGGGGAATGGAGCGAGTTTTACACTCTGCTCAAACTACTCTCTGACGGTAAACTATATGCAGCTGATCACAACCTAAATAAGATAAGTGAAATATTTTACCCTGTCTTGAAAGTTATTACTTCAAAAGATTCACCTTTAGAAAATCAATTTGATATAAGTAAGGACGATAACAGTATTTTCATTTCTACATCAGGAAAAGAAGTTGGATCTGTCGGCCGCGAGTTTATAAAAAGCAAAACTAGAAAGATTCTTGTTGGTATAAAAAACTTACCTGATGACACAACGATTATGGTCGTAGCACAGGAAATACTGCAAAAGCTCCATTTAAGTACAATTAAAGCTTCCCATACGAAAAAATCAGATATATCTTTGGTAATTCATGACCGAGTTACCGGAACAACACCGGAGGTAGGTTTCAGTATAAAATCAATGTTAGGGGGAGCTTCAACATTACTAAACGTATCTGGTGCTACAGAAATTAAATATAAAATTATTGGCAATATAATAAATGCAGAGTCAGTAAATAGTATCGATAGCCGAAGTAAGTACAGAGATAGAATCAAACATATTTATGAACATGGAGCAGAATTGGAATTTGTAAGATTGACGAATCATATTTTTGAAAGTAACTTAAGAAAAGTTGATAGTTTAATGCCTTATATACTAGCTGAATCAGTAAAAATGTATTTCCAAGGTATTGCCTCTAAAATTACTGAAAACGTACTTCACCTAGAAGCGATTAATCCTTTGAAAGGATATTTCAATCCACCTGCTGATTTTTATGAGTTTAAGATGAAGAATTTATTACTATATTCTGCATTGGGAATGATGCCGGCTACAAACTGGGACGGATTACTTGAAGCCCATGGCGGCTATATAATCGTTAAGGAAGATGGTGAACTGGCATGCTTTCATATTTATAATTTAGATAATTTCAGGCAATATTTGTATCTAAATACCAGTTATGATACTCCTTCTAGTCGTTGGAACTTCGGCAATATATACGAAGAAGAAGGACAACAATATATAAATCTTAACTTTCAAATAAGGTTTAACTAAAATCTCGACACACACACACAAAAGAGCATCGAAACTTTAATTTATCGCAAGTTAAATCAATAAAATGCAAAACCAAAGTTATCTTCATTTTTCGTTTTAGAACTAAAAAACTTCTTGAGAAATATATTAATAGAATCGAAAGAAGCAGTCGCACATTGTCGTAAATTGGAAGACTGTCTTAATAACAATTACCAGATCTCAGTAATCTGCAAAATGAATTCTTAACAATTATTAATACCCTACTCTTCCTCTCTAAATGGTTTATGGGGTAAACCCCCTCTTTCATCAAGGGTACGCTTTGCCGTCGCGCTCGCTCCTCTCGCCCGCCGCCCTTGATAAAATTCACCCTCGTTTTTAGCTTCGCCTCTTGTAAGGGTAGCAAGCAAGTTGCTACCACAAAAAATACCCCTGGAAAGAAGGTGAAAAGCAAATGGAAATAATCGTAACTTTTACGCCAGAACAATTAGAGCTAATCGAAGTATTACTTCAAAGCAAATACAAATTATTAAAGCCAGATAGTACAAACGAAATTGACCCACTCAATGTATATGAAACTATATGCTCAGAGGCTTTGAGTCGGGCTAGAAATGCCTTGTATGTATTACACGAAGATACACCAATAAAAAAGCATCTGAGCGCTCATCCGCAAAGACAAAGCATCTCAGACGCTAAAAGGATGAAACTAAACACGTTAGAAACGTTGTTAGCTTCAATCTGATTATAACACTTAAAAATTAACACAAAGGATAACAGATTATGATAATTCCATACGACAAGAAGTCCCCAGTAACCCGACCAGAAGATATCGCGAAATTACTACAAGCATGGCTAAAAACAGTATATGAAGTAGATCGAGATAAAGAACATTTTATAGCGATCTTATTGAATACAAGATCAAAGATAAAAAATATAGAAGTAATTTCTATTGGTATCGTTAACGCATGCTTAATCCACCCGAGAGAAGTCTTTAAACGAGCAATTATGGAGTCATCGTCTCAAATCATTATCGCACATAATCACCCATCAGAGGATTGTGAGCCAAGCAATGAAGATATTGAAATAACAAAACGTTTAAAAGAGGCAGGAACTATTGTTGGAATAGATCTACTTGATCACATAGTTTTTTCTTCACAGTCTTATTATTCATTTTCTCAAAATGGGATACTAATGGGATACAAATTGATTGAGGGAGGGGAGAAATCCCCCTCCTTTTCTGCCCTACCCCTGTTCTCAAAGAATTATTCTACTTTTGACCATGCGTCATTTGCCATCGTAATAATCTTTTCTTTTGTAGTTAAGAAAAAAACTAAGGAATCATTATACGACTTTAGTAAAAAACTCCGGCTATACCAATAAATATGCTTTTTTGCGAGTTCACTGGGTAAAATAAATAATATTATCGGTAAGGGAGAATTAATTTTTGCTTCCCAAGTAGCATTTTCAGAATATTCTAAATACTTTTTAATCCGCCTTCTTATGACAAAAGATGGAGTGTATTCATCAAATAAATCAATAAAATATCTCTTAGTATTATCGTTAGTTTTTACTGCTAAATAGGCATCTGGTAAAGGATCGGGAAAGTGATCAAAAGTTGCAAGTGTATTTTTTGTGAAAAAATGTATCTCTTCACTTTCAGTTTTTTGTTTTAGAAAAAAAAGATAGATATCAGCAACAAAGAGACAATGATTAATAAACTTTTGCGAGCGTAGTTTAGATTTATATATTTTTTGTAACTCGTCAGCGTTTATCGTATCTTGATCTTTCAAAAACGCCCTTCCTTTAACAGCAAGATAATAGAGTGCAGGTTTAGCGCTATCACCAAAGTTTTTTCGTGTGTAGTTTCTTTGAATATATTCTTTATCTGTTAAGTCTTTGAGCCAAGTTTGTATGCGGTTTGGGTTTTTATGGTTGAGGATTATTTGAATATGGGTCGTATTGAGAAAGCGAAATTTATAGAGAAGTAAGAGTATCTCCTTTTGTTTTTTAGTAAGTGGAGGTAGGATTTTCATACTTAGTCCCCTTATATATATAAGGTATAGAGAGGCAAATAATTATACTAAAACAGGTTCAAATTATTAATAAATTCTGCGTGTATCCGTACCCACAGAAAAAAACCAAACTCAACCTTCAGGAAAAATCGTCCTTTGAGATACACTTTTAACTTTTAATTTCTTACTTTCTAGTTTTACTTCTTTTACTTTTGCTAACGTTGGCTTCGGCTTCGAATGATAGTCTATTGCATATTGATTTCGAGAAACATCGATACGTTTTTCTCGAGCTGCTTTATCTGGCGTCAAATGAAGCGGCATCGTCTCACCCGAAAATGGCTCTTCTGGATGTATCGCCGACGTTTTCATATAAAAGTGGTATGCCGGCAAGTTAGCAATTTCATCCGCTTGAATATATGGGCTAAATTGACGAACAAATAAATCTGCGTCGATTGGATTAGCACTGCGAAAACTGACAACGGTTCCGACGTTTGCAAGAATAACATGAGTTAAATTTCGGTCATTTTGCTGAGATGTTGACTGTTCCGCGATTGTTAAATTTAATCCATACTTTCGAGCTTCAGACAACATCTGAACAAATGAAGGAGTCGCAAAGTTTTGGAACTCGTCAACAAATAAATAAAACTCGTTTCTCTCTTTCCGTTCTCTTCGCGCTCTTTTCAGTGCGGCCAGTTGGATTTTATTAAGAATCATAATTCCCATAACCTCTGATGTATCTTCTCCAATATTTCCTTTCGACAGATTACATATCAGTATCTTTTTTTGATCTAATATTTCATCAAAATTAATAGTGGACTTTACTTGCTCTAAAATCCTTTTTGCTGAGGGAGAGAAAAGAAATCTCCCAATTCTTGAGGTAATAGGAGCAGTCATTTTTACCTGTTGATAGTCCCCAGCCTTTCCAAACTCATTTTTCCAGAAGTTTCTTAAGTTCTCATCTTGAAGATTCATTACCGCTTTCTTTTGAATTACAGGGTTATTAAGAAGATCAAATATAGTAAAAAGCGTGGCGTTCTCAACAGTGAAGGCCGTATGAATAGTATTTCTTAAAATATATTCTATTCGGTGAGGATGCCCCGAAGACCCATCAGAAAACATCTTCCGAAATAACGAGATAACGCTTTCAGTAATAAATTCTTTTTCAAGTAACGCGTCGTCTTCTTCGAGTCCCGAGGACAACTCCAATAGATTTACCCCAATTGGGTATTTAATATCATAAGGGTTAAAATATACCAGATCATTAATTCGTTCATCCGTGATGCAATCAAGAAGCGATTCTGCCAAATCACCATGTGGATCAACAACACAAATACCATTACCATTTTTAATATCCTGAGAAATCATAGAGGTAAGCATTGTTGTCTTTCCACTTCCTGTCGCCCCAATTACATACATGTGTCGTGCTCTTTCCTGCTTTTGTAAGCCAATCATTGTAGTAGCGCCACCATAGGTATTTTTTGCAAAAACAATGTTAAAATTCTCTACATTTTTTAAGGAAAGCGGCGCAGGTAGTTCTTTGCTATAAACTTTTACAATATTTTCAGTTTGAGTAACGCTAGTAAAAGGAAAATGATACAGGTCAGAAATTTCCGAGATAGACAAGATAGTTTTACTTCTATTCAATAGAAACGAAAGTAAGCGCTTTCTAAAAATGAAGTAAGAGAACGTTTTAAAAATTCCATGAAATGTTATTTTCTTCTTGAGTGACTGATAGTTCGGTACCGTAAAAACACCAAGCGACGAGATAAAACCTTTTATACGCTCCTGTATATTCGTTTTATCTTTCAGTATCAATAAAAGTCGCATCTGTGTTTCAAATAGTTGCTGATCAATTTTTTCTTCTACAAGCTTCACTGCTTGTTGTTCAAACGCGTTAATCGATCTTTGAATATTTCGAGAACTTACTACTATAGATTGTCCTTGAGTTGTATTAAGGTCATTGAGAAGAGTAGAAACGGCCCATCCAATAGAACTGAATAAAACCCTGAGAGGGAGAGCAATTATTGAGATATAACTAATGGGTAATTTTTCCAAATAGCTCAAGACATCTTCATTTTGTAATATTTTGCTCTTAATGATTTGCGGTTCTTTTATCTGAATAGGAGAAAGCACTATTTGAAATGCGATCATTTCACCTTCAATAAGTTTGGTCATCATGCCTGTTATATATGCGACTGGATCGTGCTCTTCGAGAGTGTTCTGTTTTTTCAAAGAATATGCAAATACTTTGGTCTGTGCAAATTCAACAATTTTGTAGTGAAAATTATTAAATCTTTTCATTCGATTCGGAAGATATTCATCTATGAGAGTTACTTTCACCTCTGGTAGGTATGCCAGTAAACTTCGCTGTAGGTTGTTGACTTGATCAGGTTTCGTACGAATAATGTAACGAATGCCTTGGGTATGTGTAGAAACAATCTCACATGAATAAGTAAGTTTATTAGCAAGTAATTTATCCGCTAGTGTTTTTTGTTTTCCTAAGTTATGTATAACGGAAAAAAGTTGTTCAGTAGTATATGAAGTTTTTTCAGTCGATGCAGGAGGAGTTATTTCTAAGATGACAGACGATTCATTGAGAGTTTTTATAATTCGGAGAACTGCTCGTAAAAGTAAAAAGAAGATGATTACTACAATGACAGATGTTATCAATGTTAATTGATGATGTATAGTAAAAATTATCTCTAAAGTATTTTCAATATTTAGATTTATACTATTTTTCATCCTACACGATCTCCCTGGCAGGATTTATCGCTTTAAATATATCAAAAAGCATCATATAGGTAAAGCTGTACTGAGACATAGCACTGGCAATTATTGTTGCCAATTTGGTTATTTACTGCTTGATTTCAGGCTAAAATTAGCATATACTATCCATATATGGACATATGTAACAACAGTTCAGAAAAGTTACCAAATTCGGACTTTGACTTAAAATATTTCCCGCAAACTGACGTATTAGTAAACGCTCTTAATCAGATGTTCCCTGAACAATTACATGAAGATAAAACTGTTCAGAAAGTAAAAGAAATCCTTGGTGAAAAATATACAACTGAAGATGTTAAGACTTTAATCGCATCATTTGAGTATTTAATCGCCAATTGGCTCATTGAATATGAACGAAAAGTATTTAACAATATGACTTTAAAAGAATTATTACAGTTCAATTAATAACTTTATGCAAACTGATGTACTCCAAAACAAAAATGCAGTTATTTATTTGAGAGTATCAAGTGAAGAGCAAGTCGAAAATTTCTCCTTGGGTACTCAGGAAGAGATTTGTCGAAGAGAAGCAGCCCGTAGAGGGTATGAAGTTATTGAAGTGTTTCGAGAAGAGGGGAAGTCAGCTAAAAATATAACTGGAAGACCTGAACTGTTAAAGCTTCTCGAATATTGCAGAAGAAATCGCCGAACTGTTGGTGGAGTTTTTGTTTATCGGCTGGATAGAATTTCTCGCCAAACTTCAGATTACTTAACTATTCGTAAAAAACTTACTGATTATAAAATCTCTCTCATTTCAGCTAACGAGCCTACTGGAAATTCCCCTACAGAGAAATTACTAGAAACAATAATGGCAAGTTTCGCACAACACGATAATGATGTCCGGAGCGAGAGAACTAAAAACGGAATGCGTGCAAGGTATTTATCTGGTTTGCCAACCGGCAAAGTGCCGATAGGGTATGCCTTAGACAATGGGCATGCGATAAAAGATGGTGATAATTTCGATAAAATGAAAAAAGCTTGGGATCTGATGTCTACTGGTACAAAAAGTTTGTCTGAGATGGCTAAAATTATGAATGAATGGGGTCTTCGAGCGGTGGTGAGTGGTAAAGAATACAAATTAAGAGCGCAAACTGTAGATAGATTATTTCGTCATAAGTTTTATACCGGCTTACTCACCTCGAGAAAATATACAGATGAAGTTAAAGGGCAACACATACCAATGATAACTCTTGAACAATTTTATAAAGTTCAAGCCATAATAGATGGAAGAAATGTTAGTGGCATGACAGTTGGTAAACGATTGCAGGATAATCCAGAGTTTCCGTTACGACGAGTTATTAAGTCTAGTAAATGTGAAGGACCGTTATCTGGAGCGTGGAGTAAAGGGAGATCATCCAAATACGCATACTATATTTGTAAAAATCGATGTGGTGCTCCTTCAATACCTATTAAAAAGATGGATAAATCATTAACTGAATTTCTCCGTGATATTACGCCAAGTAAAAAATGTTTGGAGTTCTTTTTGTTATTGCTCAGGAAAACATTTAATCAAAACGTTTCAAACATACGATCCAAGAGAGAGAAGGCGGAGCAAGAGATTGTTCATTTGAAAGAACTCAGACAAACATTGGTACAGAAGAACTTAACAGGTATATATTCCGACGAGGTCTATAAAGAGCAAAGTAAAATTATTGAGAATAAAATAGCGAATGTTGAAATAGTGTTAAGTGATACCCTGTTTGATAAATATTCAATTAACGAGGTAACTCAATTTATGGAAGATAAGTTTTCAGATTTAGGTAAAACTTATGAAACTTCTGACCAAGGTGAGCGTAGAGTACTCCTCGGTTCGATAGCACCCTCCGGGCTGCATTGGTACGATTCGGGCTTATCGAACCGGGAGATTGGGGGTTTATATAGATCTATTCTTGATGTTGAAAACACCCATTTTGCACTGAGTAGCCCCGAGGGGAATCGAACCCCTGATCTCCAGGATGAGAACCTGGCGTCCTAGGCCGCTAGACGACGGGGCCTTATTATCAGCCTTACAATTATACAAAAAGCACTACCATTAATCAAACAGATGATATAATGAGGGTATATGCATGAGCAGCCATGCGATACTTTGTGGGATGTGAATTACATTCCTCAAACTAGTCACTCGCAGTATTTCCCATACCTAGTAGGAGTATGTATCCTTCTCGTACCAATCACACCCATGCTAATGAGTGCATCCTTGCATGAATTAGGCGCTATGCTAAGTATCGCTTACTTTTGTACTATCAGCACGATTGCTTAATTGTCATTACTTCCGACAAGTTGCAATTCTTTCCAGAGTAATTGAGTTGATTCTTTCCCCAATTGATTGATTGAAATTTGCTGAGTAAGTTCACGCCATCGTGTATGCGTTTCTATAAGTTTATTTTCTGGACCTTTTGTCAGTTCTTCACTATAGTGAATAGTTCTTCGACCAGTAGATTCAACGATAATATTCTGCTTTTCAAATATCTTATTATCATTCTGGTAATGAAGTACTGGCTGCGTAATGTATACATATTCTTTGACTAGATCCCATAACACATCGTTGGCTGCTTCATTAGTCTCGCTAACAGGAAGGCCAAGTGATTGTGCTTCAAAGTAAACGATCGGATAATGTGCCGATGGATAACCGGTGGTGAGTTGAACCACAATTCGCGCAATTTCTGCATCTGTCCGCTTATTCTTTGTGCTTAATTTAAGAAGATTCGAACAAATACGTTGGGTAAGGGCAAATTGTCGTGACGCTGCCGCCGTGATCAGCGGATGGAATGTCGTCGATTGCTCAGGGGCAGCTTGATCCTCTTTTAGTTTAGCTGCCGTTTTCGTCATCGGCATTGAGGACGCCTGAAAGATTTCACTGATTGGTATTGAAGTTTTTTCTTCCGAAGACTTGACCAATAATGAATGCGTAAATGAGGTATCAATCGGCGAAAGAAAACCAAACGGATTCATCAGTATCGAATCAGCAGCTAAAGCAAACATCGTTGTGGCCATAGTAGATTCTTCAGGAAGAATTACCACCAACTCATCACAGAATTCTCTAATTAATGTTGCCATTCTCCAAATAACAGTGCTATCCGTTTCCTGAATAAAAGGGATCACACAGAGAGATTTCTTTCGACCAAGTTTTCTAAGATGGCTATAAAGATAACGCATATCTTCCATACCAAGAGGCGAATTAGCCGCATAAAAGACGAGTACTTTTGTATGCAGAGATTCTTCTAGTCGTTCAAGTGCTTCCTGAGTTCGTTCCCATGCAACAGGGGGCTTTCGCTGTGCAGGCATCGCAGGTGGAGCAGATTGTCTCTGAGCAGGCGGCTGTGAAATAGGTACAGATGGTTTTCTTTCTTCGCGTGGTCGTGCGTCTCTCTCTGGCTGAGGGCGTTCGGTCTCTGATCGTTCTGTTGGCTGGCGCTCAGGGGGACGTTGCATTTGTACATTCTCGCGCACGGGTTGTTGGACAGGCTTTGGTGGCTGCACATTGGGCCTTTGTTCCGGTGTCCTTGGTTTAGGCTGTTGCACTGGGACAGGAGTTTCTATTGAAACTGGCTGCTCCGCTGCGACGGTTTGGGGAGCTTGTTGTTGAACAGCTGCCCCTGATGGACGCTGCTGTTGTTGAACCGGGATTTTTTGCTGTTGTGTTTGAGGCTGAGGCTGAGGTTGTTTTGGTTTTTGCTGTAGCTGCGGCGCTGGCTGAGATTGCTGACCTACCTGATTCGGTTGTTTTTGTTGAACTTGTTGTTGTTGTCCTTGACCCTGTTGTTGTGGTTGTCGTTGCTGCGGTTGCGGACCAGATTTAAATACGGAATCAAGTGGAGGTAACTGAGGTGGGCCACTCTGTGGTGCCTGTGGTGCCGGCTGACTCAGAGGCGGTAAAGAAGGCGCTATCTGAACAGGTGATTGCTGCTGAACCTGTGGTTTATTAAGCGGAGGTAATGATGGTGCTTTTGAAGGGTCGTTTCCGCCATCAAATTGTAGCCCGCTACTTTTTAATAGATCGTCCAAACTTGGTAGTTCGAATCCTGGGTTTTGCGGAGTATTCTGGTTACTGAAAGGAAGAGTAGGTACCTGAGCTTGAGAAGGAGGTGGAGCTTGTTGTGTGGGTACCTGTGGGGCAGGGACATTAACCGTAGGTTGAACTCTAGGTTCAGGTCCAGGCGCTGTTGCCTGCTGAGGCGCCGATGCATTCCCATTCGTATAACTTTCCCAGGCGAGATCAGTTATTTTTTTATATATCAGGTCAAAAGGCGATTTTCGCATTTCGCCTTTTAATCGCTGGTAACTAGTCATGGTAACAGTATTATTGCCCATTGCATCAACAATACTGAGTGTCACGTCGGGCACATTAGGCGATGAGCCTGAATCATGTACGATATTTGGAAGTTGAAAAAATCCTGTCTCCCTGGAGTACTGCAGAATCTCAAGTATCTTTTGGCGGTCAATTTGACGTTCCACAATATCTGTGTCAGATTCAAATATCAACATCCGTCCGCTATCATAGATCTCTACATCACCTGCACGCGAGTTTGCAGGCAGGAGGCCACCGCTCATTTTTACTAAAATTGCTAAATTGGAAACAGCCATATCAAGAGTTTATTATTGTCACACATCACTTGTCAATTGACGGTTAACAATGATACATTAGGGAAATTAACCTGATAGACGAGTATTCTCTTCTCTGATATAATCATTTTCGAGGTAAAAATAGCGGGTCGGTAGCTCAATGGTAGAGCAGCAGCCTTTTAAGCTGTTGGTTCTGGGTTCGAATCCCAGCCGACCCACACTCTTGCATCGTCTGTTAAAATACATTCATGATAATAAATAAAGAGAAAGTCATAATTGTCCCGAATGAATTTCGTGGAAGGCTGGACACATTTCGATGTCCTTGCCCTGTTTGCGTAGAAAAGGCACATACAGATAATACAGAAAAAGCTCAAATCGTTCACGCCAAAAATTTAATAGAGAATATCTTTGAAAGCACCGCCCTTAACACTAAAGATTTTCAAATAAATGTAGCATACGCTGATACTATTCCAGTACCTCAAAAGATTAAAGCTAATGCAGAATTACGGTCAATACGCGCAGGAATTAAAACTACTCTCGCATTTACAACTCTTTTTAACAGGAAATTTAGACACCCACTTACCTGTAAATTAAATGCGCAGGCTGAAAGCATTCAAAAAGATCTGAATAGCTATGATGCTATGGTCCAGTATGGCGATCTAGTAGAGAGTAGGTTATGGAAATTTGAGGAGATTGCCAAGAAAACTGAAGAGCTGATTCCCACCTTAGACCTAATATCCAGCGAGGCCTTTCTTGAATCAGAAAGAATAACTTTTATTAAAAGTAAAATTTCTCATATCACGAAAGAGAATAAACTACAGTTGCGTAAATTGTTCCTGAATGCGCTAAAGTTCCCGGAGTTTGAACCACATTGCACCTATGACGATTATCATCTACCCTATTCATAAAGATGAAAAATCTAAAGAGATTTCTTTCGATTGCGCTTATAGTTATTGCTTGCATATCATTTTTTCTGTGGTCATACCAGAGGCGACAGGTGATCGGTAAGCAATATCTAAGAATAAACACTACTGATGTTCTTGTAGAGGTAGTAAAAACGGATCAGGATAGATCTAAAGGACTCGGCGATAGGGTTACTCTAGACGAAAGTACAGGTATGCTTTTTATATTTGACGAACCCAAGCGTTGGGATTTTTGGATGGCTGGTATGCGTTTCGGATTGGATTTCATATGGATTGAAAACAATAAGGTCGTTGATATTACTGAAAATGTACAGCCTCCGCATAAAACAGATAATAATCCAGTTTTCGTTAAACCCGGTACTCCAGTTAAATACGTTTTAGAAGTAAATGAGGGGTGGGTAAAAAAGAATTCAATTAAAGTAAATGATCGAGTAGAGTTTCACCTCTAATATGATATCCATAGTGTTTAAATCACGCCAATTGATGATGTCAGATGTTTTCTGCTAGTGTTAGTTTGTTAGAACTATCTTCCCTAGGAGGCCCCAATGACTCACGTATTAGCAGTAATTGAAAATTCTCCAGCATTACTCGTATCCGTTCTATTCTTTATCGGATGGACAACAACTTTGTGGGGTCTACCTGCATTGAAAGCGTTATTAAAAAGTTCTCCAAAAGTACAATAACCATTTACAGTTTGTAGCATGTACTCCTATACTATATTCTAATTGGAGATTTACATGTCTGACCTGCTCAACGTCAAAGTGACGTTTATAGTTACCACTCAATTACCGGAGAAAGCACGCGATCTGATACAGATATGCGCTTTTTTTGGAGAATATACAGCTGACTCAAATTTCAACTATTCGCAAAACATGCTGGTGAATCGTTGGACCAGGGAGGTTGTCTCCGACGAAAAATTTACCCAAGAGTATCAGTTTTTAACTATTAATAAGGAAATTATTAAACTTCCCGTATCCCGCTATAACCAGGCTCAAACACTTTGTTCAGAATCCATTATCAGACAAGTACTTTCTAGTGTAGAATCTATTCGTGAACAACATCCTTTTGTCAAACAGATCATACTCGGATTTTCAATAGAAAATACATTGCAAGTCATAGAAATGCAAAATGACATAGCGTCAATAAGGCATTTTTCGAGAAATCTCAATTCTCCTAAAGTAGTATTCAAAGGGCATTCTTCTGGATCAGGTGTAGCGGTAGGGTACTTAAAACGTATAAATAAAAAGAGTGATTTACATAGAATTCACCGTAACGCGATTCTAGTCGGACCGTATTCACTGTTAAAAGATGCTACCGGACTGAGCATTACTGCCCTCATTTTAACTGACAAAGTACCGGTAAAGGGACAACTGCAAACTAAATTCAAAGGACCTAAACTGTACATAACTGAAAAACAGACAGAGAATATTCCCGATGGAGCATATATTTCACTTAATATTCATAAAAGTGAGTTAACCCTGATAGGCAGATCGGTCAAGTCAAAGTTAGCTACTAAAGTTGAAAGTGGCAAATTAAAATTTTATTCAGATATTTCAGCTGCAACAACAATTAATACCGGAGCATACGGATATAGCTTTCTGAACGGGATGGAACTGGTTAAGTCTGTACTACAAAAGCATAAAGAAGGAACTTATACCGACGCTTTTACAGCATATGTAATAAACGAACTTAAATTATCTCCGCTTAAACCAATAATATATCAGTCAATATGTGTTGCGTCCGGGAAAAAGCTATTTTTAGGAAAGCAGGGCGCACAGTTTATCCAAGAAAACCCTGATTTCTTTATCGAGGAATTAGAAGCGCTCCATCGTTTGCTACATATTTATAACTTCCGCGATATCACCCTAACAATACCCTTTATCCGCACAGTAAAAGAGTTTGAAAGTATAAAGCAAATTATTACAAAATCCAAGTTGACGCGAAGCCCTCGTTTCAAACTGTTTATTACCGTTCAAATACCAGCCAATGTCCTGCAACTTGAAGAATATCTCGACATAGGCGTAGATGGAGTGATCCTGGATATACAGTGCCTCACCGACCTAACGATGGGGATAGACTCGCATCTTTTTAATAAAGCGTATAAAAAAGCAGCGCATACCTACGAATTTATGGATGAAGGCTTTAGATTCTTACAAGGGCCGGGAGTATGTGAAGCATCAAATTTTATATCAAAAGAAACGCGAATAGATCCATCGATTAAAAAGATGCTCGAACATTGCAATGAAATAGCAAAGAAGCGGCATATACCATTATTTATCTATTTTGCGTGCGACTACGAAGAAGAGCAGGAACTTGATATTAAGAAGCAGGTATTACTATATTCACAAAGTGAATCTCAATCACGTACTAGTTTTCATTTATAAAAATATATGCAGAAAATAGAAAAATTATCAGCATCAAAAGCTACCCATAGCGACCATTCATTTGTAACGATCCAAATCAAAATCGATAATGGCTTACAGGTGGAAACAATCCTACCTCTAACGGACAATAGTCATGAAAGAGATATCTCTAAGGCAATAGAAATTATAAATGATATCATCGCGCCCATTTTAGAAGGATTAAATCCACTTCGTCAGAGAGAACTGGATAAGATGCTCACGGAGCTTAGTCTCGTACATAATCAACAACTGCTTCATATCAATATCTCATTAGCCATCTCATTCTGCATTTTAAAAGCATCTGCTGCACTACATGGAGAGCTACTCCGCCCGTATATTGAGCGAATCTATAACTTTCAGGAAAGTAAAAACAAAAGCCCGACCTGTGTTTATACCTTGATTCAAAATCTAGGGAAACAAGGTGAGTTCAAGGAATTTACTATTATTCCATCCAGAGGAACAGCAATAAACGATGTTTTTTTCAGTTTTAGACTTCTCAAGGATTCCATAGACTCTAGCAGAATAATTATGAACACACTTCAACTTGAGATCCTTCAGGAAAAGGTTAAAGCCAGTGGAAAAAAAATGCACGACGACATTTTTATTGGAGTTAAGCCGGAGCTACGGCAGGACAGAGAAAAAGGATTTATTTGCAATGATATGTTAGAAGACGCAACAGAGCTCCAATTAATTGACTATTATAAAGAGATTCAAAATTTATATAGCCCGCTTATAACAGAAAACGCCTTTTTAAGTGACGACCTTAGGTTATATAGTGCGTTACATAAAGAAATAGGCAGAGAAACCATTATTTGTGTGAGTACCGATATTATTACAAATGCAATTCAATGTAAAAAGTTTGCAGAGATAATGCCTGGTTCCATGATATCTCTAACACACACGAATGTTTATTCGCTATCTCAGTATATTGATATTATTCAAACTGCATTTAGATCAGAATGTAAAGTTATGATAGATACAACAGGATATCGTGATATCGGCGTTTTGATAGCTATAGCAGGCGCGGTAAATGCTGATTTTATTAAGATTGACTCATGTAGTTCACAAATAGAAAAGGAAATTGAGTATGTTGGACAAGCCAATTAAGCCTGTTGTACTTCTTATCTTCGACGGTTTCGGAATAGCTCCGGCTAGTAGCGGGAATGCCATAACGCAGGCGAACATGCCAAATTTTCATAATCTTTCTGCACGCTATCCTCATGGAAGATTGCAGGCAAGTGGAACGGCCGTTGGTCTAACGCCGGGTGAAGTTGGCTCGACGGAAGTCGGGCATTTGAACTTAGGAGCCGGGCGGGTAGTGTACCAGGATCTCCCACGAATAAATATGTCAATTTCTGAAGGAAATTTTCTGACCATACCGGCGTTTGTAAAGGCAGTCGAACATGTAAAGCAAAATAATTCACAATTACATTTAATGGGACTCGTAAGTAACGGCAATGTGCATGCCTCAATTGAACATCTCTATGCATTGATGTGGTTTGCCCGGCAACAGGGGGTTTCACCAGAACAATTAAAAATCCATGCTTTTCTGGACGGGCGGGACACCGCTCAAACCGCAGGTGCTATGTTTCTTGCCGATCTCGAGGATAAAATTAAAAAACTGCAAATAGGACAGATCGCAAGCATAGCAGGTAGGTATTATGCTATGGACCGCGATAACAGATGGGATCGTATTGAAAAAGCATACAGCGGGCTCGTGCATGGTCACGGTGATACGGCGCATTCGTCGACAGAAGCTATACAGAATAGTTATAAAAAAAGCGTAACAGATGAATTTGTCGTACCAACAATAATATTAAACGATCAGGACCAGCCTGTTGGCTTAGTTAAAGATAATGACGCAGTAATATTTTTTAATTTCCGTTCTGACCGTCCACGGGAATTGACCAAAGCCTTTGTGTTAAACAATTTCAACTCACCGGAAAAACCAACCTTCGATCGCGGTTCTCAACTGAATAATCTTTTTTTTGTGACAATGACGGAGTACGATCGCGATGTTATCGTAAGTGGAATCGCATTTCCCCAGGAGAAAGTAAATATGCCTCTTGCGCGAGTCCTTTCAAACCACGACATGCGTCACCTGCATATAGCCGAAACAGAAAAAGAGCGGTTTACTACTTTTTTCTTCAATGGAATGCGGGAAGATCCTTTCCTGGGAGAAGCGAGAATTTTTATCCCTTCACCTAAGATACCTACGTACGACTTAAAACCGGAAATGTCCAGTTTTGAGATTACCGAAACTATCTTAAAAAAAATTGAACAGCAATCATTTGATTTCGCAGTCATCAATTTTGCCGCTTCTGATATGGTGGCACATACAGGTAACCTTAAGGCTGCCATTAAAGCGTGCGAGGCTTTAGATATCTGTTTAGGTAAAATTGCTAATGCAGTATTGAATGCTGGAGGTGCCGTCGTACTGACCGCAGATCATGGTAACGCAGAAAAAATGGTTGACGAACAAGGTAATCCTGATCCTGAACACACTAATAACCCGGTACCTTTTGTGGTCTGTGCGAATGGACTAACTACAATGCAACTTCCCTACGGCATTCTTGCTGATGTTGCGCCAACGATTTTGGCACTAATGGGCGTACCAAAGCCTTCAGATATGACTGGGCGCAATCTGCTACCACGGATTAACTAATCTTGACAAAAACTCTAAAACAGGTCACAGTAGAGTCACACTTTATGGTAGACTTTCTGCTCAGATTCTATTATTTTACTACTAATTACTGCCGCTATTGTGACGCTACTTTGGAAGAGTATAGCTGGAATAAAGTCTATTGTATTGAGTGCAATAAAAAAGAGTAAATATGACTAAAACAGCTGCCAACCTCATACTATTTATCGCCGTATTACCTTTAATATTGCTTATGCGCTTTGCAGTAGCTCAGTTTGAAAGCACTAAGCATACTAATAATAAGAGCCCTCATTTCTGAGAGCTCTTAAGACCTCTTACTACTTGGCAGCAAAGTAATTAGTCAAATCCAATTCTATTGATATTTACGTATTACCCCGACAACTTTTCCCTGAATCTGTACGTCCGTTGCATAGATAGGCTGCATCGTACTGTTAGCAGGTTCAAGTCTAATTCGTGTAGCTTCTTTATAAAATCTCTTCAAAGTAGCGAGTCCATTTTCGAGTAAGGCAACAACAATTTCTCCATTGCGTGCAGTTTCCTGTCTTTCGATAATAACAAAATCACCGTCAAGGATTCCATCTTCAATCATCGATTCACCTTTTACTTGTAAAACATACGTAGGCTTCTTACCAGAAATCATTCCGGAGCTTACCGTCATAGCAGCATTAGGATCAGTAAATGTTGCTATTGGTTGTCCTGCAGCAATATACCCGAGGATAGGTAATTCAACTCCTTCGAGCATATTACCTATTTTCTTTTCTAATACTTCAATTCCCCGGACCATACCTTCATACTTTCGGATAAGCTTCTTCTTGGTTAAAGCCTGTAAGTGTTCATGTACTGTCGCAAGCGATTTAACGTTTATTGCATCAGCAATTTCCTGTAAGGTAGGTGAGTATCCATTTTTTTGAATGTACTGTGAGATAAAATCTAATATCTGACGCTGCTTTCGGTATACAATAACGGGCATGGTATCCTCCTGCTTTCTACTAATTTATAAATATTTTTTACTTTTTATATATCCTTATTAAACCCGAAGTCTTCGGGTCTTGTCAAGAAGAAGTATTTGGGTTTTTGACGGGTATATTTTCAAAAGTAAAATAATATGAGAGAAAACGAGCACAATTGTACAATATAAATAGTGTGTTATAATACTAGTATCATTAATCTTATAAGAGGTTTATTAAATATATGAGAATCGCCGCTGGTGTTGTTGGAGTTCTTCTTGTATTAGCTGTAATCTATTTTTTCCTTCCAGCAGGAGCAAAACGGGTAGTTAATCCTTTCTACAGAGGTAGCACAGTAGTGACCCGAACATCACCATCGCCATCATCTCGCGCGAACGTCTCATCAGATGCACCCGATTCATTTCTTAATACAACCAACAGACCTTCATCTACAGCTGTAGCTCTTGCATCTGCTACCGTACGGGCAACCACTTCTCCTAGACCTTCAGCAACAGGCACCGTTAATCCACTTGCAACAGTAAATCCAAGCGCTACTGGTACAGCTACAACAACAGCTGCATTACCTGGAACAGGCGATCAAGAACGCAATCCAGAGCTACTGGTAATTCAGATGCTAGCAAGCGTTTTGATTATAATGTTCGGCTATAAACTAAGTAAACATATCTAATTTTTCCAAAACTTTACACCTATAGTATAATGCATTATCTAAATTCATAGTACATGAATCGAAATCCGACTGAGGATTTTTGATGCGTGAATATAGTTTAGATATTCGCTAGTTCTTTAAAATCAATTGTCGATATAAATGTGACCTATTGGATGAGGGAAATATGATTGCGAAATGCGTAATCATTGACCCTTATTCAGGAGGTCTAGGATGATCCACTCATTCCGAAAGGCAGCTCTGCTTCTAGTAGCACTACTGCTACTCGCAGGCTGCGCATTGCCTGGTGCTGAACTAACACCGGCACCGCAGGTCGTACAACCCACGTCCGCGCCGACAGCAACCATGATCCCGCTGTCTCCCACGGCTCAACCGACAATGGTCACTGCAGCACCGACATCGGCGCCAACCCAGCCCGCCACTGCCGTCCCACCGACGCTGGAACCACCAACTGCGACAGTCGGACCATCAGCAATCGCCGCGCCAACCACACTGTCAGCAGCGCCCACAGCTATTCCTTCAGCTCTTCCGGTAGCGCCATCTCGCCCAACCCTTGGTTCGGATTTTGAGTCCGGCACGACGGAGGGCTGGCATGTCTCAGGAGAAGAGGAAGGTCTAAAGCTGACAGATCTTGTAGTTACTAAGCATGAGCCGCAGCAATAAAAGAGAGGAACCTCTCAATCTGGACTTTCGCCTTTTATTGGGTTACAATAATCTAATGGAAGATAGTAAATTTCAGCTTGTATCAGACTTTAAACCAACTGGGGACCAGCCGCAGGCTATCGAATCTCTTATCGAAGGACTTGAAAAAGGCAACAAAAATCAGACCCTTCTTGGTGTAACGGGAAGTGGAAAAACGTTCTCAATTGCAAACGTGATTCAGCATGTCCAAAAGCCAACACTGGTTATTTCACACAACAAAACACTTGCAGCTCAGCTGTACCAGGAATTTCGTGATTTCTTTCCAAAGAACGCAGTAGAATACTTTGTTTCCTATTACGATTATTACCAACCCGAGGCTTATGTACCTCAAACAGATACCTACATTGAAAAAGAAACACAAATTAATGAAGAGATAGATAAACTCCGGCTTTCCTCGACCACGTCCTTGTTAACCCGCCGCGATGTAATTGTTGTCGCATCAGTTTCCTGTATTTATAACATCGGTTCACCAAAAGAATACCAGGATGCCATTCTCACCGCACACATCGGTCAATTCACAAACATGGATCTGGCTATGAAAGTACTTTCCCGCATGTCGTACACTCGTAACGACTTTGAATTTGCACGCGGCATGTATCGCCGCCGTGGGGATACACTGGATGTTTATCCTTCCTACACAGATTATTTTGTTCGTATCGAATTTCTTGGCGACCAGATTGACCGTATCAGCCAGATCGATCCGATGAGTGGTGATGTCCTGGACAGACCCAAAATGATCTCAGTCTATCCTGCAAAACATTATGTTACTCCCGTGGATCGTATGGAGCAGGCGATTAGAGAGATCCGCGAGGATCTCGAAATTCGCGTCGAGCAGTTAAAAGCTGAAGGCAAAACAATGGAAGCCTATCGCCTAAATCAACGCACTAATTATGATTTAGAGATTATTCAGGAAATAGGATACTGTAACGGAATCGAAAATTATTCGCGCTATTTCGATGGACGTAAACCGGGTGAAGCACCGAACTCAATGCTCGAGTTCTTCCCGAAGGATTATCTGCTCGTGGTGGACGAGTCGCATATCACTATCCCGCAGATTCGCGGCATGTACAACGGCGATCAGGCCCGCAAAAAGACACTCGTTGATTTCGGATTCAGGTTGCCGGCTGCCATGGACAACCGTCCGCTCAAGTTCGATGAGTTTCAACGACGCATTAATCAGACCATTTTCGCCTCGGCTACTCCGAACGAATACGAATTAAGCCTATCCGAGCAGGTTGTCGAGCAACTTATTCGTCCAACAGGCATTATCGATCCTGAGATTGAAATTCGTCCCTCAGAAGGGCAAATTAGAAATCTCATGAATGAAATATTAATTCGTGCAGAAAAAAATGAAAAAGTATTGGTTACTACTCTGACAAAGCGCATGTCCGAAGATTTAACTACATTCCTCACTGAACAAAAAGTTAAAGTAGCCTATCTCCATTCAGAAGTAGAGACCCTCGACCGAAGCGATATTCTTGACGATTTACGCCGTGGTGTTTATGACGTTGTTATTGGGGTGAACCTCCTTCGTGAGGGATTAGATTTACCGGAAGTATCACTTGTAGCAATCCTTGATGCAGATAAAGAAGGTTTCTTACGCTCGCATACGTCACTCGTTCAAACAATGGGTCGTGCCGCACGACATATTAACGGCCGAGTTATTATGTATGCCGATCAGGAAACCAAATCGATGAAATCCGCAATCGATGAAGTAAAACGCCGCCGCGAAGTACAAGTTGCGTATAACCTCGAGCACGGAATTACGCCCGTCCAAATTACTAAAAAGATTCGAGAGAAATTAATCGACCGGATCGTTGAAGACGAAACAGAAGCAACCAAAGTAAATCGAGCAGAAGCAGTATATAATCAGGCCATTTCGGGAGAGCTTATTCCGCAGGACAAAACCAAATTGATAGGCTATTTAACTAAAAAAATGAAAGAAGCAGCAAAAGAGTTTAGATTCGAAGAAGCAGCAGTAATACGAGATAAAATAGCCAAGTTGGATGAGAAGAAAGAGTAGCTTATTCGAGAGTAAGCCTTCTGCTAAGTGCGGTAACCCCTCGGTGTTGAATAGCTTTAACAGCGGACTCTGTTCTTTGCAAAGAGACTGCTATTTCTTTTACACTGCGTTCTTCAAAAAACCGCTGTTCGATAACTGTCCGTTGATCAGTGCTAAGATCACCTATTGCCTGTCTTACTTCCTCAAGCATTTGCTGGTTAGCAACTCTTTCGTCAATTTCTAAATATAAATCTTCACCGGATAGTTGGGCAAGAACGTCTTCACCTTCGAAACGTCTATGTCGACGTGACTCACCTCTGAGGTTGTCAATCATCCTATAATTCGCTATTTGATAAATCCACGCATTATATTGGGTAGCTTTTCCTTCTCTTGCGAATGTATGACCATCAGACCATACTTTCAAAAAAGTTTCCTGAACCAGCACTTCAGCTTGATATATACTACATTCTGAGCGTGAGCAAAAAAGCCGCGTAAGTGGCCCCTTATAACGTTCATACAAATAAGTAAAGACGTCGGCGTTCTGTGATTGAATTCCGCGGACAATAGCATCGTCAGTGTAATCAGGAGCATTTTCTTTCATGCAACGTATTATAATACGATTGAAATGTACTGTAAATACTATGGGATGGGCTATCTTCTCATTCATAGTCTAGAAATATCTTTACAAACATGATACACTGATTAACGCTTTATACCCGAAAATTACCAGAAAGCATCATACACTATTACTATCACCAAGGAGATCCTGCATGTCTAAAGACTTCATTAGTATTAAAGGCGCTCGTGAGAATAATCTTAAAAATATTGACGTCGAAATCCCGAAGCACAAGCTTGTCGTCTTTACCGGACTCTCAGGATCAGGAAAATCTTCACTTGCATTTGATACTATTTATGCTGAAGGGCAACGCAGATATGTTGAATCGCTTTCGTCCTACGCACGCCAATTCTTGGGCGTGATGGACAAGCCTGATGCAGATTATATTGAAGGACTTTCTCCTGCAATCTCCATTGACCAGAAAGCAGCTTCCCACAATCCTCGGTCAACCGTCGGAACAACAACAGAAATTTACGATTATCTTCGGTTGTTATTCGCCCGTGTAGGTCATCCGCACTGTCCTAAGTGCGGCAGAGAAATCCAGCATATGTCTATTGATCAGATTGTCGATGCTGTTTTCCGGCTTGCCGGCGAAATCATGTCTAAAAACAAACAGGTCGCTGCCCGTGGAGCTCGACTGTTTATTCTGTCGCCCGTAGTCAAAGAACGAAAAGGTGAGTTTAGCAATCTGTTTTCTGATTTACGCAAAAAAGGGTTTGCCCGCGCCCGTATCGATGGCACTATTCGCGACCTCTCCGATGATTTTGGATTAATAAAAACTAATAAACACTCTATCGATGCACTTGTTGATCGCATTGTTGTATCAGATGAAATTTACCAACTGCATGCCAAGCAGGCCAAGGAAGGCAAAGATGCACTTGCCCTTGAAGACTTTGAAAAACTACAGAGTAATCGTACGCGGCTTTCGCAGTCACTCGAGCAATCACTTAAACTTTCAGAAGGAACGGTAATCATTTCAGATATTCAGGACGATGATCTAAATTTCCCACAGGATCCGAAAAAGATGGTCGATCACCTCTTTTCAGAAAATTTTGCGTGTCCTTTTGACAACCTCTCAATTCCTGAAATTGAACCACGAACATTCTCTTTTAATTCGCCACAAGGCGCCTGTCCAAATTGCACCGGTCTTGGAACAGAGTTAAAAATTGACTCTGAGCTAATTCTTAACCCAAACCTGAGTATCTCCGAAGGCGGAATATTGCCCTGGAATAGATTATCCAGTACCGAAACGTGGTTTACCCGAATCATAAATGAGGTAGCAAAGTCCAAAGGATTTTCGGTAAGAGTTCCGATTAGAGAATTAACACCTGAGGCCTTAAATATTTTACTCAACGGCACCGGGCTGGAGACATACTTCGTCAAAGGAGAAAATCGCCAGGGTCGCGAAACTGGTTTTGACACGGTGTTCGAGGGAGTAGTTCCAAATTTATTGCGCCGTTATAAGGAAACAGAATCAGATTACGTCCGTGGCGAAATTGAAAAATATATGCGTTCCGAGCTCTGTCCAGTCTGTGAAGGCAAACGACTAAAACCGGAAGCACTATCAGTAACAATCAATAAAGATTCTATATATGACATCACCAATAACTCAATAAAAAAGGCGTTAACATGGGTTCACGCACTTCAGCAGGACCAGACACTGTCCGATCGTGAAACTACAATTGGCAAGCCTATATTAAAAGAGATTGTGAACCGGCTACAATTTCTTATTGATGTCGGCTTAGATTATTTAACTCTAAATCGTACTTCGGCAACACTTGCCGGTGGGGAAGCGCAGCGTATCCGGCTGGCATCACAAATCGGATCCGGGTTAACCGGTGTTTTATACGTACTCGATGAGCCCTCAATCGGATTACATCAGCGCGATAATACAAAACTAATTAAAACACTCAAACGTCTGAGAGATTTAGGAAATAGCGTCATTGTGGTAGAGCATGATGAAGAAACAATGGAAGCTTCCGACTACATTTTCGATTTCGGACCAGGAGCAGGCGAGCATGGTGGTCAGATTATTGCCCATGGAACTCCAGAGGAGATTAAAAAAGATAAAAAGTCGATAACAGGGCAATATTTATCCGGTAGAAAAGTAGTTGAAGTAGATAAAACATTCTCAGTAAAAGCCTTAATGGAATCCGATCAGCGCCGCCGCAAAAAAGTTAACGAAAATGTAATGGAAATAAAAATCCTTGGTGCGAGCGAGCACAACCTTAAAAATATAGACGTCTCAATCCCGCTCGGGAAGTTTATAACCGTTACGGGTGTTTCCGGATCCGGCAAATCGACACTAGTTCATGATATTTTATTCAAGTCACTTTCCGAGTATTTCTTCCACTCTAAAGATAAACCAGGTAAGCACGACGATATCGTGGGGCTCGAGGCACTGGATAAGTGTGTAATGATTGACCAGTCTCCTATTGGCCGTACACCACGTTCAAATCCAGCTACCTACACAGGATCTTTTACCTATATTCGTGAGCTTTTCGCGCGCACTACAGAAGCACAGGTTCGAGGCTACGGGCCGGGACGATTTAGTTTTAATGTAAAAGGTGGACGCTGTGAAGTATGCCAGGGCGATGGGATGATCAAAATCGAAATGCAGTTTTTACCAGATGTCTATGTTAATTGCGATGCCTGTGAGGGCAAGCGGTACAATCGTGAGGCACTTGAAGTCCATTACCGCGGTAAGAATATTTATGACGTCTTAAATATGACTGTAGAAGAAGGTCTTGATTTCTTCGGCAGTATTCCATCACTACGAAACAAACTTGAAACTTTATATGATGTGGGTTTAGGCTATATTCGTCTCGGCCAGCCTGCAACACAGCTTTCCGGTGGAGAAGCACAACGAATTAAGCTTGCTTCTGAATTATCTAAGCGTCCTACCGGTCATACAATGTATATTCTCGATGAACCAACAACGGGGTTGCATTTCGCCGATATATCCAGATTGCTATCTATTCTGCGTCGCCTAGTTAACCATGGCAATACCATTCTGGTGATTGAGCATAATTTAGACGTGATTAAGAATGCCGACTGGTTAATCGACCTTGGTCCCGAGGGCGGAGATGGTGGCGGTATGCTTGTAGCAGAGGGGACACCCGAAGAGCTGGCTGAAGTTAAGGAAAGTTACACCGGTAAATATTTGAAGAAAATGTTTGAAAGACAGAATAATACAAAACACACACCGTAAAATTTTTCTTCTCTTTCTTTCTCTAAAACACACAACCCAAAGGACGCACGACACGAGCGTTAAGCTCTCATCACGAAGTGCGCCCTGAAGAGGCCGTGTTATGGGAAGTAGATCTTTACTGACTGCTGTTGCCTGAAGAAGACGATCTTAATCGAACGCGCGCCATTAAGTTGTTTCGAGAAATTTAGCACCCAGCCGTAGCTGTTCCTGATTGCTGTCGTTCGCAGTAGCGCTGAGTAGTTGCGACCGACCGATTCTGTCTTTATCTGGACACCAAGTGTGACCGTTCGACCTTTATTGCCGACAACGATTTTATTGATCTTGATCCAATACGAGCCCGCGTCTTCGGTGACTTGAAAGCATGCGCCAGCAGTCATAGTTGTTGTTTGGGCCGCGATACCGTCCAATGACGCATAGCTTGTACAGCCTTCAGGCTCTGATAGTCCGGCGGACGCGTGAACGGGAACGGCTAATACAGCGACGAGCATGATGATAGTAAGAATGAGCCGCTGCCAACCAAAGAAGTTCCTAGATTTCATGGAATGCTCCTTAGTAGATAATACGGTTGACAGTTTTCAGTAAAACACTTAGGGTCTGAGGTTCACCTCCTTTCTACAACGAGACGAATGCACGATAATTCGTACGCTCATTTCGTTGCAGAAAAGCAGGTAGATAGAAAGAAAATACATATTTTACGGTGTGTTAAGGTTCGCACTACCGAGGTTACCCGTGTCTGGTACCTGATATCTTGAACAATACAATAAGGTATATTACAAGATAATCAGGAGGAATAGAAAATGGATGATGTAGGGAAACGAAGACAATTCTCCCCGAAGGAGAAATTACAAGTAGTTTT